>NZ_OU957226.1:680833-1361666 GCF_918731615.1 Flavobacterium sp. CECT 9288 | reverse complement strand
GAAGGTTTAGGACTTGGATTACTATATCCTAAAACCAACACTACATTATTAGGAAAAGAAAGACATGATGATTTTCATATATCAGGATTTGGTACTTCAATTAAAGCAGGTCTAAATATTACTTTTTTTAAACATTTTTATATTCAAGGCGAGTTAAAAGGAGGATACATTAATATGCCTGATATTAGAACAACTAAAAGTACTGCAGATAGTGCTTCCCAGGATTTTTTCTTCTTTCAAAGGATTATCGCATTTGGAGGAATTTTTAAAGTCTAATTATTAATTTTATTTATAACACAAAAGCTATCAATTTGATAGCTTTTTTTTATTTACCCGAACAATTTACAGTTCTTACATAAATTTATGACCATTATTAAATTTTGTTCTTTAAATTTATAAATCGTTTTACTTTAAAAAATTTAAGATACATCAAATAAAAATCCTCAATGTACAAGGAAACAATCCATGAAGCTTCGTCTAGAACAAATTATCATTTTGACAATTTTTTTAATATCTCAGCTGATTTAATATGCATTGCTGGTTTTGATGGATATTTTAAAAGAATTAATCCTGCTGTTTCAAAGTTATTAGGTTTTACAGAAGAGGAGTTGTATTCTAGACCAATTAGTAGTTTTGTATACGCCCCCGACCTGCAAATTACCATAGAAACTAGAGAAGAAGTTTATAAAAACAACCCACTTTTAAATTTTGAAAACCGCTATTTAACTAAAAGTGGCGAAATAGTTTGGTTATCTTGGACATCAATGCCTGTTCAGTCGGAGAAATTAGTGTATGCCATCGCAAAAAATATCACTCATAAAAAAAAGGTTGAAGAAGAGCGCAATTTACTCCTTACTAATCTTACGCAAATTAATAAAGAACTAACTCTGTTGTCTCACAAAACATCTCATGATTTAAAATCTCCCATAAATAACATGCTCTCGGTTTTCAGTCTTATTGATGTTTCAAAAATAAATGATCCTGAAACATTAGAATTAATACATATTTTAAAACAAACTAGTGAAAATTTAAAGCAAACTTTAAATGAGTCAATTGATGATTTAGTAGACAAAACTAATATTAATACAGCAATTGAAGAAATCAATTTAAAAGAATCCCTTACTGAAGTTCTTGAATCTATAAGTTCCTTAGTAAATGATTCCAAAGCGGCAATTCATATTGACTTTTCAGAATTTGAAAATGTAATATTTAATAAAGCATATATAAAAAGTATTTTTTTGAATTTAATTACTAATTCCATAAAGTATGCTAAGCCAAATCAATCGCCAGTTATTACTATTAATTCGAGAAAAAATAATGGAGTAAACCAATTAATTTTTGCGGATAACGGAGTCGGTTTTGATATGGATAAAGTAAAAGATAAAATTTTTGGACTATATGAAAAGTTCCATAGTAATATTGATAGTAATGGAATAGGATTGTATTTGGTTTACAATCACATTACAAGTTTAGGAGGAAGAATTGCGGTAGAAAGTAAAATAAATGAAGGTGCCACATTTATTATTTCATTCAAATATTGAAAAAAATAATTGTGACACCTCCACAAAGATTGAATTTATTTAGCTATTCCGTTTTGATCCATTAGGTATACTAATGAAGCCATAGCAGCAGCTCCTAGTTCTAACTCTCTTTTATGTACTGCATCAAAAGTATCATTAGATGCATGATGATGATCAAAATAACGTTGTGAATCTGGCTGTAAACCTACTTTTACAATATGTTTTGATTGCAATGGACCTATGTCAACACCAGAATGACCTTTGACGAACTTATGTATTAAAAAAGGTTCAAATAAAGATCCCCAACTTTTTATCTGATTAAAGTTAACCTCATCGGCATCAATTGAGAAACCTCTTGGAGAAAATCCACCCGAATCACTTTCTAAAGCAAAAATATGATTTTCCTTGTTTTTACTAGATTGAATTTCATATTCCTTACCGCCTTTAACACCGTTTTCTTCGTTCATAAATAAAACTACTCGCAAGGTATGTTTTGGTTTATATCCAATATTCTTGAAGATATTCAATACTTCCATACTTTGCACACATCCTGCACCATCATCATGAGAGCCGTCTCCTAAATCCCAAGAATCAAGATGCCCACCCACAACCATAATCTGCTCTGGATGTTCTGTACCAGTCATCTCGCCTACCACATTATAGGACAGTACATCCTCAAAAGTTTCACAGGATTGCTTCAAATAAAAACTAGCATTCGGATTGGTTTTTAAACTTTTACTTAAAAGCTCGGCACCATTGGTACTTATTGCGGCAGCAGGAATTCGTTGTTCCTTGGCAATATCTCCGTAATTAGTAGCGCCAGTATGCGGTAAATCGTCTAAACGTAAGTTCATAGATCTCACAATAACTGCTAAAGCACCCAATTTTCCTGCCTCTCTAGCACCAGATGATCTTTGGTCTACACAACCACTGTATGCTTTAAAAGTCTCTACAAACTCAGGATTCATGGGTCTATTAAAAAAAATAATTTTTCCTTTTACTTTCTCTTCACCAAGTGCTGCAAGTTCTTCTAAGCTTTTCACCTCAATAACGGTGGCTTGTAATCCTTTTTTAGGTGTTGCTACTGAACCTCCCAAGGCACAAATAGGAAAACTTATTTTTTGTTTACCAAGTTGTAAATAGCCTATTTCTTTTTCACCTCTTACCCATTTTGGCACCATTACTTCTTGAAGGTACACTTTATCTAATCCTAATGTTTCTAATTGGGCTTTAGTATATAAAACGGCTTTCTCAGCTCCTGCTGAACCTGATAATCGAGATCCAATTGCATTTGACAAGTGGTCAAGCCAAGGATAGCACTTTGCATTGGTTAAAGATGATTTATATATATCTTTTAAGGTTTGTTCTTCTTTTGATTGTGCAAAGAGGCTACACGTAGCCATAAAAAGTGACGCAACAACAATTGATTTTTTCATAGTGAATTTAGACTTTCTAAGAATTCGTAATAATAATTTAGTTTTTGGTTTTCGTTGCAATTTCGTAATTCCAAACGAATAATGTAAGAGTAATTTAAAATTAAATTTTAAGTTGTTTCAGGATAATTTGTTTTGCAGCTGTTAAAGTCTTTATTAGTAATAATTTTATTTAAATAGTGTGGAAATACAATTTATGCCTGTTGATCGAATATTTATTTGAAATTTATAATTCAAATTTAACAAAACCTCAGAAGATGATTATTTTAAATTCAATCGCTCCATTTTATTACCAATTGTAAATAATTTCATTTCATTTTCTAAAACACTAAACTCATCTTTCAAAACGCTTTGAATAATTCTTCCATTTTTTAAAAGCATTATTTCATCGCAAGTATCACTTAAAGTCGAAAAAATATGAGACGAAATAATAACTGATTTCCCCATTTCTTTGAGTTTTTGAATTATTTCAATTATGATTATATTACTTTGAATATCAACGCCGTTAAAGGGTTCGTCTAAAATAATTACTTTGTTTTCTTGCAATAGCAAAGCAGTTAATGCCAGTTTTTTTTTCATTCCTGTTGAATATTTTACAGCATATTCATGTAATGGTAAATCAAAAATATTTCTTTCACCTAAATCAGTAATCGAAATATTTCTGGCATTGCATAATAATTTGATGTACTCATTTCCGGTTATTTTTGGAAAAAAGTAAGGTTCTGTTTGTAAATATCCTAAATGATTTTTTAGCAATCCAAATTCATATTTTACTATTCCTTCATGTTTTTCTAATCCAGCGATACAGTTAAATAAGGTTGTTTTTCCTGCCCCATTTTCTCCGACTATTCCATACACTTTGCCTTTCAAAAAATTTAAATTAATGTTTTCTAAAACTATTTTAGATCCGTATGATTTTGACAAATTTTCAATACTAATCATTATAATATCTCTTTTAATTTTTTAAGTGACTGCATGTATAAATAGGGAATAATAAACAATAATAATGGTGGAAGCCATAAAGTTAGTCCAAATACAATTCCATATCTGATATTTAATTTATCTGGGAAAATAGAGTACTTTGCTAACATGGCTGTTAAGATAAACAGGTATCCTAAAAATTGAAAAACTAAAATTATTTCAATCTCAGAATAGAAGAACACTGACAAACCTATATTTATTGGCAAACATAAAATTGTTGCATAAAGTAAAATGATCTTGAACTTGTATCTAATAAAATCTTTAGGAGATTTAGAAAAAATCCAAACATAAAATTTATCTTCAGTAGTTGTGTAATAGTTTAAACAGGATAACATAACCACAATGAGTGAAAAGATTCCTAAATTAAAATTATGCACACTAATAGACATAAATGTCAAAAAATAAGCAAATATGTAGATGTAATAATTTGTTCTAAACCCAACAGCAAACTCAAATGGGTATTTGTAAAAAGGAGTTGGAAACGTAAAATTAGCTTTAGTTTTAAAGCTCATTAGTGATAAAAAACAAACTGTAATAAGAAGAGCAACAGCACTAAAATATTTTTCTTGATAACATAAAAAAATGATGAATGCACTAGAAACAATTAAGTTTTCGAGGATTCTTATTTTGAAATATTCAACTCTTGAAAAATGAAGCTTTAAAAATTCATCTTTACGTATTTCATATAAACTTACTATCCCACCTAAAGAAATTACCATAAAGATATAGTCAGCATATTGCGTTTTTTCAAATAATTTATTTGATGAAAATACAAATACACAAAAACCTACCACATAACCTATTATTGGTTCAATTCCCAACTCGGTTAACTGTCTGTTAAACATTTTAAAACGTAAAATAAAATAGTCTTTCATTATAATAAATGGCATGATTGCAATTAACTAGTAACTAATTTCATTATTTGATTGCATCTGTTACAACTATTTTTCTAATGGCTCAAAACTAACAGCTGTACCTCCGCCCGCTGCCAAGATTAATTTTAGTTTTGATTTACTAGTGACCGTCATTGTTTTTACTTGATAGGCAATTGGATTGTTTTTCCAGTCTGCATTCGCTGCATCGGCATATACAGTTGCTTTGTACTTTTTACTTGGAGTAAGAAAATCTAATTTCACTTCTGAAGTTCTTGCATTTTCATCCGTGATGGCTCCTAAAAACCACGTTTCTTTTCCTTTTGTTTTTCGGGCAACTGTTACGTAATCTCCAGGTTCAGCTTCTAAATATTTACTTTCATCCCAATCTGTTTCAACGTCTTTGATAAACTGAAAAGCATCCGAGTATTTCTCGTAATTCTCTGGCAAGTCGGCTGCCATTTGCAAGGGCGAATACATGGTTACGTACAAAGCAAGTTGTTTGGCTAAAGTGGTATGAACCTGCTCCGTTTTATTTTTATCGTAATAACTCATTTTTATTTCAAAAATTCCAGGCGTATAATCCATCGGACCACCCAATTGTCTGGTAAATGGCAAAATAGTTTCGTGTGCAGGCGGGTTTCCTACGCTCCAAGCATTGAATTCATTTCCACGAGCCGCTTCGGCAGCAATATAGTTCGGATACGTTCTGCTGTAACCAGTTGGTCTTGACGATTCATGAGAGTTTACCATAATTTTATAATCGGCAGCGCGCTTTGCAACGAAATTAAAATGGTTTACCATGGATTGCCCGTCATGAAATTCACCACGCGGAATAATTTTACCCACATACCCCGATTTTACTGCCGGATAATCGTATTTTTTCATCAAATCAAAAGCTCTATCCAAGTGTCTTTCATAATTACTGACTGAACCCGATGTTTCATGATGCATGATCATTTTGACATTTTTATCTTTGGCGTAAGCCGAAATTGCTGCAATATCAAAATCTGGATACGGCGTTGTAAAGTCAAAAACTTCCTCTTTCCAGTTGCCATTCCAGTCTTCCCAACCTACATTCCAACCCTCAACAAGAACGCCATCAAAACCGTTTTTAGCAGCAAAATCAATGTAACGTTTCGTATTTTCGGTAGTGGCTCCGTGTTTCCCCGAGGCTTTTGGCGCATCCGCAAAATTAGTGGCATTTTGAGATCCTGCATAATCCCAAGTAGATTTCCCTACGTGCATTTCCCACCAAATTCCAACATATTTCATGGGTTTTATCCAAGAAGTGTCCTCAATTTTTGAAGGTTCATTCAGGTTTAAAATCATTTTGGAAGCCACAATATCTCTAGCGTCATCGCTAATCATGATGGTTCTCCAAGGCGAAACACAAGGCGTTTGCAAGTAGGCTTTGTCACCAATAGCATTTGGAACTAATTCGGCTTTTAATTTATAATTGGTCACATCGGCATTCAAATGCATTACTGGATAATTAACTACAGCCGCTTCAAAAATATTGAGATACAAACCCGATGGTGCTTTCATCATCAAAGGTGTTTGAACCGTATATTTCCCTGGAATAGATTTTACTCCAATACCATTGTTCATATTGATTTTGGAATTATCAATTTCAGAAAATTTCGTTTCGTTGTATTCATATTCATTGCTGTCAAAATCACCTGGAATCCAAAAAACTTTATTGTTTTCGGTAAGATTAAATTGGGTAACCTCATCAGAAATGATGAAATAATTCAGCTCTGCCTGTTTCGGAAAATCATATCTAAAAGCTACACCTTCATCAAAAACTCGGAAAATGATATTCATTTTCACCTTCGTTTCTTTGTTGATGAGCGAAAGAGTAAGTTCATTATATTGATTTTTAATACTTGATTGCTCTCCTAAAACGGGCTTCCACGATTCTTTAAAGCTAGAAGTTTTTGAATCCAGAATATCAAAATTAGCATCCAAAGCTGGTTTCTCTTTTAATTTGATACCTAAAGCACTTTCTAAAATCGCCAGCTTATTTTTGTAATTTACAGAATAGCTGGGTTGACCATTAGGAGCTAGCTTAAAATTTAAGGCTATTTTCCCTGATGGGGATTGAATGCTTTGAGCATAGCCAAACTCAAGTACCAATAGTGTAAAAAAGAATATGATTTTTTTCATTGAAATAACGGATTAGTTGGTTGCTCTACTGTTTATTGTTAGTCTTAAAACATATGTATTTTAGTGATAAATATTTGGAAAAAAAATTAAAGTATTTTAAATCATTGGAGATTTTGATATCACCTCATTAAAAAAGGTATCTTTTTAAATCATCTTGTCAAATTTACTTGTTTTCCGCATTAATCAATTTTAACAAAAATTCCATTTGAGTATCTGTATTGTTTAAAAAATCAACATACGTTTGCTCGATATTATAATCAGGAATTACACCTCTGCCAAAAGGTTGCTTTTCTTTCGCTTGAACGTCTTGGGTTAAATTAACAATTGAAAACCCATATTTAATTTTACTATTTGGTAAAATATATGTGATCGGCGTGTGTCCATTGTGTCCGTAATAACCACCACTTGTTTCTTGTCCGATAACAATCGCATTGGTATTTCCTGCAACTAAAGAGGCAAATAAACTCGCTGCAGATGCTACTTTTGGATTGACCAATAAATATATCTGACCATTAAAAGCGTTTTTGTTCGGATCTCTAAAAGTATTATCATTACAAATTCCTTGATAAAAAACATTATCTTTTGCTACAGAAAATTCTTCTCTTAATTCTTTTTGATAAATCCATTTTGCAATAATTCGTTTCAAGAAGAACGCTTGATAGTCAACATTTTTCCAACTTGGAATTCTTACGAAATTAGAAAATGCCTTTGTGTTTTCTTTAAAAGGATTTTTGGCTAAATAAGAAAATGCAACTACATCGTTAGGATCACTTCCACCTCCATTATTTCTCACATCAACAATTAAATTTTTGATATTTACATTACTCTTCATAGTATTAAAGCAACTATCTAAAAATTTTACAAATTGCAAATGTTTAAGATCTTTTGAGTTATCCCCTATTGCAAATGAGCGTATATTCAGTTTGACAGTGTTTTGATTTATAATTTCAAAACTGTATGGAAGTTGCGTTTTACTGGTATAAATACTATCTAAAATTATGGAATGTCTCTTTTTATAATGCTCTGAAAATACTTTACGGGTTACTGGTTTAATTACAGCTTCTTTAATTCCAGCAATAGAATTCATCTGGTAAAGCACTTTATATTCCAACTTTTTACCTAACGAAAAAAATAAATAAGCTGAAAAACCACCATCTTGAGCAAATGTTTTAGCTACATTACTGTAACCATCTGTTGTATAATAAATAGAATTCAATTTCAATATTTCTAGAGCTTTTATTCCGTTTATAGAAACTATTTCCGCTCCTAGTGGTATACTACTTTCTGTACTATTTACAACTATTTTCCCATTTAATACTTTTATAGGAACTGGAAAATATACAGAGTCTACTACTATTTGTTTTACGATTTTTTCTGAAAACGAAACATCATTGTGGACGCTCCCTTCATAATCTGCTAATTCACTTATGATATTAAAAAACTCTCTTAAGGTGGTTTGATCAGAAAGCTTTGAATAAGCTTTTTTTTCTATACTATCAATTTGATTTACAGTTCTGTACTTGTATAAACCCGAATTTGCTTTATTACGAATGTTACAAAAAAAATCTAAATCCGATTTCAATTTCGAATAGCCTATTTTATCTTCGTAAGATTTTTGAGCAAACACGCTATTATTTATTAGAAAAAAAGCTGCAATAACTATTAAATATTTCATCAATTATTTTGAGTCATTAATTTGTATACTGTTTAGGATTGGTAACTTAAAAACTCAATATCTAACTAGTCAGCAATTCAAATACTTGTTTGGCAATTTCTACCTCTTCATTTGTGGGAACCACTAAAATTTTTGTTGGTGAATCATCGGTATTAATTTCTCGAATTTCTTTGGATCGAATTTCATTTTTGGATGCATCCAAAGCGATACCAAAATATTCCATATCCGTACACACTAACTTGCGGATGTATGAAGAATTTTCACCTATTCCAGCGGTAAACACAATAGCATCTAATCCGTTTAAAACCGCTGCATAAGAACCTATGTATTTCTTGATACGGTAGGCATTCATGGACAAAGCCAATTGGCAATCAACATTTCCGTTTTCAGCATTGGCTTCAATATCCCTTAAATCACTGTAACCCGTAAGACCTAACATACCACTTTGTTTTTGTAGCATGGTATTTACAGCATCTAATGAATATCCTAAAGTGTTCACCAAGTAAAAAATCACGGATTGATCCACATCTCCACTTCGGGTACCCATAATCAAGCCGTTCATGGGACCAAAACCCAGTGTGTGATCCATACTTTTTCCGTCTTTTATTGCCGTCATGCTACATCCATTACCTAAATGAATGGTTATAATTTTAGAGCTAGAGGAAACCGAATTTTGTTTTAAATATTGAATGGCGTTCTCTGAAACATATTTGTGACTCGTGCCGTGAAAACCGTATACCCTAATTTTATTCTCGGTCAAAAGATACTTTGGAATTGCATATTGATGCGCCACTACGGGAATACTTTGATGAAAAGCCGTGTCAAAAACAGCTACTTGTTGTGCTGCTGTAAAAATTTCTTCGGCAACAATTATTCCTTCAAGATTAGCAGGATTGTGTAAAGGAGCCAACTCAAATAATTGTCTTATTTTATCTTTGACAGCATCATTAATAAGTACTGTATTTGAAAAATCATTACCACCATGCACCACACGATGTCCTACCGCTTTAACCTCATCAGTACTTTGAATAACACCAATAGTAGGATTCATTAGGAGCTGAGCAATTTTCTCTAAGCCGACTTTATGATTGGGAATTGAAAGTGTCTCTTCTAATTTAGTGGTACTGGTTACGTATGTTAAATTGGAACTTTCTAGGCCTATTCTATCAATCATCCCTGAGCAAATAACCTCGTTTGCTGGCATGTTAATCATTTGGTATTTTATAGAGGAACTTCCTGAGTTTATGATAACTGTTTTCATTTAAATTTTATTAAAAGATTAAAAAATTGAAATATTATCTGATTAATTTTTTAATCTTTTAATACTTCAATCTTTAAATTAAAACTACAATCCTTGAGCTTGAATTGCTGTAATTACAACTGTATTTATGATATCATCAATGGTACAACCCCTACTTAAATCATTTACCGGTTTATTCAATCCTTGTAACATCGGACCAATGGCTAACGCACCTGTTTCTCTTTGAACTGCTTTATACGTGTTATTTCCTGTATTTAAATCAGGAAAAATGAGTACACTGGCTTGACCTGCCACTTCAGAATTGGGCAATTTACTTTTCCCAACGGTCATATCCACAGCGGCATCATATTGAATGGGACCTTCAATTTTTAAATCAGGACGTTTTTGGCGAACAATTTCGGTAGCGGCTCGAACCTTATCTACTTCATCCCCTTTCCCAGAAGATCCAGAAGAATAAGAAAGCATGGCAATTTTGGGTTCAATTCCAAAAGCCAAACTCGAATCGGCAGATGAAATGGCTATTTCAGCGAGTTGTTCTGCAGTAGGATTCGGGTTGATCGCACAATCCCCAAAAACGGAGACGCGATCCTCCAAACACATAAAAAATACTGAGGAAACTACTGATGAATTGGGTTTTGTTTTAATAAACTGTAAGGCTGGCAAAATAGTATGTTGTGTAGTATGTGCAGCTCCAGAAACCATTCCGTCAGCGTGACCTTTGTACACCATCATGGTGCCAAAATACGAAACATCTTCCATCAAATCTTTAGCCATTCCTAAGGTCACATTTTTGGCTTTTCGCAACTCAAAATAGGTATTCACATAATCGTCGTAATATTCTGATTCAATGGGATTAATTATTTTAATTTTCGAAAAATCGAAATTTAGACCCAACTCAATAATTTTATTTTCTATTTGTTTTTTGTTTCCAATGATAGAAATATCAACTACATCCATTTCTAGTAAGCGGGACGCTGCAGCCAAGATTCGATCATCATTGCCTTCGGGCAATACAATATGTTTGCGATGTTGTCTGGCTCTTTTTACCAAGTTATACTGAAACATTTTAGGAGTCATTCCATCAGCTTCAAACGTTATTAGTTTCTCGGATAACGTATCAACATCCATATACTTCTCGAAAGTAGCAATCGAGATTTCAATTTTCTGTTTGTTGTTGGCGTAAATTTTAGATTTGATACCGCCTATTTTATTCGTAATATAATACGTTCCTTCTTCTACGGCAATGATCGGCACTACGGTTGAGAGTCCTTCAATTAACTTTAAAATACTTATTTCTGGCAGAATGTTTCCAGTTAATACAATACCGGAGATTGTAGGATAGTTGACCGATTCATTGGCTTGTAAAGCCCCTAGGATTATATCGGCTCTGTCTCCTGGAGTAATAACAAGACTGTTTTCTTTGAGATGTAATAAATAATTCCTCAATTGCATAGCTCCTACACTAAAGTTTCCTGTTTGATTGTTCAAGTGAGCCTCTCCAAAAAGTACTTTTGCACCCAGCTCTTTGACAATTTCTTGCACCGTAGGATTATTTAAATGATGAATCATAGAAATACTACTCACCATCACAGTACCTGGCAAGGTTTTTAATAATCCATTGGTAACTAATGTTATGTTTTCAGGTTGTACTTTATTTGCAATTACGGCAAGAACTTCTACGTCTTTCACCTTGAAAGAATCATAGGCTAGATATAAACTGTCTAATAATTCTTCGAGAGTTTTCCCTACTCCAGATCCTACAATGATGGTAGGAATTCCAAGATTTTTAGCAATCAGCACATTCATATCAAGCTCAATAACGGTTCCTTCACCACTAAACCCCGTTCCTTCTACTAAAATAAAATCAAAACGTTCTTCTAGTTTTTTATATTTTTCGATAATTAAATCTAGGACCTCCCCAATTTTTCCTTTATTTTTTTTCTTGATTAATTTGCTTTTGGTAATAGCAAAAGCATCTTCAAAAGCGATATCGAGACCAAAATGACCTAATACGGTTTCAATATGATTGTCAAAGCCACCCTCTTCAATATCCTCAATAATAGGTCTAAAATAACCAACTTTTGCTGTTTTCCCTATAAGCATGCTCATAAGTCCAAGAGTAACAATAGATTTCCCGCTGTTTTGCTCACTCGTAGCGATGTATATGGCTTTGTTCATTTTTATTATTTTTTTAATTATCAAAAGGAAAACTAAAGTTATTAAACAGTATTAAAACCAACGTCTTTTTTTAAAATAAATAATCATTCCAATTACTATTAAAAACATGAAACCCATTACGGTATGATATCCATATTTAAATTTCAATTCTGGCAGGTTTTCAAAATTCATACCGTAGACACCTACAATAAAAGTAAGCGGAATGAATATAGCAGAGACGATCGTAAGTGTTTTCATGATTTCGTTCATCTTATGCGTTTGAGCAGAAAAAAAGAAATTAGAAGCACTCTCCAATGAATCCATATCCGAATCTATTTGCTCTAAAAGTTCTAAACACTTTTGATGCAATCGAGCAAAAAAACTAAAAGTATCTGTCTCAACTACATTAAAAATAGAATCATCTTTTATGCTTTTAATATCGTACAGAGAGTCTCTGAGCGGAATAATAGCGCGTTTTAAGACATTCAAATTGTCACGATGTTTCTCTATTCGCTCTAAAATTATTGGATCGGGATTTTCTTTGGTTAAATTTATAAGTTCTTCTACTTTATCCTCCTCGCTTTCTAGCGTAATGTAAAAATTCTCTATAATTGCATCTAGCAATATATACAATAAGTAATCAGGACCTTTTACGCGAACAAGTCCTGAATGGGTTCTAATTCTTTCTCTAATGTGTGAAAAAAAATCACTTCTTTTTTCCTGAAACGAAATTAGAATTCCATCTTTTAACAAAAAACTAATTTGTTCAATACTAATGTTCTCTGAATTTTCGAGAGGTAAAAGCGATTTAATGTTGAAAAATAAAAAATCATGTGATTCTTCAAATTTTGTTCTTCGTATCGTGTTTAAAACATCGGATAAAATAAAATTATTAATTCCAAAATTCTTTCCAATGGCTTGCAACCAATCTACGTTATTAAGTCCATGAATATTGAGCCAGTTTATTTTAGAAAAATCAATTAACTGATTTAATTCTTCTACTTTAAAATCAGTGTACTCTGTAAAATCAATATCATTATAAACAAACAATTGCATTTCTGACTGCATTTCTTTGTGGATTCCTGTGTATTCAAGATTATAAGGCAATAATTTCCTGCCTTTTTTATATTTTATTTTTCTCATTATATCCGTGTAACCTTTTTTTGTAATACTATCGAAAATCTCATATTTGTGACACTAAAATTCCTACTGATGGAACTCAAAACAAAAGTAGTGAGAATTAAAAGGCTTATTTAAAAAAAGTAGCACGAAAAAGTTCAAAAGAGAAAAATAAAACGAATGTTAATTTATGTTAATTATTATAAAATGAAAATATTAAAAGTTCAATATTAAAAATATATCAATAGATTTGATAATTAAAGATGAATAAATACGAATGCACTCTATTTATTTACACAAAACTAATTATTAACTATAATGTGTAGAATTACATGCTTAAAAAAAAACTAACTCTAATTATTGCGTGCATCGCACTTTTTGCTGCTCCTGAGACATTTGCTCAAAGCAAAAAAAAGAAAAAAAATGACAAGACAGCTGTTGCTCAACCAGCAGCTAAACCAGCAGAGGCTAAAAAAGAACCTAAACCTTATAAAAAAGTTATAGACTCCACTGCTGTAACCCAAAAAGGATTAATTGATGTTCATAAAACAGATAATAAGTACTTATTCGAAATTCCGGATAGCTTACTTGGTAGCGAAATTATGACCATCACAAGATATTCTAAAACACCTGCTGGTGGAGGAATTTTTGGTGGTGAAGAAATTAACAGACAAGTAGTTCGTTTTGAAAAAGGAATGAACAACAACATTCTTTTACGATCAATTACCTACGTAATTATGTCACCAGATGAGGATAAACCAATGGCACAAGCCGTAAAAAATTCAACATCTGATCCTATAATTGGGAACTTTGACGTTCTTGCCTACAAAAAGGATGAAGCTGGAAAAATTACAGGATATGTACTTGATTTAACTACTACTTTTGATGCTGATGTACAAACTTTTTCACTTGATCCCATTAAGAAACAGTTGTTAAACATTCAAGCTTTTCAAAAAGACAGATCTTATATTTCTAAAATAAGTAGTTTTCCAATAAATACTGAAATTAGAACTGTAAAAACGTTTACAACGGTACCACCTAGAATTAATCTTACTCCTACTCCACAAATTGGTGTGAACCTTCCATCAGCACTTGATGCAGGTGTAGTTACGGTAGAGATGAATACGTCTATGATTTTGTTACCAAAAAAACCTATGCGTAAAAGAGTTTTTGATGCTCGTGTAGGTTATTTTGCAAATGAATACAGTGTTTTTGAAGAAGAATCACAAAAAGCAGAGAATAAAGTATTTGCAGTAAGATGGCGTTTGGAGCCTAAATCTCCAGAAGATGCTCAAAAACAAAAAAATGGTGAATTAATTGAGCCATTAAAACCTATAGTATATTACATTGATCCTGCAACTCCTGAAAAATGGAAAAAATTTATCAAACAAGGTATTGATGACTGGCAAGTAGCTTTTGAAGCTGCTGGATGGAAAAATGCAATTCGTGGAGAATATTGGCCAGAAAATGACCCGACAATGAGCTTAGAGGATGCTCGTTTTTCAGTACTTCGCTATTTTGCTGCCGACATTCAAAATGCTTATGGACCAAATGTACACGATCCTAGAAGTGGAGAAATTCTAGAAAGCCACATCGGTTGGTACCATAATATCATGAGTTTATTGCGTAACTGGTATTTAATTCAAACTGCTGCTGTTGATCCAGCTGCTAGAGCTAAAAAATTTGATGATAAATTAATGGGAGAATTAATCCGATTTGTTTCATCACATGAAGTAGGTCATACTTTAGGATTGCGTCATAATATGGGAGCTAGCTCAGCGACTCCTGTAGAAAAATTGAGAGATGCAGCATACCAAGAAAAAAATGGACATACATCATCAATCATGGATTATGCTCGTTTTAATTATGTTGCTCAACCAGAAGATGGTGTAAAACATTTGTTCCCAAGAATTGGTGATTATGATAAATGGGCAATAAAATGGGGTTATTCTTATTTTGAAGACAGCAAAACTGAAGCACAAGAAAAAACAGTTTTGAACGATATGACTAAAGAAGCCTACAAAAACAATCGTTTATGGTTTGGAACTGAATCAAGTCCTTATGACCCAAGATATCAAACAGAAGATATTGGAGATAATGCCATGAGAGCTTCAGAATATGGTATAAAAAACTTAAAAAGAATTTTACCAAATTTAATAGAATGGTCTAAAGAAGATGGTGAAAGCTACGCTGAATTGGATGAACTTTACGGAGCTCTTACTGGACAATTCAGAAGATACATGGGACACGTAACTAAAAACGTGGGTGGTATTTATGACAACCCTAAAACGTATGACATGTCAGGAAATCAATTTCAAGTAGTTCCTAAAAGCATTCAAAAAGATGCTGTTTTATTCCTTAATAACCAGTTATTCAATACTCCAAAATGGCTATTAGATCAAAGCGTTCTTTCTAAAATCAATCCTGATAGTGGCGTTGAAGCTGTTAAATCTATGCAAGATGCAACCTTATCTAGTTTAATGACTGGTGACCGTATGGTTCGCCTAATGGAAAGCGCTTCTGCAAGTAAAGAAAACTACAGTGTAGATGAATTGTTAACTGACTTAAACAAGGGCATTTTCTCTGAATTAAAAACAAGTAGCTCAATAGATATTTTTAGAAGAAATATTCAAAAAATATATGTTGACAAAATGATTGAATTGTTAAAACCAGGGACAACAACCGTAAGATCTGTACCTGTGGGAGTTACTTATGGATTTAATTCAAGAAGAGTAAACCTCGCGCAAACTGATTTACCATCTATTGCAAGAGGACAATTAAATGCTCTTAAAAACGAATTAAAAATGTCATCTTTAAAAATGACTGACAAAATAAGTAAATACCATGTTCAAGACTTAATTGCTCGTATTAGCGATGCTTTAAATCCAAAACAATAAATATCAAAGGGAAACTATTACAAATACAGTTTCTCTTTTCAGATTAAATATGACATAAACATGCTCACAAAGCATCAATTTAACTCTTAATTAAAATAAGCCCAATTGTATCTCTAAAATACTTTTGGGCTTTTTTGGGCTTTACAGCATCCTTAATTTAAACTATTGAGAGAACTTAAATTAACACAAAAAAATCCATCATCAAGATATCAAAATATGATTTTAGTTTTCTTAAACAGACAAAATTACCATCGATATGATATTTTTATCTATGGAAATCACATTCAGAACCCAATTACAATTGAAAATTTTCTTTAAAAATGATTTCAATATGATATGTATTGAAAAGTGAAATACAAATTAAAAAAGTAAATTATTAAAACCACAAATGTATAAAAGAGCTCTTTTTTTTAAAACAGCATAAAAGATAGCATCACGAGTATTTTAGCCCCTTAATAGTTCGGAGTGATATTTTAAATTTCAAATAGTACATTTGATATATGAAATACAAGAAATGGAGTTTAGAAGAAAAGCTAGAAATCCTATCCTTTTCAGAAGAATTAGGAGTTGTTGAAACGTGCCGTAAATACAGCGTTAGCACTGGCACTTTGTATAGCTGGAAGAAGAAACACGAGAAGCAGGGAGAAGCTGGTTTAAAAGTAACTTATGACACTAGTAGTAAAGAGCTAAAGCAAGCTGAGGAAGAAAACAGAATTCTACGCAAATTATTAGCTAACAAGGAAATCGAATTAGAAATTGGGCGTGAACTTTTAAAAAAAAAGTTTGGGACATCCGATCCAAGAAAGATTTAGTAGATAGTATTTATAGTAAACATAAGATTAGTAAAACCAAAATTATTACTATAGTAGGAATGGTTCAAAGTAGTTATTACCGAAGACCAAGCTCAAATAAAAAAGGTATTAAACCTAGTGAATTTACTTTTAATAAATCTAAAGGATATGTAAGTCAAGGCGCGGTTATTAAATCTATTAAAGGCATTTTAAGTAATGAGTTTATTGACTGCGGTTACCGTTTAATGACTTCGTATTTACAACGAGAGGGTTATTTAATTAATCATAAAAAGTTGTACCGAATTATGAGAGAAGAGGGTTTGTTAAAACTAGAAAACAGAATAAAAAGGAGTGGTTCTGGTCGTAAATTTGTAAAGTATAGAAAAGTAAACACCACTAAACCTTTTGAATGTTTAGAAATGGATATTAAGATGGTTTGGATCCCAAACGTAGGTAAAAATGCTTATTTACTATCTATAATAGACGTTCATACTCGCAGAATATTAAAGGATTTTTTCTCATTTTCTATAAAACAAGACAAAGTAATTGCTTTCCTTTCAGATTTATTTTTGGAATACCAATACCCTGAAAGTGTTGTGATAAGAAGTGATAATGGAAGTCAATTTATTGCCAAAAGTGTTCGAGAATACCTTGGACTCATAGGAGTTCAGCAAGAATTCACACATGTAGCAACACCAGAAGAAAATGCGCATATTGAGGCCTATCACGGAATATTAAAAAAAGAAGTGTTCCAAAGAGTTGATTATAGAACTTTTGGAGAAATTGAGCTAATATTAAAAAGATATGTAATCTTCTATAATAATACTAGGCTACATGGCCTTTTAGGACGCATTACACCAATAGAAAAATGGAACCAGGATAAGCATCTAATTTTAATGAAAAAATTAACCGCATAAATAATAATCGAAATTTAGAATAATACTCTTGTTTTATAGGGGTCAAAACAACGAGAAAATATATTTTGTTTAATAATTTTACCTAATAAAATAAACAATTAAAACTTTTAAACACAAAAAAACCGAGCTATTTCTAGCTCGGTTTACTACAATTAAATATAAAAAAATGGAATTAATCTTTTGAAGATTTCACAGCTAGGTTATAAATAACCAAACCAAAACCAATTTTATTTATTGCATCAGCAATATTGTAAGCTACATCAATGTTACCTTCTGGTATAATTCCGTTGTACCAACCTGTAGTACCCATCATGTATCCTAATGGATAAATAGACCAACCTACAAGTACGAACCAACATAAAATTTTGTGTGCTTTTTGTACTTCAACTCCAGCTGCTGCAGCAAGTTTTGACGCTTCACCAAACCAAATTTCATACACAATAGCAAAATATGCTACTCCTGAAACTGCACCCCAAAAAGCAGCGCTATCTGGTGCAACAACTTCTCCAAAATAACCCGTAACTAACATAATTACAGAGTAGATAATCATTTTCCATAATAAAGATTGTTTTGCTCCAGCTACCTTTAAAATTAAGTAAAACTCTAAACACATTAATGGCACTGTTAATACCCAGTCAACATAACGAAAGAATGTTGGTGATTCACCAAATGAAGCCCAATAATCTCTCATGTAAAAATAATGCACTGCTGCAATGAAAGTAATTAAACCTGAAACTAAAACTGATGTACGCCATTTTTTATCAAACTGGCTCAGTGATAAGAAGAAAAAAGCTGATGCGGCCATCATAGCCATACAGCCTACAAAAAAAGTAAACCCTACATAATCTGTTGGTAACATTTTTCCAACTAGTCCTGAAATAAACATAAAATTTGTCATAAAAATAGTTTTTAATATTTTGTTTAACCAAATATACAAAAACTTAGACATACAAATTAATTTTTGTTTAATTATTTTTATGTAATTTTAAACAATAATTAATTTTTATGAAAAATTATTCAAATATCGCAATTGTAGCAAGCTTTTTCGGACTATGGATTGATTCTTACCTTACAAGCCAATTTCAAATAATTCTCGGTTTTTTCTTAATATTTACCTTCGGGATTTTGCATGGCGCTAATGATATTCTTTTAATTCAGCATTTAAATCCTGCCAAAAAAAAGAATTCTCAAAATAAGACACTTCTATATTATGTTACAGTTGTACTTGTGGGTGTTTTATTATTCTATACTTTACCTCAAGTTGCCTTACTTCTATTTATTATAGTTAGTGCATACCATTTTGGCGAACAGCAATGGCATAGTGTTAAAACCAAACTCAATAATTTGGTTTGTATTATGTTTCAGTTTTTATACGGTTTAGTTTTACTGTTACTTTTATTCTATTTTCACAGCAACCAGGTTCAAGATATTGTAAATAAAATTACGCATGTGATGGTTCCTTTAGTTGCATTCACTATAGCTTTACAAATCACGGCTTTACTATTTGGACTTTATATTTGTTACTTGTTCTGGAAATTTGAATCCTTAAGAGGTAAAATTGCTCTAGAAATATTCTTTTTAATACTATTTGCAATACTTTTTAAGGCTTCTAGTTTAATATGGGGATTTGCTTTATATTTTGTATTATGGCATAGTATTCCATCTATAATTGACCAAGTAATCTTTTTAAATGGTTCATTCAATATAACACACTTTAAAGCCTACTGCAGAGCTGCTTTTATCTATTGGTTCGTTTCCATCATAGGTATAGCCGTTTTGTTTTTTATTTGTAAAGACGAGCAGTTTTTTAATGCACTTTTTTTCTCATTCTTAGCTGCCATTACTTTTCCGCATGCAGCAGTCATCGCTAATATGTCAAGTGAAGAAAAAACCAACACTCTATAAAACAAAAAAACCGAGTAATTGCTTACTCGGTTTTAATATCAGGATAATTTTAAATCAATTTGAAATGATATCTAAATTGATTTCCATTTATAATATGGTATAAAAATTATTTTACTTCTTCAAATTCTACGTCTTCTACGTTGTCTCCTTGAGTAGCTTCACCTTGTGGTTGCTCTCCTTGTGGTTGTTCACCTTGAGCATACATAGCCTCAGTAGCTGTTTTCCAAGCTGCATTGATGTTATCAAGAGCTGTTTGAATTGCAGGAACATCTTGAGACTGGTGAGCCATTCTCAATTCAGTTAATGCATATTCTACTGCTACTTTATGATCATCAGCTAATTTAGAACCTAATTCTTTCAATTGAGTTTCTGTTTGGAAAATCATAGAATCAGCTTCATTAATTTTCTCCGCTTTCGCTCTTAAAACTTTATCAGATTCAGCGTTAGCTTCAGCATCTTGTTTCATTCTTTCGATTTCTTCAGAAGTTAATCCAGAAGAAGCTTCGATACGAATATCGTGAGATTTACCAGTTCCTTTATCAGTTGCAGATACTTTGATGATACCATTAGCATCAATATCAAAAGTTACTTCAATTTGTGGAACTCCTCTCGGTGCTGGTGGAATACCGTCTAAGTTGAAACGACCGATAGTTTTGTTATCAGCAGCCATTGCTCTAGCACCTTGAAGAACGTGTAATTCAACAGTTGGTTGAGAATCAGCAGCAGTTGAGAAAACTTGTGATTTTTTAGTTGGAATAGTTGTGTTAGCTTCAATTAATGTAGTCATAACACCACCCATAGTTTCGATACCTAAAGATAAAGGAGTAACGTCAAGTAACAATACATCTTTTACATCTCCAGAAAGAACTCCACCTTGAATAGCTGCTCCAATTGCAACAACCTCATCAGGGTTAACTCCTTTAGACGCTTTTTTACCAAAGAATTTCTCTACTTCGTCAGCAATTCTTGGCATACGAGTAGAACCTCCTACAAGGATCACTTCGTCAATATCAGAAACAGATAAACCTGCATCTTTTAATGCTCTAGCTACAGGAGCCATAGAACGTTTTACTAAAGAATCAGATAATTGTTCGAATTTAGCTCTAGATAATTTTTTAACTAAGTGTTTTGGTCCAGAAGCAGTAGCTGTTACGTATGGCAAGTTGATTTCAGTCTCAGCAGAAGAAGACAATTCAATTTTAGCTTTTTCAGCAGCTTCTTTAATACGCTGTAATGACATTGGGTCTAAACGCAAATCAACACCTTCTTCTGATAAAAACTCATCAGCTAACCAGTCAATGATTGTTTGGTCAAAATCATCTCCACCAAGGTGAGTATCACCATTAGTTGACAATACTTCAAATACTCCGTCTCCTAATTCAAGAACAGAAATATCAAATGTACCTCCACCTAAATCATAAACTGCAATTTTTTGATCAGTACCTTTTTTATCTAATCCGTAAGCTAATGCAGCTGCAGTAGGCTCATTAATGATACGCATAACTTTAAGACCTGCAATTTCACCAGCTTCTTTTGTAGCTTGACGTTGTGCATCATTAAAGTAAGCAGGAACAGTAATAACTGCCTCAGTAACTGTTTGACCTAAATAGTCTTCAGCAGTTTTTTTCATTTTTTGAAGTGTCATAGCTGACAATTCTTGAGCAGTGTATAAACGACCATCAATATCCACACGTGGTGTATTGTTGTCTCCTTTTACTACACTGTAAGGAACTCTTTTTGCTTCAGCCGAAACCTCACCAAAACCTTGTCCCATAAAACGTTTGATAGAAGCAATAGTCTTAGTTGGATTAGTTACTGCTTGTCTCTTAGCAGGATCTCCTACTTTGATCTCTCCACCTTCAACAAAAGCGATGATAGATGGCGTTGTTCTTTTACCTTCTGCATTAGGGATAACAACTGCTTCATTACCTTCCATTACAGAAACACAAGAGTTGGTAGTACCTAAATCAATTCCGATTATTTTACCCATTTTAATTATATTTAATTTTTATTTTATACTTATTTAAAGGCTCGAAAAGCAATAGTCAATCTTTGTGCCAACATTCTGTCAGTATGAAAAATGTCAGTTTAGCTCCTAAATGGCGGAAAAATTGCTGACAACTTGACATTTTACTTTCACTTACCCATTCATACAATAAATTTAGACAATGGACTGAAAAGTCCCCAAAATTATTGACAAATGAACTTTTAGTTTAAAAATCACAAACAAAATTTTGAGTTTAGTTTAAAAATGATGCTTTTTTTAATCTAAAAAAACGCCATTTTCATAAAACCAATCTCCATTATCATTTACAAATGTTGAAAGTTCGTGATGAATATGAATTTTATTATAAGCATCTTTATGATAGGCCTTAAACTGCACAATAGTAGGTGTAGATTCAATTATTTCAAGTCCAAGCCACGTATTGCTTTTTGCCCACTGCAAAATATCATCAAAAGGATGCAATGCTCTTGCATGAGGCACTGTAGTTGCTACGAGATAAGCAGCATTATGAGTGGCATAAGCGCTGTACCTAGATCGCATCAACTCCTCGGCAGAAATAGCTTTTACACTTTTGTTTAATATTGGTCCACAACATTTTTCAAATGATTGTAAAGTTCCACAATGACATTTATCTGTACTCATAAATTATTATTATTTAACCTCCTAAAATTTAAAGCTCAAGAGAACTATTAATTTTTTGGTGCAATTGATTCAGCAAAACTTGATATTTACTAATCTCTACTAAATCCTCATCTTCATCAGAAAAATCAAGAAGCTCATCAAGGGTTTCACTAACTAGTACCAATTTATTTTTGGCGTCAAGCATTTTCTTAGCAGCTATACAATCTATTATTTCTTGTACTTCCTGTTTTAATTCAAAAAATTTATTTGTATTTTCCATGTCACCTTATTATTCTGTTGTTTTATCCTCATTAAATTTTTTAGTAATCAATTTAAGCTTTTCTTTCCGCAATAAAACGGCTTGTTTAGCTTTATCTTGTGCTTTATGCAGCTTATCGTTATGCTTTTTTATATTTTTTTCATTATTCCTTCCCATTACAACTGCAGTATTTTAAATTAAGTTACAAAGGTCGGATTTATTTGTTAGATTAAGATTATTTCTTGAAAATATAGCAAAATCAGGTTCACAGCCGGTATGTTGTGTAAAAAAACACATTGTTTTTTAGTTATTTATTTTAAAACAAATAATTGTTTTACACTTTTTTTTTACATTTAGAAACTACTTAACATTTTTTTGGTATATTTATGTTCTTATTAATCATTACACATACACGGTTCTATAGATGATTTTAAAAAGGAAATACATAAAATTTTTAAGATGGTTTATCCTAAGACCAAAAACAACTGGTGTTCTATCCTTTTTATTTTTAAGCATTATTACAACGTTAATTACATTTCAACAATATCAGCTTGTTAAAGAACTTGAACAACGCGAAATGAATAACATTCTAAACGCTGTATATCAAAACATTAATCAATCACTTAAAAACTACTATACAGCAACTTTAACGCTTGCCTTAACAATTAATGATAAGGGAATCCCAAAAGACTTTGAATATGTGAGTAAGCAATTAATTAGATCTAACAATACAATTAGGGCTGCAGAACTAGTACCAAAAGGTGTTATAAAATACGTTTACCCTATTAAGGGAAATGAAGCAGCGATTGGTCTAAATATAATAACTACTGAAAATCTTCGGGTAGAAAGCTTAAAATCTATATCTAGTCAAAAAATGTACTTTGCTGGTCCACTTGAGTTACGGCAAGGCGGTATTGCAATTGTAGGACGATTGCCTGTTTATAAAAAAAAAATATTTTGGGGATTTGCGGCTGTAGTTATCAAACTAAATACTTTTTTAGAAGTTTCCGGCATTAAAAACATCGATAATTCAAAGTATTATTTTCAATTTTCAAAGTTTAATTCAGATAAAAAAAAAGAAACTTTTTATATTAACAACCCTACCAATCTTGAAGGTAAATACTATATTTCTACAAAAATTGCCGATGGAGATTGGAAATTATATTTAATCTCAAAAAATAAATCCTATTTATATTCTGCTATTTTAATCCCATGTATTTTAGGCTTTGTTCTCGCAGGTATCTTAGGATTACTGGTAACTACATTGTTAAAAATACCAAACGAACTACAATCATTAGTTAAGCTTCAAGCCAATAAAATTTTGGATACCGAAATGAAGTTCAAAACAATTTTTGATCAAGCCGCTCTAGGAATATCAAGTGTAGACCCTGTAACTGGAAATTTCTTGGAAATCAATAGTAAATTTTGTGAAATGCTAGGATATACTGAAAAAGAAATGAAGCTTAAAAACTTTCAATCCATTACGCATCCAGATGATCTTGAGCAAGATATCACTAATGTAGATCAATTAAAAAATGGACGTATCAATGAATATGCTATGCAAAAAAGATATTTTACAAAAAAAGGTGATATAATTTGGGTTAATCTTACGGTAACACCTTTATTAGGCACCAACCAAAATAGAGAAAATGTTATTGCTATCGTTGAAGACATCACACTAAAAAAAACTACCGAAAAAATTATTAAAAAAAGTGAGACTAGATTTAAAAGCTTGTTTGATGACAGTCCGCTACCGCTCCGCGAAGAAGATTTTTCAGAAGTAAAAAAATACTTAGAACAAAAAAAATTAATTAATAAAAGTACCGAATCTGTTTTAGAGTATTTTAATCAAAACCCAAATGATGTTGATGAATGTCACTCGTTAATAAAAGTGATAAATGCTAATAAGGCCTGCTTAAAACTTTATAAAGTCAAAAATATTGACGAACTAATAAGTAATAAAAGCGAGCTAATTAATTTAAAGTCTAGAAATGATTTCATTAATAATTTAGTAGCCATCACTCAGGGAAAGAAGCAATTCATTATTGATACGCTGATCCGCAATGGAAAAGGGGAATTCAGGTCTATTAATTTAAGGTGGAATCTAGTGCAAGGATACAAAAATACATTTGAACGCGTTATTGTATCAACAGAGGACATAACTAATAGACTTGAATCTGAAAGAATTATAATCGACACAAAACAAAATGTAGAATCATTAATAAATACCATAGATGGAATTGTATGGGAATGTGATGCAACTACTTATAATTTTGGTTTTATTAGTGATAAAGTAACTAATATTTTGGGTTACACACCAGAAGAGTGGGTAAATGATCCGCATTTTTGGAGCAATCACATTCATCCAGAAGATAAAGAATGGGTCCAGAGTTACTGTAAAATAAAAGTAAATGACAATCAAGATCACGATTTTGAATACCGCATGATTGCTAAAGACGGAAAAGTTGTATGGCTCAGAGATATAGTAAATATAATCTATGCCCATGGAAAACCGAACATGTTACGCGGAATCATGATTGATATTACCCAAAGTAAAGAAGCCGAAAATGAACTTAATAACTCTTTTGAAATTGTTAGCGAACAAAACAAACGCTTGCTCAACTTCTCATATATTGTATCTCATAATTTAAGGTCTCATACCAGCAATATCGCCTCCATTGTTTCATTTCTCGAAAATACAGACTCTCAGGAAGAGAAAAATGAAATGCTTCAGTTATTAAAAACGGTATCAAACTCTCTAAATGAAACGATGCTCCATTTGAACGAAGTCATTAATATAAGAACTAATATTAGCTTAGTTTTAATGCCATTAAATCTAAATGAATACATTTCAACAGCACTAAATGTGCTAAATGAACAAATTTCAAAAAATGATATTTCAATATTAAGCCACGTTCCACTTGACACAATCATAAATTACAATCCAGCTTATTTAGAAAGTATTCTGTACAACATAATTTCAAATTCTATTAGATATAGACACCCAGATAGAACAGCGATTATAAAAATCAGTTACCATATAGAAAATAATTTAAAATTTCTTGAAATATCTGATAACGGAATAGGTATCGATCTTATAAAAAACGCAGACAAACTTTTTGGAATGTACAAAACCTTTACTACAAATTCTGAATCTAAAGGGATTGGATTATTCATTACAAAAAATCAAATTGATGCAATGGGCGGAACCATCACTGTTGAAAGTGAACCTAACATAGGAACAACATTTAAAATTTATATTCTATGACAAATAAAACAATATGGATTGTTGATGACGATCCTATTTACCAAATAATTGTTAGTAAAATAATAAATAGATCAGCTATGTTCTCACAAATTATTCCATTTAAAAATGGAAAAGATGCACTTTATCAACTCCAGGAAGTTATTAATAACAATGAAGCAGTACCTGACATCATTTTATTAGATATAAATATGCCAATTATGGATGGATGGGAATTCATGGAGGAATTAAACAACTTAAAACCAAAATCTCTTGATAAAATCCGTATTTATATTGTAAGCTCATCCATAGCTGTTGAAGATAAAACAAAATCAAAAAAATTTAAAACAATATTAGGATACATTTCAAAACCGGTTACCGTAAATGATATAATATTAATTGCATCCGATGAATAGATAAAGAATTTAAAATCACTTACACTCTTTCTTTATTTCGTCAAGTGTTTTATTACTATACAATAGTTGCTCTACAATATACTTCCTCAAATCATCAATATCAGAATCAAAATACTTAGCCCATGATGATAACTGCAGTATATTTCTAACTTGTTTGATTCGTTTTCTTGTTTCAGAGCTTGTTCGTAAAACGGCTTTTTTATCAAAATCAGGATTGTTTTTATGCTGATATTGAACCAGATCTTTATCATAATTTACCTCAAGATAATACAATAAATCAATGTCATTATCTGGATAAAAACTTTCCCAAGACGCAAATCCTAATTTAAATTTAGAGTCCGTTTCTAGTTCAAGTGACTCCAGTCTCCATTTACAATTGGCCAACCTACCCCAATGATTTGATAAGCGATACATTCCTTTTTTAGTATAATAATATTTACTACCTGATTTACTGTCATACTGCACTTTTAAATTAGAAATAGCATCAAGAGTAGTTTCATAAAAAACACAAAAAGTGTTTTTAAAAGAATTAGGGCTAGGTTTAAATTTTTTCTGCATAGTGCAAATATAATCAAGAAGAGTATTTACTGATAATTCAAATTAAAAATGATTAAATTTGCTCACTTAAATAAAATAGATAAAGATGACAAAAGCTAACGAAGAAAGAATGTTACAAAAAGGAATCTACACAGGAGTTATTGAAAAAGATGAAAACAACAACTTTTTTTGTGGAGAATATTTGTTAGACTACAAAATGGCAACAAAATTCAATTTAGGTGATATGGTCACTATAAAATCAATCATTGAAAACCCTAGTGATATTAGCCACGGTAAATACCCTAAAAAGTCTAAGAATTTTGATAAAGCAAATTATAAGCCTCAACAATAAAGGTATTAAGTAAAGCTTAAAATAATTTTCATTAAAACTATTCGAAGATTTTTTTTAGACAAAATCGCAAAAAATAAAAAAAAGTGTACCTTTGCAAAAAATTTGTCCATTTAAAACAAAATTGTATTCCTTATATACAAAAAGACAAGTAGTTACATATTTATGAAAAAAATAGTTGAATACCGCAAATTGCTAAATGTAGATAAAACTGCTGAGCTGAAAGATTTGAAGACCATTTATCGTAATGCGATGAAGGAAGCACACCCAGATAAATTTCAAGGTGATGAAGCTGGATTAAAAGCAGCTGAAGAAAATAGTAAAAAAATCATTGAAGCCTACCATTTTTTGGTTAGCATCAATCCTGAAACTATAAAAGCAAACTTACCTGAATATACTGAAACAATTACAACATCAACAATTACTGATTATAAATTTGTTGAAGGTAGATTGATTATTAATTTTTCAAACGGAAGTGTTTATGAGTATATTAGTGTACCAAAAGCTACTTATGTAAAAATGGTAAATGCTGATTCACCTGGAAGATTTGCAAAAAGACACATTTTAAATGCTTTTACTTGGAGAAAAACAACCAATCAAGACTAAGCACTTACAATAAACATTCAAGCACTCCTTATGGGGTGCTTTTTTTTTGAAAAAAAAATGAAAAGTTAAAATTCACATTCTTTATTGATTACAAAACGCTACTAAACGTTATGTTTATACATAATAAATAGCACTTTATAACAAAAAATTAGGTAGTTATTATATTTGTAATTTATTATTTTTAAATACTTTTGCAGATATAACTATATTAACTAATTTATAATGAAAAAAATAATTTTATTACTTTCTGCTGCTGTCGTATTAATTTCTTGTAGCAAAGTTGGGAAAGATGAGTACTTGATTACAGGAACAGCTACTGGTGTTGATAATGGTAAAACGATTATTCTAGAAACTCAAGACGCTACAGGAATGTTGCTTGCAAAAGATACTGTAAAAGTTGAAAATGGTAAATTTGAGATGAAAGGTAACATCACTGAACCTGCTTTTTATACCTTACAACTAGAGGGAGCTCAAGCTAAAATACCTTTTATCTTAGAAAATGCTGAGGTAACTATAGCAGTAAACAAAGATAGTATTCAAAAATCAAAAGTTTCAGGAACATATAACAATGACGAATTCATGGCTTTCAATGAAGAAATGACTAAAGTTCAAAAGAAACTTATGGATTTTCAAACTAAAAATATGGCTGCTATGAATACAGCTCAACAAACAAAAGATACCGTTGTTATCAATAAATTGATGCAAGAGTTTTCTAAAATTCAGGAAGAAGTAAATACTGCGTCAAAAAACAAATATTTAACTTATGCTGAAACGCATCCTAAATCATTCATTTCAGCACTGATTATACAAGGTATGTTAAATGATCCTTCAACTGACGTTGCAAAATCAGAGAAATTATATAATGGTCTTGAAGAGTCATTGAAAAAAACAAAACCAGGAATAGCAATCAAAACTAAAATTGCTGAAAGAAAATCTCCTGCTGCAGTAGGTGCTGCTCCTGCACCAGCAATGCCAGGAGGTAACTGAAGAGCAGATTTTTCAGCTCCTAATCCTGAAGGAAAAATGATTTCACTAAAGGAAAGTTTAGGAAAAGTTACAATAGTAGATTTTTGGGCGTCTTGGTGTGGACCATGCCGCCAAGAAAACCCAAATGTAGTTGCGTTATACAAAGAATTACATGCTAAAGGACTAAATATTATTGGTGTTTCTCTTGATAAAGATGCCAAGGCTTGGAAAGAAGCTATCGCAAAAGACAAGTTAACATGGAACCAAGTTTCTAATTTAAAATTCTGGGACGAACCTATCGCCGCTCAATATAAAGTAGAATCAATTCCAGCTACTTTTATACTTGATGCATCTGGTAAAGTAGTAGCACAGAACTTACGTGGCGAAGCGCTACGAACAAAAGTTTTAGAACTTTTAGCTAAATAGACACCTATTTTAATAAAAATAAAAAAATCTCCGTAATGGAGGTTTTTTTATTTTATTCAATACCAAGTGATTAAAAAAAATAGCGAAATTAAGTTCAAAATTTGTTTGGAAACTTAAAAACTGTTGCTATATTTGCACCCGGTTAGCACAACGAGTTATACTTGTTAAGTCTTGGGGAGATACTCAAGCGGCCAACGAGGGCAGACTGTAAATCTGCTGTGAAAACTTCGCAGGTTCGAATCCTGCTCTCCCCACTAAAGCGTTGCATTTGCAACGCTTTTTTTATATTTTATCTTTACCTATTATTTTCTGCCTAATTTTATAATTCTTTAAAAAAAAAGAATTATCCATAGGTCACATGAATAATTCTGTTGGCTCATTTTAGAGTTAAAAAATAACTCTTATAAGAAATGATAACTCACACTAAGTTGTCCCTGCCATCTTGAATTTAAATTATCAACTAACCAAGGTGTACCTTTTGGATTTTTAAATTGAAAAACGGGTTGTTGATTTTCTATTCGAACAAAATCTAGAAGTGCATAACCCGAGTTATTAATATTAGGAACGTAAACCTGGGTGCCCCAATTTTTTGAAATTAAATTACCTACATTAAAAAAGTCAATGGCAAACTCTACTTTATTTTTAAAAAGTTTTGTTTCATACATGAGTTTTAAATCTACTTGATGATTCCATGGCGTTCTTGCCGCATTCCGATTAGCATATTTACCCCTGTTCTTATTCAAATAATCATTGTTATTGATAAAGTCATTAAGCTGTAGCCATTGCTCAGCTGCAGATACAACAACAGTATTATTCCTATCCACTATATTTTGAAGTCTAATTTCTGATTGATCTCTGGGAATATAAATAATATCGTTTTTGGCTGAACCATCTCTATTAATATCTCCTTCATAAACAAATGTAAATGGACTCCCTGATCTACCATTGTATAATAAACCTACTTTAAAACTGCTCGATTTAAAATAAATATCATAAAAATGATAGGAAACAATTTTATGACGTAAATCAAAATTTGAAGCGGTGAGTTCAGGTGAATTGGCTACTAAGGCTTGGTTCCATTCAAAATTTGCCGCATGTGAATTCCTATTAGTGCTTGAAATGTCTTTACTCACTCCATACGTATACCCTAAAAATCCATTGTAATTGCTTTCTGTTTTAGTAAGCCCTATTGTGAAGTTGTATCTATATCCTTGTGAAGTATTAGTCAATAAAAAAACATTTGTAAAATTAGGATTGATTTTAATGCTCTCTGCTGAGGTATTGTAATACGGACGTTGATCAGCTCCCGTAAAATTACTTTTTTGATCCTCTCTCCTATTTATAGATTGAAACAACAACCCATCTAAAGTTTTGGTATAAGTTGCTTCAAAGTTTAAGGCAAAATTATTTTTTAAAGCTACATCAAGCGCAAGATTACTTTTCCAATCACGCGGTAAATTGAAATTAGTATCTACTAAATTTACTTCGGTCAATTTTCTATTTTGTAAAGATTCTAACTGACTTAAATCTTCGTTAATATCCAAACTTGTTGTAGGGCGGTAATCTATATTAAAATATTTTGTTCCGGAAATATAATATTCATAAGCATACCACACAAAAGGCATTCTACCTGTAAATAGACCTGTTCCTCCCTTCAAAGTATATCTCCCATCGGTATCAATTGCATAATTAAAGCCAAAACGTGGATTAATAATTGGCGCACTATTTATTTTATTTTGATACCCCGAAAACTCTGGTGTACGTTGAATTTCATCAGAAATAGGAAAAGCGGTGGGCGTTTTTTGCCAATCTAAACGAATTCCAGCTAAAATTGTAAACTTTTTTGAGAGTCTAATTTCATCTTGTAAATAAACACTACCTAATACGACTCCATAATCTGCTGATGGGGTCTTTTTATTAAACTCAAAATCGTTATTCTCAATATTGTACACTCCCCTTACGCGGTTGGGTTGATCAGCCAAGAAACTAGCTACAGAGTTGTATTGCCATCTACCATTGAAAGCCGTTAAAAAGCGATATTCAATACTATTAATTTCTGATGAAACTCCAGCGGTAAATTTATGATTTTTGTGATAATATATAAGATTATTTGTAAACTGAATAGTATTTAAACTTAAACCGTAAATAGAAGCTTCTCTATACGTTCCTGCAAAAACAGTATTTGAGGTATTGTCAATAATTTCTAAATGAGGAAAAACACGACCTTCATAAGTGCGATCATCATTTACCGTTGATAAAGAAACTGTCATTTTATTTGAAAGCCGATTTGTGAATTTACTTTTTAGCTCTGCTACAATACTATTTGTAGTAGAATTGTGCCTGTATCCTTGATTTGTAAAATTAAAAACAGTGGGAGTCCATTCTAGATTATCAGCATAGCCTTTAACAAAATTATTTCTCAACGTTAATTTATGATCATCACTAATGTTGTAATCTAATCTTAAAAAAAGTTTGGAATTCTTGCGCTCTATTTGGGCATTGAGTGCAGTTCCTGGATCATAATTATATTTTGTTTTAAGTCTATCAGCTATAAGGGCAACCGTTTCAGCAGAAATATTGGAAGTTATACTTCCAGGAGCATTAAAGACCGTTTCATTCCTATCGGCCAATTCTGCATTAAAAAAATAAAACAATTTGTTTTTAACTAGGCTTCCGCCAATACTAAAACCGTAGGTATAGTCATTAAAAGCTGCTTTTTGTTGCTTAATACCATCAGCGTAAGTACCTACTAAATTTCTATTTTTCACAAAGGTGTAGGCAAGACCAGTTGTTTTATTCGTACCACTTTTAGTAACTGCATTGATGCTTGCACCTGTAAAATTCCCAAAAGTTACATCAAATGGGGCAGTTTTTACAGAGAGTGCACTTATGGCTCCAAAACCTATCGGTTGCGTACCTGCTAAACCTCCTGGAGTTCCTGAAGCAGTTGATCCTGCTGCACCACTCGCTGGCTCTTGAAAGCCTAAAACATCATTTGTGGCGCTCCCATCAATAGATAAATTATTAAACCTATAGTTAGCCCCTCCAAATGAATTTAGGTTTGCCTCTGGTAGTAATCGCGTAGCATCTTGAATACTTCTATTTGCCGTAGGAAGGTTCGTAATTACATCTATTTTTAAACGCTTTTCATTTCCTTTTTTAGACTCAGCATTGTTTACAACTACTACTGATTGCAATACTTCTGCTTTTGCAAAAAGTATAAAATCAAGTTTAGTAGTTTTACCAAGTTGTACTTGAATAGCATCTGAAAGTAAGGTATTAAACCCTTCCACCACAATTTTAATTTCATAATCATACGCTGGCTGTAACTGATTGAATTCATAATAGCCATCTGCTTGTGATTGCGTTGCATATTTTATTCCTGTTGACTTTTGAAGAATAGAAATAGTAGCAAATGGCAAGGTATTATTTTGCTCATCTGTTATGGTTCCTTTTACTATTCCAGTAGTTTCTTGAGCGAATAATAATCCTGAACAAAACAGAATTAAAAAAGTGAAAATGTACTTCATTTTTATAAAATATAGATTTTATAAAACTACGTAACTAAATGTGTTTAAGTTTTAATAATTTATCGTATTTTTACGATTATGCTTCATTAAAATCAACATAAAACACTGAATAATAAAAACTTACACTGAATTAATAATTTTCAAAATGTCCAAACTAATTATCTATAAAACACGATTAATATGAAAGTAAATAACAATTTTAACAGTTTAGATCTAGAACTTTCACAATTGGCAAAATGTTTATCCCATCCTGCAAGAATCCAAATTATAGCCATACTCTCAAGACATAAGGATAGAACTTGCAAGGAAATTGTGGCCGAGTTACCCTTGTCTCAATCTACCGTTTCTAAACATTTAAAAGATTTGCTAGAAGGAAATCTAATATGTAGAAAATTAAGTGGGACACAATCTTTATATACTCTTGAATGGAATAAGCTTGAACGTGTTTTTACCATTTTTGAACGATTTAATAAAAAAACGATGGTTCACCGCCCAAAAAGAAATTGTTGTTAAAATAAATCAAACAAATTTTAAACATCAATTCACAAGCAACACTTCCTGTTATATGGGATAAAAACATTACGGTTTTATCTGGTTTATTTCACTTCTTTGGATAAGCGAATGTGGAGTGCTTTTATTTGTTGCGCAGCAATTTTAGCAATTTCTGTGGCTCCTTTTACAGACAGATGCGTATTATCCTCAATTCCTTTTGGGATATAGCTATTTTCTCCTGGGGCAAAGTGCAGATGTAATTCTTTTGATTTTTCTACTCCATAGGATTCTTCCAGAAGTTCTGTATAATATTGCATGTCGATAAAAGGGACTTTGTATTCCTGAGCGACTAGCCTTAATTCTTGCGTGTAATCACCATGTGAGTCAATCAAAACACCTTGCTCGTTGAAGTTTCTTCGGGTTATGGAAGAAAATAAGATAGGGGTCGCTCCTTTTTTCCTGGTTTCTTCTACAAAACGAATCAAATTGTGTCTGTAGCTTGTGTGCGGATTGGTGTAGCGAGTTGGGTCGGTTACTTTGCCATCGTTGTGGCCAAATTGGATAAAGACATAATCTCCTTTTTTAAGTGAATTATATACAGCATCCCATAATTTTAAATCAATGAAACTGCGCGTGCTTCGACCATTGACGGCGCGGTTGTCTATCACCACATTATCTGAAAAAAAAGTGGGTAGCATTTGTCCCCATCCTCTTTCGGGGTTTTGTTCAGGCGCTACTTTGTTGGCCATAGTCGAATCGCCAATGGTGTAAATGGTCGTTTTTTGTGCCCAACCGCTTAGGGTGATGCAGGCAATTAGTAGGAAGTACTTTTTCATTTTAATCTTATTTTACAGAGGTTGGAATACTGGCTTTTTCTCCAATAGTGACTTCGTTCAGCACAACATTTTCAGCGTTTTGACTTGAAATACCATTTTTAGCCCATTGGATATGAATGTTATTAAAGAAAATATCTTTTATTTTTAAATCCGGATAACCTTGAATTACAATGCCGGTTTGTGTGGCTTTGTTGCAAAGGATATTCGAAAAATTGATGTTGCTAATGCTTGAAGCATAACCACTGCCTTCGCCGTGGTAGTTGGAAGTGATATGCAAGGCGTCTTCTACCTCGTCAAGTTGTAGATTGTTTACAAAAACATCTTTGATATAGCCACCACGGTCGGCATTGGTTTTTAGGTAAATGCCTCTTTTGAGGTAGCCAATCGTTTTGCAGTTTTCTACAAAAATGTTTTGAATTCCAGCCGACATCTCGCTGCCCAACACTACTCCGTGCAGTCCCTTAAAATTGCAATTTCGGATGACAATATTTTGGCTTGGGTTGGCGCTATTGGCTCTTCCTTCGTGGTCTCTTCCTGATTTTATGGCAATGTTATCATCGGCATTATCAAAAGAAATGTTTTCGATTAGGACATCGCTCGAATATTCGGGGTCGATGCCGTCGTTATTGTTATTGAATGCTTTGTATTTTAAATCACGAATTGTAATGCTTTTACTTTTTAACAAATGAATGCACCAAAATGGTGAATCTTCTATTTGAACATTTTCGATGAGAATATTTTTGGAGTCGATGAATTGAATGAGTTGTGGTCTTAGGTAATGTCCTTCTCCAAAAACTCGCTCTTTGATGGGAACATTTTGATGATTCATTTCTCTACTCAAAAGCTGGTCTTTCTTTTCGAGCGGTTTCCATTTTATCCAAGTGTTTTTGGCTTCTCCATCGATAATTCCGTTTCCGGTAATGGCAATGTTTTCTAAACCAATTCCATAAATCAATGGACTGTAATTGTACAGCGTCGTGCCTTCCCAACTGGTCAAAACTAGCGGATAATTTTTTGGATTAGAACCAAATCTGATTTTGGCACCGTCCTCTAAATGCAAGCGAACATTACTCACAAAATGAAGCGGCCCTTGTAACGTATAGACACCTTTTGGGACAAGGATAGTTCCGCCGTTTTTCTTTTTACAAAGCGCCATTGCTTTATCAAAAGCGGGCTTTGAATTGCTTATCGAATCTCCTTTGGCTCCCAATGCGGTTACTTTTATGGTGAATGAAGGAATGTTGGGTAACACGATACGATTTAGGATAGTATTGACTTTTTCTGTGGGAAAAGGTGCGTTTTGTGCCCAACTACTTAGGCTGATGCAGACAAAGAATAACAGGTATTTTTTCATTTTTGGTGGTATTTATCATTTTGTTTTAAAGGCTGAAACAAAGAGTGTGATTTCTTGGCTGCTAGCCACGATTGCTTCGCCAGTTCGCTATCGCTCGGGTGTAGTGAAAATCCTTTTGTGCTGGTCCCGAAACTTCGGGATGGCACAAAAGATTACTTCGTCAGTTCGCTATCGCTCGGGTGGAACGGATAGCGGGACTTTGTTTCCTTAAATTCCCATTGTTACTGCTCCTAAAAATTAATTATTTAGAGGTTAGGTACCAATTTTTGATTTTGTCATTAAGAATGGTTTCAATAGTATACTTTTTAGCTTCTTTCTTGGTGAGTTGATGCGACCACGGGACTCTTTTTTGCGGTTGAAAGCCTACGCCAGAACAGTTGTATTCGGCATAAAAGCTGGTTTTTTCGGCTTCGGGTTTTGACCAATTGTGCCATCCTTGTGGCAGAATATGAGCATCCATCGTACAATCGATGAAAACGGTTTTCGCGTAGAAACGCCAAGGTCTGCCCAAATAAACTTCTTTGACACTAGCGTCTGCGGTGAGTTTGCAGTTCTTGAAAACGTAGCCAAAAGTGCTGTCCTGAGGCGTTGAAGCTGCGGTGATATAGGAATCTTTTTTGCTGTGCAGTGTGCAGTTTTCGAACAAAACCGTGGCATCGCCAAAAATAAAATCGGTGGTGCCCTCGATGTAGCAATTTTTGAAATAGTTTTTGGTTCCCTCGCCTGAGGTGTAGAGCGTGTCTTGATTGCCTAAGAGATTGCAGTTTTCAATTTTTACCCGATTGGCATTGACATTGAGCGCAACTGCTTGTCCGACTTCGCCCGAACTATTTTCGATGGTTAAATTTTGAACCATACAATCGTTTCCTTCTATTAAAACGGTGTAGGTGTGAAAGGTGCTGTTTCGCCCTATGTTCATTTTTTTGAAGTGGTCGTCAAAAGTGATAATCGTGTTTTCTTTGCTTTCGCCAATGAGGGAAATTTTGGTGTTCCAAGCGTGGATTTTTACTTTTTCGTAGTATTTTCCGTTTTTGATATAGATTATAATGCGTTGGTCGGGATAGGAACGAGCCGCATTTATGGCGTCTTGAATCTTGGTGAAATTGCCAGATCCTTTAGCATCTACCACAAAATAATTTTCATTGGTTTGTACTTCTACCTTTACTACTGTACTCGTATTTAGGATCTCGCTGGAGCTTTGAGCCAGAATATTTATATTAGAAACAAAAATACAAACCATAACATTTATAATTCTTTGTATGTACCTCATTTCAAAAAGCATTATAAAAGATTAATATGATGAACTTACTTATTCAACTCTAAAGCAGCTAAAATAAAAGGCCCAGTTGCTTTTGGGTCGTTGTCTTTTTTCTTTTCGTTTACATAGTACTCAAAAGAGCCATCTCGGTAAGGATTTCCACCAAGTCCAGCCACTGCACAGGCTTGAGTGATGATTACTTCGCCATTTGAGCCAATTTTAACCAATTTTCCTGTAAGACCATTAAAGGCTTTTTGAGCGATTTTTTTGTATTTTTTAGGTAAATATCCCTTATTTGCTCCTTTTGCAAAAGCATAACTAAACATGGCTGTTCCAGAGGCTTCTAAGTAATTTCCGCCTTGATTTCCCTTATCTGTAACTTGATACCAAAGTCCTGATTCATCTTGAAAAGGAACCAATGCTGAGGCCAATTGGTTCAAATAACTTACTAATTCTTTATGTTTTGGATGATTTTTGGGCATATAATCTAAGACATCAACCAATGCCATAGCATACCAACCCAAGGAGCGTGACCAAAAATTTGGAGATGTTCCAGTCGTTTTATTGGCCCAAGGCATTTGTTTGCTTTCGTCCCAAGCATGATAAAGCAATCCGGTTTTAGGATCGCGGTCATTTTTTTGAATGAGTTCAAATTGTTTAGCGATGTCATCTAGACTTTTTCCATTTTCAAAAGTCATAGTGTATTGGATATAAAAAGGCTCTCCCATATACAATCCGTCCAACCACATTTGGTTAGGATATATTTTTTTGTGCCAAAATCCACCACTAACTGTTCTAGGTTGTTCTTCGATTTGTTTTCTAAGCGTTTGCAATGCTTTTAGATACTTTTCCTCTTTGGTTTTGGCATAAACATCAAACAATAATCTACCAGCTACTACCATATCAATATTGTACGAATCAAATTTGTAGCTATCAATAGTTCCATCGTTTTGGATGAGTTTGTCTACATACGATTTTATGTATTCGGTATACTTTGGGTTGGGATGTTTTTTATTCAATTCTTCCATTGCAGTCAAAACCAATCCGTGAACATAATCCCATTTTGGAGAAGTCGCATGATCTATCATATACGATTCTTGGTGTTGTAGCATTACGGTAGCTGCCATGCGCTCTGACCATTTTAGTTTTGGAGAAATGATTTGCGCATTCATAATACTAGCTTCGCATACTGCTAGAACAATTATTAAAAGGTTGATAAAACTATTTTTTCTCATGATTAAATTGTTCTTAATGATTAAATTTTGCCTTTTTTGTTGAGTTCGATTAGTTTTTCGTCCAAGTATTTTATAAAAGCTTCTTTATTTTTAATTCCGTCTTTTTCCTGCTCCCAAGCACCTAAAAAGTAAAAGGATACGGTTTGGTTTGAAGGTTTGAAAACTAAAAGATGATCAAATTCTGCATTTACTTCAGATTCTATTGTACTCACTTCGTAGAAAATGGCCATTCCTAACTGATCAGGAACAAGAGATTGTTTACCATAAGTAGCTAAATAAGCCCATCTTTTGTTTTGACTTACTTTTTTGAAGACTTCTGTGTTTTTTTGTTTAACAATTCCAGTACAAATACCACTAATTGCTTTAGAAGCTTTAATGGTGTGCTGGGTATGACGTTGATCTGAAGCAATAGTTAACTGAGAAGTGAAATCAATTTTTTCTCCCGCTGTTTTCCAACCATAGTAATTGATTTTTACCGCTGATGATTTGGATTTATTCTCCACCTTTGCTAGGGTAGAATCAACTTCATAAAAGTGTAATCTTTCGTTGTTTAGATATCGATCTATAGATCCTATACCGATACCTTTACCCGCTTTTAAAATATCTGAACCCCAATCACTCATTTCGTGATAGGAGTCAAAACCATCTTGACCAACTTGAGGTAAAACGATAGCATCTGTTTTTTTTCCAAAAATATCAATGGCATTTCTCCAATCTAGATACAAACGGTATCCAATTTTGTTGCTTTCCCAGCCCGGGCCTTCGTAACGTATATCAAACGAATGATCTGTATGTTCTGGAGCAAGTTTTAACTTTTGAACGTTTTTAAACGTACCACCAATGTATTTTCGACCTTCCCATTTTCCGCCTTCTTTCACAGATATTTCAGCGTAGGTTTTTTTATTATTTTGAGACTTTTGTGCCAGTGTAACAAGAGAACTCAACAAAAAAACACCTAGTATTAATTTTATATTTTTCATAATTGTCTTTAACTAAAAAAATGATGAAATGTAAGAGAAAAAGGAGCTTGATACAAAAATCAAACCCCTTTTTTAACAAACTCAAAAAAAAAATTATTGAACCAAAACTTCATTATAATTAGTAAGCAGGATTTTGAGGATAGTTGGTACTTCTATTTAAATCTAAAACCGATTGAGGTATTGGTCTTAAAATTTTTAAATTCCCATTTTTTCCATTAAAAACAGCAGCACTAGTTATTTTTGGATTGTGTAAAATAGTTCTAGCTACAAGAGTACCAGTACGTTTTAAGTCAAACCATCTGTGATATTCTCCTAGTAGTTCACGACCTCTTTCATCTAAAATTGTATTGATATCTATTGTTGTAAGTACTGGAATAACTCCTGCAGTCCCCCCTCCAGCTCTCCTTCTTACCTCATTAAGACGTTGTAATGCTGTTCCGGGATTACCAGCTTTTAAATACGCTTCGGCAGCAACTAAATACGTTTCACCTAAACGAGAAATAATAAAATCACGAGTGCTCACTCTAGTATTTGTTGCAGTTCCAAAAGGAGCCGTAGGATCATCAAACTTTCTTACCGGTATTGTCGCATAATCAGCACTTACATTTGATGATGATGCAAATGTCCCCCAATTATGATATCTAAAAGTCGCGGCATTTTGATATCTAGAAGCATTAGCTGTTTTCCATGCTGCTCTGTCTGCAAGTGTAAACCAACTTGGTTCGTAAAAATCGGTTATTTTTAAATTAGTTCTATCAGCCACCTCATAAAAAGCATAATATCTTGTATAAATTTCAGTCATAAAAGATCCTTCCCATCTACGATCACCTCTTTCAAATAATGACAATGCATAGGTTGTAGGTAATAAAGTATAACTCCTATTAGGATATGGATTACCTGTAGCAGCTGGCCCTAAATAAGGTCCGAAATAATATCCTTGTGAATTTCCTAATGTTGTAATTCCAGTTGAATTTGCTAAAGGTGAAAATTGAACAGAGAAAATAGTTTCAGCATTCATTTCATTACCTGGGCGAACAACGTTATCAAATGAAACATTAAGCTGTTGTCCATTGATTACTTGATCAGCTAATGTTGCAGCTGTTTGAAAATCATTTGATGCAGCAAACGTTTCATAACCTCTTGTCAAATATACTTTTGCTAATAAGTTTTGTACTGCTCTACGATTAACTCTTCCTGTGTATCCGCCAGTAGCTACTGCAGGCAAAGCCTCTGTTAAATCTTTTAAAATTTGAGTGTACACTTGTTCAGCAGAGTTTCTATCAAATGATTGAACTGGGCTTTTAAAATAGTCAAGAACAAGAGGTACACCACCATAGGTTTGAACTAATAAAAAATAAGCATTAGCACGTAAGAACTTTAACTCACCTACTCTAGCATTCAAATTTGTGCTAGGAGCTGTAAGTGGCGCAAAATGTAAACCTGTATTCGCCTGCTGAATTGCAGCATAACAAGTTCTGTATAATTGATCCACTCCATCTGATGTTGAGTCTAAGTTAGCATATTTACTCAATCCATCAGGCTCCATGTTCCTTCCTTCAGAATATAAATCGGTACCTGCTTCAAACAACCAAGGATTACCCCCATAAATATCTTTGAGCATGAAGTAATTCGTATTGACTAAGGCTTCAAAACCAGGAGCGGTCAAGTAATACTCATCTGGATTTCCTAAAGATTTATTATCTTCCTCAATAAATGAAGAACAAGAATTCATTGACAATGCTAGAATCCCAATTATTACTATAATTTTTTTCATTTTGATTTAATTTAGAATTTTAAACTTACTCCCATTTGAATAGTAGTAGATGCTACACGGTTGATTGCTAGTCCAGCAGTAGCCCACTCAGGATCATACCCTTCATATTTTGTAAATACAAATGGATTTAAAACATTGACATACAATCTTAAATATTTAACTTTCAATTTTTCTAATAATTGATCATCAAAACTGTACCCTACAGAAATGTTTTGAATTTTAACGAAGGATGCATCCTTATAAAAAGCAATATCATTATTATTGTAATAAACACCCGCAGCACGTGGTAAAGGATTCGTATTAGAAAATTGTTGAGGAACTCCCGCACCATTTGCAGGTACATACCAATCTTGAAGATCTAGTTTTTGACGTCCACGATCATTCACATCGGCAAAATTGTTATGAAAATCACTAAACACTGTCATTCCTTGATTTGCTATCAAAGCCATTCCAAAATCAAATTGATGTACTTTTAATGAAGTAGAGAAACTTCCTGTCCATTTAGGATCAAAATTACCTAAAATTGCTCTATCATTGTTACCATCTATCCTTCCATCATTATTCAAATCTTTTACTCGAGCTTCACCTGGTAATTGCTGGTAAACAGCAGCCTGAGCTCTTTCACTTTCTTGCCAAACGCCATCAAATACATAGTTGTAATACGAATTAATGTTTTCACCAATAAATAAATTATTCCCCACATCACTCACTTCTTTCTGGTTGTAGATTGAAACTAATTTATTTACGTTTTTTGTAAATGTAAAACTAGTCTCCCATGTAACATTTTTTGTTTGAATATTTTTAGTAGAAAGAGCAACCTCAACACCTTTATTACTAATCGATCCTACATTTGAAGTAATAATAGGAATACCCATTTCTAGCGGAAGCGCTTGTTGAAACAATAAACCATCAGATAATCTATCATACACATCTACACTACCCGATACTCTATTATTTAAAAATCCAAAATCTAAACCAAAATTAGTTTCTCTTGTTCGCTCCCAAGTAAGCTCAGGGTTACCTAAACTTGAAGGAATAAATCCATTGCTAAGTGTAGTGCTATTAAAATCATAAAAAGTTGAATTGCTTAGTACACTTAAACTTGAATAAGCTGGTGTATTATCATTACCAGTGTATCCTAAACTGGCTCTCAATTTTAAAATACTAATAAAAGAAACATCCTTTAAAAAACTTTCTTCATTTACTTTCCATCCAACTGCAACTGACGGGAAAGTTGCCCATTTATTCCCTTTGGCTAACACTGAAGAACCATCAGCTCGTAAAGTACCCGTAAATAAATACCTTCCTTTGAACGTATAATTTAACCTTGCAGCATAAGACTCCAGAGTGTTTTTAAAGAAATTAGAACGGATAGCAAAAGTATTTTGTGGTCCTGATCCCAAATTGTAAAAATCAGTATTAAAAGGGTTTTCACGTGATGATAAAAAAGAAGTCTCGGTTGTATTGCTATACAAACTTTGTAATCCTAAGAAATTGATGACATGATCGTTTTTTAGGGTATAATTGATATTGAATTGGTTATCCCAAGTGTAATTAAAATTTGCAACATTATTGATTTCTCCCGAAAGTAAGTTTCTGTTTGCTATTCCTATGTTAGTCAATGGTCCAAAAGCTTTACCACGTCTTGAATCTAATTTACCTGCTGAAAATGTCGTTTTAAAAGTTAACCAGCTATTTGCTTTATACTCAGCAAAAACATTACCTATAGTAGTCCAGTTCACACGTTCATCAGTAGAATTTTCAATTTCAAGCAATGGGTTTATAGAACCTGTTTTATTTATTGCTAAGTTACCGTTAGGGTATCTCAAAGTTCCTGGCTGTAACGCCAATGTTCCAACAACCTCATTTCCAGCAGCATCAATTGCCCAAGGTGAAGAAAATGGATTTTGTCTAAAAGCCTCTTGCATAGCCGTTGGACTGCCTAATTGCTCATCTGTTTTTGACAAAGTTAAATTCACTCCTAGTCCAAATTTACTATTAACCTGATGATTTAATCCTGCTTTGAAGGTATACTTATCTATACTTTCATTTTGAACGTTTCCTGTTTCGCGCTGCTGCCCAATTGCAAGATTATAAGCCATACCAGAATCACCTCTTCCTGAAACCGTTAAATAATTGTTTTGTGACATTGCACCTCTTAAAACTGCATCTGTCCAATCAAAAGTTTGGTTTCTTGCTACTCTTTGTAATAAAACATTATTTGTACCACCAGCGCCAACATTACTACTCAACATAGCTGGTGTAATACTCGCATAGTTGGTTACTGTTGACGAAAGCGAAGTAGGTAAAAAAGCTGCTTGATGGTAGCTCCACCATTTTTCTCCACTCATAAACTCTGGTAAACGTGCCACTTGCTTGTTACCGTAAGACGTCTCATAAGATACATTTATTCCAGATTTTGCGCTTGCACCACTTTTAGTAGTTACAATTACAACACCGCTTCCACCTCTAGAACCATAAATAGCAGCAGACGAAGCATCTTTCAACACATCCATACGTGCAATATCTTGTGGATTTAAAAAATCCATATTATCACTAGGAACTCCATCAATTACAAATAAAGGACCTGAACCATTTTTGTTAATAGAATTTGCTCCACGAATAACCACATTAAAACCATCCCCTAATCTACCTGAGTTTGATGTTACTTGAACTCCTGCAATTCCACCCTGAATAGCTTCTAGTGGGTTTGTTACATTTCTTTCAGTAATTTTAGCCGAAGATAAGGTATTTACAGCCCCCGTTAAATCTGTTTTTTTCACAGTTCCGTAACCCACTACAACTACTTCTTTCAAGGATTGAGATTCCTCTACTAGAGCAACTTTTATTGTTTTCTTACCTGTTACATTTACTTCTTGAGAAACAAAACCTACAAAACTGATTTGTAATACTGCTTTTTCATTTGTCAATTTTATAGTAAAATTACCAGATAAATCAGTGCTTGCTGTATTACGCGTTCCTTTTTCAACCACATTTACTCCTGGCAATGTCAATCCTGCAGCATCAGTAATAGTTCCTGTAACAGAGGAAGGCTGCTGAGCCTTCATCTCCTGAACCGTAAACAAGCTCAGTAATAAGAAAAAGGCAACATAACATGCAGAGCCTTTTTTTAATAAATGTCTGAAATTCATAATTTAATAATTTGGTTAGTTAGTATAATAAAATTTAATTTTTTGTTGGTGCTTCTACTTTTACACCATTAATAAAAGTATTGGACAACTTAAGCCCTACCAGATTTTCTATAGAGAAAGCTTCTATAACCTTGATGATTTTTACATTTTTTAAAGTCACGTTTCTTATAGGAGATTGTTCATAACCCTTAGCAAGAATTCCATACATTCCGCCGTTTTTAACGGTTATATTTTCTAAATGTATATTTTGAATTTGGGGTATAAAAGTGCCTGGTTTAGCGCCATAGACTTCATAAAACATATTCAGTTTTAAAACCGCTTCTTTAACCTGACCTACTTTTAAATTTCTAACAAAAACATTCTCTATTAACCCTCCTCTATTCGAATTGGTTTTAATTCGGATTGCTCTGTCTAAATTTGGACTGTCCATCACACAATTTTCAACAAAAACATTACTCACTCCTCCAGATATTTCACTGCCTATCACCACACCGCCGTGACCGTCAATCATCTTGCAGTTTTGAACAATAATATTTTGACTTTTCATAGCCACGCGTCTACCATCAGCATCTCTTCCTGATTTTATTGCAATACAATCATCTCCTGTATTAAAAAGACAATTCTTAATTAATACATTTTTAGAATATTCAGGATCACAACCATCATTATTAGGACCATGACTCTCCACCGTAATTCCATCTATGGTAACATTTACTGATTTTATAGGATGCACAATCCAAAAAGGAGCATTTATTATTTTCACATCTTTTAAAAGCACATTTTTACAATCAAAAAACTCTACAAAATTTGGCCTCAAATAATGGCCTTCGCCAAAAATACGCTCTTCAACAGGCACTCTTTTTTCAGCCAAATCAATCAATCGCAAACGGTTTAGAGGATCGTTTTGATTAGGCTTTCCTTCTTTCCATCCATATTCTTTTTTAGAACACCACCACCACCAATTTTCATTATTAGCTTGACCATTCAAAACTCCTTTACCTGTCACGGCTACGTTCTTTTTTTGATATGCATAAATTAAGGGAGAATAATTCATTAATTCAGTTCCTTCCCAAGAGGTATGCACCAGCGGATACTCTTTTGGGTTTGTACTAAACACTATTTCTGCACCTTGCTCTAAATGTAAGTTTACATTATCCTCAAGATGAATAGGTCCCGTTAAAAACTTTCCCGCAGGGACAATCACTTTTCCACCACCATTTTTTGTACAAGCGTTTATTGCTTTTTTAAAAGCCTCACCTGCATTCATCACTCCTCCAGATTGAGCTCCAAAATCAGTAATACTGTAATTTTTATTTGGAAATTGAGGAGCTTTGATACTATCTAATATTAAAGCCATTTTTTTCCATGGATTAACACCTACAGCTTCTTTTGTCTTAGTTGTAGAACAAGAAAGTAATACTATACCCAATAAAGTGATAGATAAGAAAAAACGAACTGTATAAAAGTGTTTTACTGCCATTTTATTTTAAAAATTTAAAAATCAAGGGTGTTTTTCAAGGATTGCAATCGAGTAATGCAATCGATTACACAAACGTATATATTTATTTTCAATTTACCAAAATTAATTTCATAAAAATACTAGTACTATAAAAAAAAGATTGTTTTTATATAGTTAATGTAATATATTGCCATTTATTCTGCATAATAAACATCTATTTTTGGTAAAAAAGTATGCTATTAATAGTTTATACAATCGATAACATAGCTGTATTATTAACAAAAAAGTATTAGTTTTACAACATCAATATAAACTACTGATTCCCAATGAGTGAGAAAACAACAATTTACGATATCGCTAAAGAGCTCAACATATCAGCAGCAACTGTATCAAGAGCGCTAAATAAAAACCCAAAAATTAGTGAGTCCACCATTAAGCTTGTTCTTGATACTGCCGAAAAAATGAACTACAAGCAAAACCGACTTGCTCTAGCTTTGCGCAGTGGAAAAAGCGGAAATATTGGTGTAATTGTTCCTCGTATCAATACTAATTTTTTTGGTTCTGTTATACGTGGTATCGAAGAAGAACTTCACCCTAATAAATACAACGTAATCATTTGTCAAACTCATGAAGATGAGAATAGAGAAATTGAAAACATAAACACCTTACTTGATGCACAAGTAGATGGTATAATGATTTCTATTACAAACGAATCAAAGAAAAATGAAAAAATAATTCATAGGGTTTTAGAAAAAAATGTTCCGCTAATCTTTTTTGATAGAAAGAAAAATATTGATGGCGTAAGCTCCATCACTATTGATGATTTTAAAGCGGGTTATATGGCTACCAAACATTTAATAGAGCAAGGCTGTACGAAAATTGCACATTTGAGTGGTGATCAATCTCTTGAAATTTATGAAAATCGTTTTAAAGGATATCAAAAAGCATTACTAGACCATGGATTTCCATTTATAGAGGAATATGTTATTCGTTCTAAAAGTAATTTAGAGGAAGGTGCACTAGTAACCAAAACATTATTACAACTGGATACGCCACCAGACGCTATATTTTCGGCGAGTGATTTTGCTGCATTAGGAGCCATACAAGAGTTAAAATGTCAAGGTTATACTTTGCCCCAAGATTTTTGTGTGGTGGGTTTTGGAAACGAACCTTTTACAAAATTTATGGAACTTTCGATCACAACTATAGATCAATCCCCTCAAGAAATGGGTAAAATGGCTGCAAAAGTATTTTTAGAACAAATGAATACTTCAGATAATGTTAAAATTGAAAAAAAGATTGTTCTCAATCCAATATTACACATCAGAAAATCTTCCTTAAGAAATCCAGAATAAAAAACGGGTCTTGCTGTTGAGCAACACCCGTTTTTAATTAATTCTATTTAGTATTCAATTAAAAATAATTGAATAAAATTTATACTTTGGTTTACAAGGAAACGCCTCTTTTCCAAGGTATAAAATCATTTTGATTCAATACGGCTGCTTTCGTTTTAATTTCACCACTTGCCACTTGGATAATAAATTCCAGCATTTCATCAGCCATTTCATCAATTGTTTTTTCACCAGTTATAATACCTCCAGTGTCAATGTCAATAATATCAGACATCTTTTGCGCTAAGTCAGTATTAGAAGAAATTTTTACAACTGGTGCAATAGGATTCCCCGTTGGCGTTCCTAAACCTGTGGTAAAAAGAACCATATTAGCTCCGGATCCTACCATAGCAGTAGTGCATTCTACATCGTTTCCGGGTGTGCAAAGTAAATTCAAACCTGGTTTTGTAATATATTCTCCATAATCAGAAACGCCAACAATAGGTGAAGTTCCACCTTTTTTGGCTGCTCCAGCAGATTTCATTGCATCAGTAATTAGACCATCTTTAATATTACCAGGTGACGGATTCATATCAAATCCTGACCCTGCATCAACTACTGTTTTTTCATACCATTTCATTAGTTCCAAAAATCGAACTCCAGCCTCATCATCAACACAACGGTTCACTAACTCTTGTTCTACTCCACACAATTCTGGAAACTCTGAGAGTATGGTAGTAGCACCAAGAGCCGTCAACAAATCTGAGGTAACACCTAAAGTTGGATTTGCTGATATACCTGAAAAACCATCAGATCCACCGCATTCTAAACCAATAGAAAGTTTAGACAAAGGAGCTGGTTTTCTTTCCAATTCATTGGCTTTTTTAATCGCTTCAAAAGTGTCTTTAACAACACTACTTAACATAGCTTCAATAGTACCTATTTGTTGCTGATCATAAATCAAAACAGGTTTTGTACTCGTAGGATTTATTTCGTGTAGCGCATCTTTAAAAATTTGGATTTGTAAATTTTGACACCCTAAACTTAAAACAGTTCCACCAGCAACATTAGGATTATTAACATAACCAGCTAATAATTTAGCTAAACTATGTGAATCTTGACGAATACCACCGCAACCACCCTGATGAGTTATAAATTTAACTTCAATATTTTGAAACAAATCTGAATTTTGTGTCTTTGAAATCGTTTCGTTTTCCCCGTTTTCAGCACTTACTAATGACCTTAATAACAATTGATAATCATTTTCTTTCGGCTTCATAAGTTCTTTTTCAAAAATATCTTTTAAGATTTCAATATTTCTGTTTTCACAAAAAACAAGCGGAAAAAACAGCCACACATTTTCGGTCCCTACCTGTCCGTCTTCTCTGTGATACCCATTAAAAGTTCGACTTTTCCATTTATCAATATTAGGAACCTCCCAACCAATAGTTTCTGTTTTTCCAGATACAGCATCACTTTCATGCTTTACATTAGCAGTAGAAAGTAATCCACCTTTTTCTATAAATGCACTCGCTTTACCAACTAAAACTCCGTACATAATGATTCTATCCCCTAAATTTAAATCATTCAAGGCAATTTTATGCTTCATTTTTACTGCAGCAGTAATGGTAATTGTATCATTTTCAAAATTGATATTTTCACCAGCTGCAAGATTAACTAATGCAACTGCTACATTATCTGATGGGTTTACTTTTATTAATTTCTTTTGCATAATAAAAAATGTAATTCGTTGATGAAGTTATTTTTTTTGACTGAAATTAGCATAGCCCTTTTCAATCCCATTTTTTTCAATTTCCGTCAATGCTAACACTAAATCATTGGATAATCCATTAATTGCATTTAAATCTTGCCCCCAAAAACCAATATTTGAAAGCGTTTTTTGAACTACTTCCTCTAAACTATTTGTTTTCCAAACATCCTCAAAAAAAGTTATAATTTCGGGATTATCATCAAGCGGCAGTTTTTCTCCGTTCCAAGTTCCTTGATAAAACCTAATGAGACAAGCAAAAGAGAATATAAGATTTGTTGGGGTTTTATCAAACTTTTTAACATATTCCACAATACTTGGCAACACTCTAACTTTAAATTTATCAATAGAATTAAGTGCAATACTTGATAAATTATGTTTTATGAATGGATTTCTAAAACGGTCTAAAATGTCCTCTGCAAAAAGATCAAGTTCAACCTTGTCCATTGCTATGGTTTCATTTATTTCTTTAAAAATAGCATCATTGACAAAAGATCCTGTAAAAATATGATCTACAGTTTGTTTTACAGTTTCATTACCAAATAGTAATGAAAATGGAACCATTGCAGTATGAGCACCATTTAAAATACGAACTTTTCTCGTTCTATACGGTTGCATATCATCTACAATTTTCACATCTAAACTGGTTTTATGAAAAGGTAATTTGGCACTTAAAGCGTCACCACCTTCAATAACCCACAGAAAAAAGGTTTCAGCAGTTACAATTAAATTGTCGGTATACTCTAATTGATTGTTGTATTCCTCAATTTCAGTTCTTGGATAACCAGGTACAATCCTATCAACTAGCGTATTATGAAAACTATTATTTTGGTTTACCCAATCTATAAAATCAGTGCCTAAATTCCAATCATTACTGTATTTGATAATGAATTCCTTAAGCGTATCTGCATTATTATTAATTAATTCACATGGAATAATATACAAACCCTTATTAGGATCACCGTTAAAAAACTTAAATCTTTCGTATAAAAGAAGTGTTAACTTAGCGGGATAAGAACTAGGTGGTTGCATTGTAGGAGTGTCTGTTGAGACATAAGCAATTCCAGACTCAGTAGTATTAGAAATTACAAATTGAAGCTCCTTTTCTTTGGCTAAAGCCAAAAAATCCTGAAAGTTTACATATGGATTAATCCCTGTAACCAAGTTTGTAATTAATTTTTTTTCTTGGATTTCTTGTCCTTTAGTTAATCCTTTCAAGAATAGCGTATACAAACCATCTTGATTGTTAAGCAAGTCGACCATACCATTCTCTATGGGTTGAACAACTGCAATTCCTGCATTAAATTCTAAAGAATCATTAAGCTCTTGAAAAGCATAATCAACAAAAGCTCTTAAAAAATTACCTTCGCCAAATTGCACTACTTTTATAGGATTTAAGACCTCTAGGTTTTTATTTTTTCTATTTAAATTCATGATTTTTAAATTATTTAAAACTCTTTTACGGTACTTAAAATAGACCTAAAAAAGTAGAAATTTTATGAAAGAGTATTATAAACGACTTACTTTTATGCTTACATCCTTTTATTCTCTATGAGGAGTTAAGAATAACGATCAAAAAAACACGGTATAAGTCGCTTATTATACCTTTACTTTAATACTATATTTATACTCCACTAAAAATTGTAAAGCCACCATCTACTGTAATTTTAGAACCGGTTACAAATTTTGAGGCGTCACTTAACAACCATATTAATGCTCCTGCAAGTTCATCAGGATGACCAAAACGTCTGAAAGGAGTACTTTGCAATACTTGATTTCCTCTATCTGTTAGGGTTCCATCTTGGTTTGTAAGTAAGGTTTTGTTTTGTTCTGTTAAAAAAAAACCTGGCGCAATAGAATTCATTCTGATGGCATCTCCATACCGTATGGCAAGTTCAGTAGCAAACCATTTAGTGTAACTGTCTATTGATGATTTAGCTAAACTATACCCTAAAACTTTAGTTACCGCCAGTTGAGATACTACAGATGAAATATTAACTATACTGCCCGATCCTGCTTGTTGAATACTTGCACCAAAAACCTGTGTAGGTAAAATGGTTCCTAGTAAATTTAACTGCATCACTTGTTCTAAAGCATTAATATTAAGACTAAAAATATCCTGATCTGGTTGCACAACGGCATCTTGAATATTTCCTCCTGCAGCATTTACTAAGCCATCAATTCTACCAAAAGCATCTAACATTTTATCCCTTGCTAAAAGTAATTGGGCTTCATTTGTAACATCTGCAAGTAAGGCAATGGCCCTACCACCTTTATCATGTATTTCTTTAACTCGTTGATGAGCTATTTTTTCATTTCTGCCCAGAATACCAACGATACCTCCTGCGCCAACAATACTTTTTATAAATGAATTCCCTATAATTCCAGTTCCTCCAGTGACTACAATCACCTTCCCTTTTAATGAAAAATTAGTTTCCATTTACTTTTTATTTTCGTCTCGAATTTGTTTTATATTTTCAAGGGTATTTCTTACTGTGTTTTCAAGTCCAAGAAAATCTTGATTTTCTATTACAACTTGTGATATTAATTGAGAACCAATACCTACACAAGTTACACCTGAATCAAACCAACTTTTTAAGTTTGCTTTATCAGTAGTTACACCACCTGTAGGCATAATACTAGTCCAAGGACAAGGACCTTTGATCCCCTTGACAAATTGAGGACCGTATACATCTCCAGGGAAAAGTTTTACAATTTCACATCCTAATTCCTCTGCACGAGCAATCTCTGTAAGGGATGCGCAACCCGGCGACCATAGCACTTTCCTACGATTGCAAATAAGTGCAATATCTTCCCGCAATACAGGCGTTATAATAAAATTAGCTCCAAGTTGCATGTACAGCGATGCTGCAGCAGCATCAGTAACAGAACCTACACCTAGAATCATTCCTGGCAGTTCTGAAAATGCATATTTGTTCAAGGCTCCAAAAACTTCAAAAGCAAAATCACCTCGACTGGTAAACTCCATCAATCTGGCACCACCATCATAACATGCTTTTATAATTTTTTTTCCAAGTTCTACGTCATTATGAAAAAACAATGGGACTAAACCCGTTGATGCCATTGCATTTGCTACTTCAATTCTAGAATATCGTGCCATATATTACTATTTTATCGTGAAACTAAACCAGATCCGTCTCCATCTAGCATGTTTTCTATTTCTTTTATTGTAACCAAGTTATAATCTCCTGCAATGGTATGTTTTAAACAACAAGCGGCAACTGCAAAATCTAAAGCACGTTGATTACTTACTGGAAAATTCAATAATCCATAAATTAAACCACCCATAAAAGCGTCACCACTACCCACTCTATCCACCACAGGCGTTACTTCTTTTACTGCTGCATTACTTATATGTTTACCATCATATAATATACCTCCAATTCTTTGGTGTGATGCACTCACAGAATAGCGGAGTGTCGTAGCTGCAATTTTTAAGTTAGGACATAGCTGAAATAATTTACCGTATAAGGACGGCAATGAAACTAAGTCTTGATAATTAGGTTGCACTTTAGATAAACCCAACATAAAATATGCTGTATCAATATCACCTAAAATGACATTACTGTATTTAAGAATTTCTGGCATAACTTCACTAGGTGTTTTACCATATTGCCATAATTTAGATCTATAATTTAAATCACATGAAATTGTTAATCCCAATTTATGAGCCACAAGAACAGCCTCTAAGCAAGCTTCTGCAGCACTATTAGAAATTGCTGGAGTAATACCACTCCAATGGAACCATGTTGCACCCTCAAAAACCTGTTCCCAGTTAATTAACCCTTTCTTAATTGTAGCCATAGCGCTGTGAGCCCTATCATAAACCACATTACTACCTCTTGTTCCTGCTCCAGTTTCTAAAAAATAAGTCCCCAAACGTTCCCCGCCACGAAGAATATTTTTAGAACTTACGTTCATTTTTCTCATTTCTTTCTCTGCACAAACTCCTATCTCATTATCAGGAATTCTAGTAACAAATTCAGCTTCAATTCCATAATTTGCTAATGATGCCGCTACATTAAATTCACCTCCACCGTAAGATGCTGTGAAAGTTTTGGCTTGTTCAAAACGCAAATGTCTTTCTGTTGAAAGTCTTAACATTATTTCGCCAAAAGTGACTACTTTACTCATTCAATATTCCTTTACTATTTAATAAAATCAGCTCTCATAGGACTAAAAACATCAATCAAAATACCTTCTTCTAGGCATAAAACACCATGCAAACTATTAGATGGAACCTGAAATGAATCCCCTTTTTTTAAAACACAGGTATCAGATTCAATGGTAACCTCAAATTTACCCTCGGCTACATACGTCAGTTGTGTGTGCGTGTGCTTGTGCATAGGTCCTATAGCGCCTTCTTTAAATTTAACATTCACCATCATAACACGATCATCAAATCCTGTTAGCTGTCTTAAAACACCAGTACTAGCAATTTCCCAATGCATTTCATCTGCCAAGAAAAATAATTGATTGGAACTATTTTTAGACATAAGCTTTTGAATTACAAATTAAAATACTCTTTTGCATTGTGATAGCTAATGTCAGAAACCATTTTACCAATCCATTCCATATCTGGTGGTAACTCTCCCCTTTTAATTTCATCACCTAACAAATTGCACAAAATTCTACGGAAATATTCATGTCTTGGAAATGATAAAAAACTTCTAGAATCAGTCAACATTCCTATAAAACAACTTATTAACCCCATATTAGAAAGTGCGTTCAATTGTTTTGTCATTCCATCCTTTTGATCTAAAAACCACCATCCTGAACCAAATTGCACTTTTCCTTTTACGCTACCATCATTAAAATTACCAATCATCGTAGCCATAACTTCATTATCAGCAGGATTCAAATTATAAATTATCGTTTTTGTTAATTTATCTTGGGTATCCAAAGCATTTAAAAAACGAGAAAGTTTTAACGCTTGCGGATAATCTCCTATAGAATCCCATCCTGTGTCTGGCCCTAAAATACGGTGCATTCGCTCATTATTATTTCGTAATGCTCCTAAATGAAACTGTTGCACCCAGCCATACTTGTGATACGTTTCGGATAAAAATAATAAAATAGCTGATTGAAATTTAAAAGCCTCCTCAGTAGTTATAGACACGTTTTCTCTTTTCTTTCTAAAAATACGATTTACTTCAACCTCAGTAAAACTTTCGAAATAAATCTGATCCAAGCCATGATCACAAAGTTTACAACCGTTTTGATCAAAATAATCAATTCTTTTTTCTAAAGCTATGCACAAATCAGCATACGAATCAATCGAAATACCTGCAACTTCACCTAATGAATTGATGTAAGCATTATACCCATCGTTTAAAATAAGAATAGCTTTATCTGGTCTAAAAGCGGTACTAACTTTAGTTTCAAATGGGTTTTTAGTTAAAAACTGATGGTGTTCTAGAGTGTCAATTGGATCCTCAGTTGTACACACAAAACTGGCATTTACTTTTTTTAACAAGTTTTGAGTACTGTATTCTTTTGAAGCTATTTTTGCCGATGATTCCTCATAGATTTTTTCGGCTGTTTTTTCATTTAATAGCTCATGAATATCAAAATATCTGGCAAGCTCTAGATGTGTCCAATGAAACAATGGATTACGCATCGTGTAAGGAACCGTTTTAGCCCATTGTAAAAACTTATCTTTATCCGTTGCATTTCCAGTAATAAATTGTTCCTTAATACCCAGAGTTCTCATGGCACGCCACTTGTAATGGTCTCCATTTATCCAAACTTGAGTACAATTTTCAAAAATTTTATCTTCAGCAATATACTGTGGTGATAGGTGATTATGATAATCTATAATAGGCTGATTTTTAGAAAAATCATGATACAACTCTTCTGCATATTTATTTTCTAATAAAAAATTATCGTGTATAAATGGCGCACTCATTTTTTTAATTTTTGAATTAATTTTCGTTTATAGGTTTCCCAATAGTGGCCAAAATTCCACCATCTACATATACAATTTGACCGTTTACAAAGTCACTAGCTTTTGAAGCTAAAAAAACAGCTGTTCCTGCTAAATCTTCAGGATTTCCCCAACGTGCAGCTGGCGTTCTGTTGATTATAAAATCGTTAAACGGATGACCATCTACGCGTATAGGTTCTGTTTGTGTAGTGGCAAAATATCCTGGACCAATCCCATTAACTTGAATATTATACTTTGCCCATTCTGTAGCTAAATTTCTAGTAAGCATCTTGAGTCCACCTTTTGCAGCAGCATAAGCAGATACGCTATTGCGTCCTAGCTCACTCATCATAGAACAAATGTTAATTATCTTGCCTTCTTGTCTTTCAATCATTTGTTTAGCAACAAGTTGAGACATAATAAACGGACCAACAAGATCTACATCAATCACCTTTCTAAAATCAGCAATAGGCATATTAATAGCTAATTCTCTCTTAATAATACCCGCATTGTTTATTAAAATATGAATATCACCTTGCTCTTTTGTAATGCGTTCAAGATTTTCTGCTGCTGCATTCTCATCCGTAACATCAAATAAATAACCCGAAACGGTATATCCTTTTTGTGAATAATAAGCAAGAGCTTCTTCCATTTTAGAGGGTGTTGTTCCTGTAATGACAAGTGCTGCACCAGCTTGAGCGAGACCTTCGGCCATAGCCAAACCTAATCCGTGAGTTCCACCGGTAATCAAAGCTCTTTTTCCTTTTAAATCAAATAAATTCATAGGTATTATCTTAGTTCATTAGGTGCTACAATATCCATATCTCCATAATCTAAATTCTCTCCAGCCATACCCCAAATAAAAGAGTAATTACTTGTACCCGCACCTGAATGTATAGACCACTCTGGTGATAAAACTGCTTGGTGATTTTGCATAAAAAGATGCCTTGTATTTTGTGGCTCTCCCATAAAATGACACACTGTTTGCGGAGCTTGAATATCAAAATAAAAATAAGCTTCCATTCTGCGATCATGAGTATGAGCGGGCATGGTGTTCCAAACATTACCCGGTAACAACTCTGTTAGCCCCATTTGAAGTTGACAGGTTTGTACAATACTATTTACTATCAGCTTATTTAGAATGCGTTTATTAGCTGTAATTTCATCTCCCAGTGGAATGATTTCCGCATCTTCTCTACCAATTTTTTTTGTTGGATAAGAAGTATGAGCTGGTGCCGAATTGATATAAAACAAGGCTTGTTGTCCATCAGCATTTGCAAAAAGAACCTCTTTACAACCTTGACCTACATAAAGCGCTTCCTTAGTATTCAATTCATAGACAACTCCATCAACGGTTACAACTCCGGCTCCACCTACATTGATTATTCCCAATTCTCTCCTATCTAAAAAGTTTTCAGACTTTAAATATGGAATTGTTTCTAATTTTAAGCTTGATTTTACTGGCATAACTCCACCAACAACATACCGATCATACATGGAATACGTAAGCTGAATTTCATCAGGAACAAATATATTTTCTATTAAAAACTGTTCTCTTAATTCATCGGTTCCATACTTTTTAAAATCAGTAGGATTGGTTGCATATCTAAAAGAAAAATTTGTCATGTTTTATTTTTTTATGTAATCGATTGCACAAAGGTACTTGATAAAATAAAACTTTGGCAAAATAGTTTATAAATATTTTAAATATGATCTACAGAGAGTTTATAGGACTATATTTAGGCACCAAAGACTTCATTACTATCCAGCCCGTTAAATAACAAACAGCACAGATTGAAAAAATAATAAAATATCCAGCCTCAATACCTTTGAAACCCATAAAAACCATATTCGTTTCTTTTGAATAATCAAATAAAACACCAGAACCTTTATTAATTAATGTTGAACCTATTCCTCCTGCCAGACCTCCTATTCCTGTTATTGTGGCAATTGCTTTTTTAGGAAACATATCTCCCACGGTTGTAAAAATATTAGCAGACCACGATTGATGTGCCGCTCCTGAAATCCCAATAATAATTACTGGAAGCCAATAACTAATATGCCCAAGTGGTTGCGCAATGAGTGCTAAAAGTGGAAAAAAAGCAAAAATAAGCATGGCTTTCATTCTGCCTTCATAAGGATTCATTCCTTTCTTTTCTACGAAATAAGTAGGCAACCAACCACCAATAATTGATAATAATGTAATCATATAAAGCACAAACAATGGCAATGCTGATTGTGTTGAATCCATATTATAAACAGAACTTAAATAGGCTGGTGTCCAAAATAAGAAAAACCACCAAACTCCATCTGTCATGAATTTTCCAAAAGCAAAAGCCCAAGTTTGCTTGTATTTAAGACAATCACTCAAAGAAACTTTGGTTGTAGTCTCAGGAACATATCCTGAAAGTTTACTATCGGCAATATCATCTTGTTGAATGTATTCTAACTCTGCTTGTGAAACATTAGGATGCTTTTCAGGTTTATCATACATAAAAACCCAAAAACCCATCCATACAAAACCAAGTGCACCAATAATTATAAAAGCCATTTCCCAACCAAATGCTTTAGCAATAAAAGGAATGGAGATTGGAGCTGCTAAGGCACCTACTGTTGCACCAGCATTAAAAATACTGGTTGAAAAAGCTCTATCTTTCTTAGGAAAATACTCTGCCGTAGTTTTTATTGCAGCAGGAAAATTACCGGCCTCTCCCACCGCTAGAACAAATCGGGCAAAAATAAATAAGGTTACGCTAACATTTATGATTAATCCCGTGTCATTGACTGTTTTTAAAGTTTCTTTTGCGCCTTCAAAACCCACAAACCAATTGCCAGTGATAATTCCTGAAGTGGCAATACCACAAAAAGCATGCAGGCAAGCACCAAATGACCAAATCCCGATAGCCCACAAAAAACCTTTTTTGGTATCCATCCAGTCTACAAAACGACCTGCAAACAACAATGAAACTGCATAAAAAATAGAGAATAACGCAGTTATGTTTCCGTAATCATTATTAGTCCAGTGGAATTCTGGTGCTATAAATTCACTCCAAGTCAAGGATAAAACTTGTCTGTCTAAATAATTGATTGTTGTTGCAAAAAATAGCAATCCACAAATAGACCAACGATAGCTTCCAATTTTATTACTTTTTTGATACATATTGTTGTAAGTATGATTTATTTCATTAATTCCTGACTATTGAACGATAAACATTTTATAACTAATTATTTAAAATACAAAATGTAATCGATTGCACAAATATAGTTGTAAAAAATGATTATCCAAATAAATTACATATAATTTTAAATAAGTAAACTAAAAAAATATATTACTTAAAAAAAATAGTTTATAACTAAATAATAGACAATTTTAATGTTAAGAAATAGGACATTGATATAATTTACAAAATCGGCTTACAATTCAAAAAAGATCTAATAAGAAAAAATTATAAAACTATCCCAAGCAATAACTCCTTAATATTGATTGCAATAAATATAAAGCGAGAATTAAAAATTACATTTTGATATTAAAACATGATTTGAGAAAACTAAAGCAAGTAATATCTCGTACATGAAAAAGAAACAAACACATTTAAGATTGACCTATTTATTTTTTTAGAAATACATATTGTGATTCACAGATTAGAAATAGACTCTGTTAAACAAAACAAAATTTATTTTTAGATGCATTATTAATTGCTTTACGTTCTTTGACTTATTGGGAATTATTGATTTAATAGCTAAACAAACAATATTTTAGATTGTCTATATAATTATTATATCTTTGCGCAAAATTTGGAATAGAGTTTGAAGTACTATATTCTAAATTGTAAAATGGATTTTATCGCAGCAGTATAATTAATTAGTATTAAAAGTTAAAACATTTACAGCTAATACGTTACTAATTATAGGTTCTGAATAAATATTCATTAACAATATTTAAAATTAAATTTTTAACTAAATAGATTTTATAACCAATACTTAATTAAAGAATTTCAAAATGAAAAAAATTATTTTAACGCTTTGTTTTTTTAGCTTGACATTAATTTCTAAAGCTCAAACTACAGAATTGTTTTTTGAACAGGCAACGATGTTCTTGAAGAAAAATGTTACACCAGAGGGTAAGGTAGATTACTTTTCTATCAAGAAAAGTCCCGGAGAACTTGTTTATATTTTGAGCAATATAGAAAAACTAGACACTAAATTCAGCGATAAAAAAGTAGCAAAAGCATTCTGGATTAATGTTTATAACTTACGTGTAATTAAGAGTGTAGTTGATAAATTCCCAATTGAGTCAGTTGAAAAAGTTCCAGGATTTTTTAGTACTGAAACTTTTATGGTAGGAAATCAAGAATTAACTCTAGACGATATTGAAAATGTTATCTTAAGAGATTTATTTTTTGATCCTGCAATACATTTTGCACTAACAAGTGCTGCAAATGGTGGCGCACCTTTGTTAAATACTGCTTATTTACCAACAACAGTTGATGAGCAAATAAAAGCAAGAGCAACATTAGTAATAAATTCTAAGTATTACTTTTATGTTGATAAAGAAAATAAAATTATTGAATTACCAAAAATATTTGAATGGTACAAAAAAGATTTTGCAGTAAACTATTTTAATGAAATTGACTTCATTAATCTATTCTTAGAGAAAAAAATAGATAATAAGTTGACTGTAAAAACGTATGAATTTGATTGGACTTTAAATAAAATATAATCCTATACGGCCCTACCGCTGTGTAGGGCAAATAGAATTATATGAAAAAAAAATATTGCATTCTTACATTATTATTGTTACTATGTTTTACACCTGCTAAAGCACAAAAAACATATTTAAAAAATTATTACGATAACGGAAAACTAAGTTCTGAGGGTTGGGTAAACCAAAACAAAAAAACAGATTACTGGTTCTTTTATCACAAAAACGGCAACAAGAAAGAAGAAGGACATTACTTTAACGATAAAAAAACAAAGTGGTGGATTGTATATGATGTCAACGGTAAAATTCAAAGAAAAATTGAATTTAATAACAATCTTGAAAATGGCTTAAGCATTTTTTACAACGAAGGTAAAATTTATAAAGCAGCAAGATACAATGCCGGATCTAAAATAAAAGAATGGACATCCATAGCTAGTTACAAAAAAGACAATCCATAATACAATGAAAATAATTAAAGTAATCATACCTGCATATAACGAGGAACATGCTATTGAACATGTGATTCAAGAAATTCCGAGTTATGTAGCCGAAATAATAGTAATCAATAACAATTCTACTGATGACACGGTAGCGGTAGCCAAAAAAGCTGGCGCTACTGTATTATCAGAAAATAAAAAAGGATATGGTTATGCCTGTTTAAAAGGACTTGATTACATAAATACTACTCCCATTACACCCGATATCGTTGTTTTTCTTGACGGTGATTATTCTGATTACCCTGAAGATCTTTCTAAATTAATTGCTCCCATCTTAAATAATACCGCTGATTTTGTCATTGGCGCGAGAGTTCCTGAGTTAAGAGAAGATGGTTCCATGACACCGCAACAAATTTTTGGAAATAGACTAGCCACTGTGTTAATGCGTCTTTTTTTTAGATCTAAATTTACTGATTTAGGACCGTTTAGAGCCATAAGATATGATACTTTACAGTCACTCAACATGGTAGACAAAACCTATGGTTGGACTGTTGAAATGCAATTGAAAGTGCTTAAAAAAAATATCAGTTATACTGAAATCCCTGTTCGCTACAAAAATAGAATTGGAGTTTCAAAAGTGTCCGGTACTGTAAAAGGAACTATTATGGCAGGAGTTAAAATTATTAGTTGGATCATTAAATACGCTTTCAAATAATATGTTAGTACTATCTTATATCATCCTATTTTTTTATAGTGTATCTATTATATTAATCTTCTTTTACGGCCTTTCTCAATTGAACTTATTGGTTAATTACCTTAAAAGTTCCAAGAAAATTTTAAAATCGAATCAATTTGATTTTAATAACCCAAATGAAATTCCAAAAGTTACCATTCAACTACCTATTTATAATGAAAAATATGTAGTAGAACGCTTGTTGGATACTATTTCTAATTTAGAATATCCAAAAGACAAATTAGACATTCAAGTATTAGATGACAGTACTGACGAAAGTTTAACCGAAAATATTCATATTGTAAATGAATTAGCTGCAACTGGTTTAAACATAAAACACATTACCCGAAGCAATAGAATCGGTTTTAAAGCAGGTGCACTAAAAGAAGGTTTAAGAACTGCTGAAGGCGAATTTATTGTAATTTTTGATGCTGATTTTGTGCCACAAAAAGAGTGGTTGTTGCAAACTATTCCGCATTTTAAAGATCCAAAAATTGGTGTGGTACAAACTAGATGGGGTCACCTAAATAGAGATTATTCCATTTTAACAAAAATTCAAGCCTTTGCACTTGATGCACATTTTACATTAGAACAAGTAGGCCGAAATTCACAGTCCCATTTTATAAATTTTAACGGCACTGCAGGTGTATGGCGAAAATCTTGTATTATTGATGCTGGAAACTGGGAAAGCGATACTTTAACCGAAGACTTAGATTTAAGTTACAGAGCACAATTAAAAAACTGGAAATTCAAATATTTACTTGATGTAGTTACACCCGCAGAACTACCCGTAATTATAAGTGCTGCCCGTTCTCAACAATTTCGTTGGAATAAAGGTGGCGCTGAAAATTTTGTAAAAATGAATCAGCGCATCATTAGCGCTACAAATATCAATTTTAAAACAAAAATTCATGGATTACTACATTTGCTAAATAGTTCTATGTTTTTATTTGTTTTTACAATGGCACTCTTTAGTGTACCTGTATTGTTTATAAAAAGTTGGTTTCCACAGCTAGAAGTTTTTTTTAAAATTTTAGCATTTTTCGTATTTACGTCAGTTGTTTTTTTTACTTGTTATTGGTTTACTTACAAAAAAATATATGGTGGAGGATTTGTAAATTTTATCAAATACATTGGTTTATTTTTTACTTTTTATAGCATTGCCATGGGTTTTACGTTTCACAATACCATTGCTGTTGTTCAAGGACTTATTGGAAAAAAAAGTGATTTCATCCGTACTCCTAAGTTTAACATTGAAAGCTTAAAAGAGAAATGGAAACAAAACAGTTACATTAATAAAAAGATATCAAAAAATATAATCATTGAAAGTCTGCTACTACTCTATTTTCTTTTTGGGATTTATAGTGGAATTCAATTAAACGACTATGGATTACTTCCGTTTCATATTATGTTATCCTTTGGTTATGGTTTTGTGATTGTTAATTCTTTCCGAATTGGAAACTAAAATGTAATTCCATTATTTAAAATTTTATTCGCTTACGCCAAATGAAAGTACTTAGTAACTCATGTAAACTTTATACACTATTGAGCGCTTTATGCTATACCTACATAGGATATTTCATGGACCGAAAGGATTTTGTTGTTTTGCTTTTATTATTTGGTGTTTTATTTTTTTCACTTGTAAAAATCATCCAAGAGCAAAGAGAAAACATCAACTATTTACTTGGTTTAGGTCTTTGTTTTAGAATTATATTTGCATTTGCATTACCTAATCTTTCTCAGGATTTTTATAGATTTATTTGGGACGGGCGCATACTCTTAGAAGGATTTAATCCTTACACTAATTTGCCCAATGATTTAATTGTTAACCCTAATTTTAATATTGCTCAGGCACAAGAATTATTTAAATCGATGGGGAGTTTGAGTGCTTCTCATTTTTCAAATTACCCGCCAATTAACCAACTTTTTTTTGTGATCGCGGGAATCTTTGGTACCCAATCCATAGTTGTGGCAACCCTTGTTTTGCGATTTATTATCATTGCAGCTGATTTTGGTACAGCTATTTTTGGAGCAAGATTATTACAATCAATGGGTTTCGAAAAGTATAAAATATACTGGTACATATTAAACCCATTGGTACTTATAGAACTCACAGGAAACTTACATTTTGAAGGTGTCATGCTATTCTTTTTTATATGGGGCATCTATTTATTACACCAAAACAAGTGGAAAACGGCTGCAGTAGCAATAGCCTTATCAATTGCAACTAAACTCTTGCCACTTATACTACTTCCATTATTTTTTCAAAAATTAGGATGGAAAAAAAGCTTTGTATTTTATACAATACTTATTGGCATTAACGTGGTCCTTTTCATTCCATTTTTATCAACCGCAATGGCTGAGAATTATTCGAATACAATTGCTTTATGGTTTGTAAATTTTGAATTTAATGCCAGTTTATATTATATCATCAGAGAAATAGGTTTTTACTATAAAGGGTATAATATCATTCATAGCACCGGAAAAGTTATCCCAATACTAATCATAATCTTTATCCTCTTACAGTCCTTTTTTGGTAAAAATAAAACCACACCAGACTTACTAAAAAGTATATTACTTGTGCTAAGTATTTATTTTTTTGTATCTACAACAATACATCCTTGGTATGTAATAAATCTTGTTTTAGTTTCGGTTTTTACGAAATATAAATTCCCAATTGTATGGAGTTTTACAGTTGTATTGAGCTATTTTGCTTACTCAGGTCAACTATTCAAAGAGAATTTAATGCTTATTGCTATTGAGTATGCCGTGGTTTTTTGGTTTATGTTTCGAGAATTAGAACTTAAACCCATAGAAATTTATAAAAGATTACAATCTAAAGTTTTAAATTCATTTTCTATAAAAGCTTAAGATTCCTGAGAGAACACAATTAAGAGTATCGCGATTAAAGCAATAAGTAAACCTAGATAATTTTTTACAGACAACTTTTCTTTGAAAACAACAACACCTATAACACTTCCTAAAATTATAACTCCTAAATTCATTCCTGCAAATACGGTAGATGGATTTGCAGTAAAAACGTGGTGCGCTTTGAGATAAAAAAGGATGTTCCCAAAATTGAACACACCCACAAGACCACCTAACAAAATGTTTTTTAGAGTTATTTTAGATGCGTTTACAACTGTATCATAACATACCACCAACAGCATAATAACTAATGCTATAGAAAAAACGACAACCAATGAACTTGTAAAAGGCATCGTTGTATAAAGTGCCATTTTCTTGAAAAGAATATCGATGATCCCAAAACCTAGTAAAACTAATAATGGGTAAGTCCAATTTGTTTTTTCTTTTGAAACAGGTTTCATCAATATCATAAGTATAGCAGGAAAACCAATAATTAGCGCTACAAGTTTGTACGAATTAAAAGTCTCGTCAAAAACCAACCAAGCTGCCAAAATAGGAATAAATAAAGACAGTCTTTGAGCTGCATCGGTTCTTACAATTCCCACTTGTTTTATTGAGGTTGCCAAAAACAAAAAAACTGTTGGCAATAAAAAACCAATACTAACATACAATGCCCATGGAGCAGTGGATAAAGAAGTAAATTTAAAATCGAAAAAAAAGAAACATAAAAGTACTGCAACTGCATAGTTAGTTGCTACCATTTGAATAGCACTAGAGTTGTATTGTCTAGATAATTTAAAAATCACACCTACAGTAACACTACAAACTACACTAAGTAAAAGATAAATCATGTTTTTTCCTCAAAATTACTATTTAAGTATCAATTTTAAAAGTAGCTACCTAATCTCTTTTGAGCCATCCCGTAATACTCATTCGGGGACAGTTTGTTTCCAATACTTCATGAACCAGCTCATCACTCTTAAAAAAAACTGTTTTTCCCAGGGTAGGAGCAATTTTTTGAGGAATATCGTTTTGATGTATCATTAGCTCACCGCCATCTGTAACTTTCCAGTCCGCATTTAAATAACTGATCATGCTGAATTTTCGGCTAGGATTGCTTTTAAATTGATCCAAGTGCTTTAAGTAAAAATCTCCTTTTTCATACAGGGAATAATGAAATTCATAACCTGTAATTCCAGCATAGCAACTTTGATTCAAGTATAAAATGAAGGCTTCAATTAATTTAAAATATTCATTCTCAAAAACATTATTGTGCTTTTTATCCAACCAATAAATAGAATCGCTCCGTATGGCACCATCATAAAGCAATTTATCTGAGTTGCCAATGCCAGCAGCAGTAAGCAAACTTCTTTCATTTAAGTTAAGAATGTTTTGTATTAAATGATCTGAAAGTTCTGGAGTCAAAAAATGCTCTGCTATACCTACTTTATTTTCAACATAACTTGATATCAAATTCTCAAAGGAATTTTCCATTTTAATTTTGGGAAAGACTGAAAATACAGTCAACGTAGCAAGGTAGATGAAATAAAATTACAAATGCTGTTTTTATAAAAAAAAGGGTTTAGTAAAAACTAAACCCTTTTGCACTTATAATTTACTGATAAAACTACCGTAAATATCTTTGAACTGATATCCTTCGGAAAAACGATCTTTACTTAGTTTCTTGTATTCTACCAATCCCCAAAGTATAAATTCCATCATGAAAAATTTATCTTCTGAACTTACTTGCGGTTGGTATTTTTTAATTAAAACTTCCAATGGTGCTATTCCACCTAGAATTTTTTCATACTCTTCATCTGAGCAATCATCAAGCAATTCAAAACCACTTTCGGCAAAGAACCATTCTATGATATCTGTGTACGCATTTTTGACACCTTCTTTTTCTAGTTTTTCAATTTTAGGAAAATAAGCTGGAAAGAAAGTATGAATGGCATCACCCAATAAGTGTTGTGCTACGGCAGCGGCTCCCTCCTGCTCTCCTTCATAAACCAACTCTACTTTTCCAGTAATGGCTGGAATAATACCCATAAAATCAGACAAACGCAAGGTAGTTTTGTCTGCACCAGCTTTTAATGCTCTTCTTTCTGCAGTGCTAAGTAAATTTTCAAAAGCTGTGATACTCAATCTGGCACTCACCCCACTTTTATTATCTATGTATTCACTTTCTCTAGCTTCAAAACTAATTTGTTCTAATAAATCTCTTGCTAATGAGGGTACATACACCATGTCATTTTGGGTAGCATCCAGTTTTGCTTCTTGCTCTGTGATAGTTCTGGCAATTTTGATAGTTTCAGGATAATGCGTTAGGATTTGTGACCCAATTCTATCTTTTAATGGAGTTACAATACTACCACGATTGGTATAGTCTTCAGGGTTTGCAGTAAAGACAAATTGCATGTCCAGCGGCATTCTTAATTTAAATCCTCGAATTTGAATATCTCCTTCTTGTAGAATATTAAACAAGGCTACTTGAATCCTGGCTTGTAAATCAGGTAACTCATTGATCACAAATATGCAACGATTCGCTCTTGGAATCATTCCAAAATGAATCACGCGATCATCAGCATACGATAATTTTAAATTTGCTGCTTTTATAGGATCTACATCGCCTATTAAATCGGCAACCGTTACATCTGGAGTGGCTAGTTTTTCAAAAAAACGTTCGCTTCTATGCAACCAGGATATTGGGGTTTCATCTCCTTTCTCGTTGATAAGATCTTTGGCAAAACGAGATATTGGCTGCAACGGATCATCATTGATTTCGGAACCCGTAACAAACGGAATGTACTCATCTAGCAATTCAATCATCTTGCGAGCCATTCTCGTTTTGGCTTGACCGCGAAGCCCTAATAAATTGATGTTATGACGGGATAAGATAGCCCGCTCCAGCTCTGGAATTACGGTATTCTCAAAACCATGAACTCCTTCAAAAGTGGGTTTCCCTGATTTTATTTTTTCTCTCAAGTTCGATCGCAATTCATCTTTAATGCTTTTGCTTTCGTATCCTGATTTTTTTAATTCTCCTAATGTTTTTATAGTATTCATCTATTTTTCTATTGAAATTGATATTGATTATTTGTTGGGGTTTGCGTTAGGGATAGCAGTGTAAATCCTTTTTTGAGTCCCGAAATTATCGGGACTCAAAAAAGATTGAAACGAATAGCCCGACCCGCAGGGAAACGCCCAAAATTACTTTATTCTCTTTTTTCTATTGGTCTCGTAGTCCTCAAAAATCATTTCGCCCAATCCTTTTAATCCTGTATAAAAGGCTTTTCCTTGATTTGACTCTGTAAACTTGTTCACAAATTTTTGCAAATAAGGATCATTAGCAATCATAAAAGTAGTGATGGGGATGTGTAATTTTCTGGCTTGTTGCGCTTGATTGTAACATTTATCCACAATATATTCATCAAGACCGTTGCTGTTCATATAATACGAACCATCTTTTTCACGAACACAACTTGGTTTTCCATCTGTAATCATGAAAATTTGTTTGTTTGTATTACGCTTTCTGCGCAAAATATCCATGGCTAGTTGCAAACCAGCAACCGTATTGGTGTGATACGGACCCACTTTTAAATAGGGTAAATCTCGTATGGCAATAGTCCAAGCATCGTTACCAAAAACAAGAATATCCAGGGTGTCTTTGGGATAACGCGTAGTGATTAATTCTGCCAGTGCCATGGCAACTTTTTTGGCAGGTGTGATTCTATCCTCACCATACAAAATCATACTGTGACTGATGTCAATCATTAAAACCGTACTCATTTGCGACTTAAATTGAGTTTCCTCAACTACCAAATCATTTTCGGTGAGCATAAAATCGCCAACACCATTATTGATTTGAGCATTACGTAAACTCTCTGTCAAAGAAATTCGTTCGAGTCCGTCACCAAAATGAAATTCTCTAAACTCTCCTGTATGCTCATCTCCATTGCCTACATGTTTGGTTTTGTGATTGCCACTGCCAGAGCGTTTAAGATTTCCAAAAATGTTATCCAGAGCTTGCTGCCTAATGGCGCGCTCCGTCTTGGCTGTTATCCCCAGTCCGGAACTTCCATCATCTTTCAACTCTTCCCGGATATAGCCTTTCTTCTTTAAATCTTCAACAAAATCATCAATGGTATAGGACGCATCAGTAAGTTTATACTCTACATCTAATTCTCGCAACCAGTCAATTGCCTCATCAAAATCTCCCGAAGTATGCGTGATTAATTCCTTGAAAATACCAAAGAGTTTATCAAACGGAGACTGGAAAGGCGCTTCGTATTGCTTGAAATAAAATCCTTTTTTATTATCGTTTTTCATAGAACATAAAATTACATCATTTTCAAAGGACAGCTTACAAACGTTTATTAATTTTTAGTTAAAAGCAATTTCAAGAATATAAACGTTACAAAAATGATTTGGGCGTGCCCTCACCTCCACTGTCGTTGCGGTGAGGTCGTGCTGTACGTTCTCAATCTCCCGAGAAAAACGGGAGGATTTCCACTACCATCACTCACGCAAAACCACTTAAAAAGAACGTATTTCCTAAAAAAGTAAATTCAGGGTGTAATTGTAAAATAAGAATATGAATACTCTAAAAACTTTTTCGCACCTTAGCAATCCATTTTAAAAACAAAAACCCCGATTAAAAATGAGCGTATTTATAAAAGAATTGTCTTTTCGTTGGTCTGATCTTGATCCTAATTTTCATGTAAGACACAGTGCGTATTATGATTTTGGAGCACAACACCGTATTGAAATACTAGAAAGCCTTGGTTTAACCATGAAAGTAATGCAAGCACAGGGTTTTGGTCCAATTTTGTTTAGAGAAGAATGTGTTTTTAGAAAAGAAATCAAACTTTCAGACAAAATTGTCATGCATACCAGAAGCTCACAAGTCAATGAAGACGGCTCAAGATGGTCTATTATTCACGAGTTTAGAAATGATGCCGATCAAGTTTGTGCAACCATAACTGTTGATGGTGCTTGGATGGATATTAAACTGAGAAAATTAGCTTTGCCTACACCTGAATTGGCCAAAAAAGCTTTGAGTGTTTTTCCAAAAGAATAATACGTTCTTATCAAACACACTTTTTTTCCTTTGGGTGAAATACATTCTTAGAATATTTCACCCAAAGTATTTAAGCATAACGGTTACGTCTTAATCCTAAAAATGGGAATAGGAACAATTGCCATACTATTTTTTTGAAAGAATTATATAACTATTTTATACAATTATATAATGGTAATTGTTGTTTTGTAGCGATATTTGTAGACATTTATGTTTCTGCATTAGCACATACATCACATGGTTTTGATAGATAAAAAACTTCGTTTGAAAAAATATTTACAGCTTCTTTTAAAAGTGTTCCTCTGGACAGTTGGCTCCTTGATATCCCTATTTTTAATACTGTTTTTGGTGATACAAATTCCATCCGTTCAAAATTATGCCAAGAACAAAGCGGTGAACTATCTTGAAGGAAAAATCAAAACAAAGGTTGTGATTGACAGTCTAGAAATAGGGTTTCCAAAGAAAGTTATTTTAAAGGGCGTATACTTTGAAGACCAAAAAAAAGACACTCTTTTTGCTGGAGATACTCTTGCTGTAAACATCAGTTTATTTCAACTTATAAACAATAAAGTAGCCATAAATAGTGTTGATTTATCAGGTATTACGGCGCACATAAAAAAAGACAGCAAAGGAACTTTTAATTTTGACTACATTATTAAAGCCCTTGCATCTCAAGAAAAACAAAAGACTGATTCAGCCCCAATGGAATTCTCAGTAGAAGAAATTCAGTTGGATAGAATTAATTTTCACTATTCTGATGCTATTTCAAATAATGAAATTGCAACCTATCTCAATCATTTCAAAACTAGCATTAAAACATTTGATTTAAACCAAATGAACTTTGACATTCCTAAAATCAAGGTTAATGGTTTGCAATTCAAATTAATTCAAGGCATTGCTTCTACAAAAAAATCAGGCAAAGTAACAGAGAATAATGCAACAGAAAATCCTTTGAAATTAAAATTTGGTGATGTAGACCTTGGTAAAATAAAAATTGAATACAAAAGCCATGAATCTAAATTGGCTACCAATATCTACGTGAAAAAATTGATCACCAAAGTAGATAAAATAGACTTGAACAATCAATATGCTATTTTAGAAAACTTAGAGTTAACTGGTGTTGAAGGTGCTTTAGAATTAGGTAAAATAAAAAAAATAGTTACCCAAAATACAATGCCTTCAAAAACCGCAAACAATTGGGATGTAAAAGTAAAAAAGAGTGTTTTTAAGAGAATCAATTTTAAATATGATAACAATAACGTTGCTTTTACTCCAAAAGGATTAGACTACAATCATTTAGATATCAAAAACTTGAATCTAGACCTAGAAGTTCTCAATTACAACGCTGAAAACATAGCAGGTGAACTCAAATCTTTATCTGCAAGAGATAAAAGCGGATTGAATATTACGGAGCTAAACGGTGACTTTTTTTATGGGAGTAAAAATGCTTTTATCAAAAATTTGTATTTAAAAACTCCTCAAACCGAAATAAAGAATGAAATACAAATAGGATATTCATCTCTTGCTACTATTTCAAAAAATATTGGAGATTTGAGTTTGATAGCAAACCTTACCAAAAGTAGTATTGGTTTTCAAGATATTCTGTTATTTGTTCCTAATTTAGCTTCTACAAATCCATTTAAAAGTAATCCAAAAGCAGTCATTTCTATAAACGGAAAGGTAAAAGGAAAAGTAAAAAATATAACAATTCCGTCAATGGAAATCAGCGGAATAGGCTCAACCTCACTGGCAGCAAGCGGTACAATAATTGGTTTACCAAATGTTGATAAAACCTACTTTGACATTAATATTAAAAAATTTCAGTCTGGTCAAAAAGACATCAATAATTTTGTAGCCAAAGGAACTATTCCTAACACCATTCAATTACCTGCAAGAATGACTGTTACAGGTACTTTTAAGGGAACTATTGCTACTTTTTTGACTGATTTGAAGCTCATAAGTAGTTATGGAAATGCAAATATCAAAGCCAAATTTGATCAAAGTCGCAAAAACTTTGAAAAATATGATGCCAAAGCTGATTTTGTAAACTTTGATTTGGGAAAATTTATCAAGAACGACTCCATTGGTAAAATCACCCTAAAAACCACTATCAAAGGTACTGGTTTCAACCCAAAAACAGCAACAGTAGCTCTTAATGCAAGTATTCAAAAAGCGTATTTTAACAAGTATACGTATAAAAATATAGCTATAAAAGGGTCTGTCAAAAAAGGTAATTTTAACGCTACAGCAGTGGCTAGAGACCCTAATTTGACATTTAATTTAGTAGGTAATGGTAGATTTCAAGATAAATATCCATCCGGAAAAATAAAATTAAATGTAGATATTGCTGATTTAGAAAAACTGAATTTACATGCGGGACCTTTAAAAATTCGAGGTATTGTAGATGCAGACATCCAATCGGGGGATTTAGATTATCTAAATGGTTCATTAACTGCTCATCACATTAATGTTACCAATGCCAAAGAAAACTATACTATTGATTCTATTCAAGTTCATGCAATAGCAACCGCTCAAAAAAATTCTATTGAAGTTAAAGCACCTTTCATGGATGCGTTTTTAGAAGGGAAATACAAATTATCAAAAATAGGAACTGCTGTTACCAACTCGATTGCTGCTTATTACGATACGACTCCTAAAAAAGCGAAAAAGAATACTAAAGAAAATCAGCAATTTGATTTTAAGGTTCAAATCAAGGATAGCCCAATTGTGATGCAATTGATTCCTCAAATTAAAAGTCTTGAACCGATAACTATTACAGGTAATTACAACAGTGTAAATGATTCGATTGTGCTAAATGGTGCCATTCCAAAACTAGTTTATGAGAGCATTACTGTTACAAACGCTACCTTAAAACTGGATACACAAGATAAAAAGTTGCTTTATAATTTTATTGTTGATGATATCCAAAACGAACAGTTTGAGCTTCCGCATACAGAGCTAACTGGGGATATTCAAAATAACATCATAACGTATGCACTTCAGTTAAAAAACACTAAAGAAGAAGAAGAACGCTACCTCATTGCAGGTACTGTTCAATCTCAAAATGGTGGTACAGAAATACGATTGAATCCTGATAAATTAATTTTGAATTATGAACCGTGGACCATTGATAAAGAAAACGTAGTTAGCAGTTTAACTAAAGGCTTGTTTATTAATAATTTTAATCTTAAAAACAACGGAAGTACCATTCAAGTTCAATCAGAATCTAATTTGGCAAACGCGCCAGTACAAGTCAATTTTAAGGAGTTTGATATCAACACCATTACAAGTTTTGTGGAGAAAAAGGACTTACAACTTAGTGGAAAAATCAATGGAACGGCAGAAATAAGAAATATAAACACATCACCCCTTTTCACTTCTGATTTAAGTGTTGAGAATTTTACCTTCAAAAAAGATACTATTGGCAATGTAAAACTTCAAGTAAAAAACACCATTACAAATCAGTATGATGCCATCGTAGAAATCACAGGTCAAGGGAATCAAGTAAATCTAGAGGGGAATTATAAAACTACCAACAGTAGTTTTGATATGAATTTAATTATTGATAAATTAAATCTTAAAAGTATTCAAGGATTTACTTTAAATAATCTAACGGAAAGTACTGGTTTTTTAAACGGAAAATTATCGATTACGGGAAGTGCAAGCCAACCTAATGTACAAGGTGAAATCGGTTTTAACGATGTTGGTTTTAAGGTTACCCCACTTAATGCCAAATTCAAATCTATTAATGATAAAATAGTTTTTCAACCCAACACAATTGTTTTTGAAACCTTTACCATAAAGGATGAAAATGACAATGATTTGAACGTTAACGGTACAATTGACACCTCCACTTTTAGTAATTTCGGATTTAATCTAACCGTTGATGCTAAAAATTTTAAAGCAGTAAATTCAAAAGCAAAAGACAATGATTTATACTACGGTGAATTATTTCTGGATAACAACATCAGGATAGCTGGTAGTATTGATAATCCAATAATTGATGGTACAATAAAAATCAATAAGGACACCAAGTTTACCATTGTATTACCACAATCTGATCCCTCCATTGCTGATCGAGAGGGAATTGTTGAATTTATTGATCAAGATAATCCTCAAATAATTACGAATACAAATCTTGAAACTATAAGTAGTGAATCAACCGTAAAAGGTATTAATGCATCAGTAAATATTGAGATAGATAAAGATGCAGAGCTTTCACTGGTTATTGACAAAGCAAATGGAGATTATTTAAAATTAAAAGGCGAGGCTCAATTAACTGGCGGCATAGATGCATCAGGGAAAACGAACTTAACAGGTCGATATGAGTTGAATGAAGGAAGCTACGAAATGAATTTTAACGGTATTAAACGAAAATTCAATATCAAAGAAGGTAGTTACATTTTATGGACTGGCGAACCAACTAGTGCAGATATTAATATTACAGCTATTTATAAAACTAATGCTGCGCCTATTGATTTAGTAAACGATCAATTGGGTGACATAACAGCTACGGTAAGAAATACATACAAAGAAAAAATTCCTTTTGAAACAGCCCTAAAAATGAATGGCGAACTAATGAAACCCAACATTTCATTTGATATCATTTTACCTGATGGCAACAACAATGTTTCTACTGAAATTATTAATACCACTCAAGCTAAACTTAGTCAATTAAGAGAACAACAAGATGAGTTGAACAAGCAAGTTTTTGCGTTGTTGTTATTAAATCGTTTTATTGGGGAGAATCCTTTTACTAATGAAAACGGTGGTACAACCGTTTCTTCATTAGCTAGAGAAAGCGCTAGCAAAATTTTATCGCAACAACTCAACAACTTGGCAGGAGATTTAATTCAAGGTATCGAATTGAATTTTGATTTAAATACAACTGAAGATTTCACATCAGGACAACGTCAAAACAAAACTGATTTGAGTGTAGGTGTTTCCAAAAAACTACTCAATGACCGACTCAAAATAACCGTAGGAAGTAGTTTTGGTATTGAAGGTTCTCAACAAGCCAATCAAAATGCAAATAATATTGCAGGTGATGTTTCTATTGATTATCAACTTACAAAAGATGGAAGATATAAAGTAAGGGCTTATCGTGTCAATAAATACCAAGTAGCACTTCAAGGTGAAGTTGTAGAAACAGGAGTTGCATTTGTAATCACAATGGATTACAACAAGTTCAGTGAATTGTTTCGAAAAAATGCATCAAAAAAATAATTTCAAATAATAAATAAAGCTGATTTATTTCAAATGACTTTATTTACTTCATACCCTATCACAATGAAAAGCAAAGGTGTTTTTAACTTAATAATTTTATTTTTTTTACTTCAATCGTGCAGTAACACTCGCTTTTTACCCGAAGGTGAATTGTTGTATACAGGTGCCGATGTTACTATTGAAAAAAATGACAGTACTAAGAAATCCAGAAAAGAACTCAAAAACAATTTAGAAGCACTAGTAAGACCCAAGCCCAATAAATCTTTATTAGGATTAAAACCAAAATTATACATTTATAACCTTGCTGGAACTCCAAAAAAAGAAAAAGGCTTGAGATACTGGCTTAAAAATAAAGTGGGAGAACCGCCTGTATTATATAGCCAAGTTGATTTAGAGTATAACAAAAGTGTCTTGCAAAACTACATTGAAAATAATGGATACTTTAACGGAAAAAGCAGAGCCGATTCAACACGTGTTGATAAAAAAGCTAGCGCTACATACACGGTAACTACAGGAAAACAGTATACAATTAATGAAGTTAAGTTCCCAATAGACTCCTCAAAAATAGGAATTGAAATACGCAATACGCAACGACGATCCTTATTAAAAAAAGGAGATCCATACAGTTTAGAACAAATAAAAGAGGAACGAAATAGGATTGATGCTAGATTAAAAGAAAAAGGTTTTTTTTACTTTAATCCTGATAATATTATTGTTCAAGTAGACTCAACTGTTGCAAAAAATAAAGTAGACCTTATTGTTAAAGTCAAGTCTGATGCATCTAAACTTGCAACAACACCCTACAAAATAAATAAAATAGTAGTGTTTTCTAATTATACTCTTGATACTGAAAACAAAGCCCTAAAAATTGATACCATTAAAAAACAAAATGGACTCGCTATTATTGATCCCGAAAATTTATTTAAACCCCGCATTTTTGATAGGGCTTTGTATTTTAAAAAAGAGGATTTATACAACCGTACCAATCATAATCTATCCTTAAACAGACTTGTTAATCTTGGCGTTTTTAAATTTGTAAAAAATCAATTCAAAGTTTCGGATACTATAGGAAATTATCTTGATGCTTATTATTATCTAACACCTTTACCTAGAAAATCTATTCAATTAGAGCTTTTGGGTAAAACCAATTCAGCTAATTATACTGGGACAGAATTAAACCTAAACTGGAGTAATCGCAACACTTTTAGAGGTGCTGAGTTGCTAACTATTTCAGCATTTGGTGGTGTTGAAGTACAAGTTTCTGGACAAAATAATGGCTTTAATGTATATCGTTTTGGTACTGAAGCTAATTTAATTTGGCCAAGAATTATCGCTCCTTTTAAATTTAAGTCACCTTCAGGTTTTGTACCAAAAACGAAAGCCACAATAGGCTATGAGTTTCAAAATAGAACAAAACTATATTCTCTGCAAACCTTCAAAGCCTCTTTTGGATACCTTTGGAAAGAAAATGAAAGAAAAGAACACCAACTTAATGTTAGTGAAATAACATACGCGAGCCCTCAGAATGTTACCGAATTGTACTTAGAAAAAATTGCAGAAAATCCATCTTTAAATAAAGTAATCGAAAAACAATTGATTTTTGGTCCTACCTATTCTTATACGTATACCAATACTACTCAAAAACGTAGAAAAAATACGTTCTACTATAAAGGTACCGTTGATTTAGCTGGAAATATTGCAGGATTAGCCACAGGTGCAAATGCAAAAAAAGAAGACCCAATTACCGTATTTGATGTTCCTTTTAGTCAATTTATAAAAATAGAAAATGACTTTAGGCATTATTATAAATTTTCAGAAAATTCCCAATTGGCAACCAGAATCATTGCGGGCGCAGGTATTGCATACGGAAATTCAAGAGAAATGCCTTTTATTAAACAATTCTTCATTGGCGGAACCAATAGTTTACGTGCTTTTAGAGCTCGATCTGTAGGACCAGGAAGTTTTAAAAATGAAAACCAAAATATAAATTCTTTTTTACCCGATCAATCAGGTGACATTAAGCTCGAGTTCAATACAGAATATCGCGCACAAATTTATGGACTCGTAAAGGGAGCTTTGTTTATTGATGCAGGAAACATTTGGTTATTACGTGAAAATACAGAAAAACCAGGCGCTAAATTTTCGAATAAATTTATGAGTGAAATGGCCGTTGGAGCGGGTGCCGGATTACGCTTCGATTTGTCTTTTTTAGTATTGCGTACGGATCTTGCTTTTCCTTTACGAAAACCAAATTTACCCTCAGAGAACCGTTGGGTTATAGACCAAATCAATTTTAGTAGTGGTCCTTGGAGAAAAGAAAATTTAATTTTCAACTTAGCTATTGGTTATCCATTTTAATAAACAAAAAAAGCACGAATCATCGTGCTTTTTTTGTAAAAAGATATTCTTGTGATTAATCCACAAGAAATAGTGCATTACTAAATAAGAGGATTCCATTTTCCCAGAAACCTCTAAACAAGGGATTGTCAATCATGTATATAACGGAACCAGCCCCTTTTGATTCTACTGCAAAACTTACAGTATTATTTAGTTTTTTCTTGATTTTATTACCTACAAATCCGTAACTTTTGTAATCAGTAGGAACATATATTACATTAGATGCATTTTTTAATAATGAATAGCGTTTGTCATCTGTTTTTAAACTAAAATAACGTTCCCCAAGACCAAAACTTAAAGGATGTGATTGATCTAATTTATTCTCAATAATTGCTCCTGGAATTGCTTTAGAAATAAACCTACGCTCTGTATTTTGATAATCAAGTGTTCGTTCTAATAAAACATCTTCATCAGCCTCTTTTTCTGCTAAAAGTTTTTCTTCTTCTGTTGCAAATGGTGTCAAAGCGTAACCTTCTTTTCCATCAAAAAGGGAAATAGCATTATTCATGGCAATCACTTTTCCGCCATTGTTAATCCATTCTGATATTTTTTTCTGCTGTGCCTCAGTAAAATCATAATATCCATCTGCTAAAATCAGTGTGTTATATGAAGCTAAATTCAATCTGTTAAAATTATTGGTTTCAACTACGCTTACCGGATAGCCCAGTGTCTCTTGCATATAATACCAAGTGGCTCCAAACTCTGTAGGACTCACTCCTTTTCCAGAAAATAATACCACTTTCGGAGCTTTTAAAAGACTAAAATTTTCACCACCAACATCTCTAGCATTCGATGAAAAACCCGTTGAAATAGTATTAAAATCAGATTTGTCTTTGATTAAATTAGAAATGGTTTGTTCAAAATTTTGAATTTGAGGATTGTCCGTTTTGGTCACTATTAATCCTCCTGGAGCTACAGTAACAGCGCCAAAAATGGCTTCTTTTGCAGCTGTCCTAACTTTAATATTATTTTGATGTAAAACTGATAAAACTTGCGCTGAAACTCTGTTATTCCACGGAATATGAAAAGCATATACATTTTTTGAAACTTCACGAACTGGAGTTTCTACAGATGTCTTCGTTGAAATGGCAATCTCATTTTTTACAGCATAACCCTGAACACCATAAGCGAGTGGCAAAGCCCAAGCCGTTATATCATAGGATAAACTATCATTTAGTTTTTGATTGGGTTCAAAAAGAATTTGTGTCAATACCGCCTTTGGTTGATCCACTTTAACAATTAAATCATTAGGTTCTATTGTAAAACTGGTTTCCTTCTTTGTGGAATAATTGTAACCTGATGTTTTTGCACTTGCTGCAGCAAAACTAAACTCAATTTTGTTTTTTGAAAGTAAATCAGTCATTTGAACTAATTTTGGATTGCTTTTCATAACATAGGTTTTGTAAGCTCCCTTAACTGTTTTTCTGGAATTGTTCATAAATCCACGAAAACCCTTTAGTAATTCCTCTGCTTTATTAGAAGCCGACTCGACTACTGTTAAAACCGCAGTTGCATGATGCGCTACTCTATCTCTAATGGTCAATATAGATCCATTACTCATTTGTACCGCGCGCCCAGCTCCTATTCCGCCTTGTTCTAGCGTCATACCCACAGCTCCGTTGTACGTAGGATAAGTATCGCCGTAACTTGGGTAAAACAAGTCAAAACGTTCTCCGGTGTTGTACATCCAGTTTTGCGCATCAAATTTTTTAGAAATATTTTGACCTAAAGTTTGGTGAAAATCCCGCTGATATTTTTCAATAAATTCATGCAAAGGCTCAGCAGATGGAGGGAAAAAATAAGGAGAGTCATACCCCATTTCATGCACATCAGTATGCACTTGAGGCATCCACTGGTGGTACAAAGCAATGCGTTGTTGTGATTCCAGCTGAGTTTGCCAAGCCCAATCTCTATTTAAATCAAAAAGATAATGATTGAATCTTCCGCCTGGCCAATCCTCCATGTGTTCTCTATCAGATAGTTCCGGATGTGTTTTCTTTCCGGAAATTTCTCTTAACCAATTCCCGTATCGAGAATATCCATCGGGATTAATACACGGGTCTAAAATTACAATGGTATTCTCTAACCATTTTTTGGTTGTTGTATTAGAAGGATTTAGCAATTCATAAGCAACAGTCATCGCACTTTCTGTTCCAGCAAATTCATTGCCATGAACATTAAAACTCAACCAGACAATGACTTTATCACCTACAGTTTGATTTTTCTTTGGCGAAAGCCCAATTGATGCCAGATTATTAGTTCTGATTTCTTCAAGATTTGCCAAGTTTTCTGGGGTTGAAATATAGTACACATTTAAATCTCTTTGCTCAGCCGTTACTCCGTATTTATGTTTTACAATGGCAGAAGAATTATCAGTAAGCTGTTTAAAATAGTTTTCAACTTGATGGTACTGCGAAATTTGCTTGCCATAGTTAGGTAAAAATTGCTCAGGAGATTGAATTTGAGCATACGCTTGCAGAACCATTGCTGCACTGAACAAAACTGAAAAAATGATTTTTTTCATAGAATTAAAATTAGTTATGCTCCAAATTTAGCTATAAAATTAGTTTTCTACAATGTACTTTTAATTTCGGAAAAGAAAAATAGATAATGACTATTGTCCCAAAAAATATCGAAATTTAGGATGTTTCAATTTTGATAAAAATGAATAAAAACTACATTCTCATTGTTAAAAAAGCACTTTTAAGAGTTCAAAAATTCGTTTCGTTGCAACATTCTATTATATTTGCAGTAAACAAAATTAAATCTAGATGGAAGAATGTATCTCTGTTTTTGACATGCTAAAGATTGGTGTTGGTCCTTCAAGTTCTCATACATTAGGGCCTTGGAGAGCAGCTGAACGCTTTTTAGAAGAACTAAGAACTGAAAATTTACTCTCAGCTGTGACTCGTGTACAAATTGATTTATACGGTTCACTTTCCTTAACGGGAAGAGGCCATGCAACAGATCTAGCAGTCATGCTAGGATTAAGTGGCCAAGATCCAGAATACATTCCCGTTGAAAATATCGATAGCATCATTAAATCCATCGAAAATAAAAACGAAATCAATTTAGGGAACGAAAAAAACATTCCTTTCTATTTTTTACAAGACATTGTTTTCAATAAAAACTTCCTTCCCTTTCATGCAAATGGGTTGACCTTTACCGCATTTCTTACTAACGATTCAAATTACACAGCAACATTTTATTCCATAGGTGGTGGTTTTGTTGTAAAAGAAGAACGTACCAATGCTAAAAAGAAAACACAGGTAAAATGTGCTTTTCCCTATCCAATTGATAAGGCATCTGAATTGCTAGAAATTTGTACCAAGGAAAAAAAATCAATCTCAGAAATAGTATTTGAGAATGAGAAATCAATGCGTACTGAGGAGGTAATTGATCATGAACTCATGCGTATTTGGAAAACCATGCTAGAATGCATGCACATCGGTTGCCACTCTGAGGGAATTCTACCAGGCGGACTCAATGTACGCAGACGCGCCTTTGATATGCATCAAAATTTAATTGGATTGGCAAATTATGATTCGCCACAATCTTGGTTAGAAGAAATCAGAAAAACGGAGGTGAAATTTCGACAAATTTTAAAATGGGTTTCTTGTTTTGCACTGGCCGTAAATGAAGTCAATGCAGCTTTAGGTCGCGTAGTTACTGCCCCTACAAATGGTAGTTCTGGAGTAATTCCAGCAGTTTTAATGTACTATTTAGTAATAGAAAATCATAACGCAGGTAATAAAGAAATCAAACAATTCTTGATGGTGGCTGGCGAAATAGGCAGTATTTTCAAGAAAGGTTCCACAATATCAGCTGCTATGGGTGGCTGTCAAGCAGAAATAGGAGTATCATCAGCTATGGCAGCGGCGGCACTTTGTGAAGTAATGGGTGGCACACCTGAACAAGTACTTATGGCTGCCGAAATTGCAATGGAACATCACTTAGGTTTAACTTGTGACCCAATAGGAGGCTTGGTTCAAATTCCGTGTATTGAGCGCAATACTATGGGAGCCATAAAAGCCATTAATGCTGCTGAACTAGCTCTTGAAACTGATCCAAAGAATGCAAAAGTTCCATTGGATAAAGTAGTTGACACGATGTGGGAAACTGCCAAGGACATGAATAATAAATACAAAGAAACATCTGAAGGTGGACTTGCCATTGCAGTAAACATGGCCGATTGTTAACCTTGAAATAAATATTTAAGCTACAATAATAAACTCATAAACAAAATCTAAATGAAATTAGCTTCAATTGACAATAAAACCAGAGATGGACAATTAGTTGTTGTAAATAAAGATTTAACAAAAGCAGTTACAGTACCAGAAATTGCAGCAACAATGCAAGACGCAATTGATAACTGGAAAGAAACAGAAACTAAATTAGAAAGTGTTTATAATGACTTAAACTTAGATAAGTTGCCTAATGCTTTTCACTTTTCTTCTGTTAGAGTCTTAGCGCCAATTCCTCGAGCGTATCATTGGGCTGACGGGAGTGCTTATGTCACTCACGTAGAACTAGTCCGAAAGGCTAGAAATTCTGAATTACCAGAATCTTTTTGGACAGATCCTTTAATGTATATGGGAGCTTCTGACGCATTTATTGGAGCGAATGATGATATTGAAATCGAAAATGAAGATTGGGGTATTGACTTTGAATCCGAAGTAGCTGTTATTACAGATGATGTTCCTGCAGGAACTAATTCAGAAGATGCTTTAAAACATATTAAGTTAATCACCATTATAAACGATGTATCCTTACGTAATTTAATACCAAATGAGCTTTCCAAACAATTTGGGTTCTATCAATCTAAACCTTGGACATCATTTGCTCCTGTGGTTGTAACTCCAAATGAACTTGCTGACAGCTGGAAAAATGGAAAACTTCATTTGCCACTACATTCAACCTTAAATGGAAATCTTATTGGTTCGCCAAATGCTGGGATTGATATGACTTTTGACTTTGGTCAATTAGTTGCACATGCTTCTAAAACTCGTTCATTAATGGCTGGAACAATTATTGGCTCAGGAACAGTTGCAAATCAAGGAAGTCTCGATGGTTCTAGCTGTCTAGCAGAGGTTAGATGTTTAGAAATAATAAAGGATGGAAAAGCCTCTACTCCATTTATGAGTTTTGGGGACAGAATAGAAATTGAAATGAAAGATAATGATGGGAAGTCAATTTTTGGTAAAATAAATCAAATTATAAAAGAGTATAAAAAATAACTGTTGTAAAAAGGCATTTGGCAAGTTTGGGTTTTAGATATAATTTAAAGATGATTTTTGTTCTTTTCAAAGTTTCGTATTAAATTATAAATAGGTTTTCATAATTCCAAACTTGCCAAGCGCCGAAACAGCGCGTTACTTTTGAGACAATCTACATTATACTTTCTCATATATTAATCCCCATCAAAATCATGAAAATCAATTGGATACTACTTATTGGATTAGCTATAGCGATTCTAGTTTTAATTTATTTTTTGATAAGAAAAAACAATAAAGACAAAGAAGACTATACTAATTTCTTAAACCAAGATTTTAAAAAACAAGATGAACAAGAATCCGACTTAAACGATGAAAGTTACTAAGCATTCCCTTTTTTGAACTGCAATTTTAATTGATCCTACTTTCTATTTGAGTACCATTCGACCAGAAAAATTCTCAAAAACATCTATTATTTTCGGCGAGTATCAATTAAATGAATGATTTTCCAATTTGAAGTTACTGCAATCTGATCTTTAAACAAAGTGAATGAATTAACTCCTTTGTGACTCAGTTTACCGTTACTGTAAAATTCATAAGGTGTCCATACGTGTGCTAAACTTCCTTCTATTTGAACTGAATAAGACAATATTTTTTCATGAAATACAGTTCCTTTTGGAATATTGGCTATTGCTATAAAAAACGCATCTGGATCGCTATTCTCTAATTTAGCACTTCCTTCTTTCTCTGAAATGGTTTGTAAAATCATTTTTTTATCACAAAGAGATTTTAACGTCATCGTATCTTTGGCATGAAAAGCCAAGAAAAATTTTTCAATTGCATTTTGCGCTTCCTTATTTTGTGCTTGAATACAGTTACTTACAGTTAGAAATAATAATACAATAATAGTTCTCATAGCAGATGATTTACGAGTTTTTGAATAAAAAAACTTTAGTTAGACATTAAAGAATAAAAATATTCATTTTAGTACCTTTACAAACTTAAATATAAAATTATGTCTGTAGCTAAAAAAGATTATAAAAGAATTACAACTAAATCGTTGATTGAAATGAAAGCCAATGGCGAAAAAATTTCAATGCTAACAGCTTATGATTTTACAATGGCAAAAATTGTAGATACAGCAGGAATTGATGTGATTCTTGTAGGTGATTCGGCATCAAATGTAATGGCGGGTCATGAAACTACATTGCCAATTACACTTGACCAAATGATTTATCATGCTTCATCTGTAGTGCGCGCCATAGAAAGAGCACTTGTTGTGGTTGATTTACCTTTTGGAAGTTATCAATCAGATCCAAAAGAAGCCTTACGATCTGCTATTAGAATCATGAAAGAAAGCGGCGGTCATGCCGTAAAACTTGAAGGTGGTAAAGAAATAAAAGACTCCATAAAAAAAATATTGAATGCTGGAATTCCGGTTATGGGACATTTAGGTCTTACGCCGCAATCCATCTATAAATTTGGTACATATACCGTTCGTGCTAAAGAAGAAGAGGAAGCGGATAAACTAATTGAGGATGCTCAATTACTTGAAAAATTAGGCTGTTTTGCATTAGTTCTTGAAAAAATACCTGCCCATTTAGCCGAAAAAGTAGCGCAAAGCATTTCTATTCCAGTTATCGGTATTGGTGCGGGCGGTGGTGTAGACGGCCAAGTACTTGTAATTCATGACATGCTAGGAATGAATAATGAATTTAGTCCACGTTTTTTAAGACGCTATATGGATTTATACCAAGAAATGACAGCTGCTATAGGACAATATGTTGCCGATGTAAAGTCAAGTGATTTTCCTAATGCAAACGAACAATATTAAGTAGAGACCACATAGATTATCAGACTATTTAGATTGTTTGAATAAAAAAATGAAATGCATCGATTTAAGGATTTAGAAATTTGGAAAAAAAGTAGATTTTTTTGTTCAAAAATTTACACAGTGACTTCCTCTTTTCCTAACGAAGAAAAATTTGGACTAACAAAGTCCAACTTGTCTAAAAATCTAATAATCTAACAATCTAAAAAATCCAAATGAAAATAGTTTCTGATAAAAATAACTTACAAATTCTACACGAAGACAACCACTTAATTGTGGTGAACAAACGTGTAGGCGATATTGTGCAAGGCGATAAAACGGGTGACAAACCTTTGTCTGATGTGGTTAAAGAATACATCAAAGACAAGTACAACAAACCAGGAGAAGTCTTTCTTGGAGTGGTACATAGACTTGACAGACCTACAACTGGGATTGTAGTTTTTGCAAGAACCAGCAAAGCATTGACTAGAATGAACGAGCTTTTTAGCAATAGAGAGACTCAAAAAACCTATTGGTGTGTGGTTAAAAACAAACCCTTACATGATACGGATAAACTCGTGCACTATCTTAAAAGAAACGAAAAAAACAACAGCTCAAAAGCACATTTAAAAGAAGTTCCTGACAGCAAATTAGCTAGTTTAGATTATAAAATCATCAAGGAACTCAATAATTATTATGCTCTAGAAATAAATCTTCATACTGGCAGACACCACCAAATTAGAGCGCAACTCGCTGCCATAAATACGCCCATAAAAGGAGATTTAAAATATGGTTTTGACAGAAGCAATCCAGACGGTGGAATTCATTTGCACGCCCGAAAATTAGTATTCACCCACCCAGTCTCTAAAGAAGTAACTACTATTATTGCTCCCACACCAGATGATGTTATATGGAATGCTATTTAAAAAGCATTCATTAACTTTAAAGCGTAACAAATTTTATATTTGAACTACTAACACCAATAGAAGAATCTTGTAGATTTCTATGATGAAGACCTCTTGCGCTATTTTGTTTCTAAAAGAATACTATAATTTTAAAATCTAAATTGTGAATCAATCCGACATAAGTACTCGTAAAGAATCTTTAAAAAAATTATTGCAAGCCATCATAAACAATGAAGAGGCAATAATAAAAGCTTTGTATGATGATTTTAAAAAGCCAGCTTTTGAGGCCGTTTTAACTGAAACTAATTATGTTATCAGCGACTTAAAAGAAACTATTAAAAATATAAATTCTTGGGCAAAGCCAAAAAAAGTTAGATCATCCATACTTAATTTTCCTTCATCAGATTATATATATAGTGAACCTTATGGACATGTTTTGATTTTGGCTCCTTGGAATTATCCTTTTCAACTCGCCTTATGTCCTCTTGTAGCAGCTGTAGCCGCAGGAAATAAAGTAACACTAAAACCCTCTGAGCTTACTCCTAATACATCACACATCATTTCAAAAATTATTAGCGAAACTTTTGCCGTAAAAGATGTCGTTGTCATAACTGGTGATGCTACAGTGGCAACACAATTATTGAGCAAACGTTGGGATTATATTTTTTTCACAGGAAGTGTAGCTGTAGGGAAAATTGTTGCTCAAGCCGCTGCTGTTCATCTTACGCCGGTTACCTTAGAACTAGGAGGAAAAAGCCCTTCTATTGTAGATGAAACGGCTGATTTAGAGCTTAGCGCGCGCCGAATTGTATGGGGAAAAATCATCAATGCTGGACAAACCTGTGTAGCACCTGATTATATTTTGGTTCACCAAAAAGTAAAAAAAGAATTCACAACTTATTTGATTCAAGAAATTGAAAAAGCACTAGGCACAAATCCTGAGCAATCACCAGACTTTGCTCGAATTGTAAATTTAAAAAACTGGCAGCGATTAAATGATTTATTAAGTAATGAAACCATTATATACGGAGGACAGACAAATAAAGACACCCTATACATTTCCCCTACTTTACTAGACGAACCTAAAAGTACAAGTCCAGTAATGAATGAAGAAATTTTTGGTCCAATATTACCTATCTTATCTTTCCAAAACAAAACTGATGTAGAAAAGGTAATTAAAAGTTTTGAAAAACCTCTAGCGCTCTACATTTTTAGTACTAATAAATCATTCACTGATGAAATACTTCAAAAATATTCATTTGGTGGAGGTTGTGTCAATGACACCGTTGTACATCTTGTAAACAATAGATTGCCATTTGGTGGTGTAGGTAATTCAGGAATGGGTGCCTATCACGGAAAATTAAGTTTTGATATATTTTCACATAAAAAAGCAATTGTAAAGCGCGGCACATGGCTTGACTTACCAATTCGTTATGCACCATACAATGAAAAACTAAAAACAATCAGAAAGATTTTAAAACTAATTTAAAAGTATAAAACCATAAAACCAATCAATAATAATAACCATTAACCTCTTTTAAAATGAATGCAACTGTTAAAAAACGTATTGATGAAATTAAATCACAAGGCTACAACATAGATTTTGGCGATGTTTTTAATCAAACTATAGAAAACTATAAAAAAATTGCTATGTATGGCGGTCTAGTGCTTTTTTTGTTTTTTGTTGTTTTTATATTGGGGCTAAGTGGCATTTTCTCAGCAATTTTTGGAACCGATGAAGCTTTAAAAATTTTAAAATCAGAAGATCTCAAACCTGAAAATTTAGATCTTTATGGCTTATTAATTATATCCTTAATAAGTATTGCCATTGGCACATTAGTAAGTCCTTTTATAGCTGGATTATTTAAAATGGCTCATAACGCAGATAAAGATGAAGAATTTCATGTATCAACCATGTTTCATTATTACAAATCACCGTATTTTCAGGAGATTGTTATTGCTACATTTTTACTAAGTGTTTTAGATAGTTTAATTAATGGAGCTATAAACTATGTTGAAATACCTTTTTTAGGAGCTGTAATATCTGTTATAATTTCATTATTTACATTTTTAACTATTCCTTTAATAATTTTTGGAAATTTAAAAGCTATAAACGCTATAGAAAGTAGTGTAGTTGTTGTAGCTAAACAACCATTTATATTATTAGCACTGTTGGTTGTAGGAATAATAGCGGTATGCTTAGGAATTTTTGGCTGTTGTATTGGTATTCTTTTTACCATTCCATTTATATACGCTATGGTTTTTGTAATTTACAAATACATTATTGGTTTTCCTGAAAAGAAAGAAGAGGTAGTACCTACAAATTTTGAATCTCTGTAATAAAAAATAAAGCCAAAATTGATTTTGAAATCAATTTTGGCTTATTCAAATAAAAGTAGTAATTTGTTGTTTTTTATTTAATAAAATAACTAACTCAATTTAAGAAAATTTGAATCATTACTGCGGATACTTACCCTCAATCCCATTAAGCTACCTTTCAACAAGTTGGTTCACAACAACTATTTCAAGTAAATTGATTATGGTTTTTGATAAATTAGCAATAGATAATAATTTATTTAGGGTAATAAATCCATTTATTTTTTTATTGTTTTTTTTGCTAATTTTTAAATTCTCAAAAATTAGAACTTTACTGTATCCGGGATATATTAAAACATACCCACTTAAAGATGCTAAGAATGAAGAATATCAACTGTATTTTTTATTTTTGGGTTTAGCAATACCCGTTTTAGAAATTGTATTCGAAATATTTAAAGTACGAACAAAAAGTCTTTTAATACCAAACTTAATATTAGGAAGCCTTTTATTTTTGATTTATTTCCTAAGTCTTAAATCAAAATATGTTTATAAGTACATCCAAAAGATATTTAGAGTAGCTTTCCTTATTTCATTCATATTCATTTCACGAAATTTAATTGTATTTCCAGATGATAAAATTCCATTTGTTGCTTACATAATTACATTCTTTTTTTCCTATTCTATTATAAAATCTCAAAAGTGGTATTGGCTTTTTATTAGTTTAAATTTCATCTATATAACTACTCTTTTATTATTTGAGATTATTCCTTTTGACTCTGCTGTTTTACTCTTTAATTATTGCATTATAGTTGTTATTATTAATTATATACGGCGTCTTTCAATTACCAACTTAAAAAGCAAACTATCATTTCATAATCAAATTATAAATAAGGGAAACTCTCTAGTTTTAGCAACAAATGTAAAGGGAGAGGTTGTTTTTTGTAGCGAGAATATAGTTTCTATTTTAGGATATACTGTAGAGGAAGTATTGGGTTATGGCTATTGGGAACGCACTGATGACCATGATTTATACAGTGAGCAAGAAATTAAGGACTTTATAGATGATAAAATTTTTATAAGAAAATTAAAGTGTAAGAACGGAGAGTATAAATACATTCAATGGAATGATAAAAAATTCTCAAATAATTTAATTATAGGAATTGGTCAGGATGTTACAAAAGAAGTCCAGATTCAAGAGCAATACAAAAATGCAATTGAAGGAGCCATTGATTTAATCTATGAAGTAGATTATAAAGGTTTTTTAACTTTTGTTAATGATTTCACAATCAAAACTCTAGGCTTTGATTCTCAAGAACTCATTGGACAACATTTTTCCAAATTCATTCATACGGACTATTTAAATGAAATAGTTCAATTTTACTCCAAATTAGATAAATTTGAAAATCATTTCCCTACAATTGAATTTCCTTTATTCAAAAAAAATCATAAAAAAATATGGATCTCCCAAAAAGTAACAGTTCGAAAAAATAAAGATGGAAAAATAGTAGCTTTCTCTGCAATTGCACGAGACATTACGATACTAAAAAATATAAAAAAAGACACTAAAATAAGACATAAGAAAGTAAACGAATACAATAGAACGATTACTCAATTGTCTACGACTAATTTTAGCAACTATATCAATTTAGAAACTCGATTAATGAAAGTATTAGAAACTGCATCTATAGTTTCTAAATGTGATCGTGTGAGCTATTGGAAATATGAAAAAGACCGAATTACGTGTCAAAATTTATACAATTTAGAAAACAAAACTTTTGAAAAAGGTACTGTTCTAGAAAAAAAAGATTATCCCATTTACATAGATTCCATTCAAAGTAAGAAACAAATTTGTGCATCTAATGTTTTTAAAAAACATGAGTTATCAGAGTTTATAGATGACTATTTTATTCCATTAAACATAAAATCTGTTCTTGATATTCCTTTTTTTATTGATGGCGAATTAATGGGAATAGTATCTTTTGAAAATATAAAAAGCAAAAGAAAATGGGATAACGAAGATGTCAATTTTGCAAGATCAATTGCAGATATTATATCATTAACATTAATATCTCAAAGTAGATTTGAAACAGAAAAAAAATTAGAGTACAAAAGTGAATTGCTATCTGCAATGACACTTTGTACTGAAAAGTTTTTAAAAAGCAATAATATTGATGCTATTTTCTCTGATGTTTTAGTGATTATGGGTAAAGCTACAAAATCACATAGAACCTATTTTTATGAAAATAATGATCTAACAAAAACGATTAGTCAAAAATACAGATGGATTATAGAAAATGATACTTTAAATGAAGTCAATCAAAAACTACAGCACCTGCCTCATGAATATTTTGAAGAACTACTAACTCCCTTGTTATCCAATACTATTTATACAGCCGTAGTTCCCCAAATTGAAAACACATCTCTCCGAGAGAAATTAGAAAATATTAACGTTTTTTCAATCATTCTTTTTCCAATTTTTGTACGAGATAAATTTCACGGTTTCATTGGTTTTGATGACACCGAGAATGAAAGATATTGGTCTGAAGATGAAATAAATATTTTGCAAACATTAGCCCAAAACATTAGTTTATCATTGGAAAGAATTACAAATGAAAATGCTATTTATGAAAGTGAAGAAAAATTTAGATTGCTTGCCAATAATATACCAGGAACTGTTTACCTCTCTAATTATGATGCAAAAAGTACAAAAATTTATATAAATGATGAAATAGAGAATCTTACAGGTTATGACAAATCAGATTTCTTAAGCAATAAAGTTTTATTTATAGATTTGATTCATCCGGATGATAAAATTAAAACTATTGAAGCCCAAAAAAAAGCGATAGACTCAAAAAAACCAATTCATCTTACCTACAGAATTATTCATAAAAAAAACAATATTGTATGGGTTGAAGAGTTTGGCGATACTATTTATAAAAACGGAGAAATAGCATTTATTGAAGGTATATTTATTGATATCACCGAAAGAAAACAAGCCGAAACAATTGTTAAAGAAAAAGAACTTGCCGAAGCAGCAAATAAAGCAAAATCTGATTTTTTGGCCAATATGAGCCACGAGATAAGAACTCCCTTAAACGGTATTATTGGTTTTACTGATTTGTTAATGAGTACAAATTTGGGTGAAACTCAGGGAAAATACATGACCACAATAAGTCAATCAGCACATTCATTACTAAATATTATCAATGATATTCTTGATTTTTCTAAAATTGAAGCTGGAAAACTCGAGTTGTATTTTGAAATTTGCAATTTAAAAGATATGCTTTTGCAAGTTGTTGATTTGATACACTATGAAGCAAACCAAAAAAAACTGCATCTAGATTTAATTGTAGACAAAGACATTCCTTTACATTATTTGATAGACAGTGTTCGATTAAAGCAGGTACTTATCAACTTACTTGCCAATGCAGTAAAATTTACTGATACTGGATCAATAAAATTAATTGTTTCTGCAGTAAAACCCATAAATAACGGATACGCTACAATTCGTTTTGCAGTAGTTGATACTGGTATTGGGATATTAGAAGAAAATAAAAAGAAAATCTTTAAGGCTTTTTCACAAGAAGATGGATCCACTACTAGAAAATTTGGAGGTACAGGACTAGGATTAACTATATCCAATCAATTATTAGGTCTTATGAACAGTCAATTAAAGCTAGAAAGTGCCATCAATGTGGGAAGTACTTTTTATTTTGACCTAAAGTTAAAAGTTACTGATACCGTAATTAAAGAGAAAGTTGTAGAAAAAAACAAACTTAATATTCATAACAATCTCAAATTAGCAAACGATTTAAATACCAAGGTAATACACATTTTGATAGCAGAAGATAACAAAGTGAATATGCTACTCTTAAAAACCATTTTAAAAAATGAACCCTATCCAACTCAAATCCATGAAGCAAGCAACGGTTTAGAGGCTGTTAAAAAATTTGAAAACACTCCAATTGATATTATTTTTATGGATATTCAAATGCCTGTCATGAATGGGTACGAAGCCGCTCAATGCATTAGAAACTTGCAAAATGGAAAAACAATTCCTATAATAGCCATTACTGCTGGCGCTGAAAAAGAAGAAAAAGAAAAATGTATTGCTTCTGGAATGAATGATTACATATCAAAACCAATTATAAAAGGAATAATAGGCGACACTATTTCAAAGTGGATCATACAAAATAAAAAGTAATGTTGCTAATGTTAAAATAATATGTAATTTTAAATTTTAAATCAATTAATTAAAAAAATAATTTATGAAATGGAGTGGCAGACGTTCAAGTGAAAATTTTGAAGACAGAAGAGGAATGTCTTCTGGTGGAAAAACTATAGTAGGCGGGGGAATAATAGGTATTGTTATCCTTTTACTAAATACTTTTGGTGGAGAAAATGCTCAAATGATAACACCTATTCTTGAGCAAATGAATCAAGGACAAAGTGCACCCACAGAACAGAGAGCCTTAACTGCTGAAGAAATTGAAGAAGGAAAATTTGTTGAAGCCGTATTAGTTGATTCAGAGGATGTGTGGGATAAAATTTTTAAGGAAAATAATATGCAGTACAAAAGACCTAAATTAATTTTATTCTCACAAGGTGTAGATACAGAATGTGGTAGCGCAACCTCGGCCTCTGGTCCATTTTATTGTCCTGCAGATCAAAAAGTGTACATGGATTTAACATTCTTTAATGAGTTGAAAACTAAATTTGGGGCCCAAGGTGGTGATTTTGCAACAGCCTATGTAATTGCACACGAGATAGGACATCATGTTCAAACCTTACTAGGAACTTCGTCCAAAATGAGACAAATGCAACAAGGAAAAAGTCAGGCTGAAGCCAATAAACTATCTGTAGCTCTAGAATTACAAGCTGATTTTTATGCTGGCGTTTGGACACACTACAATCAAAAAATGAAAAATATCCTTGAAGAAGGTGATCTTGAAGAAGCATTAAGTGCCGCTCACGCTGTAGGTGATGATGCTATACAGGCAAAAATGCAAGGCCATATTGTTCCGGAATCCTTTACTCATGGTACCTCGGCCCAAAGAAAAGCTTGGTTTATGAAAGGATATAAAACTGGCGATATCAAACAAGGGAATACTTTTGCTGAAATCAATTAACACATTGTGGCATGTAGCATTGCAACTGCATGCCACATTTTTTTATTCAATTTGATCCAAAAAAATAATTTTCAGGTTTGATTCAAAAATATTCTTTATTGTAAAAATGATCTTTTGTAATTCATGAATAATCAATTATTGTTTTCATTTTCATGATTTTAGAGTGTTTTTACAAGCAATAATGTGATTAAAAAGCCTGTGCAAAACCCTTTCCACACTGTAAAACAACACTTTACACAAGTATCTTAAACAAAGAAAACCTATCAATCAAGAGATATCCAAAATAATGACATACCTTTGCGCCAAATTAAAGGAGCAAAATATATAAATGTGTTTGCTTCGTAAATACAATTTATGTCATTCAATTCATTAGGTTTATCTGATTCTTTACTCAAAGCAATCAGCAAAAAAGGGTACACTACCCCATCTCCAATTCAACAAAAAGCAATACCTCCCATACTTAAAGGCCAAGATGTTTTAGCATCTGCTCAAACTGGAACAGGAAAAACAGCAGGTTTTACGCTCCCAATATTGCAATTGTTATCTCAAAGTCAGCCAGTTCGCAATCGTCCAATTCGATCTTTAATCCTTACACCTACAAGAGAATTAGCAGCTCAGATATTAGCAAATATCAAAGAATACAGCGAATTTTTAGATTTAAAAAGTACGGTTATTTTTGGTGGAGTAAATCAAAATCCTCAAGTAACACAATTACGTCAAGGCATTGATATTCTGGTAGCAACGCCAGGAAGACTTATAGACTTACACAATCAAGGTTTGATTTCACTTGCAAAAGTGGAAATTTTAGTACTTGATGAAGCCGATAGAATGCTGGATATGGGATTTTTACGTGATATTGAAAGAGTACTGAAAGTTTTACCTCAAAAAAGACAAAACTTACTTTTCTCTGCAACTTTTTCAAAAGATATCAAGAAACTAGCAATGGGAATTCTTCAAAATCCTATTCAGGTTGAAGCAACTCCTGAGAACACTACTGTTGACGCCATAACCCAACTAATTTATCCTGTTGCCAAAGAGAAAAAAACCGAATTAATCATAAAACTGATTACCGAAGGGAACTGGAAACAAATTTTAGTGTTTACAAGAACCAAACAAGGCGCTAATAAACTAACTGAGTTTATGAACGATGCTGGTATTAAAGCTGCCGCAATTCACGGTAATAAAGGTCAAGGCGCTAGAACAAAAGCTTTGGAAGGTTTTAAAAATGGAAGTCTAACAGCTCTAGTAGCAACAGATATTGCAGCTCGTGGATTAGATATTCCATTATTACCGCATGTTGTAAATTTTGAATTACCTAACATACCAGAAGATTACGTTCATAGAATAGGTAGAACAGGTCGTGCTGGTGCAAATGGAAAAGCAATTTCATTGTTTAGTCCTGATGAGACTGTTTTTTTAAGAGATATCGAGAAATTAGTTGGGTTAACAATCCCAAAAGAAAACATAAAAGGTTTTGAGCCAGATCCAAACGCATCAAAAGAGCCTATAAAACAAGGGCAAGGTAGAACACAACGCTTTTCTGCACCCAAACAACCTAAAGTAGATGCAGCCAAAAAAACAAATAATTTTGGAAATAGACGTACTACTAGCTCAACCAACGAAAGACGAGTAAATAGGTAATTAATATAGATGCAAACTATAATTACTAAAAAGAATAAAGACCGTAAATCAAAACATGATTTACGGTCTTTTTATTTGATTACACTGATAATCTTTAAGAATGATAAAAAATGATTTTTTATAAAAATTATTGATACAAAAAAAATTCGCTATTCAAAATAGCGGATTTTACATTTTGATCGTTATTTACGAGACAAATAGTCTACTACATTAGCTTCAATTCTTGCATCAATGTTAGTGATATCTGCTTTTATAAACTTTTCACCTAATATATTTTCGTATAATTCGATATACCTTTCAGATACAGATTCTATATACTCATCTGTCATTTCAGGTATTTGTTGTCCTTCAAGTCCTTGAAAGCCATTTTCTATCAACCATCTTCTTACAAACTCTTTTGACAATTGTTTTTGTTCGGCACCATTATTTTGACGGTCTTGATATCCATCTGCATAAAAATAACGTGAAGAATCGGGAGTATGAATTTCATCAATCAAAACAATTTTACCTTCTTTGGTTTTACCAAATTCATATTTAGTATCCACCAAAATAAGACCTCTACCCGCTGCAATCTCTGTGCCTCTTTGATATAAATCTCTGGTATACTTTTCTAAGACAAGGTAGTCCTCAAGAGATACAATACCTTTACTTAAAATTTCTTCTCTTGAAATATCGGCATCGTGCTCTCCGTTATCTGCTTTAGTTGTAGGTGTAATTATTGGTTCAGGAAATTTATCGTTTTCTTTTAAATCATTAGGCATTGAAACGCCACAAATTTCTCTTTTACCAAGAGCATATTCGCGTGCCGCATGTCCAGACAAATAACCTCTAATAACCATTTCTACCTTAAATGGCTCACACAATTTCCCAACAGCTACATTTGGATCTGGTGTGTCAAGCAACCAATTTGGCACTATATCCGAGGTCAGTTCCATAAATCGGGTAGCAATTTGATTTAAAATTTGACCTTTGTACGGAATTCCTTTTGGTAAAACCACATCAAATGCAGAAAGCCTATCTGTAGCAACCATAACCAATAGTTCATCATTTATAGTGTATACTTCTCTTACTTTACCGCGGTAAACTGCTTTTTGATTGGGGAAATTGAAATTTGTAGTTGTAATTGTGTGGCTCATTTTATTAGTTGTGTGTGTGTTTAAATTGTAGCTGCAAATTTAAAACTATTTCATAAAGTATAGCAATGAATACCTCATTCAATTGTTTAATATTACAGGAAAACTATTTTTTGAGTAAGGTTTGATTGAATAAATCTAATATCCTGCTGTACTCATCAACCCATGAATACGTTTCTTTGAATCCGTGTGCTTCAACTGGAAAACTAGCTAAACTCCATTTTTTCTTACCCAATTCAATAAAACGCTGAGACAAACGAACAATATCCTTATACTCTACGTTATCATCAACCATTCCGTGCAACATCAATAAATCTCCTTGAAGATTATCCGCAAAATAAATTGGAGAACTTTTTTTGTACGCATCTGGATCTGTTTCAGGAAAATTTAAAATATTACCTGTGTAGCCATGATTGTAGTGTGCCCAATCTGTAACCGATCTAAGTGCTGCACCTGATGCAAACTCTTTTGGCGCTGTTAACATTCCCATTAAGGTAATAAAACCACCATAAGAACCTCCATAAATACCCACTTTTGAAGCATCTATACCATGATTTTCAACTAAGTACTTTTTTCCATCCAAGTGATCTGATAAATCTTTACCTCCCATAAAACGGTATATTCCAGTTCTAAAATCGCGTCCGTATCCATCACTACCTCTGTAATCAATGTCAAGAACCGTATATCCTTGATCTACTAACATGTTGTGAAACATATACTCTCTATGGTAGCTACTCCAATAATTGTGCGCATTCTGTAAATAACCTGCTCCATGTACAAATAAAATAGCCGCTTTATTAGCATTTGCTTGTTGAGGCTTGTACAATCTAGCATGTACGGTTGTACCATCTTGAGCTTTAAACGTAATAACTTCGGGTTCACGCCAAGAATAGGCTTTAAAACTTTCTGTTAACGATGCTGTAATTTGATCCAAAGAGGTATTGGTCTTGTTACTTGCAACATATAATTCCCAAGGTTTGTTTTTATAAGAATAGCGAACTAACAACGAACTTTCATCCGGAGATATACTTACTTCATGAGCACCATCATTAGTTAAAATAGGTTGCATTTTTTTTGTCGAAATATCAAGCTTGTAAAAACTTCTATTTCCTGGATGTGTGGTTGTAGTTGTTAGGTAAAATGCTTTTCTATCTTTAGCCAAAACTACTGATCGTACTTCCCAATTACCTTGCGTCAATTGAGTTTTAAGTTTTGATTTTAAATTGTAGGTGTACAAATGAGAATAACCGGTCTCTTCAGATTGAAAATAAACAGTCTCATTATCAGCTAAAAAACCAAGAGTTCCTCTCCCGAAAGAGCTTGACGGAATTCCAGGACCTCCAATCCATGCTTCGTCATGCTGATAATTTATTTCTTCAAAAGTATTTTTTTCAAGATTCAAACGTACTATCCAACGGTCTTTGTTATCTTGACTTCTTATCTCTGAAACGGCATAGCTACCATCATCATTATATATTGGCTCTTGAACAATAATTAATTTGTTCTTTTTCTCCACATTTTTATTTTTCTCATACAATTCAAAATATTTTGGTACATCTTGAATGTGGGTCAAAGTAGAAAAATTGATAAAATAAACAGAGTCTTTAGCAACATTATAAACACCAAACTTTGAAGGAATCAAATTATTTACAGAAACTTTTTCTTTAGTGTCAACAATATCATTGTAGCCACTTGCAGTAATAAAAGCCTCCATTTTTTCTCTTTTCCCCTCTACTTCTTCTAGTAATCTAAAAGTGGCATAATTGCCTTTAGGATCCATTTTTAACCCTCCAAAAGTATTTTTTCCATAAAAATAAGGTTTTGGGAAATCTGACATAGAAAGTTTAGCTTTTTCACCATTCCATTTTTTTAATGCTTCTTGATCTCTTACAAATTGGAACAACTCTTCTTGCTGGGTCTTTAAAAAAGTTTCTTTTTGAGAAGCAACCTCATCCGCTTTTCCCTTTCGGAAATTTGTAAGCTGAATCAAAGAACCTTCGTTAATGTTGTATTGAAAAATATTGTCATTCTGTCTAAAAAACAACAAACCCGCTGTTGCACTTACTTGCAAATTTGAAATGGGACTGCTGTGCTGAAACAACTTTTTAGAAACTTTATTTTTCAATGAGTACGAATACAAACGGCCTTTATCAAGATAAAAATACACATCTGGATTAGATGATTTTCTTAAATCTAATCTTGAAAAAACAACTTCACTAGCAGTTGCAAGTTCTGGTTTAGACATGCCTTTTTTCCAGAAATACGTACTATTTCCTAGTTCATTATGTGGGTTCCAGTCAAAATATACTTTTTGTCCATCTATTGACCATCTTTCGTTTTCTGGTTGCGAACCTATGAAAGCATTTCCTTTCATGATTTCCTCTAGCTTTAAGGTTTGGCTGTTAATTGTAACCGAAAATAGCATGCAAAGAAACAGTATTATATTTTTATTCATTTCAATTTGATTTAAGTTTAGTTGTTATTGTTGCAGTTCTAGTTTAGAGTTAATTATTTTGTTGGTGATGTAGTTTGCAACTCCATCAGTCTCATTGGTCGTTGTTATTTCAAGCTGCGGTAACAACTCTTTCAAACTTTGAGGAGCATTCTCCATAAGTACGCCTATTCCTGCCTCGCGGAGCATGTTTTCATCATTATAACCGTCCCCAAATACAAGTGTTTCTTGAAAACTAAAATTCTCAAGTTCAAGAATATTAGCAATAGCTACACTTTTATCTACTGATTTATCCATGAATTCTAAACAAAAAGGCAAACTAAAGGCATGATTAAATAATCCTTCATGTTTTTCTAAAATCCGATCTCTAACCGCTATTAGTTTTGAGTGGTTGTCGTGAGTAAACAATAATTTAATCCCAGCATAGTCTTCTAATTCATTAAAATTTACCAGCTCAGGACGATACCTTATTTCAGGTTGAAAATCATTTAACTTCTTATTGTATTTATTGGTAAACCAAATATCCTCTTTGAATAAAACCGTTGTAATATCTGGATCAATGTCAATGCTTAGTACTGATTGAATGTGATCACTTTTTATATCAAACGAATAAAGTAACTTTTTATCAGGGGCATGAATACGAGCACCATTTGACGAGACCAAATAAACGGGAAATCCTAGTGAATCAAGTATTGGCATCGCATCAAGATGATGACGCCCAGTTGCAACAATGATTATATAATTAAGACGGTGAAGTTTTTGAAAAACAGAAATGGTTCTATCTGAAATTGTATGATTTGAGTTGAGTAATGTCCCATCTAAATCACTAACTATAACTTTAATATTCTTGTTTACAATCATTTTTTTTCTAAAAAATTCATACCCTCAAAACTATTCTATTTTTTAAACAATGAAAAGAGAACGTACTTTTTTTTGGTGTAGCATTATGTTAAAATAAAATGCCAATTTCAATACAAAACCTTTTACAAACTATCATTTCAAAAAAAAAAAGACAGATTCTTTAAAAATTAAAAATCGGGGATGGCATTGTATTGCAATCCCCGATTTCAATATTAAAAAAAGTTCTAGTCGTTATTTTCAATCATTTTGTAAGCATCAATAACTTTCTTAACCAGTCTATGACGTACAATATCTTTATCATCCAGGTAAATAATTCCTATTCCATCAATATCTTTTAAAACTAACAAAGCTTCTTTAAGTCCTGATATGGTTCGCCTTGGTAAATCTACCTGACCCGGATCACCTGTAATCATAAACTTAGCACTTTTACCCATACGCGTTAAGAACATTTTCATTTGGGAATGAGTCGTGTTTTGAGCTTCATCTAAGATTACAAAAGCATTATCCAGTGTTCTACCCCTCATGAAAGCAAGTGGAGCAATTTGAATAATGCCTTTTAAAATATAATCTTCTAATTTTTCATTAGGCAACATGTCTCGTAGCGCATCATACAATGGCTGCATGTATGGATCCAGTTTCTCTTTCATATCGCCGGGTAAGAAACCTAGATTTTCTCCAGCTTCAACTGCAGGTCTAGTCAAAATAATTCTTTTAACCTGTTTTTCTTTCAATGCTTTCACAGCCATAGCAACACCGGTATATGTTTTCCCAGTTCCTGCTGGACCAACTGCAAATACCATATCGTTTTTTTCAAGCGTATCAACAAGCAATTGCTGGTTAGGAGTCATGGCTTTAATTATTTTGCCCCCCACACCATGTACTAAAATTTTGTCACTTCCTTGAAATTTGCGATCTTCTTGTGCATCTCCCATAATAACTCTTTCAATAACATTATTATCTATGTTGTTGTAACGCGTAAAATGAAGCATCAATCGTTGAAATCGTTTTTCAAATTCGTCTAAAACTTCCTTTTCTCCAAAAGCCTTGAGTGTAGTTCCTCTTGCAACGATTTTTAATTTTGGATAATATTTTTTTATGGATTCAAGATGAGTGTCTTGAGCGCCCCAAAAGTCTTTTGGAGCGATGTCTATGAGCTCAATTATTCTTTCGTTCAAGTGGTTGTATGTTTAGATGTTTTATTTTAAAGTTAATCGAAGTCCTACACCGTTTGAATTGGTTATCAAATCTACTTTGGTGCTTTCAAACTGATTGTTACCTATAGCGTTCTGATTGTTATATTCAGTCACTACATTTTTAATTTTCTTTGAGAAACCAATTTTGACAGGAATCGCAATTATGATTGCTGCAACACCAATATAAGTTAACAACGAAGGATAACTGTTTTTCTCATCTTGAAGAGCATACTGTCCACCCCCAATAGGAGTTGCAGATATTCCAGAAGCAGTAACTCCCTTAACTAAATCAGCAGTCAGAAATCCAAGTCCACCAATAAGCAATATGTTTCCAGCTGTTTTTTTAGATCTGCCATCATTGTAATCTGCACGTAGTTGTTGATTCCCTTTTAATATTTCCCTTACTTGATTAGGTCTTATTTTTTGGCTTTCAGAATCTAAAATGTTTCCATTTGACTTGTACACTAATTTTTGAGAATGCAATTGTATACTACAAAAGAAAAGTAAAAGAAAAAAAAACGGTTTGATCATTGGTTTGTTTTAAATTGAAATTAAAATTCTGTTTAAATTAAAGCTTAAAATACTTTAGCTTTGCGTTTCTCAAATTTAATGAAAATTAGGTTTACAAAACAGCAATAGTTATAAACAAATTTATGTCAATAATTACCCTTACTACCGATTACGGCTTGAAAGACCACTTTGTAGGTGCGTTGAAGGGAAAAATTTTATCTCAATATGCTGAGGCAACAATTATTGATATCTCACATGAAATTGATCCTTTTAATACTGTAGAGGCCAGTTATTGTGTGAGCGCATCATACAACAGTTTCCCTAAAAGTAGCATACACCTCATAGGAGTAGATATGGAGCGTAATAAAGAAAACCAACATATTGCAATGCAATGGAATGATCATTATTTTATTGCTGCTGATAATGGTATTTTGAGTATGCTTTCGCAAAAAGTATATCCGCAAGAAATTGTAGCCATAGACATTCATGATCAATTAGACCAAGATGCTGTTGACCTTGATGCATTTGTATTCGTAGCATGTCATTTAGCTAAAGGTGGCGCTCTAAAAACCATAGGCACTCCCATTGATACACTAAAAGAAGTAACAGATTTAAATGCGGTTTTAGCTATTGATGGAAATTCGTTAAAAGGACATGTAGTTTATATAGATCACTTTGGGAACGTTGTTACTAATATATCCAAAGAATATTTCAATCAAGTAGCACAAGGAAGATCTTATGAAATTGTTTTAAAAACTAAAAATATTAAAAACATATTGCCAAATTATTCTGCTATTGCAAAAAATGACAAATATCCCATTAAATCCTATGAAGGTGAAAAACTAGCTATCTTTAATGAAGCAGGCTACTTAGAAATTGCTATTTTTAGAAGTAATCCTTCAAAAGTAGGATCAGCAAGTAGCTTATTAGGACTGAATTATAGAGATGTTATTATTATAAAATTTATATAAAGTTTAAACCAAAATCTAATGTTTGTACGCATTGTAAAATTAAGTTTTCATGAGGAACATATTCCGGCATTTTTAGAAAACTTTGAGTTAATGAAAGATAAAATACGAAATGCGCCTGGAAATCGTTTCTTAGAATTGTATCAAGATAAAAACAACAAAAGTATTTTCTTTACCTACAGTTATTGGGAAACCGAAGCCGATTTAGAAAATTACAGAAATTCTAAACTATTTTATAATGTGTGGACTTTCACCAAAAAATTATTCAACGATAAACCCGAAGCGTGGAGCGTAGATAAATTAGTTACTTTAGAGTAAAAAATAGTTTAAAGTTTAAGGTTTAAAGTTGTTGAATTGGGAACTTTAAACATTAAACATTTGAAACTTTAAACAAAAAAACAAATGAAATCAATAGTTTTACGAGAAATAAAATCCTTTTTCGGTTCGCCAATAGGTTATTTAGTAATTGCCATTTTTTTAATCATTAACGGATTATTTCTTTGGGTTTTTGAAGGTGAATATAACATCCTTAATTCTGGTTTTGCTGATTTGACTCCCTTTTTCACTTTGGCACCTTGGATTTTAATTTTCCTGATTCCAGCTGTAACCATGCGAAGTTTCTCAGATGAGAAAAAACAAGGAACCTTAGAATTATTATTAACAAAACCATTAAGTATTTGGCAAATTGTAAACGGGAAATTTCTTGGAGCTTTGCTTTTAATTCTAATAGCCATAATTCCAACCTTTATTTATGTAGCCGTAATTTATGACCTAGGAATGCCTGAAGGTAATATCGATATGGGAAGCACAATAGGCTCTTATTTTGGATTAGTGTTCCTAATTGCAGCCTATTCTTCGATAGGGATATTCACCTCTACATTATCAGACAACCAAATTGTTGCTTTTATTTTGGCGGTTTTTATTTGCTTCTTTTTTTATTTTGGATTCGAAGGTATTGCAACAGTGGTTCCAAGTTTATCTCAAATCATTGCTTCATTGGGTATGCAAGATCATTTTAAGAGTATGAGTCGCGGAGTACTAGACACGAGAGACATTCTTTATTTTACAAGTATTACCGTTGTTTTTCTTTCATTTACTGTTAATAATCTAAAATCTTTCAAATCGTAATGACTACTTCTAAGAAAAAAAACCTGAAATCAGTATTGATTATTCTTGCCGTTGTATTAGTTTTAAATGCAATAGGAAGTTCCGTTTTTCATCGTTTTGATTTAACAAAAGATAAGAGATACACACTTTCCCCTACCTCATTAAAAATTATTGATCAGGTTCAAAATCCGCTTGTTATAAAAGTATACATGCAAGGCGATTTACCTCCAGAATTCAGACGCTTACAACAAGAAACAAAGCAACTTTTAGAAGAATTTCAAGCATACAATTCTAATTTAGTGTTTGAATTTGTAGATCCTTTGGAAAACAAGGATTCAAGCATGGACAACATAAAAGAATTGTATCGAAAAGGCTTAACTCCTGTAAACATAACTGTTGATGACAAAGGAAAACAGTCACAAGCTATGGTTTTCCCATGGGCAATTGCTGTTTATGATAACAAAGAAGTAAATATTCCTTTGCTAAAGAATATTATGGGAGCCTCAACTACCCAAAAAGTGATAGGATCTGTACAACATTTGGAATATTCTATTGCCGAAGGTTTAAATAAAATTACAAAAGCCAAACAGAAAAAAATAGCGGTCATAAAAGGGAATGGCGAACTACAAGATATTTTAATGGCCAAATTTTTATTGCAAGTAAGAGAGAGTTACTTTATTGCTCCTTTCACGCTTGATTCAGTGGCTAAAAATCCGTTGAAAAGTTTAGAATCTCTTAAAGAATATGATCTAGCACTTATTGCAAAACCAACCGAAACCTTTACTGATCAAGAAAAACAAGTACTGGATCAATACATCATGCATGGTGGTAAAACGTTATGGCTTGTGGACCAAGTTGTAGCAGAAATAGATAGTTTGTACAATCCTGCAGGAGCTACCCTAGCCTACCCTAGAGATTTAAACTTGAATGATATGTTTTTTAAATATGGCTTTCGTATTAATCCAGATTTAATAAAAGATGAACAAGGAAGCCCAATAAAACTGGCTACTGGCGAACAAGGAAGTGCAACTCAATTTCAGGAATTCAACTGGAAATTTGCACCGCAAGTATATCCTACAAGTGTACACCCTATTGTAAAAAACCTTGGAGGTATAAAATTTGACTTTGCTAATCCTATTGATACCTTGAAAAACGGCATCAAAAAAACGGTACTGCTACAGTCCTCACAATATTCAAAAAAGATAGGAACGCCATCAGAAGTAAATTTAGAAAGTGTTACCGAAGAAACTTCGCCTGCTGATTATGCCGCAAAAGGAAAACTTCCATTATCCGTATTACTCGAAGGTAGTTTTGAATCGATGTATAAAAATCGAGTTTTGCCTTTTGAACAAAAAACATTTTTAGACCAAGGAAATGCAAATAAAATGATTATCATAGCTGATGGAGATCTAATCAAAAACCAATTGGATAAAAACTTTCAACCTGTTGAGCTGGGTTATGATCAGCGTTCAGGAAATTTATATGACAATAAAGATTTTTTAATAAACTGTGTCAATTACCTATTAGATGATAATGGACTTATTAACATTCGAAGCAAGGATCTAGATTTGCCTTTATTAGACAAAGAAAAGGTTTATGAAAACTATAGCAGTACCCCAATACTAACTATCGGGTTACCAATTATTATTTTGGGGATCTTCGGTTTTGTGTTTACTTTCATTCGTAAAAGAAAATACAGTAAATAGATGTTAATAAAAAAGTTTCCAAACTAGAATAGTTTACGATATATTTGTAACATGTAACGTATTTCACAAATAAAGAAATACCTTAAAAAAAATAAAATAAAACAGATGAAATTTATAGTATCGAGTTCATACTTATTGAAACAATTACAAGTTTTAGGGAATGTAATCAACAGCAGCAACACATTACCTATTTTAGACAATTTCTTATTTGATCTAGATCATAATGTATTGACCGTATCTGCCTCTGATTTAGAGACTACTATGTCTGCAACCTTATCAATCGATTCAGAAAGTAAAGGTAGCGTTGCCGTTCCTGCAAAATTACTTTTGGAAATTCTTAAAACATTTCCAGAGCAGCCCTTAACATTTACTATAGAAGATAATAGCACCATAGAAATAAGTTCTAACTCAGGTAAATATGCGCTTGCGTATGCTCCTGGTGAGGAGTTTCCAAAATCAGTAAACCTTGAAGATCCATCTGTAACACTTGTTCCTGCTGATGTTTTGGCTACAGCAATAAGTAAAACTATTTTTGCTGCAGGTAATGATGATTTACGTCCTGTAATGTCTGGAGTGTTTTTTCAATTCTCGCCAGAAGGTTTAATTTTTGTGGCAACTGATGCGCACAAATTGGTAAAATATGCTCGAACTGATGTGACAGCTTCTCAAGTTGCTGATTTTATTATGCCAAAAAAACCATTGAACATCTTAAAAAATATTTTAGGATCTTCGGATGCAGAGGTAAAAATAGAATACAACGATTCGAATGCTACTTTCTCTTTTGACAATTACATTTTGATGTGTCGTTTAATTGATGGAAAATATCCAAATTACGAAGCGGTAATCCCAAAAGAGAATCCAAATAAATTAATGATTGACCGTACTCAATTTTTAAGTTCTGTGCGTCGTGTAGCTATCTTTTCGAACAAAACTACACACCAAATTAGATTAAAAATTGCTGGTGCTGAGTTAAACGTATCTGCAGAAGATATTGATTATTCAAACAAAGCCGAAGAAAGATTGACATGTGATTACCAAGGCGACGATATGCAAATAGGCTACAACTCTCGTTTTTTAACTGAGATGTTGACCAACTTACAATCGGATATGATTATGCTTGAAATGTCATTACCTAACAGAGCCGGAATTTTAACTCCAGTTGATGGATTAGAGGAAGGTGAAACTGTTACTATGCTTGTAATGCCTGTAATGCTTAACAGCTAAGATTACAATTTAACATACGCTATTAACCAAACCATTTTTATATTGAAAAAAACCGTCTCTATTTTGGAGACGGTTTTTTTTTGTTACGGCTGTTTCTGATTTTTATGAGTTAACTGTTTCACGACTTGCTGAAGTGGAGAATTAAGGAAACCTAAACTTTCTGTTAAGTATTAACTTTACATGTACAAAATTAATATTTAATTAAACCAAGATCCCAATCGCAACAAACTGCTTCAGGTCGATTGATTTTCTTATTCATATTCCACTATTTGTTTTAAATGATGTTCTAAATGGTCAACATAGTCTGCAATCAAAAATTTTAAGGTGAAAATATTTTCCCCTATTTTTATTTCTCTTTTTAAGTTTTCAATAGGTATTCTTTTAATAATTTCAAGAAGTTGTTTATTATATATTGTCCAAAATGAAATAATCTGCTCTGAATTTATTTGTTGGTAAAAACTAAATTCATTCCACTTATTTTGGTTGTAACTAATTTCAGGAGTCATTTCAAATTGTCCACGAACAAATCTTTGATGATTATTTGTTGCACTGTCAATTAAATGGCCTATAATTTCTTTTTTACTCCATTTATCTTTTGATATTTTTAAAGAAAAACTTTCTTCACCCATTTCAGTTATCAGACTTGGAATTATATCAGTTAAATATTCTAACCTTTTTATTGATTGCTCCACCATTTTATTCTGTTATAGTTTCCATTAGTACAAAACTGTCACCAAACATAAAAATTATCACATTTAAAATCAAATTTAATTGATCCTTTTATAAGACTAGTTTTAATCTCGAGTAGATACTTTTAATTTTAAATCACTCCCATTTTTTTCATTAAAAAAGTAGCGCTTTTGTTTTTACAAATTCCGTCACGAAGTTTGTAATCAAAATGGAGCTCATCATTAACAATCTCTACTTCAAAACATTTATTTACTAAGGTTTCAGGATATTCATTTGTAGTAAGGCAAACTTCAATATCATGTGTAGCAATAGCACCAATAGCATTTTTAGCAATCACTTTCTTAACTACTTCTATGGTACCGTTTCGCTTATCATCAGAATTTGTACCGCGCAAAATCTCGTCTAGTAAAATAAAAGCTGGTGTATGATGCAATTCGTCCATAATTTGTTGTAAGCGTTTTATTTCAGCAAAAAAATACGATTCACTATCTGCTAAGGAATCAGACAATCTCATGGATACTAGTACCGGTAAGGGATGAATATTAGCTTGTAATGCGCATACAGGGGAACCAATTCCTGCAAGAACCATATTGATACCTAGACTTCTCAAAAAAGTACTTTTGCCAGACATATTTGATCCAGTTAATATCATAAATGATTGTGGATAAAAACAAACGTCATTGCCAATTCTAGTTTTTTTGTTTAACAAAGGATGACTTAGTCCTTTAAAATCAACTTCATACTTGGTATTTAAACTTGGATAAACAAAATCTGGATTGTTATACCCAAAATTTGCTAAACTGTTGAGCATTTCCATTTCACCAATAACATTCAACCATTGCTCTAGCGCGGCACCATTGTAGTTTTTCCATTTTAATAAAGCTTTAAAAACATGCAAATTAAAAAGAAAAGTTCCGTTAAAAACGGTTGCAGTTACAAAATTTCCAATACTATCCATATTAGAAAACAATTCAGATAATTTTTTTAAATGCGCGCTGGCATTTCCATTTTCAATTTTTAATTGCTGTTGCAACTGAATTAGTTTTTGAGATGTAAAAGGCTCCTTTTCAATTTTTTCTAATAGTAAACTGTATTGGTGAATTGTAATATCAATATTTGTTGAGGTGGCTACTTCGGCTAGAATTCGTTTGACAAACCTTCCTAAAACCATCAAATTAAATATAAAAACATAACCCAGAATTGAGGCGAAAATAAGTTTTGAAGTGACAGCATACAATATCAAAAAAGTAATAAAAAGTAGCGGTGATAGGTATGAAATTAAAACAGTAATTCGCGAAAGCGGTGTACTGTTAAATGTAGTCCAACGCATTAAATTTTGGTAACTAGTTGCCGTGTCCTCTCCTACTTTGGCCACAGCCAAAAACTCTTGACGCCACTCTATTTTAGCAGACAACTCCCTCACTGCCTCTTGATTTTGCTCAATCTCAGTATTGGGTGCTATGGATAACAATCGTTTTGCAAACGTATTTTTTCCTATGTAAGTTGCTGTTCTATTTAAATTTTGGAACAAAGAATGTGCTCCAAAAATATCCAAATCATACGCATACGGATGGTGGAAATCATTGAATTCAATTCCATTTTCAAACGGAATAGCTTTACCCTCTAAATAAGAAATCTCATTAGTATTAATGTCAATTAAAGCCTTATTTATCTTTCTTTTAGTATTTATAGACGTATGAAAACGCAATAAAATAATAAACAAAACCAGAAAAAAAACAGCTGCCAGACTGTACAGTAAAGCATTCGTTTTTAAATAGTAATAAATTGAAACAAAAAAAAGCACCATAGCCAGTAATCTACTTATACTGATGCTATTGTACTTTTTTGTTAAGGTTGATGCTACTTGTGAAAATTGAGCAACTCTTGATTTATAAATTTCCATATTTTAATTGATGATTTACAAATATAGTAAATTAGTTCCCTATCCATCTCAATTAAAAGCAATGGAGCCGCTATACTACAAGTCGCGCAATATCTATAACTTTAGAAGCTCCATTGCTGCATTATTGAGATGATTTCAATTGTAATTTATGCAAACGTTTATAAAATCAAAAGGCTTTGAAATATGATACTCTCATAAACTGCTTCGTTTTTATAACTTTCATTGGATCAAACAATTCCTGTCGAACCATTTTAAATTCGAAAAACAATACAAGCAACTATTAAAATTATACCACAAAACCGCTCTTTTCTATTCTATATCAGCAGGAATGGCTAAAATTGGTAAATCAGTGTAATTGGCCATTTTTCGGGTTAAACTCGAATTGAAAATACCCGCTAAAAAGCTTCTTTTGTAATGCAACAAAGTGAGTATATCAATGTCTTTTTGCTGAATAAAATCGTAAATAGAACCTTGTACATCATCGCTAATCATAACGTGAAATTCTACTGGTTCGGCACTAAACTCATCTTCCCAAGCTTTAATCGTATCTTTGGTAACATCAGAACTAGCTGTTTTTACATACAAACATTTTACTTTGGCTCCTGTTTTGCGCGCTATAGCTAAAACTTGTTTTAAAGCTTTTTTGTCTTTTTTTCTAAAACGAGTCGTAAAACAAATTTGGTGAATGGGTCTGTATTCAGCATCCCCAGGAACGCACAATACGGGAACAGTTCCGTCAGTTATAATGTTTGCCGTATTGGTGCCCGCAAAAAAATCGTCCCAACCTTGCACTCCATTTGTTCCCATGACAATAAAATCAATATCTTCGTCTTGCGTAATATCAAAAATACAAGAAGTCAAATCGCCTTCAGTCAATCTATGCGATAATGTAATGTGCTGCAAATTGCGTTCTTCTGCAATGGCGCGCAATTTAGGAACCTCATCTTTGAACTGTTCAAAATTAGTCAACTCGACTGAGTTGTATAAAATGGTGTAATTAGGTGGAAAAAACGAACTGTCAAAACTAGGCGCATCAAAGGTGTGCAACAATACGATTTCAGCTTTTACTGTATTTGCAAACTTTAAGGCATGTACAAAAGCATTTGTGGCAACAGGTGAAAAATCGGTAGGGAAAAGAATTTTTTTCATAGCATGTGTAGTTAAAAGATTAGTTGTTGTAACAAAGATAAACTCTTACTTGCGCTAGAAGTATGATATTTGTCATACTAGCATCACTATTTTCAATTTTTTTTTCAGTAAGGCAGTTGTCTTGCGCTCCCACCAATTTTGGTTACTTTTGTATAAAAATAAATCAAAATGATTCCTCAAGACTCCATTGTTGCCCTTGCCACACCATCTGGTGCCGGAGCAATTGCCATAATACGAATTTCTGGTCAAGATGCTATTCCTATTGCTGATAGTGTTTTTAAATCCATAAAAAATAAAAACTTAGTCACTCAAAAAACCCACACCCTTCATTTAGGTCATATTGTGGATGGTTCCAAAACGCTCGATGAAGTATTAGTTTCTGTTTTCAAAGGACCTAATTCCTATACTGGCGAAAATACCATAGAAATTTCTTGTCACGGATCAACGTATATTCAGCAACAAATTATTCAATTATTGCTCAGAAAAGGATGCCGAATGGCCGATGCAGGTGAGTTTACCCTACGTGCTTTCTTGAACGGAAAACTGGATTTATCCCAAGCCGAGGCTGTTGCCGATTTGATTTCGTCAGACAATGAAGCCAGCCATCAAATTGCGATGCAGCAAATGCGTGGTGGTTTCTCGAACGAAATTGCCAAATTGAGAGAGGAACTTTTAAACTTTGCTTCGCTTATCGAACTTGAATTAGACTTTGCCGAGGAAGATGTAGAGTTTGCTGACAGAACCCAGTTTCATGAATTATTGAATCGAATTGAATTTGTATTGAAACGTTTGATTGATTCCTTTGCAGTGGGTAACGTTATTAAAAACGGAATTCCTGTTGCCATTGTGGGTGAACCCAACGTAGGAAAATCGACGCTTTTGAATGCTTTACTCAACGAAGAACGCGCCATTGTATCTCACATTGCAGGAACAACGCGGGACACCATCGAAGACGAATTAGTCATTGGCGGCATTGGTTTTAGATTTATTGACACAGCTGGTATTCGAGAAACCAAAGACTACGTAGAAAGCATTGGCATACAAAAAACTTTTGAGAAAATAGAGCAAGCGCAAGTGGTTTTGTATTTGAGCCCGCTAACCCCCAAAGGAGGAACTCTTGATGCTGAAAATATCAAAGAGGTTCAGATTGAATTTGAGAAAATTAAGAACCAATTTCCCTTGAAGCCCTTGATTATTATCGGAAATAAAAAAGATTTATATTCCGATAATGAGATTGAGCATATCAAGAAAGAAATTCCAGAAATACTACTTTTGAGCGCCAAAAATAAAGAAGGGGTTGACGAGCTCAAAAACCAATTGCTTTCCTTTGTCAACACCGGTGCGTTGCGCAACAACGAAACCATTGTGACCAACACCCGTCATTATGATTCCTTATTAAAAGCACTTGATGAGATTAGCAAAGTAAAATACGCGCTTGAAACCAACCTTTCTAGCGACTTAATGGCGCTTGATATCCGCGAAGCATTATACCATTTCGGGATGATTACCGGTCAGGTGACTAATGATGAATTACTGGGGAACATATTTGCGAATTTCTGTATCGGGAAATAAAAGCACTTTCTTTAAGTATTCTTAACTTTCTATAACTTGACTACCATTGATTTAACTGTATTATGGCTTTCTTGTAATAACTTTAATTCATACATTTGTTACACTCGATGTACACCTCAGGACTAAAAAGGTGTAAAAATGTACACCTATGAATATCACTTTAAAGAAAAAGAAGTTACAAAATGGCAAGTTCAGTTTATACCTAGAGTACTACAAAGGCTCTACTATAAACATGGATGGTAAAAGGATTCACTTAAGAGATTTTGAGTACTTAAAGTTGTATCCACATCAAGAACCCAAAACTGCCACCGAAAAGAAAGAGAATAAAGAAATTGACACTTTAAGTGAACAAATATTATCTATCCGTAAAGCAGAATACTTTCAAGGTAAATTTGACATCAAAAACACTTCTAAGTCAAAAAGATTGTTTTTAGATTACTTTATAGAGAAAACGGAGGAAAAAATTGACTCTCCTAAAAACTACGGGAACTGGACGGCAACTTCTCTACATCTAAAAAGATGTATTTCATCAAATCTTACATTTGATGAAGTTGATGAGAACTTTGTCAAGCGAGTGCGTTTGTACTTTGACAAAGAAGCTAAAACAAAAAGTGATACACCTCTGTCACTTAATTCAAAATATTCTTATTATAACAAGTTCAAAGCTTGTCTAAGAGCTGCATTTGATGATGGCTATTTATCAATAAATTATGCTTCGAAAACAAAATCATTTGAACAAGCTGAAAGTCAAAGAGAATATCTAACGCATCAAGAGCTACAATCACTAGCTAATACTCCTTGCAAATATGAAATTTTAAAACGAGCCTTTATTGCATCTGCATTGTCAGGTCTTAGGTGGAGCGACATAAATACTTTAGTTTGGTCAGAAGTAAGGGATGAAGACAATGGAGTTAGTAGAATAAATTTTCGTCAGCAAAAAACTGAAGGAGTTGAATATCTGTATATTTCAAATCAAATCAGAGAGTTGTTTGGAGAACGACAAGACCCATCAGAAAGAGTTTTTAAAGGCCTAAAATACAGTGCTGTATACAATAATGAAATAGTACGTTGGTGTAATCGAGCAGGAATATCAAAACATATAACGTTTCACAGCGCCAGGCACACGAATGCTGTTCTTTTACTTGAAAATGGGGCAGACATTTACACTGTATCTAAAAGACTTGGACACAGAGAAATTCGCACAACCGCAATTTATGCAAAAATTGTTGATCAAAAAATGAAGGAAGCTGCTAATTTAATACCAAATATTAAACTTTAATATTATGATATATTCATATTTCAAATATTCAAAAAATCACGATCAATTTGCTAAATACTTAAAAAATAATTGTAAAGATCCTAAGGAAAACTTATCCATCAAAAGGAAAATAAATAAATTTAATGAATTTCAGTTTTTAACCCTTCTTGTTGATGTCACACTATACAGGAATGACGATCCCCTTACTATTGATACTCTCAATTATTTTTTTTATCTGGACTTTGAAGTACAACCAAAAAATCAATTTCATGATTACACACTTAGACTTATTGATGACCCTTACTTCGAGAAGATATTTATGGGAGAAGTAAAAGCATATTTAAATTGTACATATGAATTAGATCTTTTAATTAACTATATATTTGAAACTACTGAATTCTCAAAACAATCCAAAATAAGGAAACTTACGGTTTTGAGTGATAGAGTTTTAAATGATATGTGGCATGATCTTTTAAGTGCTAAGTATTTATTTACTAATTTTTGTGAGAATAAAAATAATTACAACGATAAAAGATTGGGTGTCTTTGTTTTAATAAAAAAAGCATTGGAAGATTTTGAAAATCATATTTCTATGACAATTGATGGTCTAGAAGAAAAAATTGAAATCCTTTCAAAACCAAACTTCACCAATGAAAGATCCTTATTAAACATTGACAATAAAATTTTAAAAAAAATATATTTTGGTTTGGAAAAACACATGTTCATTGACCAAGAAAAAACCTCTGAAGAAGACTTTATAAAAGTTTTTACAAGTGATAGTGAATCTCATAACTCAATCGTTTACTTTAATATGGACAATATCCAATTCAATTTTTTTATTAACTCTATTTATAAATTTTTAAATATTAAAATAAACTTAACCTCTATTGAGCTTTTGGGGAAAATTGAAAATAAAAATGGTAAGATAAAAGCTAAATCAATTTATGTTTCAGTTTCTAAAAGCGGAATGCAACCCAAAAATTATAAACTAATAGAATCAATTTTTAAGTAATAGAAATATAGTTAACTACATTAACAAGTTAACCTTTCCAAATTTTACTTTATTGACATTTGCTACCATAACGATAAAACATATCACTTATGGAAAGCAATGCAATTATTCAGAAATTAACCCAATTAGAGAAATTAATCATTGGGACAAACAAACAAATCTTCACTGTTGACGATGTTGTAAACTACACGGGGTTCTCAAAAAGTTATGTATATAAACTAGTACATACTAATATACTCCCCTACTCGAAACCCAATAACAGAACCCTCTTCTTTACTAAAACTGAGATTGACGAATGGCTGTTACAAAACAAATCAAAATCTGTTTCTCAACTTAAACAAGAAGCAGTTATTTATACCAATAAAAAGGTATAAAAATGGTCAACTTAAAAAATAATACCCCTTTTACTCCTGAGAGTAAAAAGGGTAAAATCTTTGAATCGCAACACAAAGATAATCAAATAGAAGGACGAATTGACCTGGTGGATTTGGAAAATGATTATTTGAAACATAAAGATAATAAAGGAAACTTATTTCCAATAGAAATTTATCCAAAAGCCATTCAAGAGATTATTATAGAGATTCATGATAAGCATTTATTTCCGATAGATTATCTTGGTGCAGGAATTCTTTCAGCTGCTTCGGCTTCTATAGGTAAATCACATAAACTAGAAGTAAAACATGGATGGGAGGAAAAAGTAAACTTATTTATGGTAATTGTTGGACAACCCGGCGATGCAAAAACACAAGCTTTAAAATTTTGCTTTAATCCAATACAGAATAGAGAGAGCCAACTATATGCTGATTATGAAAGTCAATTAGCTGAATATGAAAGAACAAATTCAGAAAATTCAGAAAATAAAAACAAAGAAAAAAAACCAATCTTTAAAAGATATTTACTTAGCGATTTTACACCCGAAGCCCTCGTTTTAAATCACAGTAACAACAAGAGAGGAATTTGCATATATGTCGACGAGCTCAATGGATGGTTGAAGAATTTTAACCGTTACAATAGTTCAGGTGAGGCCGAAACATATTTAAGTTTATGGAGTGGAACACAAATTACAACAGATAGAGCTTCAGGAAAATCTCTTAGGCTCGAAGATCCTTGCGTAAGCGTTATTGGTAGCACTCAAATTTCGGTTTTAAAGGATTTTGGAAAGGATGGAGGATCAACAAATGGTTTTATGGACAGACTACTGTTTGTTTATCCAAACGATGAGAAAATATTGCGTTGGAATATCCAACAAGTAAATAAAGTACTATTCAATAATTATACCACACTCATTAATAATCTAATTGATTTGGGTGATACTGATCATACGATATCTACTGTTTTTACGATGGAAACTGAAGCCAAAGAATACTTATTCAGATGGCAAAATAACAGACCTGATAAGTTTTTCTTTGATTATGAACGAAGCGTCGAAATAAAACTGCAACAATATGTACTTCGATTTGCATTAATTCTTCAACTTATTTATTCAACTGTAGAAAGCGAATCAAAAAACCAAGTAGATATATCTTCTATCAAAGGAGCTATTCAATTATTTGACTATTTCTACAATAATGCTATTCAAGTACGAACAGAGATTCTTAAAAAGAATTATTTCGAAACTCTCACAGAACTTCAAAAAAATATTCTAAATGAACTCCCTAAAACTTTTACAACAGCAGAAGGGTTAAAAATAGCTTGTAAGCTAATTGAAGGAAAAGCTAGAGTGTCTGATAGACAATTTAAAACCTATCTAAAAGACGTCAAATTATTCAAAAGGCTTGCACATGGAAGTTATGAAAAAATAGTATAGACTTCACTTTCTTCACTTTCTTCACTTTGCGTATTAACTATTTGATTTTCATTGTTTTAAAATTATGTATTTGTGCAATATTAGTGAAGAAAGTGCAATTTAACATTTTATCAAAAAAATGTAAAGTGAAGTCAAAATGAAGCCAAAATGAAGTCATAAAACCTTGTAAAACCTTACTATTACTGAAAAGTGAAGAAAGTGAAGAAAATGCAATACTATAAATTATGTATAAATACTCATTGCAGAAAAAATCAACTAAACATCAATGTCCTAATTGCAATAAAAAAAGGTTGGTGCTTTATATCGATTTAGAAACTAAAGAATACGTTTCGCCTCTTGTTGGTAGATGTGATAGGGAAATAAATTGTGGTTACCACTACTCCCCTAGATCTTATTTTAATGATAACAATCAGCCATATGTTCAGAATATTAAATTTTGTCCATCTTTTGATCAAAAAGTTGATATTTCGATTCATGATAAAACTGATTTAACAAACACATTAATGCATTACAACGAAAACAATTTTATCGAATTTTTAAAATCAAAATTTGATAGTCAAGAGGTAGAAAAAATGACTTTTGACTATAAAATTGGAACTGCCAATTTCTGGAATTTTGGTACCATTTTTTGGCAAGTTGATTCAAAATATAATGTTAGAGGTGGAAAAGTTATTATTTACAATACTTCTGGCAAAAGAACTAACTACATCAACTGGATTCATTCGATAAAAATAAAATCACAAGAACTAAAAAACTTCAACTTAAGTCAATGTTTTTTTGGAGAGCACTTGATTAATAATTGCGACACTACTGTCGCCATCGTTGAATCTGAAAAAACAGCATGTATAATGAGCATACTATTCAAAAAATATAAGTGGATAGCTGCCGGAAGTTTAAATGGTTTAAATGACTTTAAAATGGAAGTTTTGCGAAATCGAAGAATAATTCTGTATCCAGATTTAGGTAATTATGGATTAAATGGAAGTCCTTTTACAATTTGGAAATCTAAGTGTGAGCATTTCAAAAGTAAAGGATTTGACATTCAAATTTCAGATTTATTAGAAAAGAATGGAACTACCCATCAAAGAGAAAAAGGTTATGATATTGCTGATTATTTTTTACAAAACATAAATCAAGAACCAAAAATCATACTCTCAAACCAGCAAAAATTGATTAATAAATTGTACCTAAAAAATAAGAATTTAAAAATTCTAATAGATCTATTTGATCTTACTGATCTCCATGGAAATAGAATCTCATTGTCTCTAAAAGAGTAGCTAGTCGCACAGGGGCAGAAAGGCCCCTATTTTACTAGCTCTGCGAGGCCAAGCCCTGTAAACAAGGCAATTTGAACAAAATAAATTTATACTCTTTTATAACGAAAATATAAACAAGAACTTAAGTAACTGATTTACAATTATAAAAAATATAATTATGAACAAAAAAAGTATTTTGATTCAGGAAAAACCACATAAGGAGCTTGCAAAGTTATCTGAAAGCTTAGGGCTAAATTACGGCACTTTAGTTGAAGAAATGATCTACTATTTTAAAAAAACAGGCATTAATCCAAAAGATGCTGTGAACAAAGATCCTTCGGCAATGGTTTCTGCTTTGGATAAAAGAATTGTTTCGTTTATGAAAGTCCAGGAACGGGACATTTTGAAACCGTTAAGGCAAGATGTTTTTAATTATCAAAATTCACAAAAAATAGAAATTGATAAATTGAAGGATCTAATTGAAAGACAAATAAATAAGCAATCAGATAACATTGGTACTACTGAAAAAAAATATTTGGACTTCTTGAATAAAATAAACAATACTGATAGGGAAAGAACCAAACTTGTCAATGCTGAATTAGAAAAAACCCAAAAAGCTTTAGTAATTCTTTGCCTATTATTAGATGACAAAAATAAATCTGGAGCAATTGACAAAATTAAAACTCTGTTTTCATAATGCCGATTTCTAAACCGCACAGTTCACTTGGAGCAGACAATAAAGGTAGTTGTTCAAATCTGGCTTTGTATTTAGAAAAAGAAAATCAATACTTAGATATGAGTATAAGAAAGTCTACTTCTAGCGATGAAGCTTTACAGTTGGAGAGCCGAAAACAAGGATTCTTTGATGCATTAAAGACAAACATTAGCACAATTGAAGTAATTAGTCATATTGATTCAAATAAAAAAAAACTGGGAGCCAATGACGCTAAATATTTTGCACCTACCATTTCTTTTAGTACGAATGAACTCCAACACATTGCTTTTTTAGCATCTGGAAAAAATAATGTAAAAAGTGTTTGGGATCTATCTTTGATGGAATTAGATGAGTATAACAGACTCATTAGAGATTATGGTAGAAAAGTAATGGACAATTACGCCTTAAACTTTAACCGACAAGATAAAGGAGTTCAAAGCGGGGCTGATTTGGTTTATTTTGGGAAGATTGAGCATTTTAGAAAATTTAAAGGGACTGATAAGGAAGTAGCTGATAAGAGTGTAAAGTCTGGCACATTTAAAAAAGGTCTTCAATCCCATATACACGTTATTGTATCAAGGAAAGATAAGACACAAAAATTGAAATTAAGCCCTACTTGCAATGAAAAACTAACTAATAGAACTATTGGCGACAATGAATATCAAGTGGGATTTGATCGAGTAAAGTGGATTGATATGAATGAAAAAACATTTGATGAACATTTTAAATACCAGCGCCAAGAGCTTGAAAAATTTAAAAACCAAAATATCCTAAAAAATGGGAGCCCTCAAGAGAAATATGATTTAAATAAAGTACTTAATTCAAATCAAACAAACTTCGCAGCAGCGGTTGATAAGCATCAACAATGGAATACCATAAAAGTGGTCCAAGATTCTGCGGCCTTAAAGGGGAAAACAACTCAAACATTAAATGATTTCCCAAATGATGAAATAGTGACTCAAGAAAGCGCTTCTGAGTTTGAAAATTACGCAATTGCTGACGCTGATAAAAAGAAGAAGAGAAAGAGTATCAGCACAAACAGAAAAACATAATCAAATATTTAAAACCCATGCCAAAAATAATTTTAATAACCCATCAAAAAGGCGGAGTTGGCAAAAGCACACTTACCTTTAATCTCGCTCAGAATATAGCTAAAAGCTCAAAAGTTGCGGTACTCGATTTCGACTCACAAGGAAGTTTGAGCCAATTGAAAGAGATCATTACTAGTTTCGATATCATTCCATTTGTCGAGGATATAAATACTATTTTAAACCTAGAGTATGATTTTGTTTTTATCGACACTCCTCCTTACCTATCCAATGATTTACCAAAATTGATCAATATAGCAGATTTGATACTTGTTCCAACTAAAGCCGGAATTCTGGATTTGTTAGCTATTAAAAGCACTTTGAAACTTATTGAACACGAACATAAAACTGATTCTACTATTGTTGTATTCAACATGATTAAACCCAATACGACTTTAACACTAGATATATTAATAGGTTTGGAGGAATATAAAGTCCCCATTGCGAAAACGCACATTAGCGACTTAGTTGCTTTCACGAGATCTGTTGTTTTACAAGGGGTTGTAAACGATAGAAACGCTCAACGTCAGTTAGACCAGCTAACCAAAGAAGTGTTAATGTTGTTACTATAAATATAGTTAGCTATAAATCTATAAACATATAAATCTACAGTTATGGAATCAGAAAGCATGAATGACTTGATAAATAAGGTCAAGTCTAACAATCAACAAAACAAAATTCAAAAAATTGTACCTGTTTCCAATAAGGAAATTGAGGAAGTACAATTTTCATTTTACATAGAGAAAGAGCTCTACAAAAAATTAAAATTAAAAGCTTTTCAAAATGAAATCAGTATGAAAGAAATCGTGAATAATGCATTAAGGAATTCACTTGATTAAGTAGAAAAAAATAGCTTATTTTACATTATTAAATCCAAGGATTTAATTTGAAACTTTTAACAAAAAACAATGCCTATTCTATATAGATAATTACTTAAAATAAAATAACTCAAAGTGTTTAGCTTTTGAATTAGTACTATAAAATCGCCAAATTATAATAGCACGCTAATATCAAAACTAAGACGCCCATGCCTAGCGTGGGCTGTTCTTATTTGGTGTGCGGGTGTTTGGCGATACCTATAGTGCTAATAAGTAACAGTTCCACGCTTTTTTAATAACACGAAATGGAAGATCAAAACACGAAAATCGCCAATCTACAGGTGTTCATTTCTGATAAATGCTCAGAAAGAGAAAAAGAAATTATAAAATTTTATTGGGAGTTCAAGGAAAATGAAATTGTAAACTCTCCAAAACAAGTATTAACTGCTTTCAGTTTGCGATCATCATATGAGTTAAGTAAAATTATAAAGACTCATAGTGAGTTATCCTGCTATCTGTTTTGTGAATATTGTACGTCTTATGAAATTCAAAAAATCTATAGCAATTCTAGATATAATGAAATAAAAAAATCACAAAGAAGTTACTATAGGACGTTTAAATGTTCAAATTGCAAAGAAATTCAGGATGAGAAAGATAAGAAAGCAAAAAAAGAAGCTCACCAATTATTTCTTCAAAAATTTGATCAAGCGCTAAAAAAGAAAAATTGGAACAACCTAAACCAATTTGAAAGGGAAGTATTGAGCAGTTGCCTTGAAATGCCATTTGATCAACTTAAAAAAAAATATGGTGGACAACTTGGTAGGGAGAATTTTATAAAATTGATCAAAGCTTTAGAAAAAATTAGTGATCAAGACCTAATACATCTTGTCAGAAATAGAAGTGATAATTATATAGCTTCCTATCAATATTTACAAAGGCTAACTGAATTTATTGATGAAATCAAACCACCAAAAAAAATTAGTCCCAGTTATGTTCAAACTGATGTTGATACTAATGAATTAAAATTTAAACTGACTATAAATGAAAATCAATACCATCCAGATAGTCCTTTGCACGCAGGAACAGTTACCTTCAAAGAACGTATCGTAATTGAACCTGGAGTGGAGTACATATTTGGTTTATGGAATCGAGCAAACGAAAATCTCTATTTAACAATGACACCATTAGAAAATTTGGAAAAAGCTCCTCAAACAAAAAGGATCAGCAGCCAACCAAAATCTATCAGACAAGTTATGATCGATTATTTAAATAGTTTAGGCGCAGATTAATAAAGTACAGGAACTCCGAATGCTAATTGATAATTCAAAATAGAATTATAGAAAACTATATTTCTACAAAACTATATTTCCTTAAAATTTTTTGGATTTTTTTCTCACATTTAATCTTAATAACTCTTATAATTTAAATGCTATGATTACAATTGACGACAAACTATATATTACAAAAGAAGTAAACAACATAGTAGTTAATTATGCAAAAAATACAGTACTCCGAAAACTATTAATTCAATTTAGTTTTACTATTTACGACGAGAAAAAAAATGTTTCAGACTTAATTTTAGCTGTAAATTTTTATTTAGGAGACTTACCCGATTACGAGCAGCAGCATGATCTGATGCTTTTAATTATCAATTTTTTAAATGCTTGTACTAAAGAGGAACTGACTTCACTCTATTTCTGGTTATTGAACGAAAAATACATGGAATATTACGATAACTTTAAAGTTGATTTAGAAGATTCAGATGATTACATTGAGCGCCTTAATTATAAATTTGGTAGGGAATTAGCATACAAACTGTACAATCCAGAATCCTCAGAACTAAGGGAAGAACTGCGTAAAGAATTACAAAAATTACTTATCGGATTTGCTTGTGAGTTTGATTTTTCATTGGTTAATGAATCTTCAATTCTTGAAATAGAGGAAATGTTAGAGAGATATTGCGATTAAATACATCTAATTAGTCCTTGAAACTTTATCAATTTTGAAATAGAAATATATAAATCTACATTTATATAGTCCAATAAATCTATTATAGTTTGCACTACCAGAGCTATCTAGCCTTGTTTTTATAAAAACCAAAAAAGAAATTTTACTTTAAAATTAGGTACCAATCTTACCCTAATTACTTTTTAATTGAAATTGTATAAAATTGTTAATAAAATGTTCAGTATATTGCACTTTATTGTGCTCGGTTTACTATTTTTGTTCAATACAATACGAAATAATCTACATAAAGGGATTAATTATGAAACCAATTAAAAAAGGACAAATCGTAAAATTTCATACGCCGCTACCAGAAGAAAACCCAAATCAGTTATATGTTGTTTTGGAGGTAATTGCAGATGATGAAAGGCCTAGAGCAGATATTCAAGCTTTGAATACAGGATTATCTTTTCCGCCAATCAATACAGTTCGTTTAGGTGATTTAGAAGTAGTAGAAGTCGATACGAATGATTTAATTGGTCATAAAGTAACCATTAACAAATCCGACTATTCTCAAGTGGAAGGAAGAGTTATAAAAGTAAGTGAACAAAAAATTGAAGTAAATCTTTCTAACGGAGTTCATGGGGTTGAAACTAATGTTTGGCTTACGGTGGTTGATAATGAAGGGGTTGAGCATTTAGGAACCTTGTTTGTCAATCCAGAGTAAAGAATAATAAGAGAGCAAAATTAAAAAGATAGTATCATGAGCATATACATAAGCGAAGAAGAAAAACTAAAACATCCATACTATAAATTAATGGAATTGAGAGGAGAAGCTTTGGAAACGGAATTAAATTCTTGGTCTAGGTTAGATTTAATAGAATGGCTTTCTTGGAATGATCGTAATGGAGTTTACAGAGACGATGAATCATTACAAGAATTTGGCAATACGGTAAGCAAAGAGGAAGCAATTGAAATTATTACCAGACAAATAACAGAAGCTTAAAAAATGACAGACAGTGACGCTCAAATAAAAGAGAATTCAATGGAAGGTTACCTCCACGACTGTCGCATAAAGATGGGGGAATCCATTCGTGAAATCCGCGAAAAAAAAGGCTATAACCAAGAACAATTAGCCGAAATTATGAAAGTAAGTAGAACAACTATTTCTAAAATTGAAAGCGGAAAATTCAATTGTAGTATAGATTACCTATCTAAGTTTTCTTGGTTTTTGGGATTTGAAGTTTCAATTAATGATTTTAAAAATAATTCAAAAAATATATGAGTAATTTTACTTTTATAGATCTATTTGCAGGTTGTGGTGGTCTTAGCGAAGGGTTCTATAAACAAGATTTTAAAAGTTTAACCCACGTAGAATATGACTCATATGCTTGTAGAACTTTAAAAACAAGAATGCTACATTATGGTTATTCTGATGAAGAAGCATCTGTCCTGGAAACAGACATAACAAATGATAATATTATTGAGCAAATTAAAAACGAAATAAAAGATAAAAAAGTAGACATAATTATTGGTGGACCACCTTGTCAAAGTTTTTCAACTCTCGGTAGAGCTAAAGATGATAAAGGAATGGCTGATGATCCACGTAATTTTTTATTTGAAAGCTATGTCAAGATATTAAATCATTTTGAACCTAAAGTTTTTGTTTTTGAAAATGTTACAGGGCTGTTAAGTGCAAAAATAAAAGGGAAACCAATTCTAAAGAAAATTCTAAAAGAACTTGGACAAAAATATAATTTAATAAAAGAACCTGAAAATATGGTTCTTAATTCTTGTGATTATGGTGTTCCACAAATTAGAAAAAGAGTTATTTTAATTGGGACTAGAAAGGATTTGTCGATAAAACCGTCTGAAATTTATGATGGTATAATTAAGACTCACTATAGTCCGGAGAACGAATTAAATTCAAAAAACAATTTAAAGAAATATGTAACTGTTAAAGATGCAATTTCTGATTTGCCAGCTATTAAACCAGGTGAAGGTAAAATTATAACTAAGCATAATGTAAAAGTACAAAATGATTTTCTATTAAAAATCAGAAATGAAAATGATACATTACTTAGAGATCATATTGCAAGAACACATAATGAACAAGATAGGCTTCGGTATAAAACAATGAGCAAAAATAAATGGACTTTTACAGACCTATTGGAAAAAAAGCCAGATCTGAATCATATAAAACAAAGAGTTTTCAATAATAGTTATGTAGTTCAATGGTGGGACCTTCCGTCTAAAACTATTATTGCCCATTTATATAAAGATGGAAATCAGTTTATACATCCTGATCATAAACAAGAAAGGACTATAACACCTAGAGAAGCTGCTAGATTACAATCTTTCCCAGATAATTTTGTTTTTGAAGGATCACGAACACAACAGTATAAGCAAATAGGAAATGCTGTACCTCCATTAATGGCTGAGGCTATTGCAAAAAGTATAAAAAAAACACTTGAGAAGTTAGAAAATGTTTAATAGAGTTTCAGAAATAAAAGATGTAAATACTAAAAAAATCTTTATTGAAAAGGTTATTCTTTTCAATAGATTAGTTGAAGTATTTGCAGAAAAAAACAATATGTCTTTGGAAGTTTGTAATGATGAAAATGATGTATTTCTAATAAAAAGATTAGTTGAACTTAATGTTGTTGAATCTCATAACGAACTTAAAGAATTAGAAAAGTTATTAAAAAAAGATTTATATAAAGATTTCATTGCAAGCGTTAAATTCATAACAATTCATGAAGATAAATTAGATAAGACTTTTGATAAACTAGATTTTCAAAAAAGAAAACAACTACAAGAAAGTTCTAAAGAAAATAGTAAACCTAAAATAGTTGATTTTTTCTGTGGAGCTGGTGGTTTAAGTTTAGGCTTCGCTCAAGAGGGTTTTCACATTGATTTAGCTAATGATCATGAAGCAGTTTGTATTGAAACCTATAAGTATAACCATCCTGAAATACCAGAAGAAAGGATAATTCAAGGTGATATTAGAAAAATTGTAGATCATTTAGACAATTACATGGTAAATGAGATTGATGTTGTTATTGGTGGCCCTCCATGTCAGGGTTTTAGTTCTGCAAATCAGCAAAGAGTCATAGATGACCCTAGGAATGAACTTTACAAATATTACATAAAAGCAATTGAAAAGATAGCTCCTAAAATAGTAGTTATGGAGAATGTAAGAGGTATGCTTCCATATGCTGAACAAGTTGTTGAAGATTATCAAAACATTACTATAAAAAAAGATGGTAATAATTACACATATAAAATTGCATACAAAGTACTTGTATCTGATGATTTTGGAGTAGCACAAAAAAGACAGAGGTTAATTTTTATAGCTATAAGAAATGATATTGTAAAGAATAAAAAAATTACACCTTCAAAACTTTTTGACGAAATAGAAAGTGCTGCAAAGAACAATAAAAAACACGTTTTAAAAGACGCTATAGATTATATAAAACCTCTTGAAGCTCCCAGAGTTAAAAATTTAACAGAGGTTGATGATGAAATAACAGGGAAAAAAGTTGATATAAATCAATTTAAGGGTAATGAAAATAGCTATCTAAAATTGATTAATCAAAACAGAAATATTTCATATATTTTTAATCATAAAGCTAGATATACTAACGAGATAAACTTCGAAATATATAAATTATTAAATCAGGGTGATGATGGTACAAACGAGAAAATAAAGGATATAATGCCTTATGCACATCGTAATCATGTTTTTAAGGATAAGTATTTCAAATTAATAGCGGATAAACCGAGTAGAACAATCACGGCCCATTTAAAAATGGATTGTCATTCTCATATTCATCCTTTCCAGATAAGAAGTATAACTCCAAGAGAAGCAGCAAGAATTCAATCTTTTCCAGATGATTATGTCTTTTTAGGTGCATATTTAAAAACATATATGCAGATTGGTAATGCAGTTCCGCCAGTTATGGCAAGGGGGATAGCAAAAGAAATAAAAAAATACTTAGAATAAAATGAAGATAAAACAATTTATTAAAAGTTTGAATAATACTGAAATAGGAAAAGGTGGTACTCACGAGTACTATGTTTTAGTTTCAAAAAAAGTTCCAAATATTGAAAATATTTTTGACACAAGTAATCTAAAACCAAAATTTTTTAATCTAAAAAATGGTGGTTTAATTGATTCTGTGCATATAACTATTGGTGGAGAGTTTAGAATTAATGGATTAGGGGATTTCTACAGAAATAATAATGTCAATGCTGGTGATGAAATTCTTTTCGAAAGAAGAGATACTATAAATTCAACTGAATTTTATATTGACTTAAATATCAAATCAAATATTATAACTTTTCAAAAAAATAGTAAAGGATTTGAAGTTTTAAATATTGATCGTTTAACAAGAAAGATGAGCGATATGAAATATGAGCTTAAAGGTTTTTTTAATGGTTATTTTCAAGATATTAAAATTGAATTTAAGGAATCTTCAAAAAAAAGATCCGATTCTCCAGAAATGACAGATTTTTACGATATTATTGTGGCGGATAAAAATATTCTCAATGAATTTAAAAGCAATGATTTTTTAGTTTTAGAAGAATTGCCTAATCAAACTACTTTAAAAAAAGTTGTTGTTTGGCAAAAATATGAATTTCAATTATAAAAATAATTATGACAAAACATTATATAGTTTCAATAGATTCATTAATCACAACTTTTTCTCGAGTTGAATCTGGAAAAGAATTTGATTTTATTATAAAGACAGAGGATACTAATATTGAAGATGAAGAAATAGTTATTGGTGATAAAATTTTAGCAACAATAGAAGATAAAGTGTACTATCATTTTGTAGTAAATGAAGTGGCTAATAATTCATTAAAGCTTAAAAAAACTTTTGAAATTGAGAAAAGCATTGGTGCAATTTATCATAAAATTGGTGTTTTTGAAACCTTAAGTAAAGAAGATTATGATTCAATATGCACAAATTTATTTTCTGATTTTAATAATGTTAGCGAATTGTCTGTAAAAGAATTTGATGCTGTTGATTTAAAAACAATGTTTGCAGATTGGCTTTTCAAACAAGGTAAATATAAACGAGTTTATAAAGAAGATAAAGAAGTTTTAATTAATAAACTAAATGAGTTTGAAATAGCTTACGAGAAAGATTTTGGATTATTAATTTTTGACAATGTAAATTTCAAATTAGAAACTATTATTGATGAACTTGAAACAAATGTAATTGATGAAACTACGGAGATAGGAGATATTGATAGAAGAACAGTTGGAAATGGTTCTGTTAAAGCAATATTGGGTCGAAATAATTATATTAAATTCTTAAAAGATTTATTAGTTCAGCAAAGAACAAAAGCCACTGTTGCCCCAGAATATAAAACTCTTGAAAAACAAGTGAACTTTAAAATTTCTAATTTTCAAGATTCTTGTGAAAACTCAGGATTAAATTATAATGATGTTTTAATTCTACGATTTATTTCTTCACTCTTATCGAAACCTTTTGTTATTCTTAGCGGTTTATCGGGTTCAGGAAAAACCAAGATAGCACAAAGTTTTGTAGAATGGATTTGCGAAAATGACAATCAATACAAAATAGTTCCTGTAGGAGCTGATTGGACAAATCGTGAACCATTGTTAGGTTACCCAAATGGTTTAAATCCAGATGAATATATTACTCCAGACAGTGGTGTATTACATTTATTATTGGAAGCATCAAAAGAACAAAATCAAAAAAAACCTTATTTCATCATTTTGGACGAAATGAATTTAAGTCATGTAGAACGTTATTTTGCTGATTTTTTGAGTATCATGGAATCTAAAGACACCGTGAAATTATATACAGGAAGTGATCGTTCAAGTACAGATGGATTAGATATTACACAACAAATTGGCTGGCCTAAAAACGTATTTATTATTGGTACTGTAAATATTGACGAAACAACTTATATGTTTAGCCCTAAAGTGCTAGACCGAGCCAATGTAATTGAATTTAGAATAACTGAAGAAGAAATTGCTACCTTTTTAAATAACCCGGGTATTCCTGATTTATCAAAACTATCAAAACAAGGAGCAAACATGGCAGAGAATTTCTTAGCTATAGCAGCGATATCAGATACAGGTAAAAATGAGGAACTAACAAATAAGTTAAATCTATTTTTCTCTGAACTTAAAAAAATGGGAGCTGAATTTGGTTACCGTACAGCAAGTGAAATAATGCAATTAGTAGCAAAATTAAAGACATTAGAACCTACCATTGAAAACGATGTGTGTTTAGATATAGCCATCATGCAAAAATTGTTACCAAAACTACATGGTTCTAGAAGTAAATTAGTAAAAGTGTTAATTGCTTTAGCTGCTTTATGTATAGATGAAAAACAAAAAGATGACTTTATCAAAAATTTCGACAATCATATCAAAAATAACTTTAATGGCATAGAGATTAAATTTGACATTTCATTTGAAAAACTAATTAGAATGTATAAAAATGTGCTAGCTAATGGTTTCACAAGTTATGCAGAAGCTTAATATTTCATGGAAGTAAAAGAATTACATATTCCTATTCCTTATGATGTTTTTAATAAAGACGTCACGCTATTTGTATATCCCGAAAATTCATCTAAATTATATCATTTACAAGAGGAAGAAGCAAAAGAAAATGGGGAAAGTCAGCATCAAATATTAGAAGGGAATAGCTACGATTATACTATTTCTGATAAAGATTTTAGATTAGATTGTTCTTATAATGGCATTGTAACAAAGCGGACAAGTGAACTCTCATCGGGTAGAATTGTTCCAAATATTTATGTTGGAACACTTTCATTATTAATTACAGATAATACACAACCTAATAAAGAATTTAAAATAACATTAGAAGTATTAGCAACAAAGTTTGACACCAAACTCGATAAGAGTTACCGTGAAAACTACCGTTTTATGTTAAAAGACATAACGGATAAGTGTACCGAACTTTTAATGCAAATCAATTCTCCGGTAGAACAAAATTTTGAAACAGACTTTTCAAGAGATAACGAAACCATTTACCAACGATTCAGTTTTATAAATGCTATCATTCAAAATAGAGATTTTGAGGAAGCTATTCAAAAAATAATGGCAAATCCCAAGACGAATTGGAATGTTGAACAAGAGGTTACAGACGTTAGGAAGATAAAACGCTTTACTAATGCAGCTACAAAACAGTTATTATCAGGTTCGAATAGAATTCCTTTAGAAACAACACATCCACTATATAGTTTAGGCATTCATTCTGTTCCTTTAAAAATAAATAGTTTCAGAAAAATTGAACATATAGACACTCCAGAAAACCGTTTTATAAAACATGCTTTAGAGGTTTTTTTACGTTTTTCTGAAGATTGTCAACAATATTTTAAAGCAAAGAACTATACTCGGCCAGCAATTGAAGCTACAAATATAGTAACTCAATTAGACAGCTATTTAAGCATGTCATTTTTTCAAGATATTTCAAGACCTACATCACTAAAATTAAACAGTCCGGTATTGCAAAGAAAAAGTGGATATCGTGAAATTTTAAGTGCTTGGTTACAATATGATCTAGCTGCAAAACTAGTTTGGAAAGGTGGTGATGATGTATATAACGCAGGTAAAAGAGATATTGCTACGTTATATGAATATTGGCTATTTTTTACATTGCACGATTTGTTTAAAGAAAAGTTTAAGTTAAATAATGTAGAGCACGAAGAAAAAGCATACGACCATTTGCTAGAACCAACAAAAGATGGTTTAAATATAATGGTAAAACAAGGAAGACATACGGCTTTATATGGAGATTTTGATGCTGGTAGTAGAAAATTAAAAGTTAAATTTTCATACAATCGTTCGTTTAAAGGGGGGACAAAATATGCACAAGAAGCAGCGGGTAGTTACACAACAACACTTCGACCAGATTACACACTGTCAGTTTGGCCAGCACTTTTAAGAGAAAAGGATGCAGAAAGAGATGAATTAATTGTGCATATTCATTTTGATGCTAAGTACAAAGTAATTCAATTTGATTACAACACTAAAATAGATTCTGATATATTAGAAGAGGAAGAAAATAATGAGCGTAAAGGAAATTATAAAAATGCAGATTTATTAAAAATGCATGCCTATAAAGATGCCATCAGAAGAACCGGCGGAGCATATGTATTATATCCTGGTACGGAAAAAAAGGAAATAAGAGGTTTTCACGAAATAATACCAGGTTTGGGAGCATTTGCAATCAATCCAACAGAATTCAACAATGGAATAAATGAATTATCAAATTTTATTGATTTAGTAATTAATCATCTAGTAGATAGAGCTTCACAACGGGAGAACATTTCAAATAAAGCACATTTAATCTATAAAGAACCTAAAGAAGACAACAACTATCTCCACGAACCATTACCAGAATATCTTAATGGGAAGAAACTGATTCCAAGCGATACATTCGTACTAGTAGGATATTCAACAACTCCACAAAGATTCAAATGGTATGAAGAAAATGGAAAATATATTTTCCGTATGGATGAAGAAAAAGGTTCTTTAGAATTAAATAACGAAGTTGTAAATGCTAAGTATCTATTGTTAAGAAGAAATGGTGAAGAATTTGCTTCCGATTTATATGAGATTAAAAGTAAAGGACCAAAAGTATTTTCTAATATTCATTTAGATTCTTTAAATTATCCAGCATCAAGTAATCCAAAAGAGTATTATCTATCAATCGAAATCGAAAAAGTAAAAGCAGCTGAATTCAAAGATGTTAGCTTTAAATTTAAAGAATTGGATAGGTATATTGAAATTCAAAAAACCGAAAAAAATATTTATTCAAAAGTGGGCTTGCCTTTTACGGTGTCTCTTACCAAATTGATGAGAAAAAAGGTAAAAAAGTAATAAATATTTAATCCTAAATAATTCATAAACTTAAGTTTAAAACATTTGTTATTTTATTAAAACAAGAGTCATACATCGTTGAACTATGTTAGAAATAATACATCGGCAAGCTTTTATAAAGTGATTAAAAAAAATACAAATTGAATCAATTGAAGCATTAAGTTATAAAATATAAATAATTGAATCATGTTTACACTAAAAGAGAACAACATGAAAGAAATAGATAAAATAGCATTACTTGTATTAAGAGACGGCAAAATACTCAGTACAAAATCTATAGGAAAAGATAAATATTACATCCCTGGTGGTAAAAGAGAAAATAATGAAACGGATCACGAAACGTTAATACGTGAAATTAAAGAGGAGTTGAGTGTCGATATTTTACCAGAAACGATTATGTATATTGGAACTTTTACTGCTCAATCTGATGGAGACAAGAAAGGTGTTAATGTAAAAATGACTTGTTATAAAGCAGACTACATAGGCGTACTAGAGAAAAATAATGAAATAAAGGAAATTAGATGGCTATCTTACAACGATTTGCCAATTATTTCTGAGGTTGATAAAATAATATTTAATTTTCTGAAAAATGAAAATGAGTTGTTTTAATCGACTCAATTTTTATTTAAACATCCCTACCCTAATTTCCAATAATTCTAAATACTTCTCTTTCATTTCATCTGAAAGAAAAGAAATTTCAAGCAGCTCCTTCCATTTTGGAGTTGCTTTTTTCATTTGCAGTAGAATAGTTGCAATCGTTTTTTCATTGAGTTGTAATCTTTCTTGAGCATAATAACATACAAAATCAGCTGCTTTTAAATTACTTTTTTTTCCCTTTAAGGTCAGTGCAATTTCCTCTTCTGGATTTTTAATCGCTATTGTAGAATTTAGAAAATCATAAATAGGTGCCAGTGTTGTTTTTCCATTTTTGGTAATTACCGAAAAATTTTTCAAATGCATGTCTTCATTTCCGGTCAGATAGCAAAAAAGAATTCTTTTGAAAAAATTAGCTTTTTCAATTGCGGGAAAGGAACAATACTCGTCCATTACAGGAACCAATTTTTCCATTGTATAACGATACTTGGTGTCTCTTGTATTCCCTGTCAATTGCGCAAAATCTTCTGTTGCGTACTTACTTCCTTTACCGTAACGGTCAAAACGTTTAATGAAATAAGACAAACTCCCATCTTTACCATATAGCATCCCGTGAAATGGCACTTCTAAACCAAACACTTTCGCCATTCGCATAGTCACATCTTCATTTTCTGGTAATTGAGGAAATAAATCATTTTGTGGTTTTATGATGTAGGTTCCAAATTGATCCACAATTTTAAATTCTTGATCCACTATTGAAATAGCGGCACTAAGCTTTGGTTGCACACCCTGAATAGATAGCTTTTTAGCTCTATTTGCGGCTTCCTGACGAAGTTCAACAGCTGTATAGGGTAAATCATTTAAATACGTCAGTTTAGGAGCTATCATTCGAAGTCCTTTTTCACTGTACTTATCCATACCGCACAATTCATATGTAATAGGACATCTATTCATCTTCCTTCAATTTAACCGTTACTGCTCCAACGAGATCATTTCCCGTTGCAATCAGTTGAGAGAAATAATCTTTCTTATCAATTTTTACAATTCGTAGTAATCCCTCTAACATAACACCTTCAGGCAATAGCCCCTCAAAAAACGGAGGAAAGAATGTATAGCTATATTTTTTCTGAGTTGTGGGCATCGTCAATGAAACCGCTTCGCCATCATAATTTTCATCATACTCAAAATGGTAGTCGTTAGCAGCAATTTCAGTTAAAACTCCAGCTCTTTTTCCGTGTGCAAATACAATGGCTCTTCTCATAATTATTTATTTAAAGGACTTTTGAATTCTAGTTTAATATTTAGTACTCGGAGTACTGACAAAAGATTGTTCAACCGAACTGTTTCTTTATTTTTTTCTATATCAAAAACAGTGGTCTTTCCTACTCCAGCTAAGTCTGCTAGTTCAAGTTGTGTCAATCCTGCTTTTTTTCGATGGTCTTTTATGAAAGTACCTAAATCAAAATAATCCATTTTATACTGTTTTAACGGTAAAAATACACAATTTAGATATTATAAAACATTTATTTAATATAAATAGCTTTTATTACTGTTATAGCAGTAAATAAACCGGTAAAAGATGATTTTACAATTGAAAAATTAAAAAAAAGAACACAAAAACTGCTTTAACGGTAATAATCACCGCAAATATGCGTTGATTAAAAACAATTACCACCGCATCGATCTCCATGTAAACAAAAATGTTTACATTTGCATTATGAATGCATTAATCGAAAAATTTAAAGGCATACATCCTGGAATAGTATTGGAACGCTTACTTAACAAAAAAGCGATTTCACAGCGTCCTTTTGCTATTTCTATTGGGGAGCATCCACAAACTATAAACGCAATAACAAAAGGAAGAAGGAAACTCAATGTAGCACTGGCATTGAAAATTGAAGAAAAGCTAAGTTTAGAGGAAGGCTCACTAGCTTTGCTACAAACCTATTTTGACATTCAGGAACAAAAAAGTAAAACAAAACAAGAAACTCCAAACTTAAACCTTTTAAGAAAGGTGTTGTTTTGGGATACAGATATCACTAAAATTGATTGGCAGAAACAAAGTGCAGCGGTAATTCTTAGAATATTCGAACGAGGAAATGATATTGAAAAAGAAGAAATAAAACGTTTCTATAAAAGTGAACTCATTAGGTCTACACTTAAGCAAAATACTCGTAAACCCTATACTGTTTATAAAAATAAAGAACAATCGTAATGTTATACTATTCCACTGTAAATAAATTGCTTAAAGAAAGTTTGATTCAATTAATGCAATCAAAAATCTTTGATGATTTTAGACTTGTAGGCGGTACAGCATTGAGTTTACAAATAGGTCATAGAGAATCTATCGATATTGATCTGTTTAGTGATGCTGACTACGGATCACTAGATTTTAGAGCCATAGAAATTTATCTAAAAGATAACTTTCAATATGTAGATTTTTTAGACACTATTCCAGCAATGGGTAAAAGTTATAGTATTGGAGAAAATAAAGAAAATACCGTAAAACTTGATTTGTATTACACAGACGATTATATCCAACCCGCTATAGAAGTTGATGGTATCAGAATGGCAACTATTGAAGAAATTATCGCCATGAAGTTAGAAGTTATTCAGGGAGGAGGGAGAAAAAAAGACTTTTGGGATCTACATGAATTACTTCGGTCTCATGATTTATGCCAAATGTTAGACTTACACGAGCAAAGATATCCTTATTCACATGACAAAGATTTAATAATTAAAAACTTTACATCCTTTGAACAAGCTGATGAAGATTTTAATCCAATTTGCTTTAAAGGAAAGTATTGGGAGTTTATAAAGGAGGATTTTGAAGAAATTATTCTCCAATTTAAATAGCTACAATTTCTTTTACTGTCTTTACAAATGAGTATTCTACTATATTAAGTACTCTTTTTGTACACCTCTACCCTGCTAAAGCCTTACAAATAATGATAAATTAGATATTGTATCGGGAAATAATTTCATCAACACTTTACTCCAAATATTCTGGCTGCCAATTCCTGCTATTCACTACAAGTCCGCGGGAATCGCCTTAAAAACATAAACCCAAAACGAGCTTCCGTTGGTCGCTGTTTTGGGTTTTGTTTTTATTGGGCTCCTACCCTTGCGCGCTTTTCGTTGCTATCAGGGGCAGAGTGACGAACTACTGTAGAAAACTATCAGATATTCGTTTCTTATCTCATTTTTTAAACTACAAATTAGCATTCCTTTAATTTCTTAGAATTAAAAAATTTATTCTGTTTTTTAAAAATCAAGTATTTATACGCAAGGATAAGCTTGCTAAAAATACTTACTTTGGTATACAAAAAACTAAACAATCACTTTATGACTAAAAAAGCAAACAAACCAGAAAAACCAAGCACTACAAGCACAGCTGAAAAAAAATCAGCTTTATTAAAAACAAAACCTACAGCAAATAATGTTGCCTGTTGGGATAGTGATGGCAACATAAATGTAGTGACGCAACGACTCGAGGAAATGTTTGTCGAACTTGGACAAAAAACCCGTATCGAAAGCGGACAGCAGCCAGCTGAACGTCCCGTTTTTCGAAAACAACACGGCATTGGTTACGGAACTTTTACAATAAATAAAGATATTGATCCAAAATATAAAATCGGTATTTTTGCAGGTAGCTCTTATGAATGTGCTGTTCGTTTCTCTAGCGACACCAGCCCTTCTTCACCAGATTTACACTCTACTTTAGGTATTGGCTTAAAGCTTTTTGGTGTTGATGGTCCTAAACTTTTGGGAACAGGAACTAACGCTGATTTCATTTTCCAAAACATAGATCGTTTTTTCGCTCGTGATGCGCAACAAATGTGCAGTTTTACTACCGCCGGAGTTATCGACAAGGATTACGATTCGTACATCAATAAACATCCAAAACTGGCGTCTATTCTTAACGCCATGAACAAAGAGGAAGCCAGTTGTTTGAGTGCGACATATTGGGCAATTCTTCCTTTTAAGTTAGGGGAACAACAAATTGTAAAATACCGCCTAGTTCCCGAAGATACGTACCAGGGAGCACCTTTTGACGATAATAATTATTTAGCACTCGACTTACAGCAACGCCTCCGAACTAAATCAGCAAAATTTCGTTTTGAGATTCAGTTACGCACAAACGATAAAACCATGCCTCTAGATGATGCGCAAGCCGTTTGGAGCACAGAAGAAAGTCCGTACATAGCTATTGCAGAATTGTATTTCCCTGAACAAGACATTTGTGCAATTGGTCAACCTGAATTTGGCACAAATCTTTCGTTTAATATTTTCCGTACACTAAAAGAGCACGAACCACTGGGTTCTATTGCAGCGGTTCGAAAAGTAGTTTATGCCGCTAGTTCTGAGGTTCGTCATCAAGCAAACGGACAATCGACTCAAGAACCAGAAAAAGTGAACCGCCCTTTCAAAGGCAATGTAGACGAAAATAGTGATTGCATTGTCAAAGCTGGAATCTATCCGCCTATAGGTGTTACGCGTGTAGGAAATAGTGAAAACGAGTACTTTATTGGCCCATTGGTTTCAGAGCCTGTACCAATGTCTAGCGATAATGCGTACCGCGATGCTACTGGCGCCCTAAAACGACAAGCCGCACAATTTAGAATATATGGTTTCAATGCAGCAGGAAAGGCTATCAAGGAGTTAAATGCTGAGAATTCTAAAATCGTTTGGCATTCCCATTTAGCCAATCAAAAGGCTTCTTGGTACCAATTCCAAATTGCGTTGGACATTCCAGATGCTGCTGATGCGCCACCTTCATTACTTCGAAATATTGATGTAAAAGATAGAAACTCACTCATTATTGATGGTGGTTTACAAACAATAAACAAACCAAATGTAACCAAAGGACATCAGTTTGTAGGTAAATTTCAAGAAAAACCAGTATATCTAGGCGAAATGCGCACTGATGAAAAAGGACGTTTACTTATGCTAGGTGGCCACGGAGTTTCTGAAAATTTAAAAGGTGATATTGCGATAACATTTGCCAATAATGAAGGTTGGTATGATGACATCTCAGACGGACCTGTTACTGCCGAAGTAGAATATAATGGTGTGGCACTTAAAGTAGATCCAGCTTGGGTTGTTTGTGCGCCACCTGATTATGCTCCAATGCAAAAATCAGTAAGAACAATGTGGGATTTAATGCGCGATGTAGCGGTAAGTTCAGGAATGATGCCATGCCCTGTCCGACCATCATTTACTAAGGATATCTTGCCCATTTTTGAACGAATGACAAATTTACAATGGGTCAACGCAGCCTTTGCAGCAGCTTTTGGTTGGGGCGGACAATTTGACTACACCACCTCTAAATGGAAAGTAAGATTGAACGATCCTTCTTCTGCCAATATCGAAATGCGACGTACGATTTCAAATAGTTTTAGAAGATACGGCACCTCTGGAGCAGAAGCACCTCAATTATGGCCTTGGCTTTATGGCGATGCCATTAGTATTCCATCTGTAGGTTCTATGAGACAAAACTCTGTTTTATCAGATTTACAATTGTCTTTTATAGACCAATGGGTCAAAGGAGATTTTGATGCTGATTACATAGACATGACGGGTTGTCCACATGTACCTGAACCTATAACTTTAGATAAATTACCCGTTGCTGAACAGCCAGATATGATGACTAAAGCCGCAATGGAATTTTGTTTGGCAGATGCTTTTCATCCTGGTTGCGAAATGACATGGCCTATGCGAACTGCTGGCATGTACTCAGCGCCATTTAGATTACTTCATGCTCCAAAAACGCCTCTGGTTGACAGTAGTTATTATGGCCCTATGATGAACAGTGATGTGTTTACTTTAGCCAAAGGACCTTTATTAGGCGGGCAAGTTGCTGGTGGAATTAGTCGCTGGATGGCTATCCCTTGGCAAACAGACACTGCTAGTTGTAGAGATGGATACACCTCATCGTACGACCCTTATGTTCCTACGTTTTGGCCGGCTCGTGTACCCAATAATATTTTAGATGAAGAGCGTTACAAGGAAGTAATAAATGACAACAATGCCGAAGAAACACGCAAGCAGGCCTTTGCTTTCCGTAAAATGTGGTTAGACGATTTACCGCTTGACGGCCAGGATCCAACCTACACGAATCAAATTAATAGTATGGTAAAATACTTTGACAAACTGGCGGTTGTACAACCTAGAAAAGGAGTACCAAACAATGAGAATTTCCCTCCTGAAATGCAAGTAGGAATTACACCTTCTCCAGAGCAAGAAGCCACTTTACTTAAAGAAGCCATCAAGGATTTAGAAACTATCTTAAAAAGCAAAAAGTCACTGAGTAAAGGTGTTCAGGATACACTTAAAGCGGCAGCAACAGAATTATCACATAAAGAATTGTTTACAGAACAAGACGTATTATCTAATGCAAAAGATCAATTGATTGCTTTAGTTGAAAACGAGTTGTCTGATGATTTTGCCTCTACGCCAAGTGTACAAAAATTACTAAATTTATTGACTTCAAAAGCTTCTGCATTAACTAAAGCCAAGCATCCTGGTAGAAACAAAATAAGCTTAGCAGGCACAGACAAAGGGAACCGTTTCAGACGTTATTCACCAAAATAATTGTACAAAAGCATTTTACCAATGAATAAAAAATTGGCTACAAAAGTAGATATTGCTATTATAGGCGGTGGCATTGCAGGTTGTACTGCAGCCATCGCTTTATCTAAAAAGTATACAGTCGCTTTAATTGACAAAGCATTACAACCTGTTGATCGTATTGGCGAATGTTTGCCACCTGCTGCGCGACGCATTTTAAAACAGCTAGATCTATTAGAAGGTTTAGAAAACAAAGGCTATCCTGCTAACCAACAAATACAACAACAAAACACAGGAACGCAATCGTACTGGGGAAGTGACAAGAGTACTATTGTAGATCATTTGCGCAATCCAGATGGTTTTGGCTGGCAATTGAACCGAAAAGAATTTGAAGTCTATTTACGATCCAATGCTGAGCAACGTGGCGTAAACTGTTTTTTTGGATATAAACTTCAAACTGCTGCTTATGATAATGATCTGTGGACTATTGGCATCAAAACTTCCGAAACGACAACAAAATCAATTGAATCATGTATAACTGCAAAATTTGTTATTGATGCAAGTGGTAGACAATCCCATTTTACTCGAACGTTAGGTATTAAACGTGAAGTAATTGACAAACTTGTGGCCACTTGGGCCACAGTAGAGAATCACGAAACGATTACAATGAGCACTATTTCATCATGTGAGGAAGGCTGGTGGTACAGTGCACCATTGCCTAATAATAAAAGGGTTATTGCATTTCAAACCGATGCTGATTTAATAGAACGAACTCAAATAAAAAGTGCCGATTCCTTTTTACAATTGGCAACAGCCAATAAACAGATGGCTAGTATTCTTTCAAAAAATAAGCAACCCATACAATTTCATGGTACGGTGGCTGCTAATTCTAGTAAGCTTCATGAAGTAGCAGGAAAGCAATGGGCAGCACTTGGCGATGCTGCAGTAAGTTTTGATCCACTTTCTTCCCAAGGCATGTTTAACGCCATGGCAAGTGCGCTACAGCTTACAGATCTCCTGCAGAACTATCAAATAATTGAAGAGACAAACAAGGCTCAAGAGGCAGTATTTCAAGAGATATACACGCAACAAATGAATCACATTTGGGATTATTACCTCAAACATAAGTCTTATTTTTATGGACAAGAACAACGCTGGCCTCAGTCTGAATTCTGGAAGAGAAGACAATTAGCATCATCAAATATTTAAAAACTTTGAGTGAAAGTAAATCGTTAAATCTATTCACAAAAAAAACGGAACTAAAATAGTTCCGTTTTTTTTTAAAGTATAGGCCTTTCTATTCCAATATAAAATTTACCGTAACATTAGCTGTAATATTTATTTCTCCTATTGCTAAAGTTTCTCTAGGTTCTGATGCATCCATGCGCTCCATGCTTTTCATAGAAGCATACATAGGCTGTGGATAATAAGTTTGAGAATTATCTGAAATTACGAGTGCCTTCCCTACTTTTTGCCCTAAAACTGATACATAATCTTCTGCTTTTAATTTGGCGTCCTTCATAGCAAGCTTTCTTGCTTCTGATTGATATTGCGCTAGCTTTGAGGATTGAAATACTACGGCATCTATTCTATTAATTCCTTGTTCTACTAAACCTTCCATCAATTCATCATACTTTGATAAATCTCTTATAACAATTTCAATGGTTTGAACTGCATTGTAGCTGTGTTTCTTTTTTTCATAATCATACTGCGGATTCAAAGCTATGCGTTGCGTTTTGAAATCCCCTGCCGGTATGTTCATTTTTTTTATAAACTTGATTACTGCATCAATTTTTTCATCATTTCCTTTTTTAACATCCTTAGCTACATTCCCTTTGGTTTCAACCGAAACATTAATAGTAGCTTGATCTGGGATAACTTTTACTTTTCCTTCTCCATTTACATTAATTTGAGGCGTAGGTTTTACATCTTGACCATAAGACAATGAGATAAAAAATATACTGAATACTGCTAATGCTTTTTTCATTTTTAACAATTTAAAGGTTATTACAATTACTTTCCAAAAGTTATGCCATTATAGCTTACCTAGCTTTACCATTATAAAAAGAATTACAATAGGAATGGCTAAAACAATAACCATCATTGTATTATCTACAAACATAGTAGGTTGTTTTATTAAAGTAATTAGATAACCGCCTACAGCTCCACCAAAATGTGCCGTATGGCCAATGTTATCGTTCTTAGCACGCATGCCATAAATAGAGTACAATAAATACAATATCCCAAAAATATAAGCTGGCATTGGTATTATAAAAAATATTCCTAACATCATATCGGGTTGCAATAATATAGCTGAATACAACACTCCTGTAACAGCTCCAGAGGCGCCTACGGCTCTATACCCATAGTCATTGTTATGAAAAACCATAGTAAGCAAACTCCCAAAAATAAGGCTGCCAAAATAGATCAATAAAAATGAAAAATTACCCAGTTGCCCTAATACTACCGGAGCAAACATCCAAAGGGTAAACATATTAAAAAACAAATGAACCATATCTGCATGTAAAAAACCAGAGGTAATCATTCGGATTTGTTCTCCAGCTTTGATACTTCCTACATGAAATTCATATTTTCTAAAAAAAGACAAGTCGTTAAATCCTTTGTAACTAAACAATACATTAACAATTATTAATGCTAATAAAACAGTATTCATATTCCGTATTTTTTGTGATGGGTAAAGATAGTAATTCTCAAATACTCATTCACGAGCAAGGGAAATTATATCTACAATCAAAATTAAGTTATATTTGTCAAAAAAAAAATTTGCATGCAGTTACTTGTTTTCATATTAGCGTACCCTTTTCTTTGGTTCATCTCTATTTTACCTTTTCCTATGTTGTATGGCATATCGAATGGGGTTTATTTCTTAATGTATTATGTCATTGGTTATCGTAAAAAAGTAGTTCGTGCTAATATTGCATTGGCTTTGCCGCATCTTAACCAACAAGAACGTTTGCTTATTGAAAAGAAATCATACCATCATTTATGTGATATGTTTCTTGAAATGACCAAAACACTTACAATTTCTTCTGAAGAAATGAACCGAAGATTTGTAATCACAAACGTAGAACTCATTCAAGAATATGAAAAAAAAGGCAAAAGTATTATGCTTATAGCTTCACATTATGCAAGTTGGGAATGGTTAATCACGCTTAATCAAAAACTAAGTATTCAAGGAGTTGGTGTATATAAAAAACTAAGAAATATTTATTTTGACAAATTGGTTCGAGATATTCGTTCAAAATACAATACGTTATTAGTACAAACAAATAAAACCATCCCACTAATTGCTGAAAATTATAAAAGCAACATTCAGTGTGTCTATGGTTTAGCCAGCGATCAATCTCCTAAAATGGATAGAATTTTTCATTGGGAATCCTTTATGGGTGTTGAAGTTCCTGTGCATACTGGCCCTGAAATGCTATCAAAAAAGTATGATATGACTGTTGTTTTTGCAAAAGTAAAAAAAGTGAAACGTGGTTTTTATGAACTGACTATCATTCCTATTGCAGAAAATGCAAAAGAGCTACCTGATTTTGAAATCACACACCGTTACATCAAAGAAGTTGAAAAACAAATAATTGAAGCACCTGAATACTATTTCTGGACTCATAAACGATGGAAACATAGAAGATAAGTCTAACCGTCTTCGATTTTCAGTCTTCAGTATTGAGTCTTATTTTTAGTTTAAAGTTTTTTTTACAAATAGCAATAGTGTAATTTATTAAGAGAACCAACTTGTCACAAGATTATCCTCTAGTGGCTGAGCTTCTTTATGAACAAACTCATTGCTAATTGGGTTGTAATCATAATCTAATGCCCATGTTGCATGATTTTCGGCTAACGCTTTAATTCCGTTACACACGTATTCAATTTCAGCAGTTGTGGTAGTGGGATGAATTGACATCCTGATCCATCCTGGCTTTCTAATTAAATCTCCTAGCGAAATTTCATTGACTAACTTATTAGAGGTTTCTTGGTCAACATGCAGTAAAAAATGTCCGTATGTGCCTGCACAACTGCATCCTCCACGTGTTTGAATTCCAAATTTATCATTCAATAATTTCACTCCTAAATTAAAATGCAGGTCTTCTATAAAAAAAGAAATAACACCCAGTCTATCTTGATGTTGAGCTGCTAAAATTTTGATATTGGACACAAGTCCCAAGGAAGAAAAAATATATTCTACGATTTCGTGTTCTCGTTTTAAGATTTGATCCACGCCCATTTGTTCTTTGAGCTGTATGGCTAATGCTGTTTTTATAACCTGTAAAAAACCAGGTGTTCCGCCATCTTCTCTATCCTCAATATTATCAATGTATTTGTGTTCTCCCCATGGATTTGTCCAGCTTACAGTTCCTCCTCCTGGATTATCTGGTACAACATTTTGATATAATTTTTTATTAAAAACAAGGATACCACAAGTCCCAGGACCTCCTAAAAACTTGTGTGGAGAAAAGAAAATAGCATCTAAATAAGACTCTTGATCTTCAGGGTGCATATCTATCTTTACGTAAGGACCTGAGCAAGCAAAATCAACAAAACAAAGTCCGTTATGTTGATGCATTAATTTTGCCACTTCATGATATGGAGTTTTGATACCCGTAACATTAGAGCATGAAGTGATGGATGCAATTTTAAAAGGTCTTTCTTTATATTTATCTAGTAAAATCAATAAGTTTTCTATGCTAAACAAACCATCTTCAGCGGCTGGAATTACCTCAACATCAGCAATTGTTTCTAGCCAAGACGTTTGGTTTGAATGATGTTCCATGTGCGAAATAAAAACAATCGGCTTTTTTTCGGCAGGAATCGTGATGAAATTCTTTAGATTTTCAGGAACTTTTAAGCCCAATATTCTTTGAAACTTGTTTACCACACCTGTCATTCCGGTTCCATCTGTTATGAGAACATCATCTGCACTAGCATTCACATGGTGTTTGATAATATGTCTGGCTTTGTGATACGCTTTTGTCATAGCAGTCCCAGAAATGGTGGTCTCAGTATGTGTATTGGCCACAAAAGGACCAAACTCATTCATTAACTTTTCTTCAATTGGTCGATACAATCGCCCGCTAGCAGTCCAATCTGTATAGATGATTTTTTGCTTTCCGTAAGGAGATTCAAATTCTTGGTTTAACCCAATAATGTGCTCTCTAAATTGTTCAAAATAAAGCTCTAACTCTGTTTTTGTAGCTACTGCATTCATGACCTTCTTAATTTACATCAAAGATAAAGGTTTTATTGTAATTTCTCCAAATTGAAATTTATAGTAATCCTTAAATATCCTTGATTTGAACGCTCTATTTTTTAAATAGTTCAGAAAAAATATCATTTGTAACAATAATTTTAAAGATATCGAAATACTGTGTATTAAAAAAACTTTAAAAAAAAAGAAAAAACTTAACTAAACTCGCAAGTATTTATCTTCCTCCATTCGCACGAAGGTCTGCAATACATTGAGCATCTAGCTGAGGTACATTTCCAGAGGTTCCCATACTACCTATTGCAGCACTCAAATCAAATGTCCAATACATTAAGCACGATTTGTTATTACAATGTTTAGGATTATCAGTGTCTTCATGGTTGCTTTGCATGGCTGTACCAAAATTTGTTAGCCCTAAAACATGTCCAAATTCATGAGTAATTACTGTGGTTTCCAGCACGCTTCTGTTGGGTTCAAAAGCACTATCACTCAAACCATGAAGCGTTTGTTCATATATAACAAATGAAGTATTGCGATAAGCAGTTCCTAGTACAAATGAATTTCCGGCATCTTTATCTGATTTTCCATCAGCAAAAAAAGCCCAAACAGCAATTTGGTCTACTAAATTGTATTTAGTTCTATTAGCATCCTCAATAGCTACTATTTCCTCGTTTGAATAGGGTGCCGTTCCTGGTGAAGGAATTCCGCGTTTCACGACCGTAATACCTCCAGGCTTGAAAGTTCTAGCATTTAAAAAATTAACAAAGTTTGTTATGGCCGCAGTACTAGGTTCAAAACCATTTACGTAGACCACTTCAATCACCAAACTTTTAAATTTCCTATCTGATAATAAATCATTTGCAGAGCTACCGGTTTGCTGTTTGTTCAAATTTTTATCAACTGTAACAGCATCAGGACTAGAATTATTTTCATCACTTGAGCAAGAAGCAACAAATAGAAATGAACACAAAACCAGAAGTGCGGAAATTTTTTTCATAAATATAAATTTTAAATCTTTTTTATTTCGTTTTACAATTCGTCTTTATTATACAACAGAAAAATCGAAAACCCTTTTCAAACTAAGTATCATCTACGAAAAAAACACATCTTTAGACTTACAATTGTATTATTTTAAAAAAACCCTTTTGAAAAATACAAAAGGGTTTAAAAATTCTATTCATTAAATACCAGCAACTGCTTTAATTTCATCAATAATTCTAAGTGCTAATTGATCTGCTAGCATTTGAGAGGCTGCTTCGGTATAAATACGAATAATAGGCTCTGTATTTGATTTTCTTAAGTGAACCCAATTTTCGGCAAAATCAATTTTAACACCATCAATAGTAGTAATATCTTCATTCTTGTACTTTTCGGTCATGGCAACAAGAATAGCATCTACATCAATTTGCGGTGTTAATTCAATTTTATTTTTGCTCATGTAATATTCCGGATACGAAGCACGCAATGCTGAAACCGTCATTTTTTTGTTAGCCAAATGCGTCAAAAACAAAGCTACTCCTACCAAACTATCACGTCCGTAATGAAGCTCTGGGTAGATAATTCCACCGTTTCCTTCACCACCAATAACTGCATTATTTTTTTTCATCAATTCTACTACATTTACCTCACCTACAGCACTGGCTTCGTAGTTTCCGTTATGTGCGTTTGTAACATCGCGTAAAGCACGAGACGATGACATGTTAGATACTGTATTTCCTGGAGTTTTACTCAAAACATAATCGGCACAAGCCACTAACGTGTATTCTTCGCCAAACATTTCGCCATCTTCACAAATGAATGCCAAACGATCTACATCAGGATCTACAACAATTCCTAAATGTGCTTTTTCTTTTACAACCAGTTCCGAAATATCGGTTAAATGCTCTTTCAAAGGCTCTGGATTATGAGGGAAATGACCGTTTGGTTCGCAGTAAAGTTCTACCACTTCAACGCCCATTAATTCTAATAATCTAGGAATAATAATTCCACCTGATGAGTTTACTCCATCAACAACAACCTTAAATTTTGCTGCTTTTACAGCTTCAATATCTACTAATGGTAAGTTTAAAACCTCATCAATGTGTATGTCCATGTAGGCATCATTGATTGTGATAGTTCCTAAATCATCCACATCCGAAAAATTAAAACCTTCGCTTTCCGCAATTTCAAGAATTTTAAGTCCCTCTTCACCATTTAAAAACTCCCCTTTTTCGTTCAATAATTTCAAAGCATTCCATTGTTTTGGATTATGCGATGCCGTTAATATTATTCCGCCCTCAGCTTTTTCAAGTGGTACAGCAACTTCAACAGTTGGAGTAGTTGAAAGTCCTAAATCAATCACATCAATACCCAAACCAATCAAGGTGTTTACTACCAAATTATGAATCATTGGTCCAGATATACGAGCATCACGTCCTACAACTACCGTGATTTTATCTTTCTTACTGTAGTTTTTTAACCAAGTTCCATAAGCTGAAGCAAATTTTACAGCATCAACAGGAGTTAAGTTATCCCCTACATTTCCACCTATTGTACCTCGAATTCCTGATATTGATTTTATTAAAGTCATTGATATATATTTTATAAATTGAATTTTAAATTTTAAATTGCTGACAAATATAAGAATTGAAGCCTATAAAATAGAAATGAACGTAAAATTTCATTCTATAAATCTTTAAAGCAATCTCATGAATTTCCTAGCACACATTTACCTTTCTGGCGAAAATGATTTACTTAAAATTGGTAATTTCATGGCTGATGGAATCAGAGGGAGTCACTATGAAAACTACCCATTAGAAATTCAAAAAGGTATTGTTTTGCATCGAGCCATTGATACTTTTACCGATGCGCATCCTATCTTTAGACAAAGTACAAAAAAACTTCATGAAAAATACCATCATTACGCTGGAGTGATTGTGGATGTTTTTTACGATCACTTTTTAGCCAAAAACTGGTCGAATTATTCTAATGAAAAACTAGAAGATTTTGTTGCCCGTTTTTACGACTCCCTGTACCATAATTACAGCGTACTATCAGAGAAAACAAAAGGTATGATGCCCTACATGATACAACAAAATTGGCTTGTAAGTTACCAAACAGTTGAAGGCATAGATGGAATTTTAACCCAAATGGACAAACGCACTAAAAACCAATCCCAAATGAGGTTTGCAAGCAATGAATTAAACGAATTCTACAGTGAATTTGAGAATGACTTTACTCTTTTTTTTGCTGAATTAATCTCATTTGTAAACCACAAAAAATCAACATTATGAAAAAATTATTACCGTTACTTTTCTTAATTGCTATTGGATGTAAATCCCAAGAAAAAGCAGTAAATCCCACCGGACTTGTGACTTCCAAAGCAATGGTAGTTTCTGCGCGTGAAGAAGCCTCACAAATAGGAGTCGACATAATGAAAAAAGGAGGTAACGCATTTGACGCTATGGTAGCTACCGAATTAGCATTGGCTGTAGCCCATCCGCAAGCGGGAAATATAGGCGGCGGAGGTTTTATGGTTTACAGGAAAGCTAACGGAGAAACTGGCTCTATTGATTATAGAGAAAAAGCACCTTTGTCAGCCAAAAACGATATGTTCTTAGACCAAAATGGAAATGTTATAAAAGGTAAAAGTACTGCAACAGCACATGCATCAGGTGTACCTGGAACCATTGCAGGTGTTTTTGAAGTACACAAAAAATACGGTTCACTTCCCATTAGTGAAATATTAAAACCTGTAATTGCTCTCGCAGAAAGAGGCGTAGTTGTAACACCCAATCAAGCCAAAAGTCTAGCAGCTTTTAGAGCGGTTTTTATTAAAGAAAACGGACCAAACAGCTTATTCTCTCAAGTTTATAAAGCAAACGATACCATCAAATACAAAGCGTTAGCAAATACGCTTAAAAAAATTTCACAATATGGAAAAGAGGAATTTTACGCCGGAGAAACCGCCCAAAAACTGATTGCTTTTCTCACTCAAAAGAACGGTGCTATGACTCTTGAGGATTTAAAGAAGTACGAAGCAAAATGGAGAAAACCAATTACATTTGATTATAAAGATTTAAAAATAACTTCTATGGCACCACCTAGTAGTGGTGGAATCTGTTTGAACCAAATCATGTCTATGATAGAACCATATCCGCTTGCGCAAATGGGACACAACAGTCAAAAAGCCATTCAATTGATTACCGAAGCCGAGCGCAGAGCCTACGCAGATAGAAACTTTTTTCTTGGAGATCCTGATTTTGTAAAAATACCTACTTCTAAATTACTTGATCCTTCGTACTTAAAAAACAGAATGAATACTTTCAGTTTTGATAAAGCCACCAAATCTTCAGATGTTGCACACGGTGAAATAACAGGATATGAAAGTGATCAAACCACACATTACTCTATTGTAGATCCTTTTGGGAATGCGATAGCCGCAACAACAACCTTAAATGATAATTATGGTTCCAAAATATACTGTGATGAACTGGGTTTTTTCTTGAACAATCAAATGGATGATTTTAGCGCAAAACCAGGTGTCCCAAATCTCTACGGTCTTACCGGAAGTAAAGCCAACAGTATTGCCCCTGAAAAAAGAATGCTAAGTTCTATGACTCCAACCATCATCGAAAAAGATAAAAAACTTTACATGGTAGTAGGAACTCCGGGAGGATCAACTATTATCACATCGGTTTTACAAACTATTTTAAACGTATATGAATTTAATTTAAGTATGCAAGAGGCAGTAGATACACCTCGATTTCACCACCAATGGTTGCCTGATGAAATTATTTTCGAACCAAATTCTTTCAACAAAGATTTGCTATTGCAACTCAAACAAAAAGGATACTCTATCAATGAAAAAGACAAAGAAATTATAGGTGCTGTAGATGCCATTTTAGTTTTACCCAATGGCAAACTTGAAGGCGGAGCTGACAGAAGAGGTGACAACAAAGCGGTTGGATTTTAAGTTGTAACTAAAAAACCGAAACAATCTTTTTAAATTCTGTTTCCATGAACTTTATCTCAACACTCGAAAACGCGTTTGAACAAAATAGAAATGTAGAAAACGCTTTTGCAATGTCGCAATACATGCGCAATAAGTTTTCCTTTTTTGGTATTCGCACCACCAAAAGAAGAGAACTATTTAAAGAAATTTGGAAACAAAACCAACAAGAAGTACACCATCATTCTGTACAAATTGCTCAAACTCTTTTTAACAAACCAGAACGAGAATTCCATTATTGCGCCATTGAAATTCTAATAAAAGAAAAGAAAAAGGCTTATAGTGATACTGACATCGATTGGATTGAAAAACTAATATTGCAGCATTCCTGGTGGGATAGCGTTGACACCATAGCAAAATACATTTTGGGAGACTATTTACAGCAATTCCCCAACGAAACTGAGAACGTTATCACAAGATTTTCAAGTCAAGAGAGTATATGGTTGCATCGTAGTTTGATTCTTTTCCAATTGGGATACAAACAAAAAACGAATGCAGATCTCCTTTTTTGGCTCTGTTTAAAATACGCCAATTCCTCCGAATTTTTTATTCAAAAAGCCATCGGTTGGGCGCTTCGTGAATATGCTAAAACAAATCCCGAAGCGGTCCTTATCTTTGTAAATTCGAATAAATTAAAACCTTTAAGCACAAAAGAAGCCCTTAAAAATAGTGGTTCGCTTAAAATAATGTAGCTTTGTGAATCATTTTAAAAATCATGTTTAAAAAATATATTTCAAGGTTAGAAGCTATTATTTCAATAGCACAATCATTATTGACTCCTAAACAATTTATATTTTTATCAGCAGTATTAGTGGGTATTTCAGCTGCTTTTGCAGTAATTGTATTGAAAACTTTTGCACACTGGGTGTTTATTTTTGCAACGTATGTAAGCGGCATTTTAAAACTTGGTTTTCTGACTAGTATTTTACCCATCATTGGAATTTTACTCACTATTCTGGTGGTAAAAAAAGTATTAGGCGGAAGCATTCAAAAAGGAACTTCTCAAATATTATATGCTGTTGCAAAAAAAGCAAGTATTATCCCCAGGAAACAAATGTATGCCCAAATTGTAACGAGCTCGCTAACTGTTGGACTTGGTGGATCAGCAGGTTTAGAAAGTCCTATTGTAATTACCGGTGCTGCTTTTGGATCAAATTATGCTCAAAACTATAAATTAAGCTACAAAGACAGAACTCTTTTGATAGGCTGTGGTGTAGCCGCAGGAATTGCAGCGGCGTTCAACGCACCCATTGCTGGAGTTCTATTTGCCATTGAAGTTTTATTAGTTGATGTTAGTATAGCTGCCTTTACTCCCATCATGATTGCCGCTGCTACGGGAGCACTCGTATCTGTAATTGTATTGGATGAGGAAATTCTTTTGTCGTTCAAACAACAACAAAGTTTTGATTACCACAACATTTTATACTATGTACTTCTTGGTATTTTCACTGGATTAATAGCCGTGTACTACTCTAGAAATTTTCAAAGAGTAGAACATTTTTTTGGACGCTTAAAATTTTCTCCCTTCAAGAAAGGGCTCTTTGGAGCAAGCATTTTAGCACTATTAATTGTTGTTTTCCCCACACTTTTTGGTGAAGGTTATGAAAGCATCAAAACCCTTTCAGAGAGTGATCCTGGTAAATTACTAGAACATACTCTTTTTAGTGACTTTAGAAACAATAGTTGGGTGCTTTTACTATTTGTGGGTGCTACTATGATGCTCAAAGTTTTTGCAACCAGCATTACCATCAACAGTGGTGGTAACGGAGGTAATTTTGCTCCTTCCTTGTTTTTAGGTTCTTATGTAGGATTCTTTTTTTCAAAATTTCTAAATCTCACAGGACTCACAAAATTACCCGTTAGCAATTTCACACTAGTAGGAATGGCGGGAATATTAAGTGGATTATTTCATGCGCCACTAACCGCCATTTTCTTGATTGCCGAAATAACTGGAGGTTACAATTTAATGATTCCTCTTATGATTGTGGCTTCTATCAGTTTTGCTATTTCTAAACGTTTTGAAAAACACTCTATGGATGTTAAAAACTTGGTCGAAAAAGGACATGCTTTCACCAGTAATAAAGACACCAATATCCTTTCTACACTAGAAACCAACACTATTATTCAAACCGATTTTTTAACGGTAACTCCTGATGAAAATTTAGAACGCTTAGTGGATCTCATTTCTCATTCGAATCAAGTTATTTTTGGTGTCATTGATGCCCAACAAAACTTACTTGGAATTGTCCATTTTAATGATATTCGCGAAATCATTTTTAACACCTATCGTGTCAAATATACTTTGGTGAAAGAAATCATGATGGCACCTGTAGAAACTATTGCACCCTTTGACAGTATGGAACAAGTCATGAATAAATTCGAAAAGTCGAAAAAAGCATTCTTACCTGTACTTAAAGAGGGTAAATATTATGGTTTTATATCAAAGTCAGTGGCTCTTGAAGCCTATAGAACCAAACTAAAATCCATGACAATAGAGTAACAAAAAAAAGTGGAAAAAGAAAAAAAAGCAGACCTATAAGCCGGATTCTGTATTTCGATTACTCAAAACCCTTATCATTTATCTAGATCCAAAATTACTCTTGGACTCAAGCTATCTACCCTTCAGCAACGGACGAGATACCCTTAAATGCTGATATACTTGATATTTCACCGCATAGAGTTTACCTGGTTTCACTACAGCATTACCTGTACATACTTTCTGTTGCACTTGTCCTAATCTCATCCGTAAAGACGAAACCGACGGGTGTTACCCGCTATGCTTCTCTGTGGTGTCCGGACTTTCCTCCCTCTCGCCCATAAAGGCAAGACGACGATAAGGCGGTCTGCGACGGCAAATTTAGCATTATTAAATCTTTTTATCTCATTTTCTACTACTTACTTTAACAAGACCTTCACAACCATTTCATAATAAAACAGTTACCTTACCATCTTATCTATAAAAACAATACTATGTCAAAAATGTATCATTATGCCAGCGTTTCAAAAGCCTTAGAAGATTTAAAAGAAAAAGGATTTACAGTTGATTTTAACATTTATGACCAAGACCTTATACAAAACCCGAGTCATTACGAAATCCAACATATTTATAGATATGAAGGGGAATCAAATCCAGATGACGAAGCCACCGTTTACGGTATACTATCAACTACCGGACAAAAAGGGGTTTTTGTAGCAGGTTACGCAGCAAATTCAGATAATGATGCTGCCAAAGTTTTACTAGATCTCACCATCAAAGATAGAAATTCTTAATATTTTTTATCTGTTTAAAAACTTGAAAATCAAACTCTAAATATTACTTTTTTTTAGGAGCTTTCTCCAGCTATTCGTTTCAATCTTATCCGCCATCCCGAGGTTTCGGGACTGGCATATAAGGATTTTCACTTCTATCTGGGCTAGAAAATTTCCTCAAAAAGAAGTGTACTTTAAAATATAAAATCTTTCAATCTTTAAATTTTTGCATCTTTAAATTAAAGCCTATATTTGCTATCCAATAAAAATGCTATGGAACAATTTGTTGTATCGGCCCGTAAATATCGTCCACAAACTTTTAAAGATGTTGTAGGACAAAAAGCCATTACAAGCACTTTGCTCAATGCTATAGAAAGCAACCATTTAGCATCGGCCTTGTTGTTTACAGGACCTCGTGGTGTGGGTAAAACCACTTGCGCACGTATATTAGCTCGTAAAATCAATCAGCCTGGATATGATGATCCTACCGAAGATTTTGCTTTCAATGTATTTGAACTAGATGCCGCTTCAAACAATTCTGTAGATGACATTCGTAATTTAATTGACCAAGTTAGAATCCCACCCCAAACAGGGCAATATAAAGTATACATTATAGATGAGGTTCACATGTTGTCCTCGGCAGCTTTTAATGCTTTCTTAAAAACATTAGAAGAACCACCTAAGCACGCCATTTTTATTTTGGCCACGACCGAAAAACATAAAATCATCCCTACAATACTTTCTCGTTGTCAGATATTTGATTTCAAAAGAATAACCGTAAAAGATGCCAAAGAACATCTTGCAGAAGTGGCTACCAGTCAAGGCGTAATTTTTGAAGACGATGCTTTGCACATCATAGCTCAAAAAGCGGATGGTGCCATGCGTGATGCCCTTTCTATTTTTGATAGAGTCGTTTCGTTTTGCGGGAAAAACTTAACCCGTCAAGCCGTTACGGAGAACTTGAATGTGCTTGATTACGAAACGTACATCAACATGACCAACTTAATTTTGGAAAATAAAATTCCAGAATTATTAATGGCTTTTAACGAAATCCTTGCCAAGGGTTTTGATTCGCATCATTTTGTATCAGGATTAGCGTCTCATTTTAGAGATTTGCTAGTATCTAAAACTCCAGCAACTTTAACTTTGTTAGAAGTAGGAGAACAAGCCCAGCAAATGTATGGGGCACAGGCTCAAAAATGCAGTCAAGATTTTTTATTAAAAGGAATTGGCATTGCAAACGATTGTGATTTAAAATACAAATTGAGTCAAAACCAGCGATTGCTTGTAGAACTTTGTTTGATGCAACTTGCCTCTATCACTATTGATGGAGAAAAAAAAAAAGTTGAGCAATATATAATTCCACCAACTTATTTTAGAAAAAACGACTACTCCATCAGTGTCGCAAAAAAAATAGAAACGGCGGTAACCTCTACTTCTGCACCTGAAAGTAAACCAGAAATTCCAGCTGAGATATTAGTACAACAGCCAGCTAAAGTAATTCCAATTCCTGTTGCTGATACTCCCGTTTCAAATACTGGAGAACCAAAAGTCTCAGCGTTTTCATTAGCAAGTATTCGGGCAAAAAAAGCACTTGAAGAAAGCAGTAAAGGAATAGTAAAAGAAACATTACACTTACCAACCGAATCTTTTACAGAGACTGAAATGCTAGTGTATTGGAACAAATATGCACAACGATTAGGCGACAAGGGATTTAAAATAATGGAATCATTATTGCTAATAAACGACCCAAAACTAGACGGAACTGCAATTACCATTGAACTACCAAACGAAGGTTCAAAGCTAGATTTTGAAAGTCAACTACACGGATTGTTAGGCTATTTAAAAGGTCATTTACACAATCATGACATTACTATAAACGTAGTTGTAAACGAAACTATTGAAACAAAAAGAAGTTTTAACGACCAAGACCGCTACAACAGGTTACTACAAATAAATCCAAATATAGAACTTTTACGAACTACATTTGGATTAGATTTAGACGCTTAATTACAAGAAGAAAACGTTATATTTTACCGTAATACATGGCTTTTACAATTCCATCAGAAAGACCTATTTTAGGCACATAAATATTTCTGGCACCACTCCATTTCATAGCATTCATGTAAATGCGTGTTGCAGGAATAATTACGTCAGCTCGATCTGGGTTTAATCCCAATTCTGATATTCTTTGCTCATAAGATAAAGAATTCAAGAAAGAATATTGTGAATTCATGTAGATGTATGACAATGGTTTTTCCTGAGTCTTTCCAGATAATTTAAATAACTTATTGATATTTCCACCAGAACCTATGAGTGTAACCTCGTCATATTCTTGCGTGTTGGTTTTAATCCATTTCTCAATTTCATCCCATACTACATCGCAAACCATGTTATTGAGCAAGCGTACTGTACCTGCTTTGAAGGATCTAGAAGTTATCATTTTACCATTGGAAAACAAAGTAAATTCCGTGCTTCCTCCCCCCACATCTACAAAAAGATAGGTTTGATCTGATTTTAATAAATGATGCAAATCAGTTGAAGCAATAATGGCAGCTTCTTTCTTGCCATCAATAATTTCAATTTTTATGTCAGCCTTTTTCTTTATGATAGCAACAACTTCTTTGCCGTTATAGGCTTCGCGCATGGCCGATGTTGCAAATGCCATATAACGCTCTACTTTGTGTACCTTCATCAGCAAGTTAAATGCTTTCATAGCATCGCACATTCTATCAATGTTCTCTGCAGAAATTTCACCCACTGTAAAAGCATCTTGCCCTAAACGGATAGGCACCCTCACAAGGGAACTTTTATTAAATTGCGGTTCTTTGCCGTCTTGTTCCACAATATTGACAATTAACAATCGCATTGCATTTGAGCCAATATCAATTGCAGCGTATTTTTTTATTTGAATCATATTTCTTGTATTTGAAACTCCTGATCAAGGTGACGGATCCCGTTCAGGTTAAAATTATAATTGGTAAAACAAAAACTATGCTAAATTTTCTTTCTTAGTAGCATCCTCTAGTTTTTTTTCATAATAACGGTACGTTTCTAGCTGCGCTCTAAAGATAGGATTATGGTTTCGAGGGCGGTATTTGTTATCAAATTTATGAGAATGAAACCTTGCTTTTACGTTTCCTTTCCAGCCAATATCAAAATTGTCAATCAGTTCTTTTTTAATATCTTGATCATAAATAGGACAGGTAACTTCTACCCTACCATCTAGATTTCGAGACATAAAATCAGCCGATGAAATATAGACTTCTGTTTGTCCTGCATTCCCAAAAATATACACTCTTGAATGTTCTAAATAATTATCAACTATACTTATAGCTTCAATATTATCACTCATACCCGGAATTCCAGGAATCAAGGAACATATTCCACGTACTTCTAATTGTATCTTTACTCCCGCACGACTGGCTTCATAGAGTTTATCAATCATAGCAAAGTCAGACAAACTATTCATTTTTAGTTTTATATGTGTTTTTCTTCCTGCCAGTGCATGAATAATTTCCCTGTCAATTAATTTTACAAACTTAGTTCTGGTGTAATGAGGCGACACTATCAAGTGTTTGTAACGATGTACTCTATAATTAATATCAAAAAATTCAAAAATTCTCATGATGTCTTTCAAGATCTGCTGGTGGCTAGTAAACAAAGTCACATCTGTGTAAACCTTTGCGGTTGACTCGTTAAAATTTCCCGTTGAGATAAAACCATAACGTTTTATTTTATAGTTTTCTACTCTTTCAATAACACATATTTTACTGTGAACTTTCAATCCCTTTATTCCAAAAATAAGTTCAATACCTTCCAGTTGCATTTGCTCTGCATAAGATATATTTGAAGCTTCGTCAAAGCGGGCTTGTAATTCTATTTGAACCGTTACTTTTTTTCCGTTTTTGGCAGCATTAATTAAGGAACTAATGATTTGAGAATTCTTGGCTAAACGGTATAATGTAATCTTAATTGAAATTACTTTTGGATCAAGTGCAGCCTCACGCAAAAACTTAGTCAAATATGAAAAAGATTGGTAAGGAGCATTCAGCAAATAATCTTTTTCACTGATTTTTTCTAGCATGCTTCCCTCTAAACTTAAACCCGGAATAGGCAACGGCGGTTTAGTTTCGTACAATAAATCATACCTGCCTAAATTAGGAAAGTCCATATAATCTCTTCTGTTATGGTAGCGACCGCCAGGGATTATACTATCTGTTGAAACAATTTTCATTTTATCCAGAAAGAATTTTAAAGTATCCTCTTCAATCAACTGATCGTAGATAAAACGTACCGGCTCCCCTATTCTTCTATCTTTTACACTCAAAGAGATTTTTTCAATCATACTTTTACTTAAATCACTGTCAATGTCAAGTTGCGCATCTCTAGTGATTTTTATCATATGCGCGGATACACTTTCGTAATCAAAAATATTGAAAATATTATTTAAGTTATGACGAATAACATCATCTAAAAGTATAATGTATTGCTTTTCATCATGTGATGGCAGGACTACAAAACGGTTAATGGTTTTAGGGATTTCAATGACAGCATATCGTACTTCATCATCTCTTTTCATAACCAGTTTTACGGCTAGATAACCAGAGGTATCCTTAAGTACTGGAAATTCAGCCAAATCATTCAAAATGATAGTCACCAACTCAGGACTCACTTTTTGAATAAAAAAATCTTTCAAGAAAATTTCTTGTTCTACAGAAATATCTGCTTCGGTAATGATGAAAATATTTTTTGTTTCTAGTTCACTTTCTATAATGTTTAGAATTCGTAAACTTTCTGATTGTTGCTCAATAACAATTTCAGTAATATCTTTTACCAGTTGTTGAGCCGAAATTCCTCCTAGGTATTTTTCACCAGTGATTCCGGTTAAACTCAAACGTCTTATGGCTGCAAATCGAACTCTAAAAAACTCGTCTAAATTATTCGAAAATATGCCTAAAAAACGCAAACGGTCTAGTAAAGGAACCGAAGGGTCACCCGCCTCTTGCAAAACCCTTGCATTAAAAGCCAACCAACTTTTTTCTCTATCAATATATTTGTATGCTAACGTTTTATTCATTTTAAATCTTTGGGAAATAATATATGTTCTGTTTTACCTTTTGTTATAGTTTTCCAATGGGTCGTATCAAATTTCAAAAAAACAAATCCTGAGGTAGGAACGTTATCTATGGTCACATCCCCATAACGATTGACAAAATCAGTAATGGCTTCATTATGACAAAAAATCATCAAACTCTCTATATCATCTGGACAGGATTCAACCACTCTTTGGAGTTGTTTTCTATCAAAGGTATAAAGGTCGTCTTTGTAAATGATACTGTCAAGCGGAAACAAAAAATTTTGTGCAAAAATTAACGCCGTATTTGTAGTTCTTTTTGCAGTGCTACACCAGATGGTAAAAGTTTTTGGCAACAAAGACTTGACGTGACCAGCCACAAAATGGGCATCTTTCATGCCATTACATGTTAATACACGATCTTTATCCTGAACGGGAACCTCCCAACTCGACTTTGCATGCCTAACCAAAATTAAATTTTTCATACTTTACATTATTTGGCATTAATTAATTGATTCAACTTGGACTAAAAGTAAAACCAAAGTACAAAAAAAAACGTATTTATTTGTAAGGCAAGTTATATGTTTCAAATATTTGATTTTCAGCGATTTAACAAGTTAATTAACTATCACTTTATAGTTTATGAAAATCAAAAAAAACAACAAATAGAGATTTTAGTCAATTTTTTTAAAAACAAGATAAAATTAGATCTTAATTTACATAGAACAATATCATTTATGTACAAAAACTAGTCATTTATCGGCTATTTAGGTCATTAAAAGAGTATAATTTGTATTAATTAAATAATAGTTACCTTTGTTAATAAATATTTAATAACGTAAATGCTTTTTTTACTAAGTAAAAAAGACAACTGAAATATAAAATCAAATCCTTTTAAAGAGGATTCAAGCAAAATATAAGAATATCAAAAAATATGGAAAACCAATACTTTCATTTTTCTGCGAAATTTAAAAAAAACTTATTTGGTCTTTTTTTAAATTTTATTTTTTTACTTTCTCTAACTACCACTTTTGGGCAAACAACTCAACGTTATCAGGGTGTAATAAAAGGAGGTGCTACATTATTTGGTAACTCCTGGTATTATAGTGCACCAGGAAACATCACTACACGACTCACACCTGATATCGACGGCGATCCAACAACAACACTATCTACTAGTTCTGATTTAATTTTACCTGCTGGATCTAGAATTGAAAGAGCCTATTTATCTATTGAAAAAGGTATAGGTGGAGGGTCATTTACCTCTGTTAAAATAAAAACACCTGGTTCAGCAAACTATACCACTTTAAATACAACATCATCTTTATCAAACAAAAACGCAAGTAATTCACTCTATCAAGCGATTTGGGATATTACTGCACTTATCCCAGCAAATGGATATGTAAGTACAGCTGGAGGTGGAACAGCAGGACGTTATTTCCTTGCAGACCCTAGACCTGGTCCCTCAAGTCTTCCTATGGGTGGGTGGTCCATAATAGTAGTATATAGTAATGCTAACTCCCCATCTAGAAATATCACGATCGCAGACAATTGGCGAATTTTTAATAATACAACAGTAACTTCTGATGTTGACAATGTTACAGTACCGGCAAGTGGAGGAGTACGCGCTGTTGTAGGTATAACCGGAACATACGGAGATAGAACGTATCCTGATGAAATTCAGTTTGGTACTACAACATCTACACTGACCAATTTGACAGATCCTAGAACCGGTGAAGTTAGTGATGCATTGAATAGTAGTATTGCTATGGCAGCTACAAATAATGTTTCAGCAGATGGAGGACCTGCAATTTCAGGAAATATAACCACTCGCGACCCCATTAGTGCAGGACATATTTATGGTGCTGCAGAATCCTGGGATTACGATGCTGATATTTTTGATGCATCAAACATTCTACCTAATTCTACAACACCAATTAATGTAAGATTAAGGCAACGATCTAATCCAAATGGTGTGCCTGACGTACTGGTTTCAGGATCTTACTTTATATCTATTGATGTTACAGCTCCAACAGTAACAAAAACATTATCACCAACAACAATAATAGATGGTCAAACTGCAACGTACACTTGGGTGGTTTCAAATAATGGTGGAGGAGCAGCGTTACTAACAGGAATTGGTTTTGAAGATACATTACCGTCTAATATTAGAGTAGCAGCTACTCCTAACGTAACGATAAATTATACTGGAGGCGGTACTTTAGGAACGGTAACGGCAAATCCAAATACAGGAAGTGTTTCTCTTTCTGGATTGACTTTACCTGCAGGAGCTACAGCAACAATTACGGTAGATATTACCAATAGACCTGGGCAACTCAATCCATCTTGTACAGGAAATCCAGGTCCTTTTACAAACAGCAATTCTAATTTTACAACTTCTGGTGGGCTTTTAACCAATGTTGTACCACAATGCTTAATTGTTCAACCTGAATGTTCTGCATATACTTTGGTAATAAACAATCCAGCTGCAGTTTGTTCTCCAGCTACTGTAAACATAACTGCAAATGCTATTACTGCTGGATCATCAACACAAACATATACGTATTGGCGTGATGCAGCTGCAACCATACCTTATACAACTCCTAATGCTGCTACTGCTGGTACATATTATATTAAAGGTACCAATACAATAGGCTGTACGGATACAAAACCTGTGGTGGTAACGGTTGATACATTCGCAGGAACAGCAACTAATACAACAACTACTGCTGCTATTTGTGAGAACACTACCAAAACATTATCGGCTACTCCAGCAGGTGGAACTTGGTCTGTGGTATCTGGTGGTGGAACCATTTCAGGAACTACTTATACCCCAGCAGACGTTGCTACAAATACTAATGTAACAATTCGTTATACTGTTGCTGCCAACGGAAGTTGTCCTGCAACTACCTCTGATGCTACTTTTACTGTGAATCCATTCGCAGGAACAGCAACTAATACAACAACTACTGCTGCTATTTGTGAGAACACTACCAAAACATTATCGGCTACTCCAGCAGGTGGAACTTGGTCTGTGGTATCTGGTGGTGGAACTATTTCTGGAACTACTTATACCCCAGCTGATGTTACAGCAAATACTTCTGTAACAATTCGCTATACTGTTGCTGCTAACGGAAGTTGTCCTGCAACTACCTCTGATGCTACTTTTACTGTGAATCCATTCGCAGGAACAGCAACTAATACAACAACTACTGCTGCTATTTGTGAGAACACTACCAAAACATTATCGGCTACTCCAGCAGGTGGAACTTGGTCTGTGGTATCTGGTGGTGGAACTATTTCTGGAACTACTTATACCCCAGCTGATGTTACAGCAAATACTTCTGTAACAATTCGCTATACTGTTGCTGCTAACGGAAGTTGTCCTGCAACTACCTCTGATGCTACTTTTACTGTGAATCCATTCGCAGGAACAGCAACTAATACAACAACTACTGCTGCTATTTGTGAGAACACTACCAAAACATTATCGGCTACTCCAGCAGGTGGAACTTGGTCTGTGGTATCTGGCGGTGGAACTATTTCTGGAACTACTTATACCCCAGCTGATGTTACAGCGGATACTTCTGTAACAATTCGCTACACTGTTGCTGCCAACGGAAGTTGTCCTGCAACTACCTCTGATGCTACTTTTACTGTGAATCCATTCGCAGGAACAGCAACTAATACAACAACTACTACTGCTATTTGTGAGAACACTACCAAAACATTATCGGCTACTCCAGCTGGTGGAACTTGGTCTGTGGTATCTGGTGGTGGAACCATTTCTGGAACTACTTATACCCCAGCTGATGTTACAGCGGATACTTCTGTAACAATTCGTTATACGGTGGCTGCCAACGGAAGTTGTCCTGCAACTACCTCTGATGCTACTTTTACTGTGAATCCATTCGCAGGAACAGCAACTAATACAACAAGTACTGCTGCTATTTGTGAGAACACTACCAAAACATTATCGGCTACTCCAGCTGGTGGAACTTGGTCTGTGGTATCTGGTGGTGGAACCATTTCTGGAACTACTTATACCCCAGCTGATGTTACAGCGGATACTTCTGTAACAATTCGTTATACGGTGGCTGCCAACGGAAGTTGTCCTGCAACTACCTCTGATGCTACTTTTACTGTGAATCCATTCGCAGGAACAGCAACTAATACAACAACTACTGCTGCTATTTGTGAGAACACTACCAAAACATTATCGGCTACTCCAGCTGGTGGAACTTGGTCTGTGGTATCTGGTGGTGGAACCATTTCTGGAACTACTTATACCCCAGCTGATGTTACAGCGGATACTTCTGTAACAATTCGTTATACGGTGGCTGCCAACGGAAGTTGTCCTGCAACTACCTCTGATGCTACTTTTACTGTGAATCCATTCGCAGGAACAGCAACTAATACAACAACTACTGCTGCTATTTGTGAGAACACTACCAAAACATTATCGGCTACTCCAGCAGGTGGAACTTGGTCTGTGGTATCTGGTGGTGGAACTATTTCTGGAACTACTTATACCCCAGCTGATGTTACAGCAAATACTTCTGTAACAATTCGCTATACTGTTGCTGCCAACGGAAGTTGTCCTGCAACTACCTCTGATGCTACTTTTACGGTAAATCCATTCGCAGGAACAGCAACTAATACAACAACTACTACTGCTATTTGTGAGAACACTACCAAAACATTATCGGCTACTCCAGCTGGTGGAACTTGGTCTGTGGTATCTGGTGGTGGAACCATTTCTGGAACTACTTATACCCCAGCTGATGTTACAGCAAATACTTCTGTAACAATTCGCTACACTGTTGCTGCTAACGGAAGTTGTCCTGCAACTACCTCTGATGCTACTTTTACGGTAAATCCATTCGCAGGAACAGCAACTAATACAACAACTACTGCTGCTATTTGTGAGAACACTACCAAAACATTATCGGCTACTCCAGCAGGTGGAACTTGGTCTGTGGTATCTGGTGGTGGAACTATTTCTGGAACTACTTATACCCCAGCTGATGTTACAGCAAATACTTCTGTAACAATTCGCTATACTGTTGCTGCTAACGGAAGTTGTCCTGCAACTACCTCTGATGCTACTTTTACTGTGAATCCATTCGCAGGAACAGCAACTAATACAACAACTACTGCTGCTATTTGTGAGAACACTACCAAAACATTATCGGCTACTCCAGCAGGTGGAACTTGGTCTGTGGTATCTGGTGGTGGAACTATTTCTGGAACTACTTATACCCCAGCTGATGTTACAGCAAATACTTCTGTAACAATTCGCTATACTGTTGCTGCTAACGGAAGTTGTCCTGCAACTACCTCTGATGCTACTTTTACTGTGAATCCATTCGCAGGAACAGCAACTAATACAACAACTACTGCTGCTATTTGTGAGAACACTACCAAAACATTATCGGCTACTCCAGCAGGTGGAACTTGGTCTGTGGTATCTGGTGGTGGAACCATTTCTGGAACTACTTATACCCCAGCTGATGTTACAGCGGATACTTCTGTAACAATTCGCTACACTGTTGCTGCCAACGGAAGTTGTCCTGCAACTACCTCTGATGCTACTTTTACTGTGAATCCATTCGCAGGAACAGCAACTAATACAACAACTACTGCTGCTATTTGTGAGAACACTACCAAAACATTATCGGCTACTCCAGCAGGTGGAACTTGGTCTGTGGTATCTGGTGGTGGAACCATTTCTGGAACTACTTATACCCCAGCTGATGTTACAGCGGATACTTCTGTAACAATTCGTTATACGGTGGCTGCCAACGGAAGTTGTCCTGCAACTACCTCTGATGCTACTTTTACTGTGAATCCATTCGCAGGAACAGCAACTAATACAACAACTACTGCTGCTATTTGTGAGAACACTACCAAAACATTATCGGCTACTCCAGCAGGTGGAACTTGGTCTGTGGTATCTGGTGGTGGAACCATTTCTGGAACTACTTATACCCCAGCTGATGTTACAGCGGATACTTCTGTAACAATTCGTTATACGGTGGCTGCCAACGGAAGTTGTCCTGCAACTACCTCTGATGCTACTTTTACGGTAAATCCATTCGCAGGAACAGCAACTAATACAACAACTACTACTGCTATTTGTGAGAACACTACCAAAACATTATCGGCTACTCCAGCTGGTGGAACTTGGTCTGTGGTATCTGGTGGTGGAACCATTTCTGGAACTACTTATACCCCAGCTGATGTTACAGCAAATACTTCTGTAACAATTCGCTATACGGTGGCTGCCAACGGAAGTTGTCCTGCAACTACCTCTGATGCTACTTTTACTGTGAATCCATTCGCAGGAACAGCAACTAATACAACAACTACTGCTGCTATTTGTGAGAACACTACCAAAACATTATCGGCTACTCCAGCAGGTGGAACTTGGTCTGTGGTATCTGGTGGTGGAACCATTTCTGGAACTACTTATACCCCAGCTGATGTTACAGCGGATACTTCTGTAACAATTCGTTATACGGTGGCTGCCAACGGAAGTTGTCCTGCAACTACCTCTGATGCTACTTTTACGGTAAATCCATTCGCAGGAACAGCAACTAATACAACAACTACTACTGCTATTTGTGAGAACACTACCAAAACATTATCGGCTACTCCAGCTGGTGGAACTTGGTCTGTGGTATCTGGTGGTGGAACCATTTCTGGAACTACTTATACCCCAGCTGATGTTACAGCAAATACTTCTGTAACAATTCGCTACACTGTTGCTGCTAACGGAAGTTGTCCTGCAACTACCTCTGATGCTACTTTTACGGTAAATCCATTCGCAGGAACAGCAACTAATACAACAACTACTGCTGCTATTTGTGAGAACACTACCAAAACATTATCGGCTACTCCAGCTGGTGGAACTTGGTCTGTGGTATCTGGTGGTGGAACCATTTCTGGAACTACTTATACCCCAGCTGATGTTACAGCGGATACTTCTGTAACAATTCGCTATACTGTTGCTGCCAACGGAAGTTGTCCTGCAACTACCTCTGATGCTACTTTTACTGTGAATCCATTCGCAGGAACAGCAACTAATACAACAACTACTGCTGCTATTTGTGAGAACACTACCAAAACATTATCGGCTACTCCAGCAGGTGGAACTTGGTCTGTGGTATCTGGTGGTGGAACCATTTCTGGAACTACTTATACCCCAGCTGATGTTACAGCGGATACTTCTGTAACAATTCGTTATACGGTGGCTGCCAACGGAAGTTGTCCTGCAACTACCTCTGATGCTACTTTTACTGTGAATCCATTCGCAGGAACAGCAACTAATACAACAACTACTGCTGCTATTTGTGAGAACACTACCAAAACATTATCGGCTACTCCAGCAGGTGGAACTTGGTCTGTGGTATCTGGTGGTGGAACCATTTCAGGAACTACTTATACCCCAGCTGATGTTACAACGGATACTTCTGTAACAATTCGCTACACTGTTGCTGCCAACGGAAGTTGTCCTGCAACTACCTCTGATGCTACTTTTACTGTGAATCCATTCGCAGGAACAGCAACTAATACAACAACTACTACTGCTATTTGTGAGAACACTACCAAAACATTATCGGCTACTCCAGCTGGTGGAACTTGGTCTGTGGTATCTGGTGGTGGAACCATTTCTGGAACTACTTATACCCCAGCTGATGTTACAGCGGATACTTCTGTAACAATTCGCTACACTGTTGCTGCCAACGGAAGTTGTCCTGCAACTACCTCTGATGCTACTTTTACGGTAATTGCTGCTCCAAATGCTGGAACGTTTTCTGGTAATCAAACAATATGTGTAGGGTCTACAACAACTTTTTCTTCTACTACCAATGGTGGTACTTTTTCTTCAAGCGATACAGCAATCGCAACCGTAAATCCTTCAACAGGAGTAATTACTGGGGTTGCCGCAGGAACAGCTACGATAACTTATACCGTAACTGGAACAGGTGGTTGTGCTAATGCCGCTACTACAAGAACAGTTACTGTATTTTCACCCACAGTAAGCTTGACAGGTACCATTTCAATCGCTGAAAATTCTGGAATTAGTGCACTCTTAACAGCTACTTTATCAACTGCAACCATTAGTGATGTAACTATTACAATTTCATATTCAGGAACAGCAATATCAAGTTCTGATTACACTGTGAATAGTACAATTATAACTATACCATCGGGATCAACTACTGGTACTGTAACCATTACTCCAATAGATGACAATATCAATGAAGGGTCAGAAACAGTTATTGCAAATATTGACAGCGTAACTGGAGGTTGTGCAACACAATTAGGTACTCAATCTGCAACTGTAACCATTACTGATAATGACAATGCGCCAACAGTAACTATAGCAGATGCGAGTAACACTGAAGGTGACTACTTGAATTTTGTAGTTACTTTGAGCAACCCATCCGCTACAGACATAACCCTTATTTTAGGATTTACCAACGAAACAACAACTAACGGAGATTATACCAATACGCCAGTAACCGTAACCTTCTTAGCGGGTACTACTATAGCGACTGCATTAGTACCAACTACTGCTGATACTATTGATGAGAACAACGAAACCTTCACAGTAGCAATAACTAGCTCTACAGGAACAGTTGGATCTACAACCGATACCGCTACTGGTACAATTATCGACAATAACAACGCCCCTACTGTAGCAACGATCTCTCCTGCTTCGGCTACTGAAGGTGATCCTGCTGTATTTACTTTTACCTTGAGCAACCCATCGGCTGTAGATACAACTTATACTTTTGTATTGACTAATGGTACGGCTGGAAGTGCAGATTACACGACTACAAATGTTGATGTACTTGTTCCTGCGGGAGCAACTACGGGAACTGTTTCGGTACCTACAACGGTAGATGCTATTGATGAAGTAACTGAAAACTTTAGCATTGCCTCTGGAGCTGTTTCGGCTACTGGTACAATTATCGACAATAACAACGCCCCTACTGTAGCAACGATCTCTCCTGCTTCGGCTACTGAAGGTGATCCTGCTGTATTTACTTTTACCTTGAGCAACCCATCGGCTGTAGATACAACCTATACTTTTGTATTGACTAATGGTACTGCTGGAAGTGCGGATTACACGACTACAAATGTTGATGTACTTGTTCCTGCGGGAGCAACTACTGGAACTGTTTCGGTACCAACGACTACGGATACAATTGACGAAGTAAATGAAAACTTTAGTATTGCCTCTGGAGCTGCTTCAGCTACGGGTACTATTATCGACACTAACAATGCCCCTACGGTGGCAACGATCACTCCGGCTTCGGCTACTGAAGGTGATCCTGCTGTATTTACTTTTACCTTGAGCAACCCATCGGCTGTAGATACAACCTATACTTTTGTATTGACTAATGGTACTGCTGGAAGTGCGGATTACACGACTACAAATGTTGATGTACTTGTTCCTGCGGGAGCAACTACTGGAACCGTTTCGGTACCTACAACGGTAGATGCTATTGATGAAGTTGATGAAACGTTCAACATTGCTGTTGGAACCGTAAGTGCTACGGGTACTATTATCGACACTAACAATGCCCCTACGGTGGCAACGATCACTCCGGCTTCGGCTACTGAAGGAACTGATGTGGTATTCAACTTTACACTTAGCAACCCTTCTGATCAAGCTATTACCTATACTTTTGTATTGACTAATGGTACTGCTGGAAGTGCGGATTACACGACTACAAATGTTGATGTACTTGTTCCTGCGGGAGCAACTACTGGAACTGTTTCGGTACCAACGACTACGGATACAATTGACGAAGTAAATGAAAACTTTAGTATTGCCTCTGGAGCTGCTTCAGCTACGGGTACGATTATCGACACTAACAATGCCCCTACGGTGGCAACGATCACTCCGGCTTCGGCTACTGAAGGAAGTGCTGCTGTATTTACTTTTACCTTAAGTAACCCATCGGCGGTAGATACAACTTATACTTTTGTATTGACTAATGGAACTGCTGGAAGTGCAGATTACACGACTACAAATGTTGATGTACTTGTTCCTGCGGGTGCAACTACGGGAACTGTTTCGGTACCTACAACGGTAGATGCTATTGATGAAGTTGATGAAACGTTCAACATTGCTGTTGGAACCGTAAGTGCTACGGGTACTATTATCGACACTAACAATGCCCCTACTGTGGCAACGATCACTCCGGCTTCGGCTACTGAAGGAACTGATGTGGTATTCAACTTTACACTTAGCAACCCTTCTGATCAAGCTATTACCTATACTTTTGTATTGACTAATGGTACGGCTGGAAGTGCAGATTACACCACTACAAATGTTGATGTACTTGTTCCTGCGGGAGCAACTACGGGAACTGTTTCGGTACCTACAACGGTAGATGCTATTGATGAAGTTGATGAAACGTTCAACATTGCTGTTGGAACCGTAAGTGCTACGGGTACGATTATCGACACTAACAATGCCCCTACTGTGGCTACCATCACTCCGGCTTCGGCTACTGAAGGAACTGATGTGGTATTCAACTTTACATTAAGCAACCCTTCTGACCAAGCTATTACTTATACTTTTGTATTGACTAATGGTACGGCTGGAAGTGCAGATTACACCACTACAAACGTTGATGTACTTGTTCCTGCGGGGGCAACTACGGGAACTGTTTCGGTACCTACAACGGTAGATGCTATTGATGAAGTAACTGAAAACTTTAGCATTGCCTCTGGAGCTGCTTCGGCTACGGGTACTATTATCGACACTAACAATGCCCCTACGGTGGCTACCATCACTCCGGCTTCGGCTACTGAAGGAACTGATGTGGTATTCAACTTTACATTAAGCAACCCTTCTGATCAAGCTATTACTTATACTTTTGTATTGACTAATGGTACGGCTGGAAGTGCAGATTACACCACTACAAACGTTGATGTACTTGTTCCTGCGGGGGCAACTACGGGAACTGTTTCGGTACCAACAACTACGGATACAATTGACGAAGTAACTGAAAACTTTAGTATTGCCTCTGGAGCTGCTTCAGCTACGGGTACGATTATCGACACTAACAATGCCCCTACTGTGGCTACCATCACTCCTGCTTCGGCTACTGAAGGAACTGATGTGGTATTCAACTTTACATTAAGCAACTCTTCTGATCAAGCTATTACCTATACTTTTGTATTGACTAATGGTACGGCTGGAAGTGCAGATTACACGACTACAAATGTTGATGTACTTGTTCCTGCGGGAGCAACTACGGGAACTGTTTCGGTACCTACAACGGTAGATGCTATTGATGAAGTTGATGAAACGTTCAACATTGCTGTTGGAACCGTAAGTGCTACGGGTACGATTATCGACACTAACAATGCCCCTACTGTGGCAACGATCACTCCGGCTTCGGCTACTGAAGGAACTGATGTGGTATTCAACTTTACATTAAGCAACCCTTCTGATCAAGCTATTACCTATACTTTTGTATTGACTAATGGTACGGCTGGAAGTGCGGATTACACGACTACAAATGTTGATGTACTTGTTCCTGCGGGAGCAACTACGGGAACTGTTTCGGTACCTACAACGGTAGATGCTATTGATGAAGTTGATGAAACGTTCAACATTGCTGTTGGAACCGTAAGTGCTACGGGTACTATTATCGACACTAACAATGCCCCTACGGTGGCTACCATAACTCCGGCTTCGGCTACTGAAGGAAGTGCTGCTGTATTTACTTTTACCTTAAGTAACCCTTCTGCTGTAGATACAACTTATACTTTTGTATTGACTAATGGTACTGCTGGAAGTGCGGATTACACCACTACAAATGTTGATGTACTTGTTCCTGCGGGAGCAACTACTGGAACTGTTTCGGTACCAACGACTACGGATACAATTGACGAAGTAAATGAAAACTTTAGTATTGCCTCTGGAGCTGCTTCAGCTACGGGTACGATTATCGACACTAACAATGCCCCTACTGTGGCTACCATCACTCCGGCTTCGGCTACTGAAGGAACTGATGTGGTATTCAACTTTACATTAAGCAACCCTTCTGACCAAGCTATTACTTATACTTTTGTATTGACTAATGGTACGGCTGGAAGTGCAGATTACACCACTACAAACGTTGATGTACTTGTTCCTGCGGGGGCAACTACGGGAACTGTTTCGGTACCTACAACGGTAGATGCTATTGATGAAGTAACTGAAAACTTTAGTATTGCCTCTGGAGCTGCTTCGGCTACGGGTACGATTATCGACAATAACAATACCCCTACGGTGGCTACCATCACTCCGGCTTCGGCTACTGAAGGAACTGATGTGGTATTCAACTTTACATTAAGCAACCCTTCTGATCAAGCTATTACCTATACTTTTGTATTGACTAATGGTACTGCTGGAAGTGCGGATTACACGACTACAAATGTTGATGTACTTGTTCCTGCGGGAGCAACTACTGGAACTGTTTCGGTACCAACGACTACGGATACAATTGACGAAGTAAATGAAAACTTTAGTATTGCCTCTGGAGCTGCTTCAGCTACGGGTACGATTATCGACACTAACAATGCCCCTACGGTGGCAACGATCACTCCGGCTTCGGCTACTGAAGGAACTGATGTGGTATTCAACTTTACACTTAGCAACCCTTCTGATCAAGCTATTACCTATACTTTTGTATTGACTAATGGTACGGCTGGAAGTGCAGATTACACCACTACAAACGTTGATGTACTTGTTCCTGCGGGGGCAACTACGGGAACTGTTTCGGTACCTACAACTGCGGATGCTATTGATGAAGTAACTGAAAACTTTAGCATTGCCTCTGGAGCTGCTTCGGCTACGGGTACCATTATCGACAATAACAATACCCCTACGGTGGCTACCATCACTCCGGCTTCGGCTACTGAAGGAACTGATGTGGTATTCAACTTTACATTAAGCAACCCTTCTGATCAAGCTATTACCTATACTTTTGTATTGACTAATGGTACGGCTGGAAGTGCAGATTACACGACTACAAATGTTGATGTACTTGTTCCTGCGGGTGCAACTACTGGAACTGTTTCGGTACCTACAACTGCAGATGCGATTGATGAAGTTGATGAAACGTTCAACATTGCTGTTGGAACCGTAAGTGCTACGGGTACTATTATCGACACTAACAATGCCCCTACTGTGGCAACGATCACTCCGGCTTCGGCTACTGAAGGAACTGATGTGGTATTCAACTTTACACTTAGCAACCCTTCTGATCAAGCTATTACCTATACTTTTGTATTGACTAATGGTACGGCTGGAAGTGCAGATTACACGACTACAAACGTTGATGTACTTGTTCCTGCGGGTGCAACTACGGGAACTGTTTCGGTACCTACAACGGTAGATGCTATTGATGAAGTTGATGAAACGTTCAACATTGCTGTTGGAACCGTAAGTGCTACGGGTACCATTATCGACACTAACAATGCCCCTACTGTGGCTACCATCACTCCTGCTTCGGCTACTGAAGGAACTGATGTGGTATTCAACTTTACATTAAGCAACTCTTCTGATCAAGCTATTACCTATACTTTTGTATTGACTAATGGTACGGCTGGAAGTGCAGATTACACGACTACAAATGTTGATGTACTTGTTCCTGCGGGAGCAACTACGGGAACTGTTTCGGTACCTACAACGGTAGATGCTATTGATGAAGTTGATGAAACGTTCAACATTGCTGTTGGAACCGTAAGTGCTACGGGTACCATTATCGACACTAACAATGCCCCTACTGTGGCTACCATCACTCCTGCTTCGGCTACTGAAGGAACTGATGTGGTATTCAACTTTACATTAAGCAACTCTTCTGATCAAGCTATTACCTATACTTTTGTATTGACTAATGGTACGGCTGGAAGTGCAGATTACACGACTACAAATGTTGATGTACTTGTTCCTGCGGGAGCAACTACGGGAACTGTTTCGGTACCTACAACGGTAGATGCTATTGATGAAGTTGATGAAACGTTCAACATTGCTGTTGGAACCGTAAGTGCTACGGGTACGATTATCGACACTAACAATGCCCCTACTGTGGCAACGATCACTCCGGCTTCGGCTACTGAAGGAACTGATGTGGTATTCAACTTTACATTAAGCAACCCTTCTGATCAAGCTATTACCTATACTTTTGTATTGACTAATGGTACGGCTGGAAGTGCGGATTACACGACTACAAATGTTGATGTACTTGTTCCTGCGGGAGCAACTACGGGAACTGTTTCGGTACCTACAACGGTAGATGCTATTGATGAAGTTGATGAAACGTTCAACATTGCTGTTGGAACCGTAAGTGCTACGGGTACTATTATCGACACTAACAATGCCCCTACGGTGGCTACCATAACTCCGGCTTCGGCTACTGAAGGAAGTGCTGCTGTATTTACTTTTACCTTAAGTAACCCTTCTGCTGTAGATACAACTTATACTTTTGTATTGACTAATGGTACTGCTGGAAGTGCGGATTACACCACTACAAATGTTGATGTACTTGTTCCTGCGGGAGCAACTACTGGAACTGTTTCGGTACCAACGACTACGGATACAATTGACGAAGTAAATGAAAACTTTAGTATTGCCTCTGGAGCTGCTTCAGCTACGGGTACGATTATCGACACTAACAATGCCCCTACTGTGGCTACCATCACTCCGGCTTCGGCTACTGAAGGAACTGATGTGGTATTCAACTTTACATTAAGCAACCCTTCTGACCAAGCTATTACTTATACTTTTGTATTGACTAATGGTACGGCTGGAAGTGCAGATTACACCACTACAAACGTTGATGTACTTGTTCCTGCGGGGGCAACTACGGGAACTGTTTCGGTACCTACAACGGTAGATGCTATTGATGAAGTAACTGAAAACTTTAGTATTGCCTCTGGAGCTGCTTCGGCTACGGGTACGATTATCGACAATAACAATACCCCTACGGTGGCTACCATCACTCCGGCTTCGGCTACTGAAGGAACTGATGTGGTATTCAACTTTACATTAAGCAACCCTTCTGATCAAGCTATTACTTATACTTTTGTATTGACTAATGGTACGGCTGGAAGTGCAGATTACACCACGACTAACGTTGATGTACTTGTTCCTGCGGGTGCAACTACGGGAACTGTTTCGGTACCTACAACGGTAGATGCTATTGATGAAGTAACTGAAAACTTTAGCATTGCCTCTGGAGCTGCTTCGGCTACGGGTACTATTATCGACACTAACAATGCCCCTACGGTGGCTACCATAACTCCGGCTTCGGCTACTGAAGGAAGTGCTGCTGTATTTACTTTTACCTTAAGTAACCCTTCTGCTGTAGATACAACTTATACTTTTGTATTGACTAATGGTACTGCTGGAAGTGCGGATTACACCACTACAAATGTTGATGTACTTGTTCCTGCGGGTGCAACTACGGGAACCGTTTCGGTACCTACAACGGTAGATGCTATTGATGAAGTTGATGAAACGTTCAACATTGCTGTTGGAACCGTAAGTGCTACGGGTACTATTATCGACACTAACAATGCCCCTACGGTGGCAACGATCACTCCGGCTTCGGCTACTGAAGGAACTGATGTGGTATTCAACTTTACACTTAGCAACCCTTCTGATCAAGCTATTACCTATACTTTTGTATTGACTAATGGTACTGCTGGAAGTGCGGATTACACGACTACAAATGTTGATGTACTTGTTCCTGCGGGAGCAACTACTGGAACTGTTTCGGTACCAACGACTACGGATACAATTGACGAAGTAAATGAAAACTTTAGTATTGCCTCTGGAGCTGCTTCAGCTACGGGTACGATTATCGACACTAACAATGCCCCTACGGTGGCAACGATCACTCCGGCTTCGGCTACTGAAGGAACTGATGTGGTATTCAACTTTACACTTAGCAACCCTTCTGATCAAGCTATTACCTATACTTTTGTATTGACTAATGGTACGGCTGGAAGTGCAGATTACACGACTACAAATGTTGATGTACTTGTTCCTGCGGGAGCAACTACGGGAACTGTTTCGGTACCTACAACGGTAGATGCTATTGACGAAGTAACTGAAAACTTTAGTATTGCCTCTGGAGCTGCTTCAGCTACGGGTACTATTATCGACACTAACAATGCCCCTACGGTGGCTACCATAACTCCGGCTTCGGCTACTGAAGGAACTGATGTGGTATTCAACTTTACACTTAGCAACCCTTCTGATCAAGCTATTACCTATACTTTTGTATTGACTGATGGTACTGCTGGAAGTGCGGATTACACGACTACAAATGTTGATGTACTTGTTCCTGCGGGAGCAACTACTGGAACTGTTTCGGTACCAACGACTACGGATACAATTGACGAAGTAAATGAAAACTTTAGTATTGCCTCTGGAGCTGCTTCAGCTACGGGTACGATTATCGACACTAACAATGCCCCTACGGTGGCAACGATCACTCCGGCTTCGGCTACTGAAGGAACTGATGTGGTATTCAACTTTACACTTAGCAACCCTTCTGATCAAGCTATTACCTATACTTTTGTATTGACTAATGGTACGGCTGGAAGTGCGGATTACACCACTACAAATGTTGATGTACTTGTTCCTGCGGGAGCAACTACGGGAACTGTTTCGGTACCTACAACGGTAGATGCTATTGATGAAGTTGATGAAACGTTCAACATTGCCTCTGGAGCTGCTTCAGCTACGGGTACGATTATCGACACTAACAATGCCCCTACTGTGGCTACCATCACTCCGGCTTCGGCTACTGAAGGAACTGATGTGGTATTCAACTTTACATTAAGCAACCCTTCTGATCAAGCTATTACCTATACTTTTGTATTGACTAATGGTACGGCTGGAAGTGCAGATTACACGACTACAAATGTTGATGTACTTGTTCCTGCGGGTGCAACTACGGGAACCGTTTCGGTACCTACAACGGTAGATGCTATTGATGAAGTTGATGAAACGTTCAACATTGCTGTTGGAACCGTAAGTGCTACGGGTACTATTATCGACACTAACAATGCCCCTACGGTGGCAACGATCACTCCGGCTTCGGCTACTGAAGGAACTGATGTGGTATTCAACTTTACACTTAGCAACCCTTCTGATCAAGCTATTACCTATACTTTTGTATTGACTAATGGTACTGCTGGAAGTGCGGATTACACGACTACAAATGTTGATGTACTTGTTCCTGCGGGAGCAACTACTGGAACTGTTTCGGTACCAACGACTACGGATACAATTGACGAAGTAAATGAAAACTTTAGTATTGCCTCTGGAGCTGCTTCAGCTACGGGTACGATTATCGACACTAACAATGCCCCTACGGTGGCAACGATCACTCCGGCTTCGGCTACTGAAGGAAGTGCTGCTGTATTTACTTTTACCTTAAGTAACCCATCGGCGGTAGATACAACTTATACTTTTGTATTGACTAATGGAACTGCTGGAAGTGCAGATTACACGACTACAAATGTTGATGTACTTGTTCCTGCGGGTGCAACTACGGGAACTGTTTCGGTACCTACAACGGTAGATGCTATTGATGAAGTTGATGAAACGTTCAACATTGCTGTTGGAACCGTAAGTGCTACGGGTACTATTATCGACACTAACAATGCCCCTACTGTGGCAACGATCACTCCGGCTTCGGCTACTGAAGGAACTGATGTGGTATTCAACTTTACACTTAGCAACCCTTCTGATCAAGCTATTACCTATACTTTTGTATTGACTAATGGTACGGCTGGAAGTGCAGATTACACCACTACAAACGTTGATGTACTTGTTCCTGCGGGGGCAACTACGGGAACTGTTTCGGTACCTACAACTGCGGATGCTATTGATGAAGTAACTGAAAACTTTAGCATTGCCTCTGGAGCTGCTTCGGCTACGGGTACCATTATCGACAATAACAATACCCCTACGGTGGCTACCATCACTCCGGCTTCGGCTACTGAAGGAACTGATGTGGTATTCAACTTTACATTAAGCAACCCTTCTGATCAAGCTATTACCTATACTTTTGTATTGACTAATGGTACGGCTGGAAGTGCAGATTACACGACTACAAATGTTGATGTACTTGTTCCTGCGGGTGCAACTACTGGAACTGTTTCGGTACCTACAACTGCAGATGCGATTGATGAAGTTGATGAAACGTTCAACATTGCTGTTGGAACCGTAAGTGCTACGGGTACTATTATCGACACTAACAATGCCCCTACTGTGGCAACGATCACTCCGGCTTCGGCTACTGAAGGAACTGATGTGGTATTCAACTTTACACTTAGCAACCCTTCTGATCAAGCTATTACCTATACTTTTGTATTGACTAATGGTACGGCTGGAAGTGCAGATTACACGACTACAAACGTTGATGTACTTGTTCCTGCGGGTGCAACTACGGGAACTGTTTCGGTACCTACAACGGTAGATGCTATTGATGAAGTTGATGAAACGTTCAACATTGCTGTTGGAACCGTAAGTGCTACGGGTACCATTATCGACACTAACAATGCCCCTACTGTGGCTACCATCACTCCTGCTTCGGCTACTGAAGGAACTGATGTGGTATTCAACTTTACATTAAGCAACTCTTCTGATCAAGCTATTACCTATACTTTTGTATTGACTAATGGTACGGCTGGAAGTGCAGATTACACGACTACAAATGTTGATGTACTTGTTCCTGCGGGAGCAACTACGGGAACTGTTTCGGTACCTACAACGGTAGATGCTATTGATGAAGTTGATGAAACGTTCAACATTGCTGTTGGAACCGTAAGTGCTACGGGTACCATTATCGACACTAACAATGCCCCTACTGTGGCTACCATCACTCCTGCTTCGGCTACTGAAGGAACTGATGTGGTATTCAACTTTACATTAAGCAACTCTTCTGATCAAGCTATTACCTATACTTTTGTATTGACTAATGGTACGGCTGGAAGTGCAGATTACACGACTACAAATGTTGATGTACTTGTTCCTGCGGGAGCAACTACGGGAACTGTTTCGGTACCTACAACGGTAGATGCTATTGATGAAGTTGATGAAACGTTCAACATTGCTGTTGGAACCGTAAGTGCTACGGGTACGATTATCGACACTAACAATGCCCCTACTGTGGCAACGATCACTCCGGCTTCGGCTACTGAAGGAACTGATGTGGTATTCAACTTTACATTAAGCAACCCTTCTGATCAAGCTATTACCTATACTTTTGTATTGACTAATGGTACGGCTGGAAGTGCGGATTACACGACTACAAATGTTGATGTACTTGTTCCTGCGGGAGCAACTACGGGAACTGTTTCGGTACCTACAACGGTAGATGCTATTGATGAAGTTGATGAAACGTTCAACATTGCTGTTGGAACCGTAAGTGCTACGGGTACTATTATCGACACTAACAATGCCCCTACGGTGGCTACCATAACTCCGGCTTCGGCTACTGAAGGAAGTGCTGCTGTATTTACTTTTACCTTAAGTAACCCTTCTGCTGTAGATACAACTTATACTTTTGTATTGACTAATGGTACTGCTGGAAGTGCGGATTACACCACTACAAATGTTGATGTACTTGTTCCTGCGGGAGCAACTACTGGAACTGTTTCGGTACCAACGACTACGGATACAATTGACGAAGTAAATGAAAACTTTAGTATTGCCTCTGGAGCTGCTTCAGCTACGGGTACGATTATCGACACTAACAATGCCCCTACTGTGGCTACCATCACTCCGGCTTCGGCTACTGAAGGAACTGATGTGGTATTCAACTTTACATTAAGCAACCCTTCTGACCAAGCTATTACTTATACTTTTGTATTGACTAATGGTACGGCTGGAAGTGCAGATTACACCACTACAAACGTTGATGTACTTGTTCCTGCGGGGGCAACTACGGGAACTGTTTCGGTACCTACAACGGTAGATGCTATTGATGAAGTAACTGAAAACTTTAGTATTGCCTCTGGAGCTGCTTCGGCTACGGGTACGATTATCGACAATAACAATACCCCTACGGTGGCTACCATCACTCCGGCTTCGGCTACTGAAGGAACTGATGTGGTATTCAACTTTACATTAAGCAACCCTTCTGATCAAGCTATTACCTATACTTTTGTATTGACTAATGGTACTGCTGGAAGTGCGGATTACACGACTACAAATGTTGATGTACTTGTTCCTGCGGGAGCAACTACTGGAACTGTTTCGGTACCAACGACTACGGATACAATTGACGAAGTAAATGAAAACTTTAGTATTGCCTCTGGAGCTGCTTCAGCTACGGGTACGATTATCGACACTAACAATGCCCCTACGGTGGCAACGATCACTCCGGCTTCGGCTACTGAAGGAACTGATGTGGTATTCAACTTTACACTTAGCAACCCTTCTGATCAAGCTATTACCTATACTTTTGTATTGACTAATGGTACGGCTGGAAGTGCAGATTACACCACTACAAACGTTGATGTACTTGTTCCTGCGGGGGCAACTACGGGAACTGTTTCGGTACCTACAACTGCGGATGCTATTGATGAAGTAACTGAAAACTTTAGCATTGCCTCTGGAGCTGCTTCGGCTACGGGTACCATTATCGACAATAACAATACCCCTACGGTGGCTACCATCACTCCGGCTTCGGCTACTGAAGGAACTGATGTGGTATTCAACTTTACATTAAGCAACCCTTCTGATCAAGCTATTACCTATACTTTTGTATTGACTAATGGTACGGCTGGAAGTGCAGATTACACGACTACAAATGTTGATGTACTTGTTCCTGCGGGTGCAACTACTGGAACTGTTTCGGTACCTACAACTGCAGATGCGATTGATGAAGTTGATGAAACGTTCAACATTGCTGTTGGAACCGTAAGTGCTACGGGTACTATTATCGACACTAACAATGCCCCTACTGTGGCAACGATCACTCCGGCTTCGGCTACTGAAGGAACTGATGTGGTATTCAACTTTACACTTAGCAACCCTTCTGATCAAGCTATTACCTATACTTTTGTATTGACTAATGGTACGGCTGGAAGTGCAGATTACACGACTACAAACGTTGATGTACTTGTTCCTGCGGGTGCAACTACGGGAACTGTTTCGGTACCTACAACGGTAGATGCTATTGATGAAGTTGATGAAACGTTCAACATTGCTGTTGGAACCGTAAGTGCTACGGGTACCATTATCGACACTAACAATGCCCCTACTGTGGCTACCATCACTCCTGCTTCGGCTACTGAAGGAACTGATGTGGTATTCAACTTTACATTAAGCAACTCTTCTGATCAAGCTATTACCTATACTTTTGTATTGACTAATGGTACGGCTGGAAGTGCAGATTACACGACTACAAATGTTGATGTACTTGTTCCTGCGGGAGCAACTACGGGAACTGTTTCGGTACCTACAACGGTAGATGCTATTGATGAAGTTGATGAAACGTTCAACATTGCTGTTGGAACCGTAAGTGCTACGGGTACCATTATCGACACTAACAATGCCCCTACTGTGGCTACCATCACTCCTGCTTCGGCTACTGAAGGAACTGATGTGGTATTCAACTTTACATTAAGCAACTCTTCTGATCAAGCTATTACCTATACTTTTGTATTGACTAATGGTACGGCTGGAAGTGCAGATTACACGACTACAAATGTTGATGTACTTGTTCCTGCGGGAGCAACTACGGGAACTGTTTCGGTACCTACAACGGTAGATGCTATTGATGAAGTTGATGAAACGTTCAACATTGCTGTTGGAACCGTAAGTGCTACGGGTACGATTATCGACACTAACAATGCCCCTACTGTGGCAACGATCACTCCGGCTTCGGCTACTGAAGGAACTGATGTGGTATTCAACTTTACATTAAGCAACCCTTCTGATCAAGCTATTACCTATACTTTTGTATTGACTAATGGTACGGCTGGAAGTGCGGATTACACGACTACAAATGTTGATGTACTTGTTCCTGCGGGAGCAACTACGGGAACTGTTTCGGTACCTACAACGGTAGATGCTATTGATGAAGTTGATGAAACGTTCAACATTGCTGTTGGAACCGTAAGTGCTACGGGTACTATTATCGACACTAACAATGCCCCTACGGTGGCTACCATAACTCCGGCTTCGGCTACTGAAGGAAGTGCTGCTGTATTTACTTTTACCTTAAGTAACCCTTCTGCTGTAGATACAACTTATACTTTTGTATTGACTAATGGTACTGCTGGAAGTGCGGATTACACCACTACAAATGTTGATGTACTTGTTCCTGCGGGAGCAACTACTGGAACTGTTTCGGTACCAACGACTACGGATACAATTGACGAAGTAAATGAAAACTTTAGTATTGCCTCTGGAGCTGCTTCAGCTACGGGTACGATTATCGACACTAACAATGCCCCTACTGTGGCTACCATCACTCCGGCTTCGGCTACTGAAGGAACTGATGTGGTATTCAACTTTACATTAAGCAACCCTTCTGACCAAGCTATTACTTATACTTTTGTATTGACTAATGGTACGGCTGGAAGTGCAGATTACACCACTACAAACGTTGATGTACTTGTTCCTGCGGGGGCAACTACGGGAACTGTTTCGGTACCTACAACGGTAGATGCTATTGATGAAGTAACTGAAAACTTTAGTATTGCCTCTGGAGCTGCTTCGGCTACGGGTACGATTATCGACAATAACAATACCCCTACGGTGGCTACCATCACTCCGGCTTCGGCTACTGAAGGAACTGATGTGGTATTCAACTTTACATTAAGCAACCCTTCTGATCAAGCTATTACTTATACTTTTGTATTGACTAATGGTACGGCTGGAAGTGCAGATTACACCACGACTAACGTTGATGTACTTGTTCCTGCGGGTGCAACTACGGGAACTGTTTCGGTACCTACAACGGTAGATGCTATTGATGAAGTAACTGAAAACTTTAGCATTGCCTCTGGAGCTGCTTCGGCTACGGGTACTATTATCGACACTAACAATGCCCCTACGGTGGCTACCATAACTCCGGCTTCGGCTACTGAAGGAAGTGCTGCTGTATTTACTTTTACCTTAAGTAACCCTTCTGCTGTAGATACAACTTATACTTTTGTATTGACTAATGGTACTGCTGGAAGTGCGGATTACACCACTACAAATGTTGATGTACTTGTTCCTGCGGGTGCAACTACGGGAACCGTTTCGGTACCTACAACGGTAGATGCTATTGATGAAGTTGATGAAACGTTCAACATTGCTGTTGGAACCGTAAGTGCTACGGGTACTATTATCGACACTAACAATGCCCCTACGGTGGCAACGATCACTCCGGCTTCGGCTACTGAAGGAACTGATGTGGTATTCAACTTTACACTTAGCAACCCTTCTGATCAAGCTATTACCTATACTTTTGTATTGACTAATGGTACTGCTGGAAGTGCGGATTACACGACTACAAATGTTGATGTACTTGTTCCTGCGGGAGCAACTACTGGAACTGTTTCGGTACCAACGACTACGGATACAATTGACGAAGTAAATGAAAACTTTAGTATTGCCTCTGGAGCTGCTTCAGCTACGGGTACGATTATCGACACTAACAATGCCCCTACGGTGGCAACGATCACTCCGGCTTCGGCTACTGAAGGAACTGATGTGGTATTCAACTTTACACTTAGCAACCCTTCTGATCAAGCTATTACCTATACTTTTGTATTGACTAATGGTACGGCTGGAAGTGCAGATTACACGACTACAAATGTTGATGTACTTGTTCCTGCGGGAGCAACTACGGGAACTGTTTCGGTACCTACAACGGTAGATGCTATTGACGAAGTAACTGAAAACTTTAGTATTGCCTCTGGAGCTGCTTCAGCTACGGGTACTATTATCGACACTAACAATGCCCCTACGGTGGCTACCATAACTCCGGCTTCGGCTACTGAAGGAACTGATGTGGTATTCAACTTTACACTTAGCAACCCTTCTGATCAAGCTATTACCTATACTTTTGTATTGACTGATGGTACTGCTGGAAGTGCGGATTACACGACTACAAATGTTGATGTACTTGTTCCTGCGGGAGCAACTACTGGAACTGTTTCGGTACCAACGACTACGGATACAATTGACGAAGTAAATGAAAACTTTAGTATTGCCTCTGGAGCTGCTTCAGCTACGGGTACGATTATCGACACTAACAATGCCCCTACGGTGGCAACGATCACTCCGGCTTCGGCTACTGAAGGAACTGATGTGGTATTCAACTTTACACTTAGCAACCCTTCTGATCAAGCTATTACCTATACTTTTGTATTGACTAATGGTACGGCTGGAAGTGCGGATTACACCACTACAAATGTTGATGTACTTGTTCCTGCGGGAGCAACTACGGGAACTGTTTCGGTACCTACAACGGTAGATGCTATTGATGAAGTTGATGAAACGTTCAACATTGCCTCTGGAGCTGCTTCAGCTACGGGTACTATTATCGACACTAACAATGCCCCTACGGTGGCTACCATAACTCCGGCTTCGGCTACTGAAGGAAGTGCTGCTGTATTTACTTTTACCTTAAGTAACCCATCGGCGGTAGATACAACTTATACTTTTGTATTGACTAATGGAACTGCTGGAAGTGCAGATTACACGACTACAAATGTTGATGTACTTGTTCCTGCGGGTGCAACTACGGGAACTGTTTCGGTACCTACAACGGTAGATGCTATTGATGAAGTTGATGAAACGTTCAACATTGCTGTTGGAACCGTAAGTGCTACGGGTACTATTATCGACACTAACAATGCGCCTACTGTGGCTACCATCACTCCGGCTTCGGCTACTGAAGGAAGTGCTGCTGTATTCAACTTTACATTAAGCAACCCTTCTGACCAAGCTATTACTTATACTTTTGTATTGACTAATGGTACGGCTGGAAGTGCAGATTACACCACTACAAACGTTGATGTACTTGTTCCTGCGGGGGCAACTACGGGAACTGTTTCGGTACCTACAACGGTAGATGCTATTGATGAAGTAACTGAAAACTTTAGCATTGCCTCTGGAGCTGCTTCGGCTACGGGTACTATTATCGACACTAACAATGCCCCTACGGTGGCTACCATCACTCCGGCTTCGGCTACTGAAGGAAGTGCTGCTGTATTTACTTTTACCTTAAGTAACCCATCGGCGGTAGATACAACTTATACTTTTGTATTGACTAATGGTACGGCTGGAAGTGCAGATTACACGACTACAAATGTTGATGTACTTGTTCCTGCGGGAGCAACTACGGGAACTGTTTCGGTACCTACAACGGTAGATGCTATTGATGAAGTAACTGAAAACTTTAGCATTGCCTCTGGAGCTGCTTCAGCTACGGGTACGATTATCGACACTAACAATGCCCCTACTGTGGCTACCATCACTCCGGCTTCGGCTACTGAAGGAACTGATGTGGTATTCAACTTTACATTAAGCAACCCTTCTGACCAAGCTATTACTTATACTTTTGTATTGACTAATGGTACGGCTGGAAGTGCAGATTACACCACTACAAACGTTGATGTACTTGTTCCTGCGGGGGCAACTACGGGAACTGTTTCGGTACCTACAACGGTAGATGCTATTGATGAAGTAACTGAAAACTTTAGCATTGCCTCTGGAGCTGCTTCGGCTACGGGTACTATTATCGACACTAACAATGCCCCTACGGTGGCTACCATCACTCCGGCTTCGGCTACTGAAGGAACTGATGTGGTATTCAACTTTACATTAAGCAACCCTTCTGATCAAGCTATTACCTATACTTTTGTATTGACTAATGGTACGGCTGGAAGTGCAGATTACACGACTACAAATGTTGATGTACTTGTTCCTGCGGGTGCAACTACGGGAACCGTTTCGGTACCTACAACGGTAGATGCTATTGATGAAGTTGATGAAACGTTCAACATTGCTGTTGGAACCGTAAGTGCTACGGGTACTATTATCGACACTAACAATGCCCCTACGGTGGCAACGATCACTCCGGCTTCGGCTACTGAAGGAACTGATGTGGTATTCAACTTTACACTTAGCAACCCTTCTGATCAAGCTATTACCTATACTTTTGTATTGACTAATGGTACTGCTGGAAGTGCGGATTACACGACTACAAATGTTGATGTACTTGTTCCTGCGGGAGCAACTACTGGAACTGTTTCGGTACCAACGACTACGGATACAATTGACGAAGTAAATGAAAACTTTAGTATTGCCTCTGGAGCTGCTTCAGCTACGGGTACGATTATCGACACTAACAATGCCCCTACGGTGGCAACGATCACTCCGGCTTCGGCTACTGAAGGAAGTGCTGCTGTATTTACTTTTACCTTAAGTAACCCATCGGCGGTAGATACAACTTATACTTTTGTATTGACTAATGGAACTGCTGGAAGTGCAGATTACACGACTACAAATGTTGATGTACTTGTTCCTGCGGGTGCAACTACGGGAACTGTTTCGGTACCTACAACGGTAGATGCTATTGATGAAGTTGATGAAACGTTCAACATTGCTGTTGGAACCGTAAGTGCTACGGGTACTATTATCGACACTAACAATGCCCCTACTGTGGCAACGATCACTCCGGCTTCGGCTACTGAAGGAACTGATGTGGTATTCAACTTTACACTTAGCAACCCTTCTGATCAAGCTATTACCTATACTTTTGTATTGACTAATGGTACGGCTGGAAGTGCAGATTACACCACTACAAATGTTGATGTACTTGTTCCTGCGGGAGCAACTACGGGAACTGTTTCGGTACCTACAACGGTAGATGCTATTGATGAAGTTGATGAAACGTTCAACATTGCTGTTGGAACCGTAAGTGCTACGGGTACGATTATCGACACTAACAATGCCCCTACTGTGGCTACCATCACTCCGGCTTCGGCTACTGAAGGAACTGATGTGGTATTCAACTTTACATTAAGCAACCCTTCTGACCAAGCTATTACTTATACTTTTGTATTGACTAATGGTACGGCTGGAAGTGCAGATTACACCACTACAAACGTTGATGTACTTGTTCCTGCGGGGGCAACTACGGGAACTGTTTCGGTACCTACAACGGTAGATGCTATTGATGAAGTAACTGAAAACTTTAGCATTGCCTCTGGAGCTGCTTCGGCTACGGGTACTATTATCGACACTAACAATGCCCCTACGGTGGCTACCATCACTCCGGCTTCGGCTACTGAAGGAACTGATGTGGTATTCAACTTTACATTAAGCAACCCTTCTGATCAAGCTATTACTTATACTTTTGTATTGACTAATGGTACGGCTGGAAGTGCAGATTACACCACTACAAACGTTGATGTACTTGTTCCTGCGGGGGCAACTACGGGAACTGTTTCGGTACCAACAACTACGGATACAATTGACGAAGTAACTGAAAACTTTAGTATTGCCTCTGGAGCTGCTTCAGCTACGGGTACGATTATCGACACTAACAATGCCCCTACTGTGGCTACCATCACTCCTGCTTCGGCTACTGAAGGAACTGATGTGGTATTCAACTTTACATTAAGCAACTCTTCTGATCAAGCTATTACCTATACTTTTGTATTGACTAATGGTACGGCTGGAAGTGCAGATTACACGACTACAAATGTTGATGTACTTGTTCCTGCGGGTGCAACTACTGGAACTGTTTCGGTACCTACAACGGTAGATGCTATTGATGAAGTTGATGAAACGTTCAACATTGCTGTTGGAACCGTAAGTGCTACGGGTACGATTATCGACACTAACAATGCCCCTACTGTGGCAACGATCACTCCGGCTTCGGCTACTGAAGGAACTGATGTGGTATTCAACTTTACATTAAGCAACCCTTCTGATCAAGCTATTACCTATACTTTTGTATTGACTAATGGTACGGCTGGAAGTGCGGATTACACGACTACAAATGTTGATGTACTTGTTCCTGCGGGAGCAACTACGGGAACTGTTTCGGTACCTACAACGGTAGATGCTATTGATGAAGTTGATGAAACGTTCAACATTGCTGTTGGAACCGTAAGTGCTACGGGTACTATTATCGACACTAACAATGCCCCTACTGTGGCTACCATCACTCCGGCTTCGGCTACTGAAGGAACTGATGTGGTATTCAACTTTACATTAAGCAACCCTTCTGATCAAGCTATTACCTATACTTTTGTATTGACTAATGGTACGGCTGGAAGTGCAGATTACACGACTACAAATGTTGATGTACTTGTTCCTGCGGGAGCAACTACGGGAACTGTTTCGGTACCTACAACGGTAGATGCTATTGATGAAGTTGATGAAACGTTCAACATTGCTGTTGGAACCGTAAGTGCTACGGGTACTATTATCGACACTAACAATGCGGTGATAGTAGCTGTAAATGACAATGTAGGCTTGGTTAATGGAATAACTGGTGGTGACACAGGAATCAACGTTTTAGATAATGATACCTTAAATGGAGTATTATTATCACATTCAGATGTTGTTATAACTTTTGTCCCTAACGGACCAATAACAGTAAGCGCTGATGGTAAAGTCAGAGTAGCTCCTAACACACCAGCTGGAGTATATACAGTTCAATATACTATATGTGAAACTATTAATCCAAGTAATTGTTCTATTGGAACTGTTACTGTGACTGTGGTAAGTGCAACTATGGTATTAACTGATGATGTTTACTCAAGTTTAAGCTGCAGTACTACAGGTATAATTGGAAATGTATTGACAAATGACACTTTCAACAACAGTCCATTATCTGCAGATAATATCAACGTAACGATACTTACTGGCCAAAATTCAAACATTCTGTTAGATAATTTAGGAAATCTTAGTATATCAAATAACATACCTACAGGACAATACGAATTGATTTACCAAGTATGCGAAAAACTAAATCCTTTAAATTGTCAAACGGCAAGAATTACAATTGTAATTAGTGACTTAGTTAGACCTACAATTGCAGCGTTACCAGCAATGACAACTGTTTCATGTGGTACAATACTTAATTTTGCACAAGCAACAGCAACTGATAATTGTGGAGCTGCAAGCTTAAGTTTTGTAGATATCACAATAGCAGGAAATTGTGCAGGATCTTATACAGTAACAAGAACTTGGACTGCTAGAGACGCTGCCGGTAATACTACAACAGCCTCGCAAATAATAAATGTTCAAGATAATCAAGGACCTATTACTGCTACCGCTTTCCAACAAAATGTAAATGTTAATTGCGATGCAATCCCAGTGAAACCTGAATTAGTCTTTACAGATGCATGTTCAAGTATAGCATCAAATAACTATACTGAAACAATTAATAACAACAATTCAAATTCATACACAATTGTTAGAGAATGGTTGGTAACAGATACATGCGGAAATACATCTAGGTTCACACAAAATGTGAATGTAACTAATGTAAATGGTTTGAAAACAATAGATAGTTCTGCGTGTAATGGTGATTCTGCTCTAATCAATTTGAGAAGTTTATTACCAACAGGAACATCTACAAATGGATCTTGGACTGATATTAATAACACTGGTGCTTTACAAGGAGATCAATTTAATCCTTTTGGTCTAAGCTTAGGAGATAAAGTATTTGAATACAAAGTAGTTGACACAACATGTCCTCAAACCTATAGAATAACGATTACAGTCAATGATGATTGTTTAGTATTAGAATGTGGAACAGTAAAAGTATTTAATGCTATATCTGTAAATAATGACGGTGTTAACGATAAATTAGTAATTGAAAACATTGACAATACCACTTGTTATCCAGAAAATAGCATCGAAATCTTTAACCGTTGGGGTGTTTCAGTTTTTGAAACTAAAAACTATAACAACCAAACTAATTATTTTGATGGATACTCTAGAGGTAGAACAACTATAAAAGATACTAACAGTCTACCTACTGGAACATATTTCTATATTTTAAACTACACTGCTATTATAGATGGTAAAACTCAAGTTAAAAAACTTAGTGGCTATTTATACATAAATCAATAAATCAATTTAATTTAATTTTAAACCTGAGGCTAACACCTCAGGTTTTTTTTGCGATACTATCTAAAAAATAAATTAGCTAAATAGAGAGTACAAATGAATTGGTAGAAAGCTCAAACAAGATATATCAAAGGGAATATTTACTTGTCTTTTATCTTAAACGTTACCTTAGTGATAACAACTGTAAAGAATTTATCTCTTCATTTTCTAAAAAACCACTGTGATTTTGAGTGATAAATGGTTCAATTATTCATATTTACAATAGTAAATGCTAATTAATATACCGTCTAATAAAACTTAAATTAGACCTTAAAACAGCTGATAGTAGAAATAAAAAAGCTACCTCATAGTTATGAGATAGCTTCAAAAAAAAAAAAAACTTAAAAAACTTAAATTCTAGCAAATAAATTTGTGAAATATTTTCTACCAGTTGTAGGATGTTCTCTAACTGCTAAACCAAAGTGAGTAAAATTACCTTCGATTACTGCTTTGTGTCCTGGACTTGCAAGCCATGCATTAAGAACAGATTGAGGAGTATTATAGTTGTAAGCTACATTTTCGCTAACTGTCTTAGCTCCTAAAGTTTTTATGATATTATCTGATCTTTCAACAAAATTATTATGATTAACAACATTATTTTCAATCATATAATTGTCATGCTCTTCAGACTTAAAAGACATATGATTAATTTTCAAAAGTGGATTAAGACCTTTACTTACACGATAAGAATTAATTAAATCCATCGTTTCGATTTCAAAAGCACTATACGAAAAATTAGAAACTTTTTGTACAGTAGGCTCATTAATTTCTTCATCTGAACTATTAGATGAACATGACGCTAATATACATACCACTAAACTTAGCAATAATGTACGAAGTATTTTTGTAGTCATAATGTCGTAGGTTAAACTTAAAGTCGATTGTGGGGCAACAAACTTTATAATTAGTAATCTAATTTTATTTCTTATTCAAATATAGATAAAAATCCGTTATAAGGTAAATAAAATCGATGAACTACATCATAAATTCAAAATTGTAAGTTTATTTATATCTTATGGCGCAAGTCTTTCAATTTTCCAAGTTTGATCATCTTGAAAAACATAACGTATTCTGTCATGTAAACGATTAGGACGGCCTTGCCAAAACTCTACTTCTGAAGGATTTACAATGAAGCCTCCCCAATATCCAGGTCTTGGAATTGGCATGTTCTCAAACTCAACTTCAAGCTTACTTAAGTTACTTTCCAGCTCAGCTCTAGATGCAACCACTTCACTTTGGTTGGATGCAATTGCCCCAAGTTTACTGCCATCTGGTCTAGAGTCAAAATAATTGTCTGAAATCATTTCAGAAGTTTTAGTGGCTACTCCTTTAATAATCACCTGTCGCTCCATAGTATGCCAAAAAAATGATAAACAAACTTTATCATTCTCAATAATAGCCCTACCCTTTTCTGAATTATAATTAGTATAAAAAATGAAACCTTCTTCAGAAAATTTCTTTAATAAAACAACTCTTGCTCTTGGAAAACCATCTAAACCAATTGTTGATAATGTCATGGCATTTACCTCACTATCTCCTCCATAGTCTTCAACTTCATGAAACCATCTATTAAATAAATTTATAGGATCTTCTGGAATGTTACTTTCTAAAAGTTCACTTTTATCATATGACTTTCTATAATCACTTAAATCATTCATTATCGTATAGTTTAAATAGTGTTTTTAAATTATTTGCATTTTAAAATTCAAAGCTTTTACCGTCGTCACCCAATAATATATTTGGAAAAACAGTTTCTGCTTCTTGTTTGAACATTTCAATACTTTCATAGCGTGTTGAATAATGTCCTAGAATTAATTGTTTTGCATTAGCTTTCAGGGCAATTAAAGCAGCTTCTTTGGCAGTAGAATGTAATGTTTTTTTAGCTAAACTTTCCTCTGATTGTAAGAAAGTCGATTCGTGGTACAGCACATCTACATTACTTATAATAGGAAGTATATCTTCATTATAAACTGTATCAGAACAAAATGCATAACTAAGAGCTGGAACAGGATCAAAGGTAAGATCCTTGTTTAAAACTACACTACCGTTATCAAGGGTAATGTCTTTACCGTTTTTAATATTTTGGTAATAACAAGTATCTATAGCATAGTTTTGTACTGCTTCAATATTTAATTTTCGCTCTCCTATTTTTTCTTGGAACAAAAAACCATTGGTATACACTCTATGCTTAAGCGGAATTGTTTTGACAATAACTTTATGGTCCTCAAAAATTATTTCACTTTCTAAGGATTCTAATTCATGAAAATACAATCCATAATTTGTCCAGGAGTTTGATAATCTCAGTTGTAATTTTATAATCTCTTTAATCCCTTTGGGACCATAAATATGTAAATCAGTAGTCCTATTTAATAATGAAAATGTAGATATCAAACCTACTAAACCAAAAAAGTGGTCTCCGTGTAAATGCGAAATAAAAATATGATTGATTCTAGAAAACTTCACTTTATTTTTTCGAAGCTGAACTTGTGTACCTTCGCCACAATCAATTAGGAAGAGCCTGTTGTTAATATCTAAAACCTGTGATGTAGGATTTGTAAAAGTCCTAGGAGTGGCTGCATAGCAACCAAGTATTGTTAATTTCAAGGTGTGTTTAATTCGATTATTTATACTTGCTTGAATCAATCAAAAGGTTTAAAAAACCGAATTCAATTGATTAAAAGCCTAAATCTCTTTCAATCTCTTCCATTTCAATAATGTCATGTGCCTCTAATAATGATGGAACAACAGTTAATTTTGAAGGAACTGCATTATAATCAAAATCAGAGGTCACTATTACAAATGATTTTTTTGCTTTTTTATGATCCTTTGATAAAGGCAAAAAAAGTTTTATGTCTGATATAGACATACTTTCATACATCAACAAATCAATAATAATGTTATGCTTTTCAAATGTCTTGTATTGGTGTGTAATTTTCATTAAAAAAGATGTAAAGTCACCTTGTGTATCTCGAATTACTATTGTGTGTCCTTTTTGATCTACTTTCATGATATTAAATTTAAATACATTTATAAAAATCTAGTGGTACATTATTTATCTAAAGTACTGAATATAGTTATTGAATTTTTGAGGCCAATAAATAAATGACAGCCATTCGTATGGCAACACCATTTTCAACCTGATTCAAAATTACAGATTGGTGATGATCTGCTACCTCACTTGTGATCTCAACTCCTCTATTAATAGGTCCAGGGTGCATAATCACGATTTCTTTGCTTAAGGAATCTAAAAGCGTTTTATCTAAGCCGTATTGCTGAGCATATTCCCGTGTTGATGGAAAAAAATTAACATCCATACGCTCATTTTGTACGCGCAACATATTAGCCACATCACACCATTCTAATGCTTTTCTTAAATCAGGTTCAACACCTACTCCTAATGAATTGATGTATCTTGGTATTAACGTTTTTGGCCCACATACTTTTACCTCGGCACCTTGCATTTGCAAAGCATAGATATTAGACAGTGCCACTCTTGAATGCAAAACATCACCAACTATGACAACTTTTTTACCCGCAACTTCACCTAAACGCTCTCTTATAGAATAACTATCTAACAATGCCTGTGTAGGATGCTCATGAGCTCCATCTCCAGCGTTAACAATACTTGCTTTGACATTTTTTGATAAAAAATATGCGGCACCCGGATTAGAATGTCGCATTACTACCATATCTACTTTCATAGATAAGATGTTGTTAACGGTATCTATTAATGTTTCGCCTTTTTTAACTGAGGATTGTGCTGCAGAAAAACTAATAACATCAGCACTCAAACGTTTTTGAGCTAATTCAAAGGAAAGCTTTGTTCGTGTACTGTTTTCAAAAAAAATATTAGCTATTGTAATATCTCGTAACGATGGAACTTTCTTTATCGGTCTATTAATAACTTCTTTAAAATGATCTGCGGTTTCAAATATCAAGTCAATATCATTTTTATTGATGTACTTTATACCTAATAAATGATTTACGCTTAATTCTTTCATTTCTATTTACGATTATATTTTCTGATTTGCAATTACTATGATTCACTAGTGATTAAATAAACACCATCTTCACCATCATTTTCTTTCCAACTTACTTTTACTTTTTCATTATTGATAGCATCTACCTGTCTTCCTCTATAATCAGGTTGAATGGGTAAATTACGGCTGAATCGTCTGTCAATTAAGACTAGTAATTCAATTTCTGATGGCCTACCAAAGGATTGGATTGCAGTCAATGCTGATCTAATACTACGACCAGTAAATAACACATCATCTATAAATATTACTTTTTTATTTTCAACAATAAAGTTGATCTTAGTTTTATTGGCTTCTAATGGTTTATCCGTTCTTCTAAAGTCATCTCTAAAGAAAGTTATATCGAGATACCCCAACTGGATTTCAGGAGTTTGATATTCGTCTTGTAAAATTTCTTTTAAACGTTCTGCTAAAAAAACTCCTCTTGGTTGAATTCCTACCAAAATCGTATCTGAAAAATTGAGGTGTTTTTCTATTAATTGACAAGCCAAACGGTGTAAAATGATAGTAACTTCTTTAGCAGTAAGCAATACTTTTTGGCTCATAGCGTATTTATTCTTTGGTTACACAAATATACAAATACATATTTAGCATTTTCAAATTAAATATAAACAAATACTGCATGATATTATAAAAATTAGGTTGACTTCAATTTATAATTTTATTCGATAATTATGTAACAAACATTTTTACTTTTAAATGTAAATTTACAAAATACAATAACAACATTAAAAACCTTATATCATGCAAAAAATAGCTACTAGAATCTCGTTATTATCTTTCCTTTTAATCACTTTATCAAGTTGTTCCATTGTAAAAGGAATTTTTAAAGCCGGTGTAGGTGTGGGTATTTTTTTAGTTATTGCTGTTATTGCAATTTTACTTTTTATAATCACAAAAATATTCAAAAGAAAATAATAGCACTGCAAAAAACTTAAGCTAGAATTTATATCAAAAAAAATCCCGCAATAGCGGGATTTTTTATTATTTAGAATACATTTTCACTCTCAATTCTTGTACTTTTTCATCATCTAAGTAGTCATCAAATGTCATGTAACGGTCTATGGCTCCATTTGGAGTAAGCTCAATTACTCTATTAGCTACAGTTTGAGAGAACTCATGATCATGCGTGGTAAAAATCACGGATCCTTTAAAATTTTTTAATGAATTATTAAAAGCCGTAATTGATTCCAAATCTAAGTGATTCGTAGGCTCATCAAGCATTAACACGTTAGCACGTTCCATCATCATTCTAGACAACATGCATCGTACTTTTTCACCACCAGACAAAACACGACATGTTTTTAAAGCTTCTTCACCTGAAAAAATCATTTTCCCAAGGAAACTTCTAATATTTACCTCATCACGCTCTTCTTCTGTTTTTACCCATTGACGCAACCAGTCTACTAATGAATAATCACTTTCAAAAAACGAATGATTTTCAACTGGTAAATACGCTTGGTTTGTTGTAACTCCCCAATCAAAACTACCCGAATCTGCTTTTTGATTTCCGTTCAAAATTTCATAAAAAGCAGTAGTAGCGCGAGAATCTTTTGAAAAAAGGACAATCTTATCTCCTTTGGCCATATTCAAATCTACACCCTTGAACAAAATGTCTCCGTCAATAGAGGCACTCAAGTTTTGTACATTCAAGATTTGATCTCCTGCTTCACGCTCTTGATCAAAGATAATGGCAGGATATCTTCGGCTAGAAGGTTTTATCTCGGAAATATTTAATTTACTAATCATTTTTTTACGAGAAGTTGCTTGTTTAGACTTGGCAACGTTGGCAGAAAAACGACGAATAAATTCTTCTAATTCTTGTTTCTTTTCCTCTGCTTTTTTGTTTTGTTGTGCGCGTTGCTTTGCAGCTAACTGGCTCGACTCATACCAAAACGTGTAATTACCAGAGTAATGATTGATTTTATTATAGTCAATATCAGAAATATGAGTACATACAGAATCTAAAAAGTGTCTGTCATGCGATACGACTATTACCGTATTTTCATAATTTGCTAAGAAATTTTCTAACCACGCAATGGTTTCAAAATCCAAGTCATTAGTAGGCTCATCCATAATTAATAAATCAGGATTTCCAAACAAGGCTTGCGCCAATAACACTCGTACTTTAATTTTCCCCTCAAGATCACCCATTAATGTGTAATGGTTCTCCTCAGTTATACCTAGATTTGAAAGCATTGATGCAGCGTCAGAATCGGCATTCCAACCATTCATTTCTTCAAACTGGACTTGCAACTCCCCTATCCTATCCGCATTTTTATCATTATAATCCAAGTACAGTTCGTCCATTTCCTTTTTCACAGCATACAAAACTTTGTTTCCCATCATTACTGTTTCTAGTACTGTATGTTCATCAAACATGTTGTGATTCTGGTTTAAAACAGACATACGCTTGCCAGGTTCTAAGTGAATGTGTCCCGAAGTAGGATCCATATCACCAGCGATGATTTTTAAGAAAGTAGATTTTCCAGCCCCATTAGCTCCGATAACGCCATAAATATTTCCGTGTGTAAAGGTTGTATTTACTTCGTCAAACAATATTCGTTTGCCAAACTGAACTGATAAATTATTTACTGTTAACATGAATTATAATTTTAATAATTTTTTGCAAAAGTACAAAATTCGCTTAGTTTAATTTCATTTTATCATTTTAAGTTCTCAAAAAAAAAGAGGACATCATTTAGATATCCTCTCTGATAAAAATTTCTTATAAAAAAATTAAAAATTTGAAAAAGAAATTAATACCAATTCAAAAATCAATAAAACTAAATAAACTAAACATATTAATAATTGAACAAAAAAAATTATTCTACCAAGTTCTTTAAACCTGTAAAAACAGCAAGTTCTACATCTGCATGGGCCTTAGAGTTGCATTTTTCTAGTAACTCTTTTGCTAGAGACGTATTATAATTGGGTTTCTTTTGTAACTTAAAAAGTAATTGCTCTGACAAATCATGTAATGCTTTAGACAAAGGCAAAAGAGGTTGCACCAATGGAGCATTTTGACTTAAACCCTCTAATTCTTTATGATTTTGTATCCATTTATTCAAAAAAAAGTCAATTTCTTTTTCTAATAACACCTCTTTACTTTTAATATAATCTGCTACTAATTCATTAAAAACTAAAGCATCCTCAGCATCTGGTGTGCATGCATCAGCAAACAAAGTAAAGGGAGAATACATTTGATATTCAGTACCACCCGCATTACGGGAATAAATTTTCAGAGGCTCGCAAACTGCTGAAAATGTTTGTAAAGCAGCAGTATTTTGATTGTTACTGATATTTCTCAACAACACATCTTTATTTCTAATATGCGTAATTCCTAATTCTTCCAATCGAAAAGAAATGTTTTTCAATCTTTTTCGCATACTGGCCAAATCCGTTACATTGGCGTCAGACCAAAGTCTTTCGGCAATAGCTGCGGTTCTAGGCCAAATTCTTGAATCGATGGTTTCAGGTGTAGCCAATTCACTCCACATTGTAGCTTCACCACCTAGAATTCTAGCTTTTTCTTCTGACGATAGTGTATTGTTTTTAGGCATTGGATCATTCAAATAATGACTTTCAACGCCTTGAACTAAATCTACATAAAAACCATTAGACAATACTGTTTTATAACCATTAGAAGCAGCAGCAATAAGAGAACTACCAGCAGCTACTCCTTCATTAGGCCCTTTCCAGGAATGAATTATGGCTTCTTTTGACATGTTTTTGGTCATAATTTCTTCCCATCCCATCAATTCTTTTTGATGCTTTTTTAACATCGGAATTAACTTCATCGTAAAATAAGTTTGTAACTCATGATTGTTGGTTAGCTTATTTTTCTTCATGAATTCCTGAATTTTAGGATTCGAATCCCAATCTTTACCTTCGTTTTCATCACCTCCAATGTGGAAATATTTCCCTGGAAATAACGGACAAACTTCATCAAAAATTTCACTCAACAATTGATACGTCTTTGGATTAGAAGGGTCTAAAGTTGGCGTAAAAATTCCTGCATTTCTTTCTAATGAATAGGTTACTAATCCTGATGCTTTCTGGGTTGTTTCAGCAGACCCTTTATTTACAGTTATTACTTTACTTCCAATTTCTGGAAAGGCAGTCAAAATCGCTGAGGCATGTCCAGGCACGTCAATTTCAGGTACAACTAAAATTCCTCTGGCGGCAGCATATTTTACGATACCTTTAATTTCTTCCTGAGTATAAAAAAGACCATCAGATGCTTTATCTGTGAGCACTTTATGTTTCTTCATTTCAATCCTCCAACCTTGATCGTCAACTAAATGCCAGTGAAAAACATTCATTTTCATAGCAGCCATTGCATCTAAGTTTCTTTTAATCACATCAACTGGTTGAAAATGTCTAGCAACATCAATCATTAATCCACGCCAAGTAAAACGGGGCATATCTGTTATAGATACATTTGGAAAATAGAAAGAAGTTGCATTGTTTTGAAGCAACTGCAAAAGAGTTTCCAATGCATGCATCGCACCTAAATCTGAGGAAGCGTTGATCACAATAGCATTCGATTGAACTGTCAATTGATAACTTTCATCTTTATATAGACCAATTTTCCCTGCTTTTGTGCAATTAATGTGCAATTGTGCATCTGGAAATTCATTTGTTGAAGTCACAAAACCTTGCTTAAAAAACAAGCCCGTTCTACCATCTAATCGTCTTAAAAAATTAGAAACCGCTCCAAAGATTCTTTCATTAGGTTGCCCTGTAACATTAACTTTAAAAGTAGGTTTTAAATCAAAATTTCCTGACTTAAGTTCTACTTTTTGAGGCCAAGGCATTAAATTCAAGGACTCTTTAGCAACTTGAGCAGTTGTAGATAATGTTATAAAAAACAGTACAAAAAGGTATTTCATGAGAGGTTTTGGTATATAAATATCTTCCGTCAGGTTTATAATCCTGATTTTTGAGAAGAACCATTCGGCTGAATAATCAACCGAATGGATTTTAATTCTTAATAATCAAATCTTTTAAAAGCTTCAATAGCTTCATATTCTGCCAATCCTAATTCATCGTATAATTTAGCAGTATTTTTATTTCGATCTTCGGCACGTACCCAAAATTCTCTCGAGTCATTACCTTGAAACATCACACGATCCTTTTGAGATTGGTGGAATAAAATGGCTTGTCGTTTCAATAATACTTCATCTGGACTCAACGGTACAGCCATATCAATTTCATGTAAATCCCATTCATGCCAAGCGCCTCTATATAACCACAACCAACAATCTTTCATGTAAGGTTTAGCTTTTAATTGTTTTAAAGCTGCAAAAATGGCATTCAAACATACTTCGTGAGTACCGTGTGGATCAGCTAAATCTCCCGCTGCAAAAACTTGATGCGGTTTAATTTTAGCAATAATATCAGCCACAATTTCAATATCTTCTGATCCAAGCGGATTTTTCTTTATCTGACCTGTTTCGTAAAAAGGTAAATCTAAAAAGTGGACATTTTCATCTTTCAATCCAATGTAACGCACTGCTGCATAAGATTCTCTTCTTCTAATTAACCCTTTTAATTTTCTAACTTCTAGAGAATCAACTTGATTGTCGTTCTTATTTTTTAAGAAATCAATTACGGCTTGAAAATTAATTTTACTACTATCTTCTCCTACAAAATCATTACATACTTCAGCAAATTTTAAAGCTTCATCATCTGTTACAGCAATGTTTCCAGAAGTTTGATACACTACATGAACCTCATGTCCTTGCTTGATTAATTTTGCAAAAGTTCCTCCCATAGAAATCACATCATCATCTGGATGAGGACTAAATAGAATCACTCTCTTTTTAGCAGGATTAGCTCTTTCTGGTCGGTGTGCATCATCGGCATTAGGTTTTCCTCCAGGCCAACCCGTAATGGTATGTTGCAACACATTGAACATATTAATATTCAAATCATAAGCAGAACCTTCTTGAGCTAACAAGTCAGACATACCGTTGTTATTGTAATCTCTATCGGTAAGTTTTAATATAGACTGATTTGTTTTTTGACACAACCAAACTATTGCTTTGCTTTTTAATTCTTGGTTCCAAATGCACTCACCTACCAACCATGGTGTTTCAAAACGAGTTAGAGACGAAGCCGCTGATTGATCCAAAACAAATGTAGCGTTTGGATGATTTTGCAAAAAAGTAGCGGGTACTTCAGAGCTAATCTCACCTTGAATCGTTCTTTTGATGATATCAGCTTTATTTTGTCCCCAAGCCATCAAAACAATTCGTTTAGAACGCATAATGGTAGAAACTCCCATTGTAATGGCGCGTTTGGGTACATTATTAATTCCATTAAAATCAGAAGAAGCATCTACTCTAGTAATATGATCTAAAGTAATGATTCGAGTACCTGAATTGATGTGTGAACCTGGCTCATTAAATCCTACGTGTCCCGTACGACCTATTCCTAATAATTGAAAATCAAGGCCTCCTGCATTTTTAATGTTCATTTCATAATCAATACAATATTGATTCAATTCTTCAATAGCCACTGTTCCGTCAGGAATATGAACATTATCAGGATGAATGTCTATATGATTAAATAAATGCTGATGCATAAAATAATGATAGCTCTGCTTGCTTTCTTTATTCATTGGATAATATTCATCCAAATTGAATGTAATCACATTTTTAAAGCTTAAGCCTTCTTCTTTATGCATACGAACCAATTCTTCATATACTTTTATTGGAGAAGAACCAGTAGCCAGACCTAAAACACAATTCTTATTTTCTTCTTGTTTGGATCGAATTAAAGTAGCAATCTCTTCAGCAACAATTTTTGAAGCCTCTACTGAGTTTTTAAAAATTTCGTTGTGAATTTTTTCAAATCGAGTTTCTTCAAATTTACCAGCACTTTTGTAGCTAATATCCGGTTTTATGTCTAAAGTATTTTTCATTGTATTGTAATTTTATATTCTTGCTAATTTTATTTTTCACTTTATAATTCCTTTGTTTTCAAAACAATATTTGATTTTTATATTATTTACATTTAAATAATTAATGACAATTAAAGTATTAAAAAAATGAAATCTTTTTTTTACTTTATTTCAAATTTAGGAGTATTACTTGGAGCAAAAAAATAAAAAAAACAAACGGTCAGAGTTTGTATACCAACGACATTGTTTAACCAATAAAGCGTTATTTAGTCAATAAATTTAGCTATTAGTCCTTAGTAATTATTCCTTAGCATAAAGCCAAAAACAAATCACTAAGGACTATTAACTATATACTAGAAACTAGAAGTTAGATCCAGTAGTATCCCACCACAATCTTGTTCCTCCATTATCTGGCCCACCTAGTTTAGCTAAACCAGTAGCTACACCACCTGGATTCCCATCTTTTTCAGATTGAACGAAGTTCACTCTACGAACACCTAGAGCAGAAGATATTTTACCACCACTAGTATTTTTAAGTACTGGAAGTAATTTAGGATATCCAGTTCTTCTGTATTCTGACCATGCTTCTTGTCCTTCTGGGAAACCTGCAATCCATTTTTGAGTTATAATTTTTTGCAATTTCACTTCATTAGTGGCGGCTGCATCCCAAGCAACAGTTACAGTATTTAGTGCAGCTCCATTATTTACTGGAAAATTTGGATCTACATAATCTTTGGCTGTTTTAGCATTATCAGCGATGTAAGCAGCTACACCAGAAACTCCGTGTTGAGCAAAAGAGTTTGTGATTCCTAATTCATACAAACTTTGAGCTGTTCCACCCATATTCCATCCTCTTAATGCTCCTTCAGCTCTTAACAAATAAACTTCGGCAGTTGTCATTAATACAATTTCTTTAGAATTAACTATTGGTCCAATTTCAGAAAAATCTACGTGATCAGCTTTAGCAGCTATCTCAATACCTGTTCTAACACCTTTGTATTGCCCCGGAAACTGCGCAGATGTTTTGAAAAACACAGGAAGTCTTGGATCTTGATATCCTCCCATAATTGACTCCATATCTGCTGACATTCTGACGTCACCCCAAGCAGCACTAATGGTAGCTATTGGGTTGTTGAAATTTGGAGAAACAATTTTAAATAAATCATCATTTGTAGTCATTACTCCAAATTTTTGAGCAATGGCTTTTTCAGCTTCAGCTTTAGCTAAAGTTGGATTTTTCTTTACAATACGCATGGCTAAACGCAAACGCAAAGAGTTTGCAAATTTTACCCATTTCTTGTAATCACCTTTATATCCTGATAGATCTGTAGTTGTAAAAGTTGAGGGTTCTGCTGCATCTACTCTTTTTGTCAAATCAGTAACTGCAAAATCCAATTCTTTGAACATCAAATTGTATACTTCTTCCTGTGAGTCATATCCAATTGTTTTATCAGTAGTTCCAAATTTTGAATAAACTATTGGTCCATAGGTATCTGTAACTCTATGCATTCCTTCCACTTTCAAAATCAAAGCTAAAGCATAAAATTGATCGTATTTCCCTTTGGCTTTTTGTTCAACAGAATAGGCATTATACATTACATCACCATAAGCAGCTCCCCATGCAAAACCATTCCATCCATCAACTAAATCATAAGTAGTGTTATTGGTTCCTCCTCTAAAAGCAGTACCTGTAGCCATATAACCAGACCAAATATCACCTTGAAGCCCTTGTTGCACTTGGTATTTCCATTCTGGAGTCAAGACAATAATGTTATTAAACATAGGAGCAAAAGCACCTTTGATATTATTAAAATCTTGTTCATATTGCGCCTCAGTAATACCCGTTGGATTGGTATTAATATCTTCAAAATTGTTTGTGCAACTTACTGCTGCGAGTAAGGAAACACAAATAGCTGTTTTTTTAATTGTATTTAATTTCATGTTTTTTTAATTAGAAAGTTACGTTTAAGTTAAGACCGATACTTCTTGTAGATGGCATTCCATAAACATCTATCCCTTGTAAGCCTTCACCAGTACTTAATGAAATGTTTGGGTCAAAAGGAGCATCTTTGTAGATAAATCCTAAGTTTCTAGCAATTAAAGACAAGCTTGCTGATTGTAAAAATGGTATTTTTTTAGTGTTGAATGTATATCCAACAGAAACCTCTCTTAAACTTACATTTGTAGCATCATATACATATTCTCCTGTTGCTCCAGCTCTACCACCAACTTGTTTATAATAACTTTCTGCAGGATATTTACCTGAATAAGCATTTCCGTTTGGATAAACTGCATTAATAGCTACACCTCCTGCATTTCTTGCATCACCAGTTGCTTTCGAAACACCAAACTCATCGTTTGTAGCTTCTGTCAAGCTCATTACTTCTCCACCAAATCTTGCATCAACTAATACATTCGCAAAAAACGAACCTACTTTGAATGAGTTAGAAAAACCTAACATAAAATCTGGATTAGAGTTTCCTACTTCTTCAAATTCTGTTTTTTGAATAGTTCCGTCAGCATTCAATAATACTTTACCTTGTGCATCTCTCTTAATATTTACTCCTTCAATAACACCAAATGGTTTACCTTGCTGTAATACATATCTGTAGTTATTTACTCCAGCTTCTGTCAAGATTACTTTTCCTCCTAATTCTGCTGGAATTTCTTCTACTTTATTTATATTTTTAGAATAATTTACTGTTGCATCCCAAGAGAATTTATTTCCTTTAATAATTTTACCGGTTACTACAGCTTCAAAACCTTTGTTAGAAATACTTCCTGCATTAATTCCGTAATATTTAACTCCTAATGGATTTGTTGGTGGCGCTAAAACTTGTAAATATTGGTGTTTAGTGTTTGAATTATAGTAAGACAATTCAAATCCTAAACGGTTGTCAAACATTCTCCATTCTGTACCGATTTCAATCTCAGATTTTAACTCAGGACGCAAAGAAGTTCCTGGTTGTGGAGCAACTGTAGCTGGCTTATTACCTTCAATTGTAAAACCATACGTTGGAGAAGTTACGAATGGAAAAATATCATTACCTACTTGAGCATAAGTAGCACGCACTTTACCGTAATTTACAAATTCTGGCATTTTTACCATTTCACTAAGAATGGCTGTTACCCCAACAGATGGGTAGAAAAATCCTGTGTTGTCAGTATTAACCAATGTAGAAGACCAGTCATTTCTTGCTGCCAAGTCTAAGAATAACATCTCTTTGTATCCAAAAGTTGTTGCTGCAAAAACTGATTGAACTTCTTTTCTTGAATCAACAGTTTGTAAGTTTAATGCGTTATTTACAAAATTACCCAAAGTAAACCAGTTCGCAATTTGTAAACCTCCACCAATTCCAGAATCTAATGTTGTTCTTTTATTAGCCAAAGTATTCGTGATACTTGAACCGATATTAGCATTAAAACTAAAATCATCATTAAATTTAGTATTAATCGTAGCGATTAAATCAGCATAACGTTGAGTACTCAAGTTATTGATGTCAATATATCTACCATTTATATGAGATAATGTACCTTGAGTAGTAGCAAAAACTTCTTTTGTAAATCCACTTTCAACTCTATTATAACTATATCTAGTGGCAATAGATAACCAATCTGTTGCTTTATAATCTAAAGCTAAGTTTCCATTAAAAAATTGATTCGTATCTTCAGATTTGTTTCTGTTGATTCCCCAAAAAGGATTTTGCATAATATCTCTATTAGTCATCCAATTTTGAACATTCATATTTCTAGTAGGGTTAAAAACTTCGAAATTCTTTTTATATTCGTTAAAGTCATTCCCTCTTGGCATTAAATATACACCCGTCAATGGGTTAAAGTACAAACCATTTACTGGTCTATTATTTACAGTACGTGTAGTATAATTTGCATTTGCAGCAACAGTTAATTTATCCGATAATTTACCTGATTGACGGAAACCAAAATTATTTTGTTTCAAACCATTTCCAGGAATAATCCCAGATCCTGTTGTATTTGCATAAGATAATGAAGTAGATGCCACATCAGAAGCTGTTGTGAAATTAACTGAAGAAATTTGAGTACTTCCAGTTTCAAAAAAATCTTTTACGTGATCATTTACTTTTTGCTTTGCTCCCCAAGTTTCTTCACCACCTGCAACCGCAACATAATCATTTTGGAATTTTGGTAAGTAAGCAGCTGATTCAAATGTGGATACAGAAGAAGCTTTTAATTGAGCTTTACCTTGTTTTGCTTTTTTAGAAGACAATAATACTACGCCATTTGCCCCTTGCGAACCATATAAAACCGATGCTGCTGCACCTTTCAAAACAGTCATTCCTTCATAATCATCTGGATTAATCAAAGAAACTACATCTCCTCCATCACGGTTTCCACCAGCTGTATCCCCAAAAGCATTGTTTGGTTGTCCTGCTGATCCATTATATAAAGGAATACCATCTATAACATATAATGGCTGGTTATTGCTTACAGAAGAATTACCACGAATAACTACTTTAGTAGATCCTCCAGTACCCCCAGAGCTTCTTGTTACAGCAACACCTGCAATTTTACCTGCTATAGTATTAATAATGTTCGCGTCTTTTACTCTTGTTAACTCTTCACCTTTTAACTCTTGAGCAGCATAAGTAAGAGATTTTCTTGTTTTCTTAATCCCTAATGAAGTTACTACAACTTCGGTTAATGCTGTTGTAGCACCACTGTTTAATATTATTTTAATAGTATCTGCATCACCAACTACTACCGATTTCGTTTCGTATCCTAAATAAGATACTACTAAAGTTTTACCCACACTTACTTGGATAGCAAAATTACCATCAAAATCAGTGGTTGCTCCTTTTGATTCTCCCTGTACTTGAACATTTGCAGAAGGAATTGGCATACCGCTGGCATCAGTTACCGTTCCTTTGAGCGTTTTTACTTGCGCAAATGAAAGTTGCGAAGCAAAAATAATCATAACGATTAATAAAATTTGTTTCATTTTTTTTAATGTATTAGTTAGTTATAATATAAAATTATCTTTAAGATTTTGTTAAAAAAAATAAATTATACCAACAGTATCGTTTTTTAAACGAACGACATCTTTTGTTCAATAATATGTTACACGAAAACGTTTTCTAATTTTCATTACATTTATATATTAATAATTAAACTTTTTTTTCTTTAAAAAGTCCCGTTTTTATTGACAAAATGATTAAAGTTGCAAAATCAAATACAAGAATCACTTGTAAACTTATTTCCTAATAGGCTCCAAAACCATGGATAAAATAAAAGATATGCAATTTGAAATCAAAATTCAAAATCATTTTTGGTTTTGGGGATTGTATTTTTTATTGAATTTTTTAAGATGGGGTGCCTACTTCAATGACTATGAATATTCATTTAAGTCAAATCTAATCGAATTTGCATTACACATACCTTTAGTCTATTTTAATTTATTTGTTTTAGTACCAAGATTTGTTTTAAGATCAAAATACCTTCATTATACATTTGCTCTATTAACTAGTTTAGGATGCATTTATATTTTAAAAACGGGATTAACCTATTATATTATTTCAAAAAACATTTGGCCTGAAGCCAATAGAGACTATCAGCCTTTTGAAATCAATCATATTCTTGCTGTTTGTATTGGTGAATTATATGTTCTAGCAATGGCGTCCTCAATCTACCTGACATTAACTTGGCTAAAAGAAAGAGAAAACAATAGAACTCTTAGAGAGAATCAATATAAGATAAAGCTTGAATACTTAAAAACACAAATCCAACCTCATTTTTTCTTTAATACCTTAAATAATCTTTATGCACTTTCCTTAGAAGACTCAAAAAAAGTGCCTGATGTAATTATAAAACTTTCCCATTTGATGGAATATGTTCTTTATGATATTGAAGGAGCCAAGTTTGCTCCATTACTAAAAGAATTTGACTACATACAGAATTACATTGAAATTGAAAAATTACGATTTGAAAATGCTACTGTTTTTATTAATCTAGAATCTAATTTTGACAATATACATGTTCCTCCTTTATTATTAATCTCATTGATAGAAAATGCGTTCAAACACGGCGGAATAAATAACAAGGACTTGACCATAAAGATTAACTGCAAAATCATCAACAATAAAACACTCGATTTTGAAATAATAAATAATTTTGTACTTTCACAAAATGAAAACTCTAAAAATGGGATTGGTCTAACTAATACTAAAGAACGATTAAAATTACTATTTAAAGACAATTATCAGTTAAACCATCAAATCAAATTTAATTTCTATATAATTCGTTTACAAATACCTATAAACAATGAAGATTAAGTGTGTATTGATTGATGATGAACCATTGGCTATTAAAGTATTAATCAACTATTTCCAAAACTTTCCAGAATTTGAAGTTATAGCAACTTTTAATAATTCTATTGAAGCCTTAGATTTTTTGAATAACAACACAACAGATGCACTATTTTTAGATATAAATATGCCTCTCATGTCTGGTTTTGAGTTGATACAATTGTATAAAAATAATTCGAATACCAAGATTATTATCACAACCGCCTTCCGAGAATTTGCTGCTGAAAGCTATGATTTAGATGTTCTTGATTATCTAGTTAAACCTATCCCGCTGCCTCGATTTATAAAATGTATATCAAAAATAACTGGTGAATTTCAAAACCGATTAGCTACAAAACAAGAGAATCATCGTGTAGATCCGTATATTTTTATCAAAGTAGATAAAAAAATGGTAAAAATTAATATAGATGAAATTCTATTCATTGAAGGAATGAAAGAATACATCAAAGTAGTTACCGCCGAAAAAACCTATATTACACATAAATCACTTTCTTCTTTAACCGAGGAGCTTCCAGAAGATCGCTTCATTCGTATTCATAAATCTTACTCCATCGCTTTGGATAAAGTAAAAACAATCGAGGGAAATAGAATACAAATAGCTTCCTATACCATACCTATAGGCAGAAATTATAGTAAAGAAGTGAAAAGTAAAATTTTAGATTAATTCCCTTAACTTTCCATATTACAAAAAAGTCTTTTGTTGAATAAAACTGGTTGTTGGTTTAAAACTAACGAAATTTATTAGAAATAATTTTTTTTTATGTTGGTTAAGAAATACATTTACCCTATTGCAGCAAGAATTATTTTACTAACCTATTAATTAAACTAAATCATGAATTCTGAAAATTCAAAAACCAATTGGGGGCAATTTATTCCTCTAGTAACCGTCTTCTTCTTTTGGGGATTTGTCGCTGCAAGTAATGACATTTTAATCCCAGTTTTTAAAACCGCATTTAATCTTTCTCAAGGCGAAAGTCAATTAGTAGCTTTTGCATTTTACATTGCATACACTGTTGGATCTTTAATATATATGGGGGTTTCAGTTGTACTTAAAGAAGATTTAGTGAATAAAATTGGCTATAAAAATGGTCTTTCATTGGGACTATTAATCTCAGCTTTAGGAACACTTCTATTTTATCCAGCTGCTAATACTGGATCATTTACTTTAATGCTTGCTGGGCTTTTCATTGTAGGTTTAGGCTTTTCTTTGCAGCAAACTGTTGCTAACCCACTTGCAATTGCCTTAGGCCCAATATCTACAGGTTCTCAGCGCCTAACATTAGCTGGAGGAATTAATAATTTTGGAACTACTATTGGTCCACTTATCGTTAGTTTTGCCATTTTTGGATCAAGTGCTAATGCCAATACAAGCGCAAGTATAGAAAGCGTCAAAATTCCTTATTTGGTTTTAGGTGTTGCATTTTTACTTGTTGCTATCCTTTTAAAATTTTCTTCATTGCCAGACAAACCAGCTTTAGTTGAAGAAACAGAAGCGCACGATGGTGTTCCTGCAAAAAAATCGGCTTTGCAATACCCTCAATTAGTAATGGGTATGATTGCAATTTTCTTGTATGTTGGCGTTGAAGTTTCTACTGCTAGTAATTTACCTGCTTACATGGAAAGTAAATTAGGATTCCTAACAAAAGATGTAGCTCCATATATATCACTGTATTGGGCTAGTTTAATGATTGGTCGTTGGACCGGTGCGGTAGAGGCGTTTACAAATGATATGAGTTTGCAAAGAATATTACGATTCATTGCTCCTTATTTAGCTTTCGGTGTGTTCTTAGGAGTTAATGCTATTGCAAATCATGATTTGACTCCATTTTATGTTTACGGATTAGTGATTTTGGTTCTAATTGCAGCTGATATGGCTAGTAAAGGAAATCCAGCCCGAATGTTATTAATATTTTCAACTTTAGGAATTATTGCCACAGCAATAGGAATGTCAACTAGCGGAATGATAAGTGTATATGCATTCACGAGTGTTGGATTATTTTGCAGTACATTATGGCCTTGTATTTTTACCCTAGCGGTAAGTGGACTTGGAAAAAACACTAGTCAAGGAAGTAGTTTCTTAATTATGATGATTATGGGTGGTGGTTTTATCAGTGTTTTACAAGGAAAAGTTGCTGAAGGAATTGGAATCCAACAAAGTTATATCATTGGTATTTTATGCTTTGCTTATCTAGCTTTTTATGCTTGGAAAGTAAGTGGAATTTTAAGAGCTCAAGGTATTGATTTTGATAAAAAACTTTCTGGAGGACACTAAAAAATGTTTCAAATAATATAAAAATCCCATTCTATCTTATTAGAATGGGATTTTTTGTTGAAACTCAAATCACTGAGAATCTCCATATAAAATTCATCTGATAGTTTCAACTAGTACATTTTCAATCGTTTTAGATAAAAAAAAAAAAAAAAAAAAACTCCCATTACAATACATAAAGGGAGTTTTAATTACTATAAAATCTTAAACAGAAATTGTTAGTCTACGATCTCAAATCTATTTGTTTCCTTTCTCGAAATCAGCCACAAATTGCGCTAATCCTATATCAGTCAATGGGTGTTTCAACAAACCATAAATAGCAGATAAAGGACCTGTCATCACATCAGCACCAATTTTTGCACAGTTCACAATGTGCATTGTATGACGTACAGAAGCAGCTAGAATTTGGGTTTCATACCCGTAGTTATCATAAATTAATCTGATTTCTTCAATCAAAGCCAAACCGTCTGTAGATACATCATCCAATCGACCAATGAACGGAGAAACATAAGTAGCACCCGCTTTTGCAGCCAATAATGCTTGACCCGCAGAGAATACTAAAGTTACGTTAGTCTTAATTCCTTTATCCGAAAAATATTTAGCAGCCATTACACCCTCTTTCGTCATGGGTAATTTTACCACAATTTGATCGTGTAAATCTGCTAATTCTTCACCTTCTTTCACCATTCCTTCGTAATCCAAAGCATTTACTTCGGCACTCACATCACCATCAACTAGATTACAAATATCCACGTAATGCTTTAAAATATTGTTTTTTCCTGTTATGCCCTCTTTGGCCATCAAGGAAGGATTTGTAGTTACGCCATCCAAAACGCCTAATGCTTGCGCCTCTTTAATCTGAGCTAAATTAGCCGTGTCAATAAAAAATTTCATAATTGTTTTATATTTAATTGTGTGTTTCTAATTCTTTGGGCGTGACCCAAGGGTCGGGCTTTTCGTTACAATCTTTTATTTTTTAAAGAAAAAAATAAAAGGATTTCCACTGCAATCCCTCACGCAAATCCCGTGCAAAATTACAATTTATAACTACTTAAGAGAATTCTTTTTATTCAATTCTTTTAATTCATCTCTAATTTCTTCTAAAACAGAAAGTGATTCTTCTCGATAAAGCTCAGCATTATTAATTTTATCACTTAATGATTTAAGTATATAAAACACCGTAAAAAAGACACCCGCAATAACTAATACACTAAAAATCAGTGGTAAAAACTCGGAAATAATACTCATAGACTAAAGTTTATAATGGTTCATCAATATTTTTTCATATATTTTATCAGGAAGAATTCTCTTTAATACAATTGAGAATTTCTGCATAAAAACCCCAACTTTATAATGAATTTTTGGTTCAGGGGTTTGTATTATTCTATAAACCGCTTCGGCCATTTCAGTTGGATTACTACCGCTATCTACATGCTCATCCATTGTTTTTAAGGTATTCCCGTATGCACTCTCATAAGCAGATCCTTGTATCACTGGAGCATGAAACCTACCAGAAGCAATATTTGTAGCAAAATCACCCGGAGCCACATTTGTAATATGTACCCCAAAAGATTTTACTTCCATTCGCAAGGATTCGGTAATTAATTCAAGTGCCCCTTTTGAAGCGGAGTAAATCCCGCGATAAGGTAATCCCATATATCCTGCAATTGACGTTATATTGATGATCAAACCTGCTTTTTGAGAACGCATCTGCGGCAAAACAGCTTTCATGACTTCAATAGGACCAAAAAAATTAGTCTCAAAATTATTCTTCATTTCTTGCATCGGAATTTCTTCCAATGGTCCCGTAATACCCACACCAGCGTTATTAATCACAACATCCAATCTTCCTGAGGTTTCAATAACTTTGGCCACAGCCGCACGAATAGAATTAACATCCCTTACATCCAAAGCTACTAAAGGAAAAACAGAATCTAGAATACGTTCTGGATTTCTACTAGTTCCATAAACAGTGAAACCTTTCTGCTGCAAAAACTCTCCAATAGACTTCCCTATTCCTGAAGAACCTCCGGTTATTAAAACTACCTTACTCATCAACTTTATTTTTACATTAGGATTGGTCAAAAATAAAAAAATCTTCCCTAAGGAAGACTACATTTACTGAAAAGAAATAAAAAATGGCAAGCGACCTACATCGCACCGCTCAACCACGTACCCTTGCTATGTTCCCATCCTGGGGGAGTCTGCAGGAGCTGGTCGTGTAGGACTTGCCGCTGCAAATATACAATCTTTTTATATTTTTGCAAGTGCTTTACTCATTAAAAATAACGTTGTATATTAGTGCAACAAAAAAAACGATTATGAAAAAATATAACTTCCTATCTGTCATTTTATTAGGAATAGCTCTTAACAGTTGTAACGAAACAAAAAATATTCAAAATAGTGTATTTAGCATTGATAATTCTAAATTTAAACTGCAATACACCCCAAATGATGCTCTTGATATAAATATTATAAACAGCAATTCTAAAACAATTGATAGTATTGTATTTTATGTTAATGATAAAAAGATAGCGTCAAACAAAGGAAATACGCCTTTTAAATTAGATTTTAAAGACCAAAAATTAGGATTCCAAAACGTAAAGGCCATAGTGTTTTTCGAAGGACAAAATTCAGAAGCTACTACAAGCGTTGAATTAGTTTCTAATATTCAACCAAAATTATTAAAATATACCATTGTAAATACCTACCCGCACGACAATGCTGCTTATACACAAGGTTTAGAATTCTATAGAGATACGCTGTATGAAGGAACTGGAAATGGAGCTGGAAACGGAACAGGAATAAAAGGAATCTCTAGCTTAAGAAAAACAAATTATAAAACTGGAGAAGTGTATAAAAAAGTGGAATTAGCTGATCAATACTTTGGCGAAGGCATTACAATTCTTAATAATAAAGTATACCAATTAACATGGCAAAACAATGAAGGATACGTGTACAATGCGGATACTTTCAAAAAAGAAAAAACAATGCCATACTATAAAAATATGGAAGGCTGGGGATTAGTTAATGACGGTACCCATTTATACATGACTGATAGCTCAGAAACCATTCACATACTAAATCCTGAAACTTTTAAACCTATTGACCAAATTCATGTGTACTCTTTAAATTCTAAAGTAGAAGGCGTTAACGAACTCGAGTGGATCAACGGTAAAATCTACGGAAATGTGTATCAAAAAGACGCTATTGCAGTGATAAACCCCAAAAATGGAGCGGTTGAAGCTATCATTAATCTAGCGGACTTAAAGAAAAAAATAACTCAATTACCTGACACGGATGTCCTAAACGGAATTGCTTATAACCCTAAAACAAAAACCATTTTTGTTACAGGGAAAAATTGGGACAAAATGTTCGAAATTAAAATCACTGAATAATTTCATTATCAATGACAACATTAATCATTAATATTAAAGAATTGCTACAGGTTCGAGATTCTTCCGTTTTGAAAGTTTCTGGTGCCGATATGGCTATTTTACCCACAATAAAAAATGCCTATCTTGTTATAGAAAACGGCCTGATATCTGATTTTGGCGCTATGGAAGAGTTGCCTCAAACAACACCTAATAAAACCATTGATGCAGCGGGAAAAATAGTTTTACCGTCTTGGTGTGACAGCCATACGCATATTGTGTATGCAGGAAACCGTGAACAAGAATTTGTTGACCGAATTAATGGCATGACATACGAAGAAATTGCAAATCGTGGTGGTGGAATCTTAAATTCGGCTAAAAAACTAAATGAAACCTCAGAAGAAGAACTCTATCAACAATCAAAAGGACGCCTTGAAGAAGTCATGCAATTAGGAACCGGAGCTGTTGAAATTAAATCAGGATACGGCTTAACCGTTGAAGGAGAGTTGAAAATGCTTCGAGTAATTCAGCGATTACAACAAAATTATCCTGTTGCAATCAAAGCTACTTTTCTAGGTGCACATGCATTTCCATTGGAATTCAAAGAAAATCACAAAGGTTATATTGATTTAATAATCAATAAAATGCTTCCTGAAATTGCAAAAAATAAACTAGCTGATTTCATTGATGTTTTTTGCGAATCAGGTTATTTTACTGTTGAAGAGACCCAACAAATTATGGAAGCCGGAATTAAATTTGGCTTAAAGCCAAAGATACATGTCAATCAATTCAATTCTATAGGCGGAATCCAAGCGGGAACGCAATACAATGTCCTTTCAGTTGATCATCTTGAAGTAATGAAACCAGAGGATATTGAAGCTTTAAAAAATACTGACGTTATGCCTGTAGCATTGCCTTCATGTTCGTATTTTTTGAGTATTCCGTATACACCTGCTCGCGAAATGATGCGTGCTGGACTTCCGCTTGCTCTTGCTACAGATTTTAATCCAGGATCTACACCATCGGGAAATATGAACTTTGTAGTTGCTACAGCCTGTATAAAAATGAAAATGACACCCGAAGAAGCTATCAACGCAGCCACAATAAACGGTGCATACGCCATGGATTTAGCTACCACGCATGGAAGCATTACAAGAGGCAAAGTCGCAAATTTAATTATTACAAAACCTGTTTCGTCCTATTATCAATTGCCATACGCTTTTGGCAGCAATCTTATAGAAACTGTTATAATTGCAGGAGAAATAATTTCATAAAAAAAGAGGAACCCTTGAGTTCCTCTTTCCTATTATATGGTTGATATTTTATTTTAAAGTAAAACTAGTTTTAGAAACCAGTTGATCTTTATCAAAAATATTTACATAATAAGTTCCTTTTGGAAAATCTTTTCCTCTTACACTTTCAGTAACATCTACAGTTTTGTTTTCGTAATTAATATTTGAAATAAAACTGTAAGTCAAAGAATTATCTCCAAAGTTTTCTGTTTTCTTATCTCCAATAACGTTGTTTTTACTGTCAATTACTTGAACATAATATGCTTTAGTTCCTGACTGAGCAACTTGGTTCTCAGCAATTGTATAGCTTATTCTCAAAACATCAGCTCTACTTGCTTTATCTGTTGAGATTTCTTTACCAGAGCTTTTTAATTTGAATGCAGAACCTCTTGTATTTAACACTGTTAATTTAGCTGCTTTTTCAACCACTTTTGTCAATTCTTCGTTCTGGCCAGCAAGTGCCTCGTTGTACTTTTTTGACTCACCAAGAACCACCGCTGTACTATCACGCTGAGAAGTAAGAGTGGTATTTGCCTTTTTCAAAGACTCATTATCCGCCATCAATACTTTCATTTTACCTTGTAAAGCATTAAATTGAGTTTTGTATTTTGATAATGAAGCTACATCGCCTTTAGACTTACTTAAGTCTGTCATTAATGCTACAACTTTATCTCTCTCTAAAATAAGTTCGTCAGACATAGACGTATTCTCTGAGATGGCAGCATCGTAAGTCATTTTTAGTTCTTGTAAATCTTTCATTACCGACTCCTTTTCGGTTAATGTAGTATCTAACTCTGTTTTTACCACTTCAGCATCAGAAGTGATTTTAAAAATATATACTAAACTACCTACTAATAAAATAGCTAATATCGCTACAACCGCTTTAAGGCTTGAACTGCTTTTGGGATTTTCCATTTCGAATTTAATTTTTTGTTTACAAATTTAACATTATCTGCTCAAGTACTAACGTATGTTAATGCAATTATATTATTTTTGAGAAAAAAAATTTTTCTGATGGAAAAAATAATACCGTTCACAATAAAGGATCTTGCTAAAATTACGAACCACAGAAGTGGAGAGATAAAATTTGGTGAAAAAATGATCACTATCCCAAAAGATACTGATTATCTGGATTTTATAAAAAATTGCGAGGCCCGATATGTACTTTTTGGAATTCCTGAAGATATAGGTGTGCGAGCCAATTATGGCAGACCAGGAGCTGCTTCTGCTTGGGACAGCGCCATAGCTAGTATTGCTAATATTCAACACAATAGGTTTTGCAAAGGAAGTCAAATTGTAATTTTAGGACAACTTGACGTAGTACAGTTGATGAAAGAGGTAGCAAACCTTGATTTTAACGATATTGATGATCGGTCTAAACTAAGTCAGTTAGTCACAAAAATAGATAAAGATGTTTCACATATCATTTTTAGTATTGTAAAACTAGGAAAAATCCCTATCGTAATAGGTGGCGGGCATAATAATTCTTACGGTAATATAAAAGGAACTGCTCTAGCAAAAGGTAAACCTATTAATGCGATCAACTTTGACGCTCATTCTGATTTTAGAATCCTAGAGGGAAGACACAGCGGAAACGGTTTTTCTTATGCTTTTGAAGAAGGTTTTTTGAAAAAATATTTCGTCTTTGGATTGCATGAAAATTACACCTCAAAAAATGTATTGGATACTATTAAAAAACTAGACGATAGAGTTCGGTATAACACCTATGACAGCATCAGCATCAGGAGAGAAAAAGATTTTACACAAGAAATGATGCATGCTTTAGAGTTCATTAATGACGAACCATTTGGTATCGAAATTGACTTAGATGCCATACCTAATATAGCTTGTAGTGCTATGACAATGAGCGGTTTTTCTGTAGAACAATTGCGACAGTTTATTTATTATTATGGAAAACGCCGTAATGTAGCTTACATTCACATTTGCGAAGGCGCACCAGATTTGGGTGAAGATAAAAACAATCATCTGATAGGTAAATTAATTGGGTATCTAGTAACTGATTTTATAAAAGCCAATGGTTCCTTGCTACCTAACATTTAATAAAGTAACCTTTAATTTTTAGAAAAAAGGAACCAAAAATATAAATACTATCTTTGCCACGCTGTTTACTTTCTAATTACAGCCCAATTAATACCCAAAATTATGTTATTCGAAGAGTTATCATTATCAAAAAGCATACAAAAAGCCGTTTTTGAAGAAGGTTATTTAAACCCAACTCCCATTCAAGAAAAATCTATTCCTATTGTTTTATCAGGACGCGACTTAATAGGGTGTGCACAAACTGGAACTGGAAAAACTGCTGCATTTGCAATACCTATTATTCACCAGCTGCATCGAATTGTGGGGTCTTCAAAAAAAGCCAAACATATTCGTGCTCTTGTTGTGACTCCTACGCGCGAGCTTGCCGTGCAAATAGGCCAAAGCTTTGAAACGTATGCCAAATATACTAATCTAACTCAGCTAACCATTTTCGGAGGTGTTTCTCAAAATCCACAGGTTGATACCCTTAAAAACGGTATCGATATTTTGATTGCTACACCAGGAAGATTGTTGGATTTACACAAACAAGGGTTTATTGACTTAGATCACCTTCACACATTAGTTCTTGACGAAGCAGATCAAATGCTTGATATGGGTTTTGTAAATGATGTCAAAAAAATAGTAAAGCTTACGCCAAAAAACAGACAAACTTTGTTTTTTTCTGCTACGATGCCAATTGCCATTCGAGAACTTGCCGAAATGTTTTTAACAGATCCTGAAACCGTAACTGTTTCACCTGTTTCCTCAACCGCCGAAAATGTGGAGCAAAGAGTATACTTTGTAGAAAAAGGGGAAAAAAGAAATTTATTGTATCACTTAATCAAGAACGAAAACTTGACAGATGTTTTGGTTTTCTCTAGAACAAAACATGGTGCTGATAATGTAGTCAAAGCGTTGCGCAAAAACAATATTCCTGCCGAAGCTATACATGGGGACAAGTCCCAAAATGCAAGACAACGTGTTCTTGATGCTTTTAAAAATAAAGAAATTGGTGTTCTTGTTGCTACTGATATTGCTGCCAGAGGAATTGATATTGATCAACTTCCAGTAGTAATCAATTTTGATTTACCAAACATTCCAGAAACCTACGTACACCGTATAGGAAGAACAGGTCGCGCTGGTAATGGCGGAATTGCCATTTCTTTTTGCGGTAAAGACGAACATACGTACTGGAAAGAAATTCAAAAGCTAATAAAAGTAGATGTTAAAACTGTTAATGATCATTCGTTTCATTGGCACTCTGGAAGCCCCGAGTCGGCACCCGCATCACAACAAAAAAATTCAAACAGAAGTGGTGGAGCTCATAAATCAAGAAAATCAGCTACATCAAAACAAAATAAAAAACGCTGGTATTAGGTAATTACAACAACTGTCTAGTCCTGAAAAGTGACACAAACTTAAAACAAAAAAAGCAGTAAAAATTTTTACTGCTTTTTTTATATCAATAAGTGAACTTACTTTATCAAGAAACCACTTCATCAGCATCATCACTTCCCTCCCATTTCCCTACTACAGAAGTTGCTAAAGCGTTTCCTAAAACGTTAGTCGCACTCCTAAACATGTCACAAAAGTGATCAATTGGTAAAATTAAAGCAATACCTTCAATAGGAATATCAAACATTCCGCAAGTTGCTGCAACTACTACTAAACTAGCTCTTGGCACACCCGCAATACCTTTACTAGTAAGCATTAAAACTAACAACATCGTCATTTGAGTTCCTAACGATAAATCTATACCATACGCTTGCGCAATAAATATACTGGCAAATGTCATGTACATCATACTTCCGTCAAGATTAAAAGAATATCCCAGCGGCAACATAAAAGATACAATTCTGTCTTTTACTCCAAAGCGTTCTAGCTCCTCAGTAAGTTTTGGGAAAACAGCTTCACTACTTGTTGTTCCAAAAGCAATAATTAACGGACTCACAATACGTTTTAACAATACAGTCATTCTCCCTTTTAGAAAAATATACCCTACAACTCCTAAAACAACCCATAAAGAAGAAATCCCAATCAAAAAAGAACCAAAGAACTTGAAATAAGTAATGGCTAATTCTTGAAAATCTCGTACTGCAAACACCCCTGCAATGGCTCCAAATACACCAATAGGTGCAAACTTCATAACGAAATTCACCATTTTTAAAACAATATGTGATATTTTGTCAAATGCTGTAATCACTGGTTTAACATACTCCCCTAATGATGCAGCAGCTAATCCAAAAAAGATTGAGAAAATTACAATTTGTAAAATTTCATTGGTTGCCATTGCTTCAAAAATACTTTTTGGAACAATGTGTTCTATAAAATTATCGAATGATATGTTTTGTGTTTTTGCAGTCACTTCAGATACGGCAGCTAAATCCACATTTGATAAATTAAGACCCACTCCAGGCTTCAAAACGTTAACAAATAACATTCCAAGTAACAATGAGACAAATGATGCTGTAAAAAACCAAGCCATAGCTTTACCGCCAATTCTTCCTACCGCTTTAATATCTCCTAATTTTGCAATACCCACAACAAGGGTTGTAAATACTAGAGGCGAAATAATCATTTGAACCAAACGAATGAAAACAGTAGCCAAAATTTTAATTTTACTACTAAAATTTTGTGCATCTTCTGGAGTTATACTATTATGTATTATAATTCCTAGTACGGCTCCAAGAACCATTGCTATCAATATTTGCCCGGTTAATCCTGAAAAAAATGAAGTCTTTTTTGTAGTATGATCCATTAAATTATTTTTAATTACTTGATATTTAGTTACATTATATTTAGCATAATAATTCATATTTGATGAAATACAATGCTCTTTATTTACAATTTATAGAATTTGTTTTTAGTAGGTTTTATTTATCAAATAAAAGTCTGCCAAAACAATTGCAGCCATTGCTTCTACTATGGGCACTGCTCGCGGCACAACACAAGGATCATGACGGCCTTTTCCTGTCATAGCAGTTATATTTCCTTGATTATCTAAAGATTCTTGCTCTTTCATGATTGTAGCAACAGGCTTAAAAGCAACTCTAAAATAGATGTCCATACCATTGCTGATACCACCTTGAATTCCTCCTGAAAGATTGGTTTTTGTGGTTCCATCAGTATTGTACAAGTCATTGTGCTCGCTACCTTTCATTTTTGCACCTTCAAAACCACTACCAAATTCAAAACCCTTCACTGCATTAATTGATAACATAGCTTTACCTAACTCGGCATGCAATTTATCAAAAACAGGTTCGCCTAAACCCACAGGAACGTTTTGAATAACACAAGATACCACACCTCCTACTGTATCTCCTTCTTTACGGATACCGCGAATATAATCTTCCATGATGGCAGCAGCTTGCTCATCTGGACATCGTACCGGATTGTTTTCAATTTTGGAAAAATCTAATTCTTGGTATGGTTTATCAAGAGCTATTGGTCCTACTTGAGACACGTAAGCATTAATTTTAATTTCGGGTAACATTTGCTTGGCAATAGCACCAGCAACAACCCTAGAAGCCGTTTCGCGAGCAGAACTTCGTCCACCTCCACGATAATCGCGTACACCATATTTCTTTTCATATACGTAATCAGCATGGCTAGGCCTGTAATTATCTTTTATATGAGAGTAATCGTCTGATTTTTGATTGGTATTTGGAATAACAAAACCTATGGGAGTACCAGTAGTTTTACCTTCAAAAATTCCGGATAAGAACTGCACAGCATCTGGTTCTTTACGTTGGGTAACAATAGCCGACTGTCCCGGTTTTCTTCGAGACATTTCAAATTGAATAGCATCTAAATCTAAAGCAATCCCAGAAGGGCAACCATCAATTATACCACCCAATGCATCACCATGAGATTCTCCAAATGTCGTGATTTTAAACAATGTTCCAAAACTATTTCCTGCCATTTCATTTTGATTTTGAACAAAAGTACCATTTTACTTCAAAGTTCAAAAGTTTAGTGTTTAAAGTTTTAAGCAAGTTCTTAGATTTATTGTTATTAAATTAATATTGTATCGCTAATCTTAACTTTTAATTCAATGTTACTTAATTTATTTTTAATTGTTTTGTTAAACTTCAAAAAATAAAAAACCTTGAAAAAAAGAAAAGTAGAAGTGGTTGTCATATCCGATGTGCATTTGGGCACCTTTGGTAGTCATGCCAAGGAACTCCTTAATTATTTATCCTCTATTAAACCTAAAATACTAATTCTAAATGGAGATATTGTTGATATCTGGCAGTTTAGAAAATCCTATTTCCCGAAATCACATTTAAAGGTTATTCAAAAAATCATCAGTTTTGCCTCAAAAGGAACTAAGGTGTACTATATTACTGGAAATCACGATGAAATGTTACGCAAGTTCAGTGACATCTCTTTGGGTAATTTTGCATTGGTTGACAAACTCATTTTAACATTAGATTCAAAAAAACTATGGGTCTTTCATGGGGATGTATTTGATGCCTCGGTGCAACACTCTAAATGGATTGCAAAATTAGGCGGTTTAGGCTATGATTATCTAATTTTGATCAACCGGTTTGCAAATTGGTGTTTAAAAAAACTAGGAAAAGAACCGTATTCATTTAGCAAAAAAATAAAAGCTAGTGTAAAAAAAGCGGTAAAACACATTTCTGATTTTGAGAAAACTGCAACTGAATTAGCTATAGAAAAAAAATACGATTACGTTATTTGCGGACATATTCACGAACCAAAAATCATCAAAAAAGAAACCAAAAGTGGCTCTACGCTCTATCTAAATTCTGGAGATTGGATAGAAAACCTTACATCGCTGGAATACAATAATAAAAGGTGGAAATTATTTCATTACAGTGAGATGAATTTTGAGGAAGATGACAATCTTTTTGAAATGGAAGATCTCATAGAAACTCAATCTATTGCAAGTAAAAAAATATTTGTAAAGCAAAATTTGATTAAATAGCTTGTTAAGTCTTTTAGATCCATTAATGTGGAAATTGTGTAACAATTAACTAAAATTTTACAACGCAATTAACATGTAAATAAATAAATTTGCTAAATAATTAAAACAAACAAAAATGAAAAAGATTATTTTATCTGCTGTAATGCTAGTAGCATTATCATTTACAGCACAAGCGCAAGATATTTCAAAAAACGCATTAGGTCTTCGTTTAGGAGATAGTGACGGTTTTGGTGGTGAAATTTCATACCAAAGAGGTCTTGGTGACAACAACCGTTTAGAATTAGATTTAGGTTTTAGAAACAGTAATAATGTTGATGCTTTTAAACTTACAGGTTTATACCAATGGGTTTGGAACATTGATGGTGGTTTCAACTGGTACGCTGGTGTAGGTGGTGGATTAGGTAGTTGGAGTTATGATAACAACTTCAATAACAACTTTAACGTAGATGATAGCGGTACGTTTGCCTTTGTTGCTGGAAATTTAGGTCTTGAATATAACTTTAAAGAAGCTCCTATTCAATTAGGTCTTGATATCAGACCAGAACTTTACTTCAACTCTGATAACTTTAGAGACGATAATTTTGCTCCAGATTTAGCACTAAGTGTGAGATACAGATTCTAATTAGCAGATTTATAAAAAGGAGGCTATTTATTCGTAAATAGCCTCCTTTTTTTATTGAAAAATAATTTCTTTTTTGGAGTTAATCTTTACTACACAAAAAGGGTTTGTCATAGCTTGTGTAACCATTCCGCCTGGCTCCGGTCCTGTTTCTTTTACCTTAATAATAACTTGAGTAGGTGTTTCTACTACGCCCTCAACATTTATACTGTAACCGCCACTTGATTTTTGACCCATATTCAAAATTACGAAATTTGAGCTTTGTAAATCCGAAGGCTTAATACTGTTTTTAAGATTTTCATCCTTTTGAAGCATCCTGATCTCATTTGGTTCTGACAAAATTTCATAAAAACGAATAGCAGCACCTCCATAAGTCTGTTCTGTTAGTACTTCATATAACTTTTTTGAATCAGTTGCTACTGGCTTGCCTGTTGCACAAGAAAACAAAGTTATCATCATAAGCCCCATTACTATTTTTCTCATGATTTTAAAAATTTAGATTCTCCATACCACTTTGATTATTTGTATTTGTTAATAGCTTTTAGATACAAAGCTTCGTACAAGGGTAAAATGTTTTTGATATCAAATTGTTTAGCAACTTCAAAGGCGTTTTCTTTAAATAATTCCAAAGTTTTTTCATCTTTCAAAATTTTCAAAGCATTAACAGCCATTTCATCAGTATTTCCCACATCACTTAAATATCCAGAAACACCATCAAAATTCACCTCGGCTAATCCACCTGAATTACTTGAAATAACCGGTACTTTACAAGCCATAGCCTCAAGCGCAGCAAGTCCAAAACTTTCTGTTTGCGAAGGCAATAAAAACAAATCAGTGAGACATAAAATTTTGTCAATTTCATTACTATTACCAAAAAATATTACCTTGTCTTGAATTCCTAACTCTTGGCACAAAAGCTCCGCTTTTTCTTTTTCGGGACCATCACCCACCATCATAAGCTTCGCAGGAATCTCTTTTTGAATGTTATAAAAAACTTTGATCACATCAGGAATTCGTTTTACTTTTCTAAAATTACTTATATGCGTAATGATTTTCTCATTCTCTTTAGCCATTACTGAACGTTGGCACGGATAATTAGTATCCGTTTTGTTTTTATCCAATTCGATAAAATTAGGAATGACCTCAATTTCATTTTTTATGTTGAATAATTTTAAGGTATCGTCTTTTAAACTCTGAGAAACCGAAGTTACAAAATCAGATTTATTGATACTGAAAGTCACAGCAGGTTTATAAAAAGGATGATTACCTACAAGAGTTATATCAGTACCATGCAGTGTAGTTACCATTGGGATATTGATTCCTTCATCTTTAAGCATTTGTTTTGCCATATAACCTGCATAAGCATGCGGAATAGCATAATGCACATGCAACAACTCTATTTGGTGCAGCTTTACCATATCTACTAGCTTGCTAGAAAGTGCCAGTTCATAAGGCTGATAATGAAACAAGGCATACTCAGGCACATTAACCTCATGGTAATGTACGTTTGGACTAAGTAGCGCCAAGCGCACTGGCTGGCTGTACGTTATAAAATGTATTTCGTGGCCACGTCTCGCTAGTTCAAGACCAAGTTCTGTGGCAACTACGCCACTACCTCCAAAGGTAGGATAACAAACAATTGCAATTTTCATGAAGACTATTTAATACAACGAAAGTAAGTAAATTTGAATTGAGTTTCCTGAAATTAATGTTAATTACCATTCATTAAAGTAACTTATTCAAAAAAAAGGAGTGGAAGTTTAAAAAAATGAAAAAGAAACGTCTACAGAAAAAAATAAATAAGTACTATTGTATAAAGGTCTTTTTATTTTACACCTTCAATTTTTTTATACTTTTTCTTATTCAACCATTTATTAATCTTAAAAGTAGCAAAAGCAGATCCAGCACCAATAAGCGCACCTGCTGCAACATCACTGGGATAATGAACACCTAAATGCATTCTAGAATAACCTACACTACTTGCCCATAAAAAAGAAGGAACAATGACATACCATTCAGGATACGCCATACTTAATGAGGTTGCAGTAGAAAAAGCAATAGAAGTATGTCCTGAAGGAAAAGATTTTCCTGTTGATGATACAACAGGGTCAATATCAGAATAAGTGTCAAAAGGACGGGCTCTATTAACAGCTACTTTGAGCGCTTTTGTAATAAATGCATTAACAAGAAATGCTTCGCCAATAAAAATTGCTTTATGTTTTAGTGTACTATCTTTCTTTATTAACCCAATAGAATAGATCAATACTGGAGCAGTAATACTAACAGGAACTGCACTATTTGTAACAACCTCAAATGAAGAATCCAAATTTTGATTGCGATCAATATGTAGATTTCTTAAAAGTTTTATGTCTACATTTTGAGAAAAAACAGTAGAACTTGCCGTTAAAAACAAGAAAAAAAATAAAATTTGCGTTTTTAACTGCTGCATTTTAAAAAAATTAATGACACTTTTAGTTTTGATGTATTGGTATCACTCTTAAAAAAAGCGACTGTGCCAACTATCTATTGCAGGTACTTCCCAAGATTCATTAAATTCTTCAATAGTGTTTACCAGGTTATTAAAAACTACAGTGTTTTCAGTAACCGCTTTGTCTTTCACCATTTTTTTAAAATCAATTAGCGTTTTATGGGCAATGTGTTCTCCTAACTTAAAAGTCACATTCATTTTATCTAATAAATCAACCGTATATTTTTGTTCTAATGCTTGAATGAACTCTACAGATGCATCTATAGAACAACCCGTAGCAGCTTGTACTTCTTGATTTACAGCAATAATTATAAACCTATTATACTTTAAGAGATAAGAAGATTCTAAACTAGTTCCATGTGCTGCCCATTGCTCTAAGAAAGATTGTAATGAATTTTCTATTTCAGCAAATTCAGCATCAGAGAATTTTCTATTGGATTGATAAATCCAAATTCTAGAATCTTCGGGTAAGTTTTCAAAAGGGACGTACATATAATTGTATTTGTAATTTCAGGGCAATTAGAATTTATTGACGCTGTATATCTGTTAAAATTTTAAAATATTTGAATTCATTTGTTGCTACATCAAAAAGCTCAATCTCAGTGTAACCAACTTTTACAGAATCTTTAACTTTAAGTTCATTATTAGTCAATACAGATGCTGTTTCAAAGTAATCCAATAATAAAAAACTATAAGCTCTTCCGTTTTTATCTTTTACCAATAAAGAAACAAATTGATCTTTTTTAATAGCGGTAACTTGACCTTCTATAAAAACATCCGCTGGTTCATCAACTACAAGTTCATCTTCACTTTCATCACCAATATCTTTCTGAGTTGATTTGCCTAACTCTAGAATAATTTCGGGGCAGTTGACTAACATTTTTAGTGCTACTTTCTCGCCCATTTTTCGCATTCCTTCTTGATCATCAAACTGAATCTTATCCTCTTGCTTGAATTCATTTATATGACTCGTATAACTTTGAATCATACACAACCCTACTTGAGTTTGTAATTCTTTCTTATCTAGTTTTTGATAATCTAATTTTTTTGTTCCAAGACAAGCACAGGTTTCTTTTCCAATAATGTCATACATGTCTTGAGAAAAAGAATTAGTACTAAAAATTAAAACAAGTGCAATAATTATTTTTCTCATTATTACAAGTCTTGAGCATTAGCAATAAGCTCAGCTATATCCATTACCTTGACATCACTTTCTCTTTCTTTGTTTTTGATACCATCTGTCATCATCGTATTACAAAATGGACACCCTGCGGCAATAATATCAGGAGCTGTCTCTAATGCATCCTCTGTTCTCTCAATATTAATTTCTTTATCTCCATTTTCAGCATCCTTAAACATTTGTGCTCCACCTGCACCACAACAAAGTCCATTGGCTTTTGATCGCTTCATTTCAACAAGAGCCGCATCAAGTTTCGTTATTAAATCTCTAGGAGCTTCGTAAACGTTATTGGCTCTACCCAAATAACAAGGGTCGTGAAAAGTAATACGCTTCCCTTTAAATTGACCACCTTCAATAGTAAGTCTACCATCATCAAGTAGCGATTTCAAAAATTCTGTATGATGTATTACTTCATATTGTCCTCCTAGTTCTGGATACTCATTTTTGAGCGTGTTAAAACAATGAGGACATGCAGTAACTATTTTTTTTGCTTCATACCCATTCAAAACTTCAATGTTCATCATGGCTTGCATTTGAAACAAAAACTCGTTTCCGGCTCTTTTTGCTGGATCTCCTGTACAACTCTCTTCTGTTCCTAATACAGCAAAAGAAACATTAGATCTATTTAAAATTCGAACAAAAGCTTTCGTAATTTTTTTGGCTCTATCGTCAAAACTTCCTGCACAGCCCACCCAAAATAAAACTTCTGGCTGCTTTCCTTGAGCTAACATTTCGGCCATGGTTGGCACTATTAAATTTTCTGACATACTTTTTTATTGATTCGGTTATATGATAATTTGAGTTTGTATTAAAAAAATACAATAATGAAATCCGTTACAATGGATTATTCATTCTTCCAATTTAATCTATCTTGTTGGTTATATTGCCATGGTGCACCATTGTTTTCAATGTTAGTCATCATAGCATTCAATGGCATTGGAGCGGCACTCTGTTCCATTACTAAATAACGTCTCATATCCATAATAATAGATAACGGACTAATGTTTACTGGGCACTCTTCAACACAAGCGTTGCAAGATGTACAAGCCCATAATTCCTCAGCGGTAATATAATCATTCAACAATGACTTATTGTCTGGTACAAAAACACCTTTGTTTGCATCTATATTTTTACCTACTTCCTCAAGACGATCTCTAGTATCCATCATGATTTTTCTAGGAGATAATTTTTTACCTGTATTGTTTGCAGGACATGAAGAGGTACATCTACCGCATTCCGTGCAGGTATAAGCATTCAACAACTGAACCCAATTTAAATCTTGCACATCACTAGCACCAAATTTACTTGGAACCGCGTTTGGGTCTACTGGGGCTGCTGCAAAAGGATCTGCGTTAGGATCCATCATTAATTTTACTTCATTAGTTACTGACTGTAAATTATCAAATTTACCTTGTGCATTCAAGTTAGCAAAATACGTATTTGGAAAAGCCAATAAAATATGAAGGTGCTTTGAAAAATAAAGATAATTCATGAAAATCAAAATCCCAATGATATGCACCCACCAGAAACCTTCGGATAATAACATCACTAATTCATTTGAAAGTCCATTAAAAATAGGCTCAATAAACTGACTCACAGGAAAAGATCCTGCTTTTATAAAATGTCCGTAACCTCCTGGCACATTTTGTAAATGCAAATCAGAAGCATTCATTAATAAAAATAATGTCATCAATACCACTTCAAAATACAAAATGTAATTCGCATCACTTTTAGGCCAGCCTTTTAAATCTGAACTTACAAATCGCTTTAATTTAATAATATTTCTTCGACTCCAAAAAGCAAAAACAGCCACTAAAACTAAAACAGCAAGTATCTCGAATGAAGCAATTAATACATTATAAGTAGTTCCTAAGAAAGCAAAAACTCTATGTGTACCAAAAAGTCCATCAATAATAATTTCTAACAACTCAATGTTAATGATTACAAAACCTATGTAAACTATAATGTGTAAAATACCTGCTACAGGTCTCTTTACCATTTTTGATTGTCCAAGTGCTATCATGGCCATGTTAGTCCATCTCGCTTTAGGATTATCTGTACGATCAACAGCGGTTCCTAAATTTATATTTCTTCTTATTTTTTTTACACTAATAAAAAAATATCCAAAACCTATTGCCAGCGTTATGGCAAATAAAATATTGTCTAAGTAGCTCATTTTAATTTATATTTACTTTAATTTAATGGTGTCATTTTCCGGCCCAACGTATGGTTTATTTTTCTTTCCAAACACTGAAATATTCACGTATCTAGTAGGATACAACCTAATATCTTGGAGAAGCAGCTCTAACTCTTTAGTAGATGTTTTAATATTTTGATAAAAAGATTCATCCTTTAATAATTTACCAATAGTTCCCTTGCCTGACTCTAAATTGAGCATGATACCATCAACACGACTCAAGGTAGCATTTAAATTTTTAACTGTTTTCCCTAAATCAGCCTTATTTAGTGAATCTGAAATTTTTGAAAAATTACCTGAAACTTTATTCAAATTAGTTACAACACCATTAATTTGTGTTTTATTAGTAGCTAATAAATCATTCACACTAGTTGAAAGTTTATGAAACTCAGCCACTGTTTGACTCAATTCAGCAAGAGTCAATTTGATATCAGCTTGACCTTTTTCATCTAAAACATTATTCAATCCTGAAATTAATTTATCCGTATTACCTAATAATTTTTCAAGTTTGTCTTGCAAAGGCGCTAATTGATCTCCTACTTTATCGGTTAAACCAAGCTTAATTCCGCTTTGAAAAAACTGACCTTCAATAGCTAATTCTTTATCATTGAAATTAGGCATAATCGCTATTTGCTTACCGCCAATAAAACTTGGCTCATAAAGTGATGCTATACTACTTTTTGAAATAGGAAAATCAGTTTTCAATTGTAACTCTACAAGCAGTTTACCTGTATTTGCATTAATAGTAATACTGCTTACCTTACCTATAATCAAGCCATTAAGAGTTACCGGAGCAGATGACGTAAGACCTTCAACACTATTATACTCTACAAAAAAAGTTTTATAATCCGTAAACAAGTCTTTTCCTTTTAAAAAACTGTAACCCCAAATAAAAAGTGATATGGATGCAATAACTAAAATTGCAGTTTTAATTTCTCGTGATATTTTCAAAATTCCTGTATTTTTTACAAATTTAATATAAAATATTTGACTTGTTATAATAATTTAAGTGCTTCTTTAATACTTATATTTTTTCCGTTCTGAAACGCTACAATATAAGCAGTTGTATAACCTTTTAATTGAACCTTTTTCAAATCTTCTTTGGCCGCAGCATACGTATTTGCTTCTCCATAAAAATAAGTAAACAAAGATCCAGAGCTAGATTGAACTGAAACGTCTTTTAAACCTTTAAAGTTCTGAGGCTTTAAATCCAACTTTTTATTACCCGATGCAAATTGCACTTTAAAAACAACATTAGTTTTAGATTGTTTAGAATTTATGTCTGATAAAGTTCCCTTAAACGTTGATTTTTTATCTACAGGGGATGATTTCGTTTTTGAAACTTCTTTCAAATCATCATTGTCATTTGAAGAACTTGTATCAAAGTATTCTTTTTTGTAAGCAATTATGGCAGATGCAATTGCTTGTGCCATGTTTTTTTGTCCTTCCGCAGAGTTGAGATAAGCCCCTTCGCTTTTATTGCTTAAAAAACCAAGCTCAATTAAAACACTTGGCATGTACGCTGCATCTAACACCCACAATGGAGTTTGTTTGATACCTCGAGATTTTCGATTGAGTTTGTGTATAAAATTACCCTCTATTTTTGATGCCAATCGAATACTCCGATCTAAGTAATCTTCTTGTAAAATTTTTAAACCTATTAATGTTTCTGGATTTTTAGGATCAAATCCTTTATAGCTTCTTTTGTAATCTTTCTCTAATAAAATAACAGAATTCTCTTGTTTGGCAATTTCAAGATTTCCTTTGCTTCGGGTCAAACCCATTACAAATGTCTCTGTCCCATAAGGCACAGGATTTTTCACTGAATTACAATGAATGGAAATAAACAAATCTGCATGCAGACTATTTGCTTTGTGTGGTCGGTCTTTAAGTTCAATAAACACATCCGATTTCCTGGTATGAATCACCTTAATATCTGGATCTTCATTCAAATGTTTTTCGAGTTGCAAAGTTGTTTTTAGTGCAATTTCTTTTTCTATAAATCCATGGTAAGAATTTCCAGGATCTTTACCTCCATGACCAGCATCAAGGATAACAATAAATTTATCTTTTGATTGAGAAAAAACAGCTATGCTTGCCATTAGAAAAAAAACGACACATTTTGTTTTTATTTTTAAAACACTATGCAAAATATTGAGGTGTAAAATTAGTTTTTATGAACTGTAGCGTATTGTTTAAGCGCATCTTGAATACTTACTTTTTCACCATTTTTATATGCAATTAAAAAAGCAGAGCTGAAACCTTTTTCTTTGGCCATTTTAAGATCTCTTTTTGCAATTTCATAATCTGTAGTATTGCCATACAAGTATTTAAAATATTTGTTTTCGGTTACAACAGCAATATCATCAAGACCTTTAAATTTTTTAGAGTTGGTGTCTAGATTAGTTAAACTCGCTAATAATTGTACTTTAAAAACTAAATTAGCATTTACATTGACAGATGGCAACACTGCTTGAGAGTCTACTCTTGGTTCTTGAACCGGCACACTAGGTGTTTGCAGGTTTTCATTTACTGGCTTTTCTATTTTATCTTGAGGCAAAGCTTCTTGAATGATTTCTATTTCATTGGTACCAAAATATTCTGCTTTGTAGCTAATTATTGCATCTGAAATAGCTTTTGCAATTTGGTTTTGACCCTCTTCAGAGTTTAAAATATTACCTTCGATAGTATTAGATATAAAACCCATTTCAATTAACACACGAGGCATATAGGCTTTATGCAACACCATAAAAGGTGCTTGCTTTACCCCTTCTCCACGTATTTTTTTTCCTAAACTTTCAAATGCGTCTTGCACTTTACTTGCAAGTGAGATGCTGTTATCCAGATACTCTTCCTGCATAAGGGTCATTCCTATCATGGTCTCTGGTGAATTAGGATCAAAACCCTCATATTTTTGTTTATAATCCTTTTCTAAGGTTATTACAGAGTTCTCTTTTTTAGCAGCCTCTAGGTTTGATGATACCTTACTTAAACCCATTACGTAGGTTTCTGTTCCATCAGCAAGGGTGTTTTTATTAGCATTACAGTGTATTGAAACAAAAATATTTGCGTTAACCCTATTTGCAATATTAGCTCTTTCAATCAAATCAATAAAAACATCTGTTTTACGTGTATAATTTACCTCCATATTTGGAGTAGCTTCTAATATCTTACCTACTTTTAAAACAACGGCTAAGGCTATATTTTTTTCTATCCTACCTTCATACACTGCCCCAAAATCATGTGCACCATGACCCGCATCTAGCGTGACCTTAAAATTACTTGATTGACTAAAAACCATTACAGAATTTAGCAACAAAATAAAAGATACCAATAATTTACTATTACTTGAAAAAGACATGTTGTGATACGTTAATTTAATTAAAAGACTACAGTTATTAATTTATTTATTTGACTATTTTTGACCAAAAATAATCTGTAAGTTTGGCTCATCAAAAAACAGGCCATCATTTTACAAAAATAGCATTTAAACCTTTGCATACAAACTTATTTAATATCGTTTTAATTTCTATTATCTTATCCTTAGGTTCTGGTACAACCTACGCTCAAGATATCATTAAAAAAAAGCCTAATGTAAAAGCTCAAAATAAAATTGAGTCTAAGCCCAAAACATCATCCACAATTAAAACTGATGCTAATATTGAGGCAAAAAAAGTAGATACTATTAAGATTGACACCATAAAAAACAAAAAAGTATTTTTGAACGGAAAGGTTCGCTACAAAGCTAGTAAGTATGTTAAGATTGATCAAAAGAAAAAATTAATCACATTACATGATCAAGCGGAGTTGTATTATGAAGATGTAGAACTTAAATCTGGTGTTATTGTTCTTGATTACGAAAAAAATGAAGTCTATGCAGGACGATTAAAAGACTCTGCAGGTGCTTACGTTCAATACCCCAATTTTAAACAAGGAAACAATGTAGTTGAACCCGATTCGATTCGTTTTAATTTTAAGACAAAAAAAGCGCTGATTTGGAATTCAAGATCAGACCAAGGCGAGTTCAAAATCAAAGCTGCCATAACTAAAAAAGAAAATGATTCAGTTTATTTTTTAAAAGGTGCCCGTTTTACTACCTCAAAAGATGTTGACAATCCTGAATATTATTTCCAAACCAATAAAGTAAAATTTATTCCCGGAAAAAAAGTAGTTACAGGACTGACTAATATGGTCATTGCAAATGTACCCACTCCCATTGCACTTCCGTTTGCATTTTTTCCTATGAGTAAAGAAACTAGTATTTCTGGGTTAATATTACCGAGTTACAACGACTCCAACAACAGAGGTTTTTCTTTGCAAAACTTAGGGTATTATTTTGCCTTGAGTGATCATTATGATTTAACCGTTTTAGGAGATTATTACACAAATGGTAGTTACGGAATGCGTTTTGAATCTACTTACGCCAAAAGATACAATTACCGTGGAAACATCAATGTGCGTTTTGAAAATTTAATCAATAGTGAAAGAGGATATCCGGACTATTCAAAACAGAATATTTACAACATCCAATGGTCTCACTCAAAGGATACAAAATCAAGTCCAAACTCTACTTTTTCTGCCTCTGTGAATTTAGGAAGTAGTAGGTATTTTCAGCAATCCATTAATCAAGTTAATATAGGATCAAACCTTAATAATACACTAAGTTCTTCTATATCGTATTCCAAAACATTTACTTCAGTGCCACAAGTGCGTATGTCATTGACCGCTACACATTCTCAAAACACTCAAACAGAAGAAATCAACATGACTTTACCTACACTACAATTAAGTGTTGACAGAATGTATCCTTTTGTGGGTAAAGACGGTGTGAGAAAAGGATTTTTTAAGAACATCAATCTACAATATAACCTAAACGGTAGAAATAGTATTGTTACTAATGACTCTTTGTTTTTTAAACCCGAGATGTTTCGTGATGCTAAAATAGGTTTTCAACATAGTATTCCATTGAGTACCAATTTTAAACTATTTAAATATTTTAGCGCTTCAACATCATTAAATTACGAAGAAGTTTGGTACACAAAAACCATCAACAAAAGCTTTGATGTAGAACAAAACCGAGTAATAGATAGAACCGTTAATGGTTTTGACGCTTTTAGAACTTATTCTCTCTCGTCAAGTGTAGGAACAACAATATATGGAACTTTTAATTTTGGTGAAAACAAAAAAATAAAATCAATACGTCACGTAATGAGGCCTTCTATATCTTATGGCTATACACCTAGTTTTGAAAAATATTATGACACCTATGCTGCAGATGGCTCAGGAAACATGCGACAATATACCCGTTTCGAAAACGGAATTTATGGATCACCCGGATTAACAAATTCTAACATTATAGGCTTTGACCTTAGTAACACATTAGAAGCAAAAGTAACAGACAGAGACAGTACTAAAGTGGAGGCAAAAAAAATAATGCTTTTAAACAACCTCAACTTTTCTACTTCATACAACATGAATGCTGATGGAAAAACAACCCTTGCATTTGCTCCCGTGAGAGTAAGTGGAGGAACAGCATTATTAGATAATAAAATGAATGTTAACTTTGGTGCTACACTTGACCCTTATGCTATAGACAATTCTGGTAACCGAATCAATGTTTATAATATTGATAACGGCGGAAGCCTTTTTAGAATGACAAGTTCTAATATGACCTTAAATTACGCTATTTCAAGTCAAGGTAAAGACAAAACAAAGAAAGATAAAAACTCGCTCAGTCAACGAAATGGTGGTCGAGATGATGATTTGTTTGGTACTAATGTAGATCTTGGAGACAGCCGTAGAAGTTTATTTAATGAAGACGATGAAGAAGGCGAAGAAGAAGAGTCAGAATTTTTTAATTCAAAGCTACCTTGGGACATGACATTTGCCTACTCATTAACCTATGGAAATAACAACCGCGAAAATAAAATCATAGGAAACTCCATCATGATATCTGCCAATGCTGACATCACACCCAAATGGAAAGCCGGAGTCTCAACAGGATATGATTTTGTTCAAAAAGGAGTTACGTTTACTCAATTGCGTTTTGAACGTGATTTATTAAGCTGGCGAATGGATTTTAATTGGTCTCCTTTTGGAACTAATGCAAACTGGGGTTTCTTTATTGGTATAAAATCTGGCGTTCTAAGTGATATCAAATGGGATAAACGTAGTGCTATCAACAGGTAATTTTAAAAGTAAAACAAGACAAAATCATATGAAAAAAATAATTTTTACCGAAAATGCTCCCGCACCCATAGGGCCTTACAATCAAGCTGTACTTAAAGGAAATACACTTTACACATCTGGACAAATTGCTTTACATCCTAGTACGGGAGAGCTAATAACTACAACTATTGAAGCCGAAACAGAACAAGTTATGCAAAACATGAAAGCAGTTCTAGAAGCAGCTGGAATGACCTTTGATCATGTTGTAAAAACAACCATTTTCATTATGGACATGAATGATTTTGCTAAAATAAATACTGTGTATGGTTCTTATTTTGACGAAAAATCAGCGCCTGCTCGTGAAACTGTCCAGGTAGCTTGTTTACCAAAAAATGTTAATGTAGAAATTTCAATGATTGCCATATTGTAATATCAATTTACTGTGTTTAAAACTGTAAATTGAATATAATAAAAGTCCTTACTAATTCTTAAAAAAGCATCGCTTTGCAAGAATTAGTAAGGACTTTTATTTATTTAATGTATCTCTATTTATTTAAATTGTGATAAGCGATTAAGCCATCAATAGGTCTTCTTAAAACATTACCCAATTGTAGTTCATATTTATCAAAAGTTTCCTGTAATTCTTCTTTTAAGTAAAAAGCAATAGAACCTACAAAATGAACTTTTACTTCTTTACAGTTGTCAAATTGTTTAATATAATTTTTAACAAAAGATTTCATTCCCTTAAAAATTATTTTCCTGCAAAACTCCGTCTCTTTATGCTGAATTAAAAACTTTGCAAAAGTAGCCAAATACGCATTAGGATTAGGCTCCTTATACAACTTGCTTTTTATAGCATCTGGATCTAAGTCATACTCTTTTTCAAATTCAACAGCCAATTCTTTTGGCATTTTGTTAAAGTAATACTTTCTAATTAATTCTTTCCCAAAAACATTTCCACTGCAATCATCCATAGCAATATAACCTAGAGATTGAACTTTTTGATGCAACTCTTTACCATCAAAATAACTGCAGTTTGAGCCTGTTCCTAGTATAGACACTATTGCTTTTTCTCCTTTTGGAGTAGTAGCATATACAGCTGCATAGGTATCCTCTTTAACATCAATGATTGCATTAACAAAATAGTTTTGAAAAACTTGAGAAAGTGCTATTTTCATCCTGTCAGTACCACAACCTGCACCATAAAAGAATAAATGAGTAGCATTCTTTTTATTGTGTAAAATATCAAAACGATCGTTCAATCTTTCAATAATTTCATCTGGTTCCAGCACTTCAGGGTTTAACCCAAGTGTTTGTGTTGTAAATAAAATTTTACCATTGTCATCTATCGCAATCCAATCGGCTTTAGTAGATCCGCTATCAACTATTAGTCTCATTTTTTTTTTAGTTTATTGGTGTGTGTTGCCGTTTAATAAAAAGTCATAGTCTTTTAATTTCTATACCAAAGCAACAAAAAATAAAATCCCGTTACAGCATGATAACGGGATTTGTAAATATATAAAGAATTATTTTAACCCAGCAATATGCACAGATAAATCAATTAACTTACTAGAATAACCATATTCATTGTCATACCAAGAAACTATTTTGAAAAAAGTGGAATTCAATCCAATTCCAGCAGTTGCATCTACAATTGAAGTTCTTTTATCAGAAATAAAATCTTGAGATACTACAGCGTCTTCAGTATAGCCTAATATTCCTTTCATAGTGGTCTCAGAAGCATTTTTTAAAACTGCCATAATCTCTTCATAAGAAGTTTCTTTAGCAACTTTCACTGTTAAATCTACTGCAGATACATCAACAGTAGGAACACGAAAAGCCATACCAGTTAATTTTCCATTCAATTCAGGGATAACTTTTCCTACTGCTTTTGCAGCGCCCGTAGAAGATGGAATAATGTTAACACTTGCAGCACGTCCGCCTCTCCAGTCTTTTTTTGATGGACCATCTGCTGTCATTTGAGTTGAAGTGGTAGCATGAACAGTTGTCATTAACGCCTCTACAATTCCGAAATTATCATGAATTACTTTAGCTAATGGTGCAAGGCAATTTGTGGTACAAGATGCATTAGAAACTACTAAATCTGATGCTTTTGCAGTTTCATGATTTACTCCCATTACAAACATTGGTGCATCTGCAGATGGAGCAGAAATAATAACTTTTTTAGCACCTCCTTTAATATGCTCACTAGCAGTTTCTATAGTTGTAAAAATACCTGTGCATTCAGCAACTACATCAACATCTACCTCATTCCATTTCAAATCAGCTGGATTTCTCTCGGCACTAATGCGGATATTTTTTCCGTTTACGTATAATTTTCCTTCTTTTACTTCAACAGTTCCGTCAAAACGACCGTGAACTGAATCATATTTTAATAAATAAGCTAAGTGATCTACATCTAATAAATCGTTTATTGCTACTACCTCTACATTATCTCTATTAAAAGTTTCTCTAAAAACGATTCTTCCAATTCTACCAAATCCGTTAATTCCTAATTTTACTTTTGACATTTTAATTTAATTTTTTTGTTTATTTTTCTTTTCTACCTAAAGTCTAATTTCCTCACAATAAACTTTAATTAACTATGTCGACATAATGTCTGATACTCTTAATAATTCTCTATCAATCATGGATTCTCCTTTAATAGCTTGCTCTAAAGGCGTCAATGTTACTTGATCATTTTGCAACCCTACCATATAACTCGACTTGCCTTCTAGCAACGATTCAACAGCTTTCACACCTAACCTACTTGCTAGAACTCTATCAAAACAAGAAGGGGATCCTCCACGCTGCATATGACCTAAAACAGATACACGAACATCATATTCTGGTAAATTAGCCTCTACGTAATCCTTAAGCTCAAATACATTTTTACCAATTTTATCACCTTCAGCAATAACAACTATACTTGATGATTTTCCAGAAGCCTTACTTTTTTGTAACGATTCGAGTAATCTATCTAGTCCCAAATCTTCTTCAGGAATCAATATCTCTTCTGCTCCAGCACCTATACCAGCATTTAAAGCAATATGCCCCGCATCTCTACCCATCACCTCAACAAAAAACAAGCGGTTGTGTGAACTTGCTGTATCTCTTATTTTATCAATAACATCTACAACTGTATTAAGCGCTGTATCATAACCTAAAGTATGGCTGGTACCGAATATGTCATTATCAATAGTTCCTGGAATCCCCATTACAGGAAAATTAAATTCTGAATTAAACAGTAATCCTCCCGTAAAAGTTCCATCGCCTCCTATTACAACCAGTGCATCTATACCTGCTTTTGTTAAATTTTCATGTGCCTTTTTTCTACCTTCTGGAGTTTTAAATTCTAGGGAACGTGCAGATTTTAATATGGTCCCTCCTTTATTTACAATATTGTTTACACTACGAGGTCCCATATCTTTAAAGTCGCCTTCAATCATACCTTGGTACCCTCTATAAATCCCGATACATTCTATGTTATGGTAAGCGCAAGTTCTAACTACAGATCGAATTGCTGCATTCATTCCTGGGGAGTCTCCACCAGAGGTAAGAACACCTACTTTTTTAATTGTTTTTGGCATTTTCATAATATTAAAGTGTAAAACTAACAAACATTAACCACTTATAAGACAGTGTTTTTTATTAATTAAAAGACTGTCTTAAATTCAAACGTTTTCGTTGATAAGTTTTTTTAGAACACAATTAAATTACGCTATTAATTACTAAAAGTGGAAATTTATTCACTTTTAGTAAAATATTAACGTTTTGACACTAAATATAATAAAGGATTGTAATTCAGATATTTCTAATGAAATTCGAATAATTTAAACTCCTGCTGGAACAAAATAAGCAGTTGCAGTAAAGAATAATTTTAAAGTATAATTTTTTGTTTAATACTCCTCTGGTAGAATACCCTCTTGATTTTTCTTAATAGGTTCTGGAGTTTTTTTCTTGGATTTAGAAAAATCAATAAAATCTGGAGCCATCTCTGAATCTTGATCAGGTGACATTGTATTGCCTACTTTTTCAATCTTTAAATTCTTGAATATTTTATTTACCAACTCTTTGAAAGTATCAAAATCTACTTCATAAGACACCCCAAGACCTTGAGTATACCCTATACCCTGACCTACAAAATTGATGTCATTTTCTTTATTAAAAATTCTCAAATTTAATGTACCATCTTCGTTTACACGATACAGCACCTCAACATCGCCTACAATTGCAGACTCATTAATTCCTCCAAAAGGAACTCCTAACTTGCCATTTATTGTAATACGATCATTTATTTTAGATGATATGGTAGCAACAAATCTACCATCAGTTTCTTTTCCTAATCGCCTATCGGCTCCAATAAAGTTAAGACCAACCTTGAACTTTTCATCATCAGAACGAATGATTCCGCCCAAAATACTGGAAGCCGTTTCAAACAAACTTCCTGAAAAATCAGATTGATTTACTCCTTCAGGACTTAAAAAACCTCCTGATGACAGCAAATACAAAGCTTGAGTTTGTCTTACATCTTTATCATTTAATTTATACTGAATTTCAGATTTTAAAACATTACTTACCGTAGGGAATTCGATATTAAAATCTGGCTCAGGACTCGTTAAATCTCCACGCACACCTATTACAACCTCTACTGGAACTTTAGAATTAAAAGAGGCATTATCTAATAAAACTGCTGGATTTGCAGTTGTTTTGTAAATAGCTTCGAGGTTTAGTTGTGCCTTCATAGGATTCCCTTCCCATGTTATTGATCCACCTTTTTTTACTGCAAACTTTTTATCAATAAGTCCTCCATATTTAAAATTGTAAGTTCCTTCATATGCCTGGAAATCTCCCCACATGTTAAATTTACCAAGGGTATTAATTTTAAATAGCAAAGACCCAAAACCTTTACCTTTCATACCATGACCTGTATTTCGATCCAGTATCACTTCAACCTCAGCATCTGGCGTAATGTCAAAATCAAATTCAAGTTCTAAACCGTTGTAATTTCGTGTGTTTTCAACAATCCCGTTTTTAATGTTGTATTTTTCTTTTTCTGTTACAAAATGAATAAATACATTATCACTTACACTTTCGGCATTATTAATAGGGATTTTTACAGCTGTACCTTTTTCTGATTTGGCATCAACTTTTATAAATAAACTATTGGTAGGTCCTTTAATTGTTGCGCTACCATCAATAAAAGCAGTTCCGTAGTAAGCAGCATCTTCGCTATCTTTTGTATCTAATGCTACTAATCTTTTTGAATTTATAGCCAAGTCTAATTTCCAATCCGAGAAATTATTGTGTCCTATATACCCATTTAAATTTCCTATGGTACCATATTTAGTATCTGTCAAGGTATTGTTTCTAAATAAAAACTTTTCATTTGTCAAATCTATGATCGTTTTGTCACTCAAACCATAGTCCACGTTAAGATATGGAATTGTCAAACCTGCTTTGTCCAAAAATAATCTTCCGTTAATAGTAGGATTTTGCAAGTTACCCTCAATAGTTGCATTACCACCTACAAAACCTCTTATATTGGATAAAACATCACCACCAAGAGAGTTAAGTGTTGCAATATTAAACTTATCAAATTTTAATTTTAAGTCTAAAATGGTTTCTTTATTGACAATTTCAAAATTACCGTTGGCATTAAATGCTTCTAAATTTTCGTTTTCTAAGTTTGAGTTGATGGTGAATTTTTTGAAAGTTTCATCACCTTCAACATCAAATTTCAAAACACCCAAATCTGTTTTGTTAACGTTTAATTTATCAATGACTATTGAAGCTGTTGGCTGGTAAATGTTTTTATTTTGTTTAAAATCTATTTCACCATTTATATTTCCTTGTACAACTAGTTTATTGTTTGTGGGGGTGATTTGGTTTAAGTTGACATCTTTAAAACTTAATTTCAAATCCTTAAAATCACTTCCTTTTAGATTTCCATCCAATGCTATAGACTGATTTTCATGGGAGAGCACCAGCCTATCTATATCAAAATTCTCCAAAGATTTATCAAAAACAATCTGATTATCAGGTGTTTCATTTTCGTTTAAAAACCACAAATAATCTTTAAACTTGACTTCAGATTTACTGATACCTACAACATTATTATTGTCCTTGTTGATAGTATGATACAAGTTGAGATTATAATAATCTTCTGCTTTGGGACCGCCTTTGAACTCGGATCTAAAAAATAAGGTATCCTTGTGTGTCACATTGATCAAACTAAAATCTCTTATTTTATAATATTTTGTTTTAATACTATCAAGCTCCACATATGCGTTATAAAGCGGGTTTTTATTATCAACAGCCACTTTAATATTATCAAAGGTGATATTTGAAGCTGTTATTTGTGGAGAATTGAAATCTAATTTAAATTCATGATCATCTGAACTGATATTTCCTTTAACAATTGTATTGGCTCCTATGGCAATATCCGGATAAAAAATCTCAATAATTTTATTGTAGATAGAAAAATTAAAGTTCAAAAACTGTCCTTGTTTTACTTTTAAGGGTTTAAAATTAGTGTATAAACTTCCTAACGAGTTCTTTACTAAATTTTGCAATTGATTGAATTCATACCTACCAACAATCTCTCCTTGAACAATATCCGGAGAATTCACAGTTATAGTCCTTACTTTATTATCGTCAAAAGTTGAATTGATCGTAAAATCATTAAAGACATAAGTGTCCTTAGCGTTTTTATAAGATGTTTTATTGATAAAAACAGTTCCCTCAAAATTTTCTATTGAATTCCCAGATGCTTGTACTTCAACATCACCTTTGAAAACAGAAACAGGATCATTCATCAATTTCAATTTTTTCAAATCGGCATTGATTACATTAATTTGAAAATCATATTTACTATCTTTTTTACTTAAATCTAAAGCGCCATCAAAAGTCATTTTCAAATTAGGATCATCAATCTGGATGTCTCCAATGTAATTAGGACTCGCAAGATTACCGTTTAAAGTAATATTTGTATAATTATAACCTTTAAACTCTATTTGGCTAACTTGACCATTCAACGCAGTGTTCAAATATTTTTGATTAAACCCTTGACCATCAACGTTAATATCAAGAGAAACTTTTCCTAAATCTTTCTGATCAATCATATTCCCTAGATCAAAATCTTCTAAGATTACAGTACCAATGTAGGAAGCTTTATCAATTTCATTGATATTATTAATGTATAAATCTGAAGTTACCTTCCCTAAAGCTGTCATCATAGAAAAATCAGCTTCAACGGCTGTTGTTGTAACAGATGCTGTACCTTCAGTTGTAAAACGTCCTAATTTTTGCAGAGAAGTAGGCAGTTTATTGCCTAAAATGTTGGGCAAAATAACCACTAAATCCTCATAAGTAGAAGTTAATTTATCAAACTTAGAAAACATTGAAAATTGTTGTCCTTTTCTAGCAAATAAATTCTTGAAATTGATATCTCCTATTAACTGTGTTTTTCGATCATCAATTAAATTCAACTTATAAAACTGCAAATCATTCAGCGTTCCCTTGATCTTTGATTTTAAATTGAAATGCTGGTTTTTACCTAATTCTTTGTAAAAATGCCGAATATCATTAGATGCAATAGATGCTGCATCAAGTTGAATATCAAACACTACTTTATCATTAAAATTAGAAAAATCTTCAATTTTGTACTTAAGAACAACTTCTCCTTTGAGTGAGGATTCCTTAGTTTGCAAATCTAGTTTTTCAAGTTTGATATTTTTTTTGGAATATGAAAATTTCGATTTCAAATTTTTAACATACAATCCTCTAAAATCTAGAAAGGACATCTTATTAATACTGGTAGAAACTTCTGGTCCAAAAATTAAAAAATCAGTAACCGATGCATTCAATTTTGTAAAATCTACATCTTTTGGGATTTCTCTGTTTTCATCAATTAATATAAACCTTCCATCATAAATTTGTAAAGTATTGGCTTTCATTAAAAATTTTCGATTGGAACTTTTTCCAGTTTCAAATGAATTAATGAATTTATCTATATTGGTCTCTTTTTCTCCCTTATATGTTTTTAAGTTAAAAAGTAGTCCGTATACATCCAGATTATCAAAAATAAGATCTCCATTTAGCATTTTTTTGCCTTCAAGAATGGTGGTAGCAATGCGCTCAGAATATATCAAAGTATCCTTTCGATGGTCTCTTATTAGGACATTTTTAAATTTAACGCCTCCAAAAACAGAAATTGAAACACCTTCAACATTTATATTAGTACCAAAATCTTTATTTACAGTATCTGTAAAATAACGTGCAATGCGAGTTTGCACGGCAGGCATTGTAAGAGCAATACCTGCAATAAGCAGCAATACTACTAGCCCAAGCAACACCCGAAAAACTATTTTAATTACTTTTTTGATACTTAATTGAATTTATTCATTTAAAATTTAATTTTGCTTTTGCAAACACAACTTCCTTTGCTAAAAATTCTCTAATTTTGAAAATTACAAATGTTATCCGTACAACACGTACAAATTGTAACTCAAAATTCATACCCATTTATGCAAAATCCTGAGGTTTTTATACTTGCAATAGAAAGTTCTTGCGATGATACCGCCGCTGCAGTTTTAAAAAACGACAAAGTACTATCAAATGTTGTAGCAAACCAACTTATTCACAATCAATACGGGGGTGTTGTTCCTGAACTTGCCTCTAGAGCTCATCAACAAAACATTGTTCCTGTAGTAGATGCTGCACTTAAAAAAGCAAATATACAAAAAGAACAGCTATCTGCAATTGCATTCACACAAGGTCCTGGCCTTATGGGCTCCTTGCTGGTAGGAAGCTCTTTTGCAAAATCATTGGCTCTAGCCTTAAACATTCCGCTTCTTGCAATAAATCACATGCAAGCTCATGTTTTAGCGCATTTTATTGATGAAGAAGGATTTGAAAAACCAAGCTTTCCATTTTTAGCATTAACTATAAGTGGAGGCCATACTCAAATTATAAAGGTAGAAGATTATTTTACCATGACCATAATTGGCGAAACCACTGATGATGCTGTAGGCGAAGCATTTGATAAAAGTGCCAAAATCCTTGGACTTCCCTATCCTGGCGGTCCTTTAATAGACAAATATGCTCAACTAGGTAATCCAAAAGCATTTCCATTTACTAAGCCTAAGGTCGCTGGATTAGATTTTAGTTTTTCAGGATTAAAGACTGCAATTCTCTATTTTATTCAAAAGAGAACAGCCGAAAATCCAAATTTTGTAACGGAAAACCTAAATGATATTTGCGCATCAATACAGCATACTATTATAGAAATTTTAATGGATAAAATAAAGCTTGCTGTAAAAGAAACAGGTATTAAACAAATTGCAATTGGAGGCGGCGTATCTGCAAACTCCGGCATAAGGACTACTTTAAAGGAAACCGAAAAAAAATACGGTTGGAAAACCTATATACCAAAATTTGAATACACAACCGATAACGCTGCAATGATAGGAATTGTAGGATATCAAAAATATTTATCACAAACATTTGAAAACTCAAATGTAGTTTCAAAAGCTAGAATACAATTTTAAAAAAACTATGCAATTATTTTACAACCCTACAATAGATGAAAACACTCAAAATTTTTCATTTGACAAAGAAGAAAGCAAACACATAATAAAAGTTTTACGCAAGAAAGATGCAGATATTCTTCATGTTACTAATGGTAATGGTTTATTATTTACAACACAAATAACATTAGCATCAGACAATAAATGCACTGTTGATATTATTTCGTTGATACAAATAGCACCTTCAACTTTTAAACTTCATCTTGCAGTTGCTCCTACCAAAATGAACGACCGTTATGAATGGTTCCTTGAAAAAGCAACCGAAATTGGAGTTCATGAAATCACACCTGTGTTTTGTGATCGATCAGAACGAAAAAACATTAATAAAGAACGTTTTGAAAAAATAGTGTTAACTGCTATGAAACAATCAAACGCTGTTTTTTTACCCAAAATAAATGATGCTGTATCTTTTAAAGATTTTATAAAACTCAATCCTTCTGGTGTAAAAATCATAGCACATTGCGAGGAAACTGAAAAAAAATCATTGAAAAATATCTTACAAAAAAACCTAGACTATACCATTTTGATAGGTCCAGAAGGAGATTTTTCAGAAAAAGAAATACAACTAGCACTCGAAAATGAATACACTCCTGTGATGCTAGGCGAAACACGATTAAGAACTGAAACTGCTGCAATTGTTGCCTGTCACAGTGTTATTTTCACAAATGAAAACTAAAATCAATTCTATGAAACATTTTTTTTATTTCATAATCCTTTTTAGCTCCAGCTTATTTGCGCAGGAAATTGCATTAGTAAAATACAGTGGTGGCGGAGATTGGTATTCAAATCCTACTTCATTGCCTAACTTAATTAAATTTTGCAACAGCACAATCAATACCCGCATTAAACAAAAACCAGCTACTGTTGAAACATCAAGCCCTGATTTATTATCATATCCTTATATTCATTTAACGGGGCATGGCAATGTAGTTTTTAATGATACCGAAATTATTAATCTTAGAAATTATTTAGTAGCAGGTGGTTTTTTACATATTGATGATAACTACGGTATGGATCAATACATTAAAAAAGAAATAAAGAAAATTTTTCCAAATACAAATTTGGTAGAAATACCTGCAACACATCCCATTTTTCAAAAACCATTTGCTTTCCCAAATGGACTACCCAAAATTCATGAGCATGACGGCAAAAGACCACAAGCTTTTGGAATTTTTATAGAAAACAAACTAGTTTTACTCTACACCTACGAAAGTGACTTAGGTGACGGTTGGGAAGACCCAGAAGTAAACAATGACCCTAAAGAAGTACGTGATAAAGCACTAAAAATGGGTGCAAATATCATTAATTATATTTTTAACAATTAATCCTATTTTTATTAATTAGGGTAAAAATACATGGAATTCATAATAGGCATCTAATTTAAGTATCTATCTTAATTTAGATGCCTATTGTGTATCTATAAATAAAAAACACTCCTTTATATACTTGCTGCACAGTCTATAAGACAACAAGAACTTTTTTGTGTAAAAAAGCTCCCCTAATTCCATACTTTCTAAATAACAGAATTAGATATTTCTTATTAAATTAATGAATATTCAAACAATATGATATTTTACTTCCTAAATTACTTTGGTATTCTTAGATTGACATTGATTTTTCGCATTTTTCAAAGGCTGCTATATCAGAAAATTCATGATTTAAAAAAAAAATTAAAATATACGAACCCTTGTAAAACAAAGGATTAAGATTTTTTTTGAAATATTTTTTTGAAATATTTTTTTTTTTACAAAATAATGTTATAAAATTGTTAAATAATTAACCAAAACTATCAATATTTAACAAACGTATTATGAAAAAAATTATGTTACCTGCTTTAGCATTTATGATGCTTTTTTCTTGTCAAAATGACACCACAGAAACTAACGCTCCTGAAGCTTCAGCAACTCTTAGAAGAGGTTGTGCTTCTCAAGAAGTTTTAGCTGCTCAAATGAAAGCAGATCCTAGTCTTGCACTAAGAATGAACAAAATTGAAGAATTTACTAAAAACGCCATGACTAACGGAAGATTAGTGAATGGTAAAATAGAAATTCCAGTTGTTGTAAACGTAGTTTATAGAACAGCAGCAGAAAACATTTCATTAGCGCAAATTCAATCTCAAATTGATGTGTTAAACAGAGATTTCAACGCTTTGAATTCTGACTTTAATCAAGTTCCAACAGCCTTTGCTGGAGTTAAAGCTAATGTTGGAATTTCATTTGTATTACAAAACGTAGTTAGAAAAGCTACAACAGCAACATCTTTTACTACAAATGATGCTATGAAAAGAGCATCAACTGGAATAGCACCTACAACGCCTACTACTGTTTTAAACATGTGGTCATGTAATTTAAGTGGTGGAGTATTAGGTTATGCTCAATTTCCTGGAGGTGCTTCAGCAACTGATGGTGTTGTTATGGATAACAATGCATTTGGATCTACTGGAACAGTAACTGCTCCTTTTAACTTAGGAAGAACTGCTACTCATGAAGTAGGACACTGGTTGAACTTACGTCACATTTGGGGAGATGCAACATGTGGAAGCGACTTAGTTTCTGACACACCTACTCACAATGAGCCTAATTATGGTGTTCCTGCAGCAGGACACAGAAGTACTTGTACAGGTACTCCTTTAGAAATGTACATGAACTACATGGACTACACTGATGATAGAGGAATGTTCATGTTTAGTAATGGACAAAAAGCTAGAATGGCTGCTTTATTCGTTTCTGGCGGAGCAAGAAGAAGCTTCGGAATATAATTCCAGCCCTAATTAATATTTAAAACTCGCTACTTGTTAGCGAGTTTTTTTATATTTACAATTTAAATATAAATTATGATTACCTCAAAAATTATTTCAAACGGTATTTTAAGAGCCCTATTTACTGTAATCTGCTGTGGTTTACTACTCTTTTTTGTTTACCAAATTCAGTCCATAATAATATATATCATTATTTCCTTGATATTAACCCTGATTGGCAATCCTATTTTAAATTTTTTAAAACATAAACTAAAGTTCAATCATCTTGTTGCTACAATACTAACTTTACTTTTATTTATTGGAATTTTATCAGGCTTAATTATGATGTTTATTCCTTTGATTGTTTCTCAAGGCGCAAACCTTTCATTATTAAATACTGCCCAAATTGAAAAAGATATTATTCTTTTAATTGATCAAATTAGTATTTTTTTAAACGATCATAATATCGACTCTGCTAAATTACTAAAGGAATCAAATATCACTTCTAAGTTAAATTTTAACTTCATTCCTAATTTTCTTAATTCAATTTTAAATACCATAAGTAGTTTTGGAGTAGGATTAGGTTCGGTATTATTCATCACTTTTTTCTTCTTAAAAGATCGTTTGATGTTCATCATTGGAGTAAAAAAAATAATTCCTATCAGCCATGAAGAACAAGTGTTAAATTCATTTGATAAAATAAATGGGTTACTATCAAGATATTTTATAGGGCTACTATTACAGCTATTTATTGTCTTTTTATTGTACGTAATTGTTCTATTAATTTTTGGTGTTCCTAATGCCGTTGTTATTGCGTTCTTGTGTGCAGTGCTTAATATCATTCCGTATGTTGGTCCTTTAATTGCATCTGTTTTGGCAGCAATCTTAACTATGCTAAGCAATTTAGGAAGTAATTTTCAAACAGAAATACTACCAGTAACAATTTATGTACTCATAGGTTTTTGGATCGTACAAGTAATAGATAACAATGTATCACAACCGCTAATTTTTTCAAAAAGTGTAAGCTCACATCCCCTTGAAATTTTTCTAGTTATCCTTATTGCCGGATTCCTTTCTGGAATTTTAGGAATGGTAATCGCTGTGCCCATTTACACGATTATCAAAGTCATAGGAAAAGAGTTTTTTCCAGAAAATAAAATTATCATGCTGTTAACAAAAGATATTTAACGTTGAACTCAAAAATACTAGATTCTGATATCCAATTGTTTATAAACAATAATTTGGATAAAAATATAGCACAGCTTGCCTTACAAAAAAATCCGTTTGATTCAGTTGATTGGATTCAAATTATTAACCAAATCGAAGCTAAGGCTAAAGCCAAGGATAAATTACCTACTTGGTTTTCTACCGCTTTAATGTATTACCCAAGTAAAATTTCTGTAGAACAAACATCTTCAGAAAAAACGGCAGCCTACAAAGCATCGCTAATCCATGGAACATCACTTATTGATCTCACAGGCGGTTTTGGTGTTGATGACTATTATTTCTCAAAAACCTTTAAAGATGTAGCTCATTGTGAAATTAATACCGAATTATCTCAAATAGCAAAACACAATTTCAATCAACTCAATTGTAATTCCATAACCTGCTACTCTGGAGATAGTAATGAAACGCTTAAAAACATAAACAAAAATTGGGACTGGATATACATTGACCCCTCCAGAAGAAATGATGCTAAAGGCAAAGTTTTTATGCTAAAGGATTGTTTGCCAAATGTTCCTGAAAACTTAGATTTTTACTTTAAAAAAACCAATTCAATTTTGATAAAAACAGCACCTTTACTGGATATTACCGCTGGACTGTCAGAACTTAAATTCGTTAAAAATATTCATATCATTGCTTTAGAAAATGAGGTAAAAGAACTCCTATGGGAATTGCATAAAGAATACTCCGGAGCTACCACGATAAAATCAGTCAACTTAAACAAAAATGAAATCGAAAACTTTGATTTTGTTTGGAACGATAATAGCCAAATTGCAACTTACAGTGAACCTCAAAAATACCTTTACGAAGCAAATAGTGCCATAATGAAATCTGGAGGATTTGATGCTGTTAGTGCTTATTACAAAGTGAACAAACTGCATAAACATTCCCATTTATACACATCAAATGAACAAATTCCTTTTCCAGGGAGAACGTTTCACATAAGAAAGTCATTTCCATACTCAAAAAACGAAATGAAAATACAACTCGAAAATAAAAAAGCCAACATAACAATTCGAAACTTTCCAGATACAGTAGAAAAAATCAGAAAAAAATGGAAAATTAAAGATGGTGGAGACACCTATTGTTTTTTTACAATTGATGAAAATAATGACAAAATTGTTTTACTTTGCGACAAAATATAATTGAAATGAAATACGTAACATTACTCTTTTTTGTACTAATTAATACTGCTGTATTCAGCCAAAAACCATGTGAATACAGTGAGAATATTACAGATTCTATAGGGTCTTACAAGATAACAAAAGAATACATGATTAGTGAGAAAAATTTTGGAACAAATAAAAGTTACATCTTTTTCTCCCTAGCTATGACTGATGGCTTACCTACTTTAAACGTGCAAACCATTCAAAAAAGTAAAGACTTTATAAGAGCAAATTGTTTTGATAAAAATTCTAGAATTTACCTGCAGTTAAACAACGGTAAAATTGTAACCTTAATTCATGTTGATCAAGAAAATTGCGGCACCATTTTAAGAGATGACAAACAATTTGACAACAGAGTCAATACAGGAGTTTTTATGTTTGCCAAAGAAAATTTTGAAGATCTTAAAACAATCCCTATCACTTTAATGCGAATAAAATACCTAACAGATACTGAGGATCATGTTATTAAAAAAGAATTTCTTTCTGAACTCAATAACGAAACCTACAATCCAGAAAACTATTTTATCAATTATTTAAAATGTGTAGAATAGGTATTATTCACATTCCCATTTTACATTAGAAACTGGGTTTTTCAAGCCCGCTTTTAAATTGTAATGCCACCATTCTGAATCAAATGAATTAAAACCAGCACTAATCATTACTGATTTTAATAGTTTTCGGTTTTGCAATACATTTTTAGGTAAATCTTGATATAAATGACTTGCTTTCTCGCCAAAAAAATCAAAATCAGTACCCATATCCACTGCTTCTCCTTGAAGGGTTACAAGGGAAATATCTACCGCTCCACCCCTATTGTGAATAGAACCCGTTTTAGGGTTTGCCACATACTTAGGATTAGGAACTATTTCCCACATTTTTTTTTGGATATCCAAAGGTCTGTAGCAGTCATAAATTTTTATTTTATATCCTTTTTGAGCCAATTTGGTATTGGCTTTAACTAAAGCTTTAACCGTTTTTAATCGTAAAAAACACTCTGCACAATCATACACCTTCGCTTTTAAAAAATTATCATCAGTGGCGTACTTCATGTCGAATACAAACGCGTTACTATAACTTTTTAAATTCACAAAAGTCGTGTCATTCACTTTGTCATTTTTTTCAGTAACTGAATTAGGCAAAGAAGATTGAGCTAAAGCACTATTTAAAAATAGAAACATCGCAGAGAGAAAAAACAATTTCATTTTTGATACAATTACAGTATTAATTAAGAGTGGTATTTTGTAAAATTATACAAAAAATTGGATAGCAGCATTAAAACAAATAAAGGATTCTAACTTATGACAAAATGTCGATAAAGCCTTGACAATGTAATTTCGTTAAGAACACAGCAGCTCGGTTTTTTTCATTTTAACGCAAGAGGAATCTCATTATTTACTCACTTCATGTGATGTATCACGTTAGTTGAAATACCAAAATATACTTTTGAATTCACTTGTGTAAAAATGATTTGGCTTTGTAAACTATTTTATACACCGCAAAAATGCAGTAATTAATTTAATTTTATCGTTTACCAATTACGCCATCATCCCCTTTACAAAAACCTCTACAAACTCCTTCATTTTTGCTATAATTCGGTCACCAATAGTTCGGGCTTGCAGGATGCTGGGTCTATTGTCTAAGCATTGAAAAACCTCGTCTTTTATAGGTTCTCGACCGCTGTAGATGTAGGCATCTATTAAGGATTTGAATTGTGCTTTGTCAAGATGTTCTTCCTCGCATAGTTTGCCTAATGCCAAGACTTTTTGATCTTGCCAGTATTTTTCAAACTCATCTTCAATAGAATCTCCGTCTTTGATGTTGGGCATATTTTCATCTATGAATTTTTGAATCAATTCTCGTTTGCTTCTCAGCTGAATGTCTCCTCCCAATAAATCAATAATAGCTTTCTTTTGGGCTGCAGCAGCGGTTGGTGTTTTTTCCCCTTTTAGTTGCGCTAACAATCTCAAGATGTAGGCCACGTTGATTTGGTCGGTGTGGATTAATTCTAATTCAAAATCAATGTCATCCAGAATCGATGTCTTTTGCTTTTCAGTATCTTGCTTCACCTTTTGGTAGATGTCAAGATACTTGGCTTTGTAGTCTTCGTATTCTTGTTCATCAATACCTAAATCCTCCCAGTCAAAATCAGTGTAGGATTGCAATACATTCATTGCTCGCATCAACTTTCTGAATGCTTGCACAAATTGAGCATCTTCTTCTTCGTTTTTTAAATCATTTACGCTTTGATATGTGGGTGTAATTTCTCTTAAAAGCTTTAAAGCTTCATCAAACTTCTCCGCAATGGCCTCATAATCGGGCATGGTCACTACTTCTATTGCCTCTTTATTCGAAAACAAAGTGATGGCATCATCAGTTGCTTTTTTAAGGTTTCTAAAAGCCAAAATGTTTCCTTGCGACTTCTGTTCTCCCAAAATCCTGTTGGTTCTGGAATACGCCTGAATCAAACCGTGTTGCTTCAAGTTTTTATCTACATACAGCGTATTTACTTTTTTAGCATCAAAACCGGTAAGCATCATATTAACTACAATCACGATATCCAAACGGTCTTTCTCGTGGTTGAAGTTTTCTTTTTCTCGATCTTTTAATCGCTGGCTTATGTTTTTAAAGTAATTCTCAAACTGTTGGCTGTCCTTGGTCGAAAAACTGGTATTGTACATTTTGTTGTAATCCCCAATGTATTTTTCAAGCTTGTCACGCGTGTGTTTGGATTGATAGGTTGTTGGTTTCTCCGCTAAAACATCAAAGTCAACTTCGTCACTTGGTAAATAATCTTGCGCTTCCTCTGAATCTTCATTGGTACCATACGTGAAAATGGTAGCAATGCGCAAATCGTGTGCTCCAGCTTCTTTCTTTTGTTGAAAAAGGTCGTAATACTGAATCACATTATCAATACTACTTACTGCTAACAGTGCCGAATAGTCTTTATTGAACGTTTTTTGATCGTGATACGCAATGATGTAATCTACAATTTTGTTGATTCTCTTTTCGGAATCCAGAACTTCTTGCTTGTCAATATCCTCTACTTCTATGTCAATAAAAGCATTGCTCTTGTTCTTGTATTTCCCTACATATTCAATCCCAAAACGCAAAACATTTTGATCCCGTATCGCATCTGTAATGACGTATTTGTGCAAACAGTTACCAAACAAATCTTTGGTTGTTCGCTTTCCTAAATCATTCTTAGAAGCGTTTTCGGCAAAAATGGGTGTTCCTGTAAATCCAATAAGTTGACTTTTCTCAAAGAATTTAGTAATACGATCGTGTGTTTCTCCAAATTGTGAGCGGTGACACTCATCAAAAATAAAAACGATTTTCTTATGGCGTAAGCCTTCTATTTTGCCCGAAAACCGTTCCGAAATGGCATTGTTTAATTTTTGAATGGTAGTTAAGACCAACTTGGTATTATCAGTCAATTGCCGTACTAACGATTGGGTATTATCAGTAACATCAACACTGTCTTTTTTGAACGCGTTGAACTCATTCATGGTTTGGTAATCCAAATCTTTTCTATCTACTACAAAAACTACTTTGTAAACCTCTGGCAATTCCATTAAAATTTGACTGGCCTTAAAGGAAGTTAAGGTTTTACCCGATCCTGTGGTGTGCCAAATGTAAGCGTTGTCATTCGAGTTTTTAACTTGGTGAATAATGGCTTCGGTAGCAAAAAATTGATACGGACGCAAGACCATCATCACCTTATGTGTTTCGTTGATCACGATGTAATGTGCAATCATTTTACCCAATTGATTTGGGTTTAGGAAAGCAGCTGTAAACTCGGGTAACTCCGTGATGTTTTTATTATTGGCATCAGCCCAAAAGAAGGTTTGTTTGACCGATTGTAATTTATTGTTGGCCAAATATTTTGTATTGACACCATTGCTAATGACAAACAATTGCACGTATTGAAACAAACCGTGGTTGCTCCAAAACGAATGCATTTGGTAGCGATTGATTTGGTTAAAAGCTTCTTTAATTTCGATACCCGAGCGTTTCAATTCTATTTGTACCAATGGCAATCCGTTTACCAAAAGTGTGACATCAAAACGGTTCTTGTAACTGCCTTCTAATGATATTTGATTGGTAACTTGATATAAATTCTTGCTGTTATCCTCTGCATTAAAAAACCGAACATAAAACGAAGTCCCATCTTCCTTTGTTAATTGAAAGCGATCCCTGAGTGTTTTGGCTTTTTCAAAAACATTGCCTTTGGACAAATGATTCAAAACAGCATCAAACTCCTTAGCAGTGAAAGTGGTTTCATTAAAAACTTCCAACTGACTTTTGAGGTTAGAAACTAAAGCGTCTCCATCCTGAATTTTGACAGACGTATATTTCAAACCAATCAATTGCTTGATTAAGTTGTTTTCTAGTGTAGCTTCGGATTGATGGCTCATATTTTTAATTATGAAATTTATCTTTTTTCCATTTTGAAGGATTCTCTTCTATATAATTTTGAATGGTATCGAATGCTCTTGAATCTCGGATAATATGATCGTAAAATCGGGATTGCCAATTAAAATCGGCATGAATTTTACGCATTTCAAAACTACACCTGCCTTTATACCAACGAATGATTCGGGATATATTTTCATGAAACATCGGATTATTATTTCCGGAAAAACCGCCTTTTTTTTCATCATCATGTACAGACGCGATTAATCGCGTCTCAACGCGTTCATTTCTATTGGCATTTTCCACATTTTCATTTTTAGACGCGATTAATCGCGTCTCTACGTGTGCATTTCCATTGGCATTTTCAACATTTTCATTTTCAAACGCGATTAATCGCGTATTTACGAATTTATTGATAATCAAAATTCCATGCATATGATTGGGCATAATCACAAAATTACCCAATTCGACAAAAGGAAATTTATTCGGAATTTCTTCCCAAATATTATAGGCAATTTTTCCCAATTCATTCAATTGCATTTCGCATTTTTCATCAATCGTATCCCGTAGATAAGCGATTAATCGCTTATCTACGTCCGTATTGGAAACATCCGCATTGGAAACAACATCCCCAAATAAACATTCCATTTTATCAATGCATATTGTGATGAAATATGCACCATTTTCTCCATAGTCCCAATTTTGCAATCGGGCGGATGGAATGCGATATTTATTTTGAAATTTTTTCATATTTCATTATTATTGAATATCATCATTTTTTTATAAAATGATTCATTTTCCTATATGCTATCCAGTACAGACGCGATTTATCGCGTCTCTTTCATTACCCACAATTCGATTTCACAAATATAGACGCGATGAATTGCGTCTCATTCATTCCCCATCATTTGATTTCACAAATTTAGACGCGATAAATCGCTTCTCTACCATCGCTAATAATTTTATAACGCACATATAGACGCCATGCTACCCGGTACAGACGCGATTTATCGCGTCTCTTTCATCCCCTACAATTCGATTTCACAAATATAGACGCCATGCTATCCGCACGTACAGACGCGATTTATCGCGTCTCTTTCATTCCCCATCATTCGATTTCATCAATATAGACGCGATTTATCGCTTCTCTTTCATTACCCACAATTCGATTTCACAAATTAGACGCGATACTATCCGTACGTACAGACGCGATTTATCGCGTCTCATTCATTCCTCACAACTCGATTTCACAAATATAGACGCGATACTATCCGTACGTACAGACGCGATTTATCGCGTCTCATTCATTCCCCACAATTCGATTTCACAAATATAGACGCGATAAATCGCTTCTCTACCATCGCTGACAATTTTATAACGCACAAATAGACGCGATGAATCGCGTCTCTACACAAACATTTGCTGCAACAATCCTTTTTTAAATTCTTGCGTTTTTACCAATTCCCCATTCACCTGTTCTATTTTACCATCGATGCCCGATAAAAAATTGGCGATTTTTTGTTGTTCTGGTAAGGATGGAAATTTATATTTTAATCTTTTAATTATTTGTGCAGACAAATTTCCTTGCCCACCCTGTAAATATTTTGCAACAATATTGTCCTTATTTAGCAATAATATATAGTATAAGTATTCTATGCATTCTTCATTTCTAATACAAAGTATCGCTTGATTTATTGCTCCACTCATTTTTGATATTGCAAGTTCACCACTATTTGCACCGTAAAGAGCATAAAGTAAATCGCCTTTTTCAACCATTTTAGCCGATGAACTATTTAAAGCCTGTTCTGAAATAAAATTGTAAACTTCAGAATCATAAATATTTCCTGAACCAATAAAAGGTATTGTGCCTGAATAATAATTTTGATTTGTACTTGTTGGTGTTCCTCCTGAAAAAAATGTGCAAAAATCCCCCAACTTTTTCTCCTCCCAATCCGGATACTCCTTTCCATTCTCATTCTTAAACCTCAATTTACCTGAGAACAATTGTTGCATGACGCCTTTTTTGTATTGTTCTAATAATTCCTTTTTGCGGGACAATTGCTGTATTTTTTCATCGACTGCACTTAAAAAGGAAGCTATTTTTTGTTGCTCGGGGAGGGTGGGAAATGGAAATTTTAGCTTTCGTAATTCAACCATTGTCAGGGCTCTTTGAGTTGAACCAATTGACGTTTTTTCAATTTCACTTTTGTAAAAATCTAAAGCAATCTCTAAAAAAGGAGAAAATTCCGTGATTTTTCTAAACCAAATTAAGTTTCCATCCTTGAAGTAAAATTTGGCTTCATCTTTAATTCTTAATACATTACCTAGTGTGCCAACAGCTGTAATCAATAAATCATCTTTTTGAGGAACCCCAAATTTTTCTTTAAATTCTTGATAAGAAGATTCTGTTATATATAAAATGTCATTTGGTATTTTACCTAATTTCAATTCTGAAATTTCTTTACCTCTATAAAAAGGAATACCTTCTTCAACATAATCTGTTAAATAAACTCTTTTACTTGATGTAAGTTCAGCGATATTTCCTATTTTTTTAAATTTCCATTCCCCTTCAAACCCCTTAAACCTTAATTGTGGTACCTTTAGTTTATTCATGGCAGGTATTTTTTTGCGTTAGGGATAGAAGTGAAAATCCTTTTTGAGAGGAACGAACAAAAAGATTGTAACGGATAGCCCGACCCTGCTTTTTCAGCAGGGGAACGCCCCAATACTCTTGTATGTACAAATTAGTATTCATGATTAAAATGGGGTTTGGATTCCTAATTCTGTACAAAAACCGGCAATGGTAGCATCGGTGGTTTTGCTTTCATGGGCTAAGGCGCGTAATTCTTGGGTTATGGCTTGTAGGTCTATGGCATCTTCGGCTTCAAAGGTGTCTACGTAGCGCGGGATGTTTAAATTATAATCATTTTCGGCGATGGTAGAGACGCGATTAATCGCGTCTGTACGATTGCCGGAAATAGAGGCAATTTGGGAATATTTTTCTTCCTCGGTGCGATTTTTATAGGTTTCAATTATTTTGTCAATGTCTTCTTTGCGCAATACGTTTTGGGTTTTTACTTTCTCGTAGTGCTGACTGGCATCTATAAACAAAATGTTATCTGGATTGTCGCGTTTTTTCTTTAGGACCAAAATACAAGTTGGGATACTGGTTCCGTAAAAAATATTGGCGGGCAATCCTATTACGGCATCGAGGTAGTTTTTCTCTTGGATCAAATACTGGCGAATGTGTCCTTCGGCACCACCACGAAACAAAACTCCGTGTGGGAGAACAATAGCCATGGTTCCGTTATCATCTAGCTGGTGCACCATGTGTTGTACAAAAGCAAAATCAGCTTTAGAGCTTGGGGCGAGTTTGCCATAGGCCGAAAAACGCTCATCAGTCATGTGCAGCGGACTCGCAGACCAGTTGGCCGAGAATGGCGGATTGGCCACGATGGCTTCAAAACGCAAATCGTAATGTTGTGGGCGTTCTAGAGTATCTTCGTTTTTAATGTCAAAACGTTTGTAGTGTACATCGTGCATGATCATGTTCATGCGGCACAAGTTGTAAGTGGTAGGATTCATTTCCTGACCGTAAAAAGCGCTTACGTCTTTTACTTCTTTGGCTACGCGCAACAGCAAGGAACCCGAACCACACGTTGGGTCGTATACGCTTTTGAGCTTGTCTTTACCCACAGTTACTAGTTGTGCCAAGATGCTACTGACTTGTTGTGGCGTATAGAATTCGCCCGCTTTTTTGCCGGCACCACTGGCAAACTGACCTATTAAATATTCGTAGGCATCTCCTAGAACATCACTATCGGTGTTTTCTAAATCAAAATCAATTTCATCCAGATGAATCAAGACTTTTACTATCAATTCGTTTTTATCGGCTTCGGATTTTCCTAGTTTGTGAGAGGTTAAATCTAAATCCGAAAATAAGTTTCCAAAATCTTCTTCGCTTTCTGACCCCATGGTACTTTGCTCAATGTGCGTGAGTACTTTGGCTAGATCGCCCAGGATAAAATTGTTTTTTCCGCCTGCGTTGCCTCTGCGTGCTAGTTCTGAGAATAAATCAGCAGGCTCTAGGAAAAAGCCTAATTTGTCAATAGCCAATTGTTTTATTTCTTGCATCAAAAGGGCTTCGTCAGGATGTCCTACTACTTCTTGAAAAGTCAAACCGTCGGGTTGTAAGATGGTGTTGGCGTACAAATCCATTTTAGTACTCAGGTACTTGTAGAAAATGAAACCTAATATGTAATCTCTAAAATCATCGGCATCCATTTTCCCACGAAGGGTGTTTGCGATGTTCCAGAGTTGTTGTTCTAATTTTTGTTTTTGTTCGGCTGCCATGAAATGTATTGATTGTAAATGATAGGTAAGCAATTAATAGTGCTTGAACTACTGTAATTGCTTGCGTTTAATTTGCTTTTGGTAAGCCTGATGCGGCTTAAAAACTTTGTTGCACTATAAAAATGCAAGAAATTTACTTTGCTAAGATATTAAAAAATAAGGAAAAAATGTACGGTAAATTGTAAAGAAGTCTGCGTAAAACTATTTTAATTACACGAATGAGACTGCGACAGTTGATGCTTTTTAGGATTGATGCGAAAAAACGGGGAGCAAAATATACTAAAAACAAAAAACCCACCAATTTGGTGGGTTTTTAAGTGAAGGCAGAAGGATTCGAACCTTCGACCGTCCCGATTAAAAATCGGGATGTGGTAAAGCACTATTTAAAATCAAGAACATCACAGAGAGAAAAAACAATTTCATTTTGATTTCGTTTATTTTTTTTGTGTTGTATTTTTAAATTAACCCTAAGAGATTATAAAGTTCTGTGGATAGATTATTGATAATTAAACTTAAATTTTTGGCTAATAAAAGTTAATAAATTATCATCAGTAATCAGTCAACAAACTCTAATTTTCCTGTTCGTAATGTATAAAACACCCCTACAATTTTAATTTCGCCATTGATTTCCATCTTTTTCAAAATTTCACTTTTTGACCTAATTTGAGAAATTGTATTTCTTATATTATTCTTAGCAACAAATTTAACAAACACTTCATTATTAGAAGACTTTTCTCCTTTAAAATCATCGCTCATTTGTACAGCAGGTTTAATATTAGTGAGCATTGAAGTTATATTTCCTAATTGCACATTATCTATAGCACCCTTAATAGCTCCACAATGTTGATGTCCCATAACAACAATCAATTTAGCACCGGCAACTTTGCAGGCAAACTCCATACTTCCTAATAAATCAGTATTTACAAAATTTCCAGCTACTCTGCCTACAAATACATCTCCTATACCTTGATCAAAAACATCTTCTACTGGCACTCTACTATCTAAACAACTTAAAACCATTGCTTTTGGATATTGACCATCAGTTGCAGCTTTCCTAATTTCTTCCGAATGTTTACGTTGGGTAATATTCCCTGAATTAAAACGATCGTTTCCAGCAATAAACTCTTTTAAAACCTGTTCTGGATTAAGTGCATCGCGTTCTGTTTTTGTTAAAACATGATCTAGAACTGAATCCTTCTTTTTCAAATCCTGACTTGTTTGAGAACTTTCGTTTTTAGAACTTGAATTGCAACTTGCTATTGTTTGTAGTAAAATCACAAATGCTGCAGTTTTGATTACTTGTTGTATCATCTTTTGAGTTTTAAAATTTAACGATACAAAATTGAATTTTTTAATTCATAAATTTTTATTTATATTTTATATAATAAGCATAAGTAAAATTAATGTTGTTTTTTTTTTAAAACTACTTGTATTTAGGAAATAAAAAAAAACGGTTTTTAAAAATTCTAACCTGATATTTTTTTCTTAATAAATTATACTCTTGACATAACCCTATGTAATTTGCACATTCTATTAATAATAAATGACTCTAAAAAAAATGAGTTTAAAAAAAGAGGATTACAAGCACAGTTAACGCATACTCTTAATTAAGAAAAGGGTAAAGAATATATAACAATACAATATTTGATTTCAAAAGAGCTTTTGATAGCCCATACTTATATTAGAAAATAGGAAATTATTGTTGAATATCATGAATTACTCTTTACACTCTTTAAATTAAGCAATAAGTCTAATTTCTATTTTGATGTTGCGATTTGTTTGTGAAATGTTGTAAAAAGTGCTGTTTTTGTAGTGGTAAATGTAGGAAATAATAAGACAAAAAAAACACCAAATTGTTGGGTTTTGTGAAGGCAGAAGGATTCGAACCTTCGAAAGTCCTGATTAAAAATCGGGATGCTCTATTTCTTTAACTAGTCATTTTGAGATTAAGACTATTTCTACTTTTACGCCAATTGCTTGTGAATTCGCAATGGAATGTAGATGATTTTAGTATTGTGTTTCCAATACTGTACAAATCGTAAATAAAAACGTTATCTTATTTTTTTATTTTATGAAAATTTCTATCAATTTAAAAAATATATGACCCATTGTAAAACCACTTTTGTAGATAATTGTTAGTCAACAGATTTCGTTTCATCAAGAGTTATTGCATTTCCTTTTTCTTCTTCTGTTGGTTCTACAACTTCTTCTAAAGAAAAGTATCTAAAATTTATATTAATGATATCTGTATTTGGTATCACTAAATACCTACTTGCAATTACATAATAATCTTTTACTTTCGCGTCGTCTTTATCTAATTCTCTTCTTATGGGATTTCTTAGATGAACTGCTTCTAAATCACCTTTACTATCTATGTAGTAGTTAAAAAATTCACCAGTATATAAAATACTTTTTCCGTTAACTTTACAGAGTACATTTATAATTTTATCTGTTATTTCTTCATATTTATCAGGAACATCTTTAAAGTCTAAACATTCTCCTGTAAAAATATAGTGCCATTTGTTTGTAAATCTAAAATAACGAACTCTTCTATCAATTGCAAAATATCTTATGATTTCTCTAAAACCATAGCCTATAAAAAAGGAAAAAGTAAATAAAATTAAATTATAGGAAAAAATTTCATATTTAAAATCTCCAAGTTGTTTAAAACTTTCTTCCGCTTTATTTGAAGTTGTGACACCTAAAATTAAATTTCCTAATAGTTGAAAATCTATAAAATAACTTGATAAATTATGAACTATGCCTATAAATAAGGTGTGTAGTGTAAGAGATGGAATTATAGACCAAGTAAGTTCATTTACAATGTTCTTATTTGTGTCATTTACGCTTAATTTCGAAGAGTTATAAGCACTTCTTGCTATAAAACCTGGTGCAAGAATAATGAATAGCAAAATAGTTGTAAATGCAATATTCATACATTAACCAAGCTCTCTTACTCTAAAATATCTCTCCCCAATTTTTACTAATTGCGTTTGAGAACTAATAGAACTTATCTTATGAGCAATTCTAACGAGCCCACTCCCAATTTCAGGATTTCTATAAACCTCTTTTTTGGTTGCTTTTACTGTTATTTGTTTCACTTTGGTCATTACATACTTTTTATAAGTGTCCCAAATATACTTCTAATTTTATTCCAAATCACAAATTATTATGTTTTTTTTAAGGCCCCAGTTTCTTTTTTATTCCGGTTCTACAATAATTATATACAAATAATGTAGAGTAGGTTAAAACTTGACTGCTAAGAACATAAGGATCAAATTATATCACAAACAAAAAAAAGTTTAATTAGTGGGTTTTGTGAAGGCAGAAGGATTCGAAGCTTCGACCGTCCCAATTAAAAATCGGGATGCTCTATTTCTTTAACTAGTCATTTTGAGATTAAGAATATTTAAATTTTATATTTTTTTAAAATCATCCTAAATGAATTGGATTAAAAACAAAAAAACCACCAAATTGGTGGGTTTTATGAAGGCAGAAGGATTCGAACCTTCGACCGTCCCGATTAAAAAATCGGGATGCTCTATTTCTTTAACTAATTTATTTTGAGATTAAGACTATTTAAATTTTATATTTTTTTAAAATCATCCTAAATGAATTGGATTAAAAACAAAAAACCCACCAAATTGGTGGGTTTTGTGAAGGCAGAAGGATTCGAACCTTCGACCGTCCCGATTAAAAAATCGGGATGCTCTATTTCTTTAACTAATTTATTTTGAGATTAAGACTATTTAAATTTTATATTTTTTTAAAATCATCCTAAATGAATTGGATTAAAAACAAAAAACCCACCAAATTGGTGGGTTTTGTGAAGGCAGAAGGATTCGAACCTTCGACCGTCCCGATTAAAAAATCAGGATGCTCTATTTCTTTAACTAATTTATTTTGAGATTAAGAATATTTAAATTTTATATTTTTTCAAAATCATCCTAAATGAATTGGATTAAAAACAAAAAACCCACCAAATTGGTGGGTTTTGTGAAGGCAGAAGGAATACTTATACACTCGTAAACACGCACAGTTATTGACTTTGTTTATCTTTTGTGGCAACTTTGTGCCAATTTTTTTCATAATGGGTACAAAATTAATTGTATTCCATTAAAAATTCTCTGTCAAATATAACAAGTATATGTCAAAGAAATCTACTAAAAGAAGTTGTGCTGATACAAAATTAATGTGTATAGTTTGTTGCAATGCAGCTATAAAAAAAGCATTCAGTCAAACTGAATGCTTTTTAAAATACTTGATAATCTAATTTAATACGAAATCTTTAATTTTCTAACTTTATTATCCTCATTTAAATAACTATGAAAATCCGAATATGACAGTAAATAAATTTTTTCGAACTCTAAAGCATTTAAACCAAACATTGTGGACAACTCCATTTTTGAGTATTGTAACTCATTAAAGTGAAGTTTAAGCATTTTATACAAAAGTTTAGGTTCAGAAATTTCAAACTCTAAAGGCTCTTGCTTTCTCCAACCATAGTAACTAATCTTTGTTACCCATCTACGATATTGATCTTGAGATAAAGTTCCTAAATCTTTAGCTTTAAATAAAAGCGCCTGAATTGAAACTTTCCAATAACGCTTTAAATCACCTAATTTTTCATCCGTCAAATAATATAAGTTTGATTTAATTTCATTACTTGGCATTAAAAAACTTGAAGCAAATCTATCTGCTTCATTTTCAACATTTCTATCTTCACTAATAATACCACCTTTAAAGTGCATTAAAATATGACCTAACTCATGAGCAATCGTAAAAATAATTCTAGAATTTGCTATGTTTTTATTAATAATCATTACAGGAACACCAACAGGTGTAATATAACTAACTCCCGATATTTTGATGTCCGAATTAAAGTCGAACAAATGAATAACAATTCCTTGTTCTTCAACAACTTTAATTAAATCTTTAATTGGACCTTTAGGTAATTTAAAATATTCTCTTACCCTATCAGCCATTTGTTCTGGCGACAACCCTGTTTTATGTAAATCCGTAAACGGTAAATCGATCTCTATTTCAACAGCATCAAGTAAATCACATATGTTACCAGATAAAATATTTATTTGAGATTCCAAAAATCTTGCTTTTGACATACTAGTCCCCAGATTTTTCCTAAAATAAAAATGTTTTAATGGATAAACATTGTGTTTTTTATAAAAAAATTCTTTGGGATAATCCAATATTAAGCATAACTCTGAAAATACATCATCAGTCACATTAGAAAGTCCTTTTTCAATTTTAGACAATAACACTTGTGATGCTGATTTCATTTCCTTAGCTAGAGTAGATTGCGAATAACCTCTACTTTCTCTTGCTAATTTAATTCTTTCAATGTTGATTGTATTCATATCACTTATTGTTGTGAGTAGTTTTAATTTTAGAATAAATCGATTTAAAAATAAAAACCATTTGGCGAACGGTTCTTATTTATTATTTATTTGCTTGTTCTTGATTTGGTCTCTCCAAACCTTTTTTTAATTTAACAATCTCCTTTTCTACTTTCTCTACCTTAGAGCTAATTAGTTGCTTAACATCTGTTTCGCTGAATAAATCATTACTGACTAAACTCCAATTAATCTCATTTCTACTAATCAAAGATGTTACAAAAGCATCAGTTTCATTAATATTCCCAAGATTCGGACCAATAAATAAAACTGGTATATGATCTACCAAACCAGGAAACAATGTTCCATTAAACAGTTTAGCACTATTGGGAGTTGGATAGCAATTTGGTTTGTTTTGCTTACCATAAAGCCTCTTTACATACAAAATGTACTTATCCTTAATAATAAAATATATAGAACCGGAATTCTTTCTGATTCTAACTTTACTATTAAAAACTGGGTCAACATCAATTCTTCTGATTATTTGTTCTTTAATAGTGGCATTCAAATCTTGAGAATAAAATGCTCTTTGGTTATATTTGACACTATTTACAAACTTTCTGTCATCTACTTCCCTTTTAGCAATTTTAATTACCTCATTAAATACTTTAATAACTTCTCCAATTTCAGCCTTAACAGCCTCTGGATTAGCTACATCCTTATAAATCGATTCAAAAACTTGTTTTTCTGATTCGTTTATATTACCTTTGCGGTAACGATTTACTACAACACTCTGGTCAGTGTTTCTAATTGTTTCACTCATATTATTCTTCATATTAATTTGCCCGTTCGCCAAAATGGGCTTTTTTTATTATTCTTATTGCGCAAATATAATAAATTTTATAACAACAATTAACTTTATTCTTTAATATTTCCTGTAATTTTAACTAGACTTAAAGAGTCCAGGTTAGAATTAAGTTTATTTACAATCCTAGAAATAGATTACACAGTTGATTTTAACAGCCTTTTCCTGTTAATTAAGAATTGTGTACAATAAAAGTTTTAATTATTATCGGCAGGAGTTACCAATTTAATTCTTGAAATAAGAAATTTCTTTGTGTCAAATTTGTGCCAAAAGATTAAAAAACAATATTTTCATAAATAAAGTACTATAAAAACGATGGTTTTCTGAATAAAAAATAATAAAAAACCCCTATAAACATAGTTTATAGGGGTTTTGTGAAGGCAGAAGGATTCGAACCTTCGACCGCCTGCTTAGAAGGCAGGTGCTCTATCCAGCTGAGCTATGCCTCCAATTTAAAAATCTAAATAGACTTTTAAAAGTCGGGGTGGCAGGATTCGAACCTGCGGCCTCCTGCTCCCAAAGCAGGCGCGATAACCGAGCTACGCTACACCCCGAAAAACAAAAATATTATAGCGGAGGGACAGGGACTCGAACCCTGGCACCGATCACTCGATGACAGTTTAGCAAACTGCTCCATTACCACTCTGGCACCCCTCCAAGCTCAAGAAACGTGTTCTGTTTTGCGGTTGCAAACTTACTACTTCTTTAGACTTCTCACAACTTTTTTTGATGTTTTTTTAATATTTTTTTCAAAAAAAATTAAAAATACTTCACAGTCAAACACATAGAAGATTAAAAATTTATCAGAATTATTAAATCCTATTCGAAATATAAATTTACTTAAAAAAGATTAAATTTGCTTCATAAACTAACATTATGAAAGACATGAACAAAAGAGTTGTTATCGTTTCTGCCGTAAGAACACCTATCGGAAGTTTTATGGGAGCATTATCTACAGTAACTGCACCAAAATTAGGTGCTGCTGCTATAAAAGGTGCTTTAGACAAAATAAATTTAGACCCAAACTTAATTGACGAAGTTTATATGGGTAACGTAGTTCAAGCAGGCGTAGGTCAAGCTCCTGCTAGACAAGCGGCTTTGTTTGCAGGATTGCCTACAACAGTTGCTTGCACTACTATAAACAAGGTATGCGCCTCAGGAATGAAGGCAGTAATGATGGCTGCTCAAGCAATTCAATGCGGAGACGCTGAGATTGTAGTAGCAGGCGGTATGGAGAACATGAGTTTGATTCCACATTACATGAATCTAAGAAACGGAACAAAATTTGGCCCATCAACAATGCTTGACGGAATGCAAAAAGATGGCCTTACAGACGCTTATGACAACAGTGCAATGGGAGTTTGCGCTGATTTGTGTGCTACAGAATATAATTTTTCTCGTGAAGATCAAGATGCGTATGCTATTCAATCTTACGAAAGAAGCGCTGCTGCATGGAATACTGGGAAATTTGACAATGAAGTAGTACCTGTTGCTGTACCACAACGTAAAGGTGACCCCATCATGGTAACCAAAGACGAAGAATACACTAATGTAAAACTTGATAAAATCCCTTCGCTAAGTCCTGTTTTTACTAAAGACGGAACAGTTACAGCTGCGAACGCATCAACGATCAATGACGGTGCTGCTGCGGTAATTATGATGAGTGAAGAAAAAGCACTTGCTTTAGGTTTAAAACCATTAGCATACATAAAAGGCTATGCAGATGCTGCTCAAGAGCCAAAGTGGTTTACTACTAGTCCTGCTAAGGCTTTACCAAAAGCACTAGACAAAGCTGGAATAGCACTTGATGCTGTTGAATACTTTGAATTTAATGAAGCCTTCTCTGTAGTAGGATTAGCCAATTCTAAAATACTAGGACTAGACAATTCAAAAGTTAACATAAACGGTGGTGCTGTATCACTTGGACACCCGCTAGGATGTTCTGGTGTACGTATTATTGTTACTTTATTAAATGTACTGGAACAAAATAACGCAAAAATAGGTGCTGCTGCTATTTGCAATGGCGGTGGTGGTGCATCTGCAATTGTTGTAGAAAGAATGTAATACTTAATAAAAATGGAGCAAATTAAAGGTTTTGATTTGCTCCATTTAACCTTTTAAAAAATCATAAATGTTCGGAATTTGTAATCTTGCGGTCATTCCGCTGCGTCATGAAGCAAGTGATAAGAGCGAAATAGTTTCTCAAGTTTTATTTGGAGAACATTTTGGAATTTTAGAAAAACACAATCAATGGTATAAAATAAAATTGCAGTACGATAATTACGAGGGCTGGATTGACAGTAAACAAATGCAACTAATATCCGAAAGTAGCTATCAAAATCTTACTGATGACACTATAATTTTAAACGCTGATTTAATTGAATACATAACCGGAAGCAATAACTTGATGCTTCCGATACCACTTGGTGCTTCATTATCTTTTTTAAACCATCATGACATTAATAAAGATAATTATGAATTTGAAGGTAGTAAAACGAGCGGTAAAAAAAACAAAAATAACCTTATCAAAACTTCCTTTATGTACCTGAATGCTCCTTATTTATGGGGAGGAAAAACACCTTTTGGAATTGACTGTTCTGGCTTTACACAAATGGTTTACAAACTAAATGGTCACCACTTACTAAGGGACGCATCACAACAGGCAACTCAAGGCGAAGCATTAAGCTTTATTGAAGAAAGCGAACCTGGAGACTTAGCATTTTTTGATAATGACGAAGGAGCCATCATTCATGTAGGAATAATCATGGATGACAATTACATTATACATGCCAGCGGCAAAGTACGTATTGACAGAATTGACCACTTAGGCATATTTAATACCGAAACTAATAAGCATACTCATAAATTAAGAGTCATTAAAAAAATTATATAAAAAAACCTGTCTACTTCACTAGACAGGTTTTTTTTAAATGAACTTACGATACTACATTTTAGCTTTCAATGCTTTAGATTCTGCAGTCATTTCAAGAGCGTTGTAAACTCCTAATAATGTTTTAGAAACATCTGTATTTTTAGGATCTAACTCCACTCCTTTTTCTAAAAATGGTATTGCTGAACGAAAAATATCTTCTCTTTTCTTTTTCAATTCATCATAACGTTTTTGATCTTTTGTTGATGTTCCAAGCTTATTCATCTCGTCAATGATTTCTTTTTCATTATCAAGTTTCATTGCAGCTAGATTAATATAAGCATTAAGATATTTTGGATTAATCTCAAGTACTCTCTTATAATACTTCTCAGCATCTACGAAATTTTTAGCATTTGCACTGATAACTCCTAGGTTAAAAATTAAATCTGCATCATTTGGATTTTTTTCTAAAACCTCAGCAATTAATTTTTTGTAGGTATCAAAATCTTTTGTTTCAAGGTATAAATTAGCCTCAGTCAATAAAAGAGAACCATCTTCTGGATTAGCAACTCTCGCATCTGCAATTGCTTTTTTAGCTTCGGCAACTTGACCTTTTTCAACTAAGATTAAAGCTAAATTCTTGTAAATCTCACCTCTTTTTGATGGAACAACTTCAGTTCTTGGTTTTTCATGAGTTCCCATTTTTACCATTTTATCTCTTTCTTGAAGAGAAGTGAAAAAGTCTTCCTGCGTAGTTAATTTATTTACTGCAAAATAACTTGTTCCTTTACCAGAATAATTTAAAGTTTTTAAGTTACTATACAATTCTAATGCTTTGTCATAATCTTTTGCATTCACATAAGTGGATGCAGCATAATACAAGTTAATCGTATCTTTTTTATCTAACTGATAAGCGTCATACAATTTTCTAGCGCTGTCAGAGAATTTTTCAACCTTTGAATCTGCTATAGCATTATTAATCAATTTGTATTTAATATCAGTAATTGAAGTAGCAGCTTGTGCAGTAAATTTAACTTTACCCGAAGCTTTTTCAGCAGCAATTAAATCTTGGTAAGCAACTGCTGCTTGAGATAAATTTTTATCAGTATCAATACTTTTATTAGCCAAATCCAATAATGTATTTCCTTTTACAAAATAAAACTGTGCTTTTTCAGCATCAGGTGCGTTAGCGATCAACGGTTCCGCTTCAGCTAATAGCGTTACAGCTTCTTGACTTTTTCCGCTTTTTAATGCCTTTTCAGCTGCTTTAATTTGATCTTTTTGAGCAAAAGTAGCTACTGATACCAATAAAGTTGATGCTAGTATTACATATTTACTATTCATAATATTCTCTGTTTGTTTAATAATTATTCTTAATTGATTTTCTATTTTTATTCTTCTGATTCGTCTTCATCAGCTTCCTCGTTAGCATCGTCTTCGTCTTCAACTACTTCGTCATCGTCTTCATCATCCTCAACAACTCCTTCATCTTCAAGGATTTCAAGATCTGGTTTTATGCGCTCTATTGTAGCCGATTCAATTACATTACCATCTTCATCAACAACAACTTCATTAACATCATCTTTCATCACTTTGGTAACAGCCGCAATAGAATCTTTACCTTTAAGGTTTATAAGTCGAACACCTTGTGTTGCTCTTCCCATTACTCTTAAATCTTCAATTGCCATTCTAATCGTTAAACCAGATTTGTTGATAATCATTAAATCATCAGCATCTGTCACCGCGTTAATAGAAATCAGTTGGCCTGTTTTTTCGGTAATATTTAATGTTTTAACACCTTTTCCACCACGATTTGTAATTCTATACACATCTTCTCCATCATCATCAACAAGTTTTGTACGTTTACCATAACCATTTTCAGTAACAACAAGAATTTGAGAATCGTTTATGTCATTTTTATCCACAGTAACCATGCCAATTACCTCATCAGTTTCGTCTTTTAAAGTAATTCCACGAACTCCAGAAGCGGTTCTACCCATTGGTCTGGTTTTAGTTTCCTCAAAACGCACCAATTTACCTGATTTAACAGCTAATATAATTTGGCTTTCCCCATTTGTCAATTTAGCTTCAAGTAATTCGTCACCTTCTTTAATAGTAATTGCCGCAACACCATTGACTCTAGGTTTAGAGTATTTCTCTAAAGATGTTTTCTTTACTTGTCCTTGCTTAGTAACCATAACAAGATTATGACTATTGATATAGTCTTTATCTTTTAAATCTTGGGTACAAATGAACGCTTTAACTTTATCATCACTTTCTATGTTGACCAAGTTTTGAATTGCTCTACCTTTTGCCGTTTTACTTCCTTCTGGAATTTCATAGACACGCATCCAGAAACACTTCCCTTTTTGAGTAAAGAACATCATGTACTGATGATTAGTAGCTACAAACATGTGTTCTAAGAAATCTTGATCTCTTGTACCCGCACTTTTTTGACCTACTCCTCCTCTATTTTGGGTTTTATATTCTGTTAAGTTAGTACGCTTAATATAACCAGCATGCGAAATGGTGATTACCACATTTTCGTCGGCAATTAAATCTTCAATACTTACATCACCACCTGAATATTGAATGGCAGAACGACGTTCGTCACCGTACTTATCACGAATTTCTTCTAACTCTTCTTTGATTAATGCTGTTCTTAAATTAACATCGGCAAGTAAGGCTCTCAAGTGATCAATCAACTTCATGATTTCTTCATATTCTGCTCTTAACTTGTCTTGCTCAAGACCTGTTAATTGACGCAAACGCATTTCTACAATTGCTCTAGACTGAATATCGGATAAATTAAATCTTTCAATTAATTTAGTTCTAGCTTCTTCTGTATTTTTAGAGGCTTTAATTAATGCAATTACCTCGTCAATATTATCTGAGGCAATGATTAACCCTTCTAAAATATGAGCTCTTTCTTCGGCTTTTCTTAAATCAAATTGCGTTCTACGAATAACTACATCATGACGGTGTTCTACAAAATAGTGAATCATATCTTTAAGATTCAACATTTGCGGACGCCCTTTAACCAAAGCAATATTATTTACACTGAAAGAAGATTGTAGTTGTGTGTACTTATATAATGTATTTAAAACTACATTAGGAGTTGCATCTCTCTTTAATATATAAACAATTCGCATTCCATTTCTATCCGATTCATCACGGATGTTTGCAATTCCTTCTATCTTTTTCTCATTTACCAAGTCAGCAGTACGCTTGATCATGTCTGCTTTGTTAACTTGATACGGAATTTCGGTAACAATAATAGATTCTCTTCCGTCAACTTCTTCAAAACCTACTTTGGCACGCATTACAATACGTCCTCTACCGGTTTTAAAAGCTTCGCGAACACCTTCATAACCATATATAATACCTCCAGTAGGAAAATCCGGTGCTTTTATATGATTCATCAACTCATCTATCTCAATTTCATTGTTATCAATATAAGCAAGTGTACCATTAATGACTTCGGTTAAGTTGTGTGGTGGCATATTAGTAGCCATACCTACAGCAATACCGGTAGCACCGTTAATCAATAAAGTAGGTACGCGGGTTGGCATTACTTTTGGCTCATACAAAGTATCATCAAAGTTCAGTTGAAAATCAACAGTTTCTTTTTCGATGTCTGCCATAATTTCTTCCGAAATTTTGCGCATTCTAGCCTCAGTATAACGCATTGCAGCTGGACTATCTCCATCTACAGAACCAAAGTTACCTTGACCATCAATTAATAAGTAACGCATACTCCATTCTTGAGCCATACGTACCATAGCATCATATACAGATGTATCACCGTGCGGATGATACTTACCTAAAACTTCTCCAACAATTCTTGCGGATTTTTTATGGGCTTTATTTGAAAAAACTCCTAGATCATACATTCCATAAAGAACTCTTCGATGTACAGGCTTTAAACCATCTCTAACATCTGGAAGCGCTCTTGATACAATTACTGACATCGAATAGTCGATATAAGCTGATTTCATTTCATCTTCTATGTTAATAGGAATTAACTTTTCTCCTTCAGACATAAGTTGTTATATTAAATAATTATATTAATTTCAAAACGTGCCAATATACGGCTTTCTGATTTTTTTTCGCTAGTTTTATAGGAGTTATTTACAAGATTTATTAACAATATCAAGTGTCAATTTAGTTAATAATTTAAGGGGAATTTAACTATAAAATCATGATAATTTTTGTCACTTAGCTGACATAGGATTGGAATAGGAATGGTTTTTGTTTTTCAATACTTAATTCACTAAATTTACGATATCAAATATATATTATGGATGATAATTTTTCACCAAGAGTAAAAGACGTTATAACCTACAGTAAGGAAGAAGCCCTACGATTAGGTCACGATTTTATAGGTACAGAACATTTAATGCTAGGCATACTAAGAGACGGGAATGGAAAAGCAATCCAGATTTTAAACAGTCTTGATATAGACTTAGACCATTTGCGAAGAAAAGTAGAAATACTAAGCCCAGCAATCCCGGGAATAGATACAAATACTGAAAAGAAAAACTTGCATTTAACGCGACAAGCCGAACGTGCTTTAAAAACTACTTTTCTAGAGGCCAAGGTCTTTCAAAGCATATCTATTAGTACCGCACATCTTTTATTATGCATCCTAAGAAACGAAAACGATCCCACAACAAAGCTATTGAATAAACTTAAAATTGATTACGATATAGCTAAAGAACAGTATTTAAATATGACTCCAAGCGAAGACGATTTTACCGAAAATTTACCTAGAAATGAATCATACAATGACGATTCAGGACAAGATGACAGTTTTAAAGAAGGAACTTTCAACAATCCAGCCAATAAGTCTAACAAGAAGTCAAAAACTCCTGTTTTAGATAATTTTGGTAGAGATTTAACAGAAATGGCCGAAGAAGGAAAACTAGATCCAGTAGTAGGACGCGAAAAAGAAATAGAACGTGTTTCACAAATCTTGAGCCGTCGTAAAAAAAACAACCCCTTATTAATAGGAGAACCTGGAGTTGGGAAATCAGCAATTGCTGAAGGTTTAGCATTACGCATCATTCAGAAAAAAGTTTCTAGAACATTATTCAACAAGCGTGTAGTAACACTTGATCTTGCAAGCCTTGTTGCTGGAACAAAATACCGTGGCCAGTTTGAAGAACGCATGAAAGCAGTGATGAATGAACTAGAAAAAAATGATGACATCATTTTATTCATTGATGAAATTCATACCATTGTAGGCGCAGGTGGAGCAACAGGTTCTCTAGATGCATCAAATATGTTTAAACCTGCTCTAGCTAGAGGAGAAATTCAATGTATTGGTGCTACAACTCTTGACGAATACCGCCAGTACATAGAAAAAGACGGTGCTTTAGAAAGACGTTTTCAAAAAATAATTGTAGAACCAACATCGGTAACTGAAACAATTACAATTTTGAACAACATAAAGAATAAGTATGAAGACCACCACAATGTAACTTTTACACAGGAAGCAATTGAAGCTTGTGTAAAACTTACAGATCGTTACATGTCTGACCGTTTTTTACCAGACAAAGCTATTGATGCTTTAGACGAAGCTGGATCTAGAGTACACATTACAAATATTGAGGTCCCAAAGCAAATTTTAGATCTAGAAAGACAACTTGAAGAAGTTAGAGAACTAAAAAATGTTGTGGTCAAAAAACAAAAATACGAAGAAGCAGCAAAACTTAGAGATGACGAAAAACGCATCGAAAAAGATTTGGCAATAGCACAAGAACAATGGGAAGAAGATGCTAAAAACAATCGCATAGAAGTTACTGAGGACAATGTTGCAGATGTTGTTTCAATGATGAGTGGTATTCCAGTAAACCGTATTGCCCAAACCGAAAGTAACAAACTGGCTAAATTACCAGAACTTATTGAGGGTAAAGTTATAGGTCAAAAAGAAGCTGTAATGAAAATTGCACGCTCTATTCAAAGAAATCGTGCTGGATTAAAAGATCCTAATAGACCTATTGGTTCTTTTATTTTCTTGGGACAAACTGGAGTTGGAAAAACACAATTAGCTAAAGTAATTGCCAAAGAACTTTTCGACTCAGAAGATGCATTGATACGCATAGACATGAGCGAGTACATGGAGAAATTTGCTATTTCACGCTTAGTTGGCGCACCTCCGGGATACGTAGGATATGAAGAAGGTGGTCAGCTTACTGAAAAAGTAAGAAGAAAACCATATTGTGTTGTACTGTTAGATGAAATTGAAAAAGCACATCCTGATGTTTTCAACATGTTACTACAAGTTCTTGATGACGGATTTTTGACAGACAGTCTTGGTCGAAAAATTGATTTTAAAAATACAATTATCATCATGACATCTAATGTGGGTGCTAGACAATTGAAAGATTTTGGACAAGGAGTTGGATTTGGAACTGCTGCTAAAGTATCACAGGCAGATGATAATTCTAAAAGTATCATTGAAAATGCATTGAAAAAAACTTTTGCTCCAGAATTCCTTAATCGAATTGACGATGTAATTGTATTTAATGCTTTAGAAAAACATGATATTGATTTGATTATTGAAATTGAATTGAAAAAATTATTTGCACGTGTTGCCGAATTAGGTTACCAATTAAATCTTTCTGATAAAGCAAAAGCGTTTATCGCTGATAAAGGTTTTGATAAACAATTTGGTGCTCGACCGCTAAAAAGAGCCATTCAAAAATACGTAGAAGACACACTTGCCGAAGAAATTATTACTTCAAAAATAAGTGTTGGCGATGAAATTTTCATGGATATTGAAGATGGAGCTCAAGAACTAACTGTAAAAGTTCACAAAACAGGCGAAGCTTCAAACTTATAAACTCATGTAGATTCGTATATTTAAACCCGTTACGTTTTCATAACATAACGGGTTTATTGTTTACAAAAAAACATCCTTACTTTTAAAAACAAATATATACATTTGAACTTTAAATAAAGGTTAATCAAAAAATAGGTATGCCAGATAATAAAGTAATTTTAGGTAGTGAGGAATGGTGTTCTTTTCCAGAACTAGGAATTCCTACCATAAAAGCACGCGTAGATTCGGGAGCGAAAACCTCCGCATTACACGCAATAAACATTGCTCCATTTATAAAAAATGATAGTAATTGGGTGAAATTTGACATTAATCCCATACAAAACAATCTAAAAACCGTCATTCATTGTGAAGCTCCCTTGATTGATAAACGTATTGTGAAAAGCTCTAGCGGTTTTAGAGAACAACGTTATGTGATTCAAACTAATTTACAATTAGGAACCGCACAATGGCCTATAGAGATGACTTTGACTAACAGAGACTCAATGGGTTTTAGAATGCTCCTTGGTCGTGAGGCAATGAGCGGACGTGTACTCGTAGACCCTGAACAAAAATACCTACTAGGACAACCTACAACAGACACTCTAAAAGAATTATATAAAAATTCAGAAAAAGCAGCATCAGGATTACGAATAGGTCTTTTAGCTAGCAACCCAGAACTATATAGCAACAAACGTATTATGGAAGCGGGTGAAATGCGAGGTCATGAAATGCATTTTTTAAATATCAAGGAATGCTACATGAAATTAGATGCCAAAACACCTGAAATTCATTACCGAGGCGGAAAAATTTTAAATCAATTTGACGCTATTATTCCAAGAATTAGACCTAGTATCACATTTTATGGTTGTGCCTTAACACGACAATTTGAAGCTTTAAAAGTATATTGCTTGAACTCATCAAATGCTATTACACAATCTCGTGACAAGCTTTATTCGCTACAATTACTGCTAAATCATGGCGTTGAAATTCCCACTACAGGATTTGCTAATTCACCATTAGATACCGATGATTTAATTAAAATGGTAGGAGGTTCCCCCTTAATTGTAAAACTACTTGAAGGCACTCAAGGAAAAGGAGTTGTTTTAGCCGAAACAAAAAAAGCAGCTGAAAGTGTAATTAATGCCTTTAAGAGTTTGAATGCAAATATATTAGTTCAAGAATTCATTAAAGAAGCGAATGGAAAAGACATTCGTTGCTTTGTCATCGACGGAAAAGTGGTTGCTGCTATTCAGCGAGAGGCAATGCCAGGAGAATTTAGAGCAAATATACATCTAGGAGGAACAGCCTCTGTAATTAAAGTCACGCCAGAGGAAAAGAAAATTGCCATTAAGGCAACAAAAGCAATGGATTTAAAAGTAGCAGGTGTTGACATAATACGTTCTTCAAAAGGTCCGTTACTACTAGAAGTTAACTCATCTCCAGGGCTCGAAGGAATAGAAGGCGCTACAAATAAAGATATTGCTGGCGAGATGATCAAAGCCATTGAAAAACATTTTCATCAAAAAACAGATTTGAAATAACCAATTTCCATATAGACTTTAACGTCAAAATAAAAGATCCTAAAGTCGAGCGAACCACATAAATAAATATACAGTACAAATGAACGAATACCTAACTATAATTGTTCGAAGTAGTGCTGTATATTTTTTTATGGTCATTGCGCTCCGTCTTTTTGGCAAAAAAGAATTATCCCAATTGAATACTGCTGATGTTATTCTAATCTTACTCATTAGCAACTCTGTTCAAAATGCAATGGTAGGAAACAATACTAGTCTGTGGGGAGGCTTAGCAGCAGCATCAGTCCTTTTTTGCATTAATTTTATTTTAAAAAAACTAATGTTCAGATATCCTAAATTTAGTGATTTCATGCAAGAAAAGCCCGAAATCTTAATTCATAATGGCCATTTAGACTTTAAAACTCTAAGTAAATTGAACATCACTTCAGATGAATTAAAAGAATCCATGAGAGAACAAGGAATAGAACATTTTAATGAAGTAAAACTTGCCATGTTAGAGATTGATGGCAACATTAGTATTATTTCGGGTAATACTCATTTAAAAAAGACCTATCACAAAAGAAAACACAATCATAAAAATCTTAACATATAAAAAAAGTCTAGTTTCTGTTTGAATTATCAACTTTTAATCACATTAAAGAAATGTATATTTTCCAGATTTTAAAGACTAAAGTGACATAATAAGTTTTTGTATTTTATCAATATAATATTGAGATAAGAAATTATTTCATGTAAAAAAAACCATTCCGCTAAGAATGGTTTTTTTATACAATATTTTAATATTCTAATTTTAAATAAAAATACGAAACATATAATATATGATAGCTGCTAAAATTGCTGAAATAGGAATAGTAAGTACCCAAGCCCAAATAAGACTTACGGTCATTCCCCAACGCACAGCTGATACTCTTTTTGTTAATCCAACACCAATAATAGAACCTGTAATTGTATGTGTAGTACTCACAGGAACTTTAAAATGCTCCGTAAAATATAAGGTTAATGCACCAGCGGTTTCTGCAGCAACTCCTTCAAAAGAAGTAACTTTAGTAATTTTAGACCCCATTGTTTTCACAATTTTCCAGCCACCGCTTAATGTTCCAGCAGCAATTGCAGAGTAACAAGCTAGAGGAATCCATTCTGGCATTTTAAAAACACCTTCATCATTTGGTAAAACCACATCTAACCAATCTGGAAGACTTTCTTGACTCAACCCACTGGTTTGAATGTAAACTGTTACCGCAGCAGCAATAATACCCATAACTTTTTGTGAATCATTACCTCCATGACCTAAACTAAATGCTGCGGATGATAATAACTGCATTTTTTTTAACCAAGCTGTTGATTGATGCAAGTTCAAACTACTAAATAGCAAACCAAAACCACTCACCGTTAAAATTATAAATGCAACTAAAAACCATTTAATATTATGAGATTCAAATACTACGCTCCAAAAATGTGAGTCAAAACGTGGCTTCTTAATATCAGCATAATACACCATTTGAGACTCTACGAACCAAATCGTCAATAGCATCAAACAAACTGTAAAAATCTTTGGGTAAATACTTTTTTTAGAAGCATTTAAAAGCCAAATTGATATTAAATAAGACATCAACGCTCCTAATAATGGCGCTAGTACAATAAAAGCAATAATCACTAATACACCTGACGGAAAACCGCCGTCTTTACCTGGTGTATACCAATTTACTGTGTCATACCAATATGCGGTATGCATATCGGCTCCAGCACCTACCGTATAACCTGAAAATCCATGAACAGCAAGAGCGTGAGCTATGGCTGCCCCTGCAAAACCTCCAATAAGGGTATGTGATGAACTAGATGGAATACCTTGCCACCAAGTAAATAAATTCCAAATAATTGCTGCTATAACACCTGCTAATATTACAACAAGATCAATCTCGAGTGTGTTGGCTGTTTTTGCAACTGTATCTGCTACACCAAAACCAAAAACCCAATAGGCTAAAAAGTTAAAAAAAGCAGCCCAAACTACAGCTTGAAATGGCGACAAAACTTTTGTTGCAACAACTGTAGCTATTGCATTGGCAGCATCATGAAAACCATTGATGTAATCAAAGATTAAAGCCAATACAATGATAACTATAAGTAAGGTGAAATCCATAAGAGTTATTTCAGATAAAAAGGAATAGGATTAAGAATGTTTTACAGAAATAGATTCTAGAACTGCAGCTACACTTTTACACTTATCTGTAGCTGTTTCTAGCACAGAAAGTACTTCCTTATATTTGATAATATTTTTGGCATCCGTTTCGTTTTCAAATAAATCTAAAACAGCTTTATCGTAAACATTATCAGACTTATTTTCTAACTTATTGATGCGAACACAAGCATCAGTAATGTTTTTCATTTTCTTTAAATCTCTCAATTCTCTTATGGCAATATCAATATTTTGACATGCTTCAAGATTAATCTCCGTTAATTTACGAATTGATTTAGTGATTTTATCCACTTGGTACAAACGCATTCTACTTGCTGCTCCATGAAGGTTATCAGCAACATTATCAATTGCAGTAATTAAAGAGTGAATATCTTCTCTATCAAATGGTGTGATGAAATTTCTGCTCAACTCAAGGTTTGTTTGACGTGTAATGTCCTCTCCTTTTTGTTCTAAAAGATCTATTTTTTGAAAAAGGATCTCACGCTCTTTAAAAGGTAAATTTACAGCTTCATGTAAATTTATAGCTATTTCAATTAAATTACTAGATGCTTCTTCAAAAAGTGGAAAGAACTTTTTGTCTTTAGGAACCAAAAATTGGAAAAAATTATTAATGTTCATTTGATTTAATTTTAGTTTGGCAAAATTACTTCATTAATAATTGCTAACGTTAAGCCATTGTTAACAAATTATTTTCAACTGGATAAGTATTCAAGAAAGCTACTGTCTTTAAAATATCGTAATGAAGAATTCTATCCTCAGTAATCAAAGGCACCACAGCGCGATATGACTCTATAAAATTTTCTATTAAAACACTTGACTTTAAAGGTTTTCGGTATTCAAGTGCTTGTGATGCATTGAGGAGTTCAATGGCTAAAATACGTTCTAAATTAACAACAACACGAAGTGCTTTTGTAGCTGCATTAGCTCCCATACTTACATGATCTTCTTGACCGTTACTGGAAACAATATTATCAACACTTGCTGGCGTAGCCAATTGCTTATTTTGACTTGCAATACTAGCTGCCGCATATTGCGGGATCATAAGACCTGAGTTAAGACCCGGATTATCAACCAAAAATGCCGGCAATCCCCTACTGCCTGATATTAATTGATAGGTTCTACGCTCAGAGATACTACCTAATTCTGAAAGGGCAATTGCCATAAAATCAAGTGCCATGGCAAGAGGCTGTCCATGAAAATTCCCTCCTGAAATTATTTGATCCTCATCGATAAATATATTAGGATTATCGGTTACCGAATTAATCTCAGTAGTGAATATTTTTTTTACATATTCAAAAACATCTTTTGAAGCTCCATGAACTTGTGGAATACATCTAAACGAGTAGGGATCTTGTACATGAATTTTGGGCTGTTTTATAATTTCACTACCTGACAGAAAATGAACCATGTTCTTTGCTGTAATGATCTGCCCTTTATGAGGTCTAACAAAATGAATGAGCTCATTAAAAGGCTCTATTCTTCCATCAAAACCCTCTAGAGATACAGCACTTATGAAATCCGCAAAAAAAGATAAAGTATTGGATTTAAGCAAAGCATAAACTCCATAAGCGCTCATAAATTGAGTCCCATTCAACAATGCTAATCCTTCTTTTGATTTCAATACAATAGGTTCCCAATCAAATTCTTTTAAAACCACTGCCGCTTCAACCTTTTGATCTTTGTAGTAAACCTCACCTTGACCAATGATTGGTAAAGATAAATGCGCCAATGGTGCTAAGTCACCACTAGCTCCAAGAGAGCCTTGCGTATAAATTACGGGTAAAATATTATTGTTGTAAAAAGATAGTAATCTTTCAACTGTTTCTAGTTGAATACCGGAGTTCCCATAACTTAGAGATTGTATTTTTAATAACAACATTAGCTTAACAATCTCTTTTGGAACTTCATCTCCTGTTCCACAAGCATGAGATTGCACTAAGTTTTCTTGAAGTTTAGACAAATTTTCATTAGAAATTTTCACATTGCATAATGAACCAAACCCCGTGTTTATACCATAAATAGGCTCAATTTGAGACACCATTTTTTTGTCTAAATACGTTCTACAATTTTGTATATTAATTTTTGCCTCATCTGACAGGGCTAAAAATTTATTCTCTTTGATAATTTTATTTATAGTTTCAAGCGTAAGCATCTCAGTGCTAATATAATGTGTATTATCCATCAGTATCTTATTTGAAAAGTAAATTTGATCAATTCTTTATTAGTACACAACATAAATTAATACAAATTTCTATTTCTAGCTTAAACAAAATTTAATTTTAAAAAGACAACTGTATACCAAACAAATAAAACATCTGCTTAAAAGTATTCTTTAATCCATTTCAAAAATGGTACAAATCAGACAATCAAAAGCATTTTATGGCTTAACAAAAGAAATGTATCAAATAAAAAACTAAATTCTTATCGTATTAAAAATCAGAAAAAAACATTAAAAAATACGAATCTCATGATTATAAATACAATTTATTACATCTAATTTAGATATCTATAATTTACGCTTTACAAAATTCATATTTCATAAAAATACAATAAACATGCTCATTTTAAACTAAATACTGTATTTTTGAAAAACAAATGATCTACAACAAAGCAACATATAACTCTACGGCTACTACCCAATTATGGGAAGTAACTTTTGTTGCTTTTACTTTTACATCAACTACTACTACCCCTTAGGGGTATCTATTTACATATAATCCTATACGTATACTTTGTAAAAAGTCAATTTTGCAGGTGATAAATTTATGTTGTAATCATGACACAACAATTTACACCCATCAAGATCATTCGATTCTAAAAAACCAAACACTATAAAAAATGAAAGTACTCAAATTTGGAGGCACTTCTGTGGCCAATGCGCAAAATATAAAATTGATGATGTCCATTGTCAAGATTCAATCCCAAGATCAACAAATCCTTGTAGTAGTATCTGCTTTTAGCAAAGTTACTGATATGCTGCAACTTGCTTCACAAAAAGCCGCTCATGGAGATGAAAATTACAAAAAAATTCTTGTTGAAATTGAAAAGAAACACCTTGACGTTTTAAAAGAACTCATCCCTATTCAAGAGCAAAGCGGTTTGCTAAGCCACGTGAAAAGAATTATTAATCATCTTGAAACTTTACTTGATGGTTGCTACCTTTTAGGTGAATTATCTGCTAGAACATCCGATACAATTTTAAGTTTTGGTGAGTTGCTTTCTTCATTTATCATATCCGAAGGAATGCAGCAAATAATCCCAAATAGTGGTTACAAAGACAGTAGGGAATTAATCAAAACCAATGCTGATTTTGGAAAAGCAACGGTAAATTTTGAAGTAACAAATAAACTGATTAATGAATTTTTCGAGTCAAATGATAAACAGGTAGTTGTAATGCCAGGTTTTATTGCTGCTTCATTAGACGGAATCAATACAACTTTAGGTCGCGGAGGATCTGACTATACGGCAGCTATTCTTGCGGGCGCACTTAATGTAAAGGAACTTGAAATTTGGACTGATGTTAACGGAATGTTTACCGCAAACCCTAAAATTGTAAAACAAGCTAAACCCATAGCATACATTTCCTATCAAGAGGCCATGGAGTTATCCCATTTTGGCGCTAAAGTTTTGTATCCGCCAACAATACAGCCTGTTTTAAGAAAAAACATTCCTATTTTAATCAAAAATACTTTTGAACCAGAAGCCGAAGGAACATACATTTCGAACCAAATTACAGCATCATCCAATCCTGTAAAAGGAATCACACATATTGATGCCATTACATTGATTACACTTGAAGGATCTGGAATGATTGGTGTTTCTGGTTCTTCTAAAAGGCTTTTTGAAGTATTATCGCATCATAAAATAAATGTAATTTTTATTACCCAAGCTTCATCTGAGCATTCTATTTGTATCGGGATTTTAAATTCAGATGCAGCTTTAGCCGAGAATGCAATCAACGCCGCATTTGAAATTGAAATTCTGCAAAATAAAGTTAATCCATGTATTGTTGAACAAAATCTTTGTATAATAGCCTTAGTTGGCGAAAATATGAAGAACCATCAAGGTTTGAGCGGTAGAATGTTTAGTACTTTAGGTAAAAATAACGTTAACATCAGAGCAATTGCTCAAGGTGCTTCGGAAAGAAATATTTCAGCTGTAATTAACGAAAGAGATGTAAAAAAAGCATTAAATGTTTTACACGAAAACTTTTTTGAAGAAAACACAAAGCAACTCAACTTATTTGTAATGGGCGTGGGTAATGTAGGTGAAAAATTCATTGAACAAATTCACCAACAAAAGAAATTCCTTAAAGAAAAATTAAAAATTAACCTTCGCATTATAGCCTTGTCAAATTCCCGAAAAATGTATTTTGATGAAGATAGTATTTCTCTTAAAGATTGGAAATTTGTATTAGAAACGGGAGAAGAAGCGAACCAAAATCTGTTTTTTGAACAAATTAAAAATCTGAATTTACGCAACAGTATTTTTGTTGATATTACTGCTAATGAGAGTGTATCACAAACGTATGAACACTATTTAAAAAACAATATTGCCGTTGTAACCTGCAACAAAATTGCTTGTGCATCTGGATACGAAAACTACAAAAAATTAAAAAAATTATCAAGGCAATACAATGCGCCTTTTCTTTTTGAAACTAATGTAGGTGCAGGTTTACCCATTATTGATACCGTAAAAAATCTAGTTGCTTCTGGCGATAAAGTCAATAAGATTCAAGCTGTTTTATCAGGAAGTTTGAACTTTATTTTTAATAATTTCGATGAAAATAACACTTTTCATAATGTAGTTAAAGAAGCTGGTGTACAAGGATTTACAGAGCCAGATCCAAAGATAGATTTGAGCGGAATTGACGTAGCTAGAAAAATATTAATCTTGATTCGTGAAAGCGGTTACAAAATGGAAATTGACGAAATTACAAACGAATCGTTCATGCCTGCTGAATGTTTGGAGACAACTAATAATGAAGCTTTTTTCAAATCCTTACAAACACATGCGGCACATTTTGAAACTATTTATAAAGAAGCGTTAAGCAAAGAATCACGATTAAAATATGTGGCGCAATTTGAAGACGGAAAAGCTAATGTTGGTTTAAGATTCATTCCGAAAGACCATCCGTTTTACAATTTGGAAGGAAAAGACAATATTGTATTGTTCTTCACAGATCGTTACGTAGACCAACCCTTATTAATCAAAGGTGCTGGCGCGGGAGCTGCGGTTACCGCTTCGGGGATTTTTGCAGATGTAATAAGAATTGGAAATATATAAATAAGTCGTAAAGTTGAATGTCATAAAGTCTGAAAGTTACCACCTTGATTTTATATCCATTCCTATGACTTTACCACTTTATGACATTAGACTTTAAGACTAAAATTATGAATGAAATAAAAATATTTTGCCCAGCTACAATTGCTAATCTCTCTTGTGGCTTTGATGTATTAGGATTGTGTCTTGATACAGCGGGTGACGAAATGGTCATCAGGAAATCTGCGGTAAAAGGGATTCGCATTACTAAGATTGTAGGTGCTGATTTACCATTGGAAACCGAAAAAAATGTTGCCGGAGTCTCCGCTTTGGCGATGCTGGAAGCGGTTGAAACCGAATTTGGTTTTGAAATCGAAATTTACAAAAACATCAAAGCCGGAAGTGGAATTGGGAGCAGTGCCGCGAGTGCAGCGGGTGCTGTTTTTGGAATTAATGAATTATTGGGACGCCCATTTACACGTAAAGAATTGGTTGTATTTGCGATGCAAGGCGAAAAGTTAGCCAGTGGAAATGCACATGCAGATAACGTTGCTCCTGCTCTACTAGGTGGTTTTACATTGGTAAGAAGTTCAAATCCGCTGGATATTATAAAAATAGAAAGTCCATCTGAATTGTTCGCCACCGTGATCCATCCTCAAATTGAGTTGAAAACATCAGATGCTCGGTCGGTTTTAAAACAAACCGTTTCCTTAAAAAGTGCCGTCATCCAATGGGGAAATGTAGGCGGGTTGATTGCTGGTTTATACACACAAGATTATGAATTAATAGGCAGATCCTTGCATGACGAAATCATAGAACCCTTGCGCAGTGTGTTGATTCCTGGATTTGATTTAATCAAGAAAACGGCCTACGAGCATGGCGCATTAGGTTCAGGAATATCAGGTTCAGGTCCTTCTATTTTTGCTTTAAGCAAAGGTATAGAAACTGCCAATAACTTAGCAACAGCTATGAGTGCCGTATTTGAAAAAATGAATGTACCCTATGAAATTCACGTTTCAAAAGTAAATGATGAAGGAATGAAAATAATTTTATAAGCATTAAGCATTAGGCATTAGGCAAAAAGCTTAATGCATAAAGCATACTGCGTAAAGCAAATAAAAATGAAATACTACAGTTTAAACCATAACGCACCCAAAGTTTCTTTCAAAGAAGCTGTAATACAAGGATTAGCATCTGATAAAGGATTGTATTTTCCAGAAACCATTAACCCGTTAACAACTGCTTTTTTTGAAACCATCGAAAATTTAAGCAACGAAGAAATAGCTTTTGAAGCGATTCAACAATTTGTAGGTGATGCAATTCCAGAAACCACTTTAAAACAAATCATCGCTGAAACATTATGCTTTGATTTTCCTATTGTCGAAATTGAAAAAAACATTTACTCTCTTGAATTGTTTCATGGTCCAACAATGGCTTTCAAAGACGTAGGAGCGCGATTTATGTCACGTTGTTTGGGGTATTTCAATAAAGATAAAGTCGATAGTAAAAATACGGTTTTAGTTGCCACCTCTGGCGATACAGGTGGTGCTGTCGCCAGTGGGTTCCTTGGGGTAAAAGGCGTTGAAGTTATTATACTATATCCATCGGGTAAAGTGAGCGATATTCAAGAACGACAATTGACCACTTTGGGACAAAATATTAAAGCGCTAGAAGTGGATGGCGTTTTTGATGATTGTCAAGATATGGTAAAAAAAGCGTTTTTGGACGAAAGTCTACAACATAAAAACTTAACCTCAGCAAATTCCATCAATATTGCGCGTTGGTTGCCGCAAATGTTTTATTTCTTCTTTGCTTATAAGGAATTAAAGAAACATAATAAATCTTTAATTTTCTCTTGTCCAAGTGGGAATTTTGGGAATATTTGCGCAGGGATTATTGCAAAAAAAATGGGATTACCCATTGAACATTTTGTAGCTGCAACGAATGTAAATGATACCGTTCCGAGATTTTTAGAAAACGGAATTTACAATCCAAAACCTTCCAAAGCTACAATTTCGAATGCGATGGACGTAGGAAATCCAAGTAATTTTATTCGAATTCAGGAAATGTACCAAAATGATTTGGAGCAATTCAAAAAAGATTTTTCTTCGTTTACGTTCTCTGATGCTGAAACTTTAACAGCCATGAAAACCATTTATGACACCAACGGTTATATTGCAGAACCTCATGGAGCTGTGGGCTATCTTGGTTTAAAAAAAGAATTAGAAAATTATCCAAATGCAATAGGTGTTTTCTTAGAAACTGCACATCCTATAAAATTTTTAGACACTGTAGAATCAGCATTAAATATTACATTACCCATACCAATCCAAATAGAAACTGTTTTAGGTAAAGAAAAAGTGAGTGTTAAAATTAAAACGTATGAGGATTTGAGAAATTTTTTAAAATAATTTGACAAACTGTTTGTCTAACTTTATTTTATGCTATAGATCCAAGAAAAAGTGAATTCGGATGTGGAGTACTCTGTGAAAAGCTTTCAAATCTGTGGCAAAAAACAGTATTGTTACCAATTAGGTAGTCAAATAAAACCTCTATTTAAAAAAAAGCGGAAATGCTTTAGCAACCAAAGTTGTTTTATGAATATTTTTTGGGGTTACCAATGAAGAACAAAAAAGAGATGCGTCATACATTGAGATTTCAATCATGATATGGCGCTATTTTTTGATTAATTTTACTACTTTAGATTCAAGTAATATTGTATTATAATGCAAATAACCACGAGAAAAAAATTCGCAATAATTATTTCATTTTTATTGCTCCTACTTGCTCCTTTAATTGCCATGCAATTTACAAAAGAAGTGCAGTGGTCTTTATTTGATTTTGCTTTGGCAGCACTTTTGTTATCATTTACAGCACTACTTATTATGTTTATTTTGCATTCGCTCCAAAAAACAAAATTTAAATTTTTAACCCTGCTGTTTGTTATGTTTGCCTTTCTGCTATTGTGGGCAGAACTAGCTGTTGGCGTTTTCAACAGTCCCATTTCTGGAAAATAAACCTTATTGAAAAATGATTCAACATGCATAAAAATTATTTGAACATTCTGTTACTCGTCGTTTATCATTTTAGTTTTGGACAATTAAAACCGATAGAAGTAAGCTATTTCTATCCAAAAAACGAAGCATCCTTTAATTCTATAAATGATGTAATATCATTTGATTATGAGTCAAAAAAATATGGAAAAACAACTATGATTGTTCACAGCACAGGCACTTTTGGATCATTTGATTTCATTTTTAAGAAAAAAATATTAAAATTAACTCGAACAATAAACTTTAAGAATGTAAGTGTTGAAGAGGAATATAACATGGCTACTAAAAAATGGAAAACAACTGAAAATTCTAATACTTATCCCCCTAAAACGGAGAAGGCAATTGATACAACAACCTACAGCACACATCATTTATACGCTATTATTTTAGCGTATGATCATGGAGGCGTAGTAGAAAAAGTGTTGTTTCAAGATTTTGGAAATGAAATTTATTGGCCTGAATTTGATTATAAAAATTGTAGCATATCTGATGAAAATAAAGATGGCATTCCTGAGTTTTATCTAACGTATATGGGAAATTCTGACGGATTAGATGCTAAGCCTTTAAAGCAAATTATTTATTCGTTTGCTAATAAAAAATTAGAAAAGAGTAAAGCAACAGCTTATTTCCCTGCTGGAAATGAAGAAGACACATTTCACATTGAATATGACATCAACTGGAAAAAACTACACAAAGCCATACAAACCAAAAGTCAAAAAATAATCAACCAACACAAATAGTGTCACCAATTGTATTTTAAACTGTCAAGAAAAGTTTGATTGGGCAAATATTATTGAACCCTATTCATTAAATTTAGAAACTTATGAGTATTCATTTTAGAAAGGCAAATCAAACAGATGCTACTGCAATTTGGACCATTTTGCAACACGCTATTTTGCGAAGAAAAAATGACGGAAGCACACAATGGCAAGATGGTTATCCCAATCCAGAAATTGTAAACAACGATATTTTAAAAGGCGCTGGGTATGTTTTAGTACAAGATCAAACTATCATAGGCTATACAGCAGTATATATTAATGATGAGCCTGCTTATGAAAATATTCAAGGAAAATGGCTGACAAATAACGACTTCCTGGTGGTACACCGCATTGCCATTGGCGAAAGCCAAACAGGAAAAGGACTTGCAAAAATGATTTTAAAATATGTTGAAGAACTAGCACTTGAAAAAAACATCTATAGCATAAAAGCAGATACCAACTTTGATAACCTGCCTATGTTGCACCTCTTTGAGAATTTAGACTATCAATATTGCGGCGAAGTTTTTTTTAGAGGAAGTCCTCGAAAAGCTTTTGAAAAAATACTAAAACCGTAATCCGTCTGCAAAATAAAAACGGTTTACAAATCCCTTATGTTTTTACTGATAACAAAGAAGAGGTTTGTAAACCGTGTTTAAAAAGTATTGTTGTATTTAAAAAACTAAGCTTCCAATTAAGCTGTCGTTTCTTCCTCTGCTTCGGCTATAAATTCCATGTGATCTTCTATTTCTGTTGTAGAATCTGGTTTTGAAGCTTTTAAAGCATTAAATCGTTCTAATTGCTCAAGTTCACCTTCATCACCACTAAAATAAGGAAAAACATCCATAATAGCTGACTCAGATACGGCAGGAATGGTGTAATCGCCCATGGTTCCTTTCATAATTGTTATTGTATTGTCATAGGCTTCACGTACATCATTGGCTTGAACTAGCATGTACATATTTGTCTTGCGTTCCTTTCCGCTCTCTTCATCATAAGCAACTAGTGAAACTTTAGAACGAAACCATCTGTCTGCATTTTCAAAAGGGTGGATTTCTGCATAATTAGCCACTTTAATATTGGTGATTTTAAACTCTTCACTAATATACGCTGCCATTTCTTCATTAATTCTACTTTCGGCTTCTGTATACGATATAGCATCAACCAGATACGGTTCAGTCGTAATTTTTTGACCACCAGTCTCATCTGTTTTTCTATATTTTACTTTGCATTCGTACCAAATATTACTCATTTCAATTATTTTTTAGGATGCCAAAGATAATTTTTAAAGAAAATAAACAACCTTTTTTTTCAAATAGATATTCACAAATTTCTTTTCGATTATTGGTTCATATAATCTTAAATCCAAAAAAAATCTCTCCTAAAAAGAGAGATTTTATAAACATTATTTTATGTATTAGTCAATAAAAGTAACTAAATCTGATTTACTCTTTCTGACTTTTACCAAGTCTGCTAACCAGTCATTTTTAGCATCACGGTAACCTACAGGCAGTATAACACAACTTCTAAGTCCTTTTTCTCTTAAACCTAAAATCTCATCAAGAGCATCAGGATCAAAACCTTCAATAGGCGTGGTATCTACACCCTCAAAAGCAGCCGCTGCAATTGCCATTGCAAAAGCAATATACGCTTGTCTTGCTGCATGTTGAAAGTTAATTTCTGGATCTTTTTGTGGATAACTGTTTAAAAGCATTTGTCTGTAATTTTCAAATCCTTCGTTTTTAAAACCACGAATCTCATTTGTAAGATCAAACATGGTATTGATACGCTCTGTAGTATATGTGTCCCAAGCAGCAAAAACAAGCAAATGTGAACAATCTGTAATTACTGATTGATTCCATCCTATAACTCTTATTTTCTCTTTAATCTCTTGATTAGTAACTACCATTATTTCAAAAGGCTGTAAACCACTTGATGTTGGTGCTAAAATAGCAGCTTCTAGAATGGCATCAATTTTTTCTTGTGAAACTTTTTCACCGTTCATTGCCTTTGCGGCATATCTCCATTTCAATATATCTATTAATTCCATTTTATATAAAGTATTAAGTATTTAAAAATTACTATGTTTTGATGCTATCCCAAGCCATTTTAAAACTACTGTTTAATAGGTCTTGATTAACAATACAAAGCTGGTTATTGTGCATGTTCATTAAGAACGCCATGGGATAAATAGTGTGTGCATATAATAAATAAGGTGAATATTCCTTTATGATTCCTGCCTGTATTCCTGATTTCCATAAATCAAAAAGTGGAGTCAGGAAAAGCAATCCTTCTTGTCTGGTTTGATCATCAATCATAGGGGTGTTATCACATTGCGACAAAAATGACGCTTCCTCTAGATGTGCTAATTTATATTGTGCCATGTTGTGCCAAATGGTTTCAAACTGTTTGGAAATAGTATCCCCTGGCGCATGTGAACTAAATGCTACTTGAGCAAAATTAGATTTTACAGAAAGATACAACTGATTAAGCAATTCTTGTTTGCTATCAAAAAAAAGATAAATGGTAGCGGGTGATATAGATGCTTCTTTGGCAATTTTAGCCATGGATGCCCCTTGAATTCCTCCATTATTAACAAGCTGTAAAGTAGCTTTTAAAAGCGCTAGACGTTTGTTAATACTTTTTTGTAGCTGAGCCATATTCTAATTTTTGTTGAAATCTTATTTTATTACAATACAAAAGTAATACTAAAAAAGAATGAACGTTCATAAATTTAAGTTAATACTATAAAACATTGACTAATTAATTTTTGTTAAATAAAAGTTAAATAAAAATTAAACAACCGTTTAATTTAAACACATGTTTAATTTTGTTTCATCTAAAAAAGATTCTTTTGAAAAGTAATTTTAATGACAAACAGATTCAAATTCTAGAAGTTGCAGAAACTCTATTCTCAGAAAAAGGATTTGACGGTACCTCAATACGGAACATTGCTAAACTAGCCCAAATTAATGTGGCTATGGTTTCCTATTATTTTGGTTCCAAAGAGCGTTTGCTTGAATCTTTAATTGTCTATCGCACTTCAGATTTAAAACTCCAATTGGACAAACTCCTTCAAGAAGAAATAGAGCCTTTGGAAAAAATAAATAAATTAATAGCACTATATATTGATAGAATAAATCTTAATAAAGGTATCTATCGCATTTTACATTTTGAATTTACATCTAAAAAAAGAGAACAAAATATTCAAACATTCTCTGAACTTAGAAAAGGAAATTTAAAATCCCTAGAATTAATTATTGAAGAAGGACAAAAAAAAGGAATTTTTAGGAAAGATGTTATTATACCTCTTATAACACCAACTATTTTAGGAACTTTTTTTCATTTCCACATGAACAAACCTTTTTTTGAGAATTTATTGAATTTAAAAACAGAGGATTTATATAACAATTATATCAAGACCAATTTGACTAATCACATTCAACAAACAATAAAAGCCTTGCTAATATATGAAAGCTAGTAAATTCATGCTCTTTGGGATTTTCTTCATCGGAATTTCAGCTGTAGAAGCACAACAGAAAACAAGTCTTACGCTTACCGAAGCAATAGACATGGCTTGGAGTAAAAGTAATGAGATTACTTTAGCTAACACTAAGATCAAAACAAAAAAACTCGAGTTACAAGCCACAAAAAACAATCAATATCCAGATTTAAAACTTTCCGGGCAGTACCAACGCTTAGCAAATGCAGGTATCAATTTTAAGTTAAATCAAAGTAGTGATCCACAACAAATGCCTGTTGTCAACCAATTAATGGTAGGACAATTGAATGCTACAGTTCCAGTTTTTGCAGGATTTAAACTCCAAAATAGCATTAAAGCTCAGGACTATTTGTACCAAGCAGAAATGGCTAATGCGGAACAGACCAAAGAGGAAATTGCTTTGCGTGTAATAGAGTATTATGCAAATTTATACAAAGCACAAAAAACAATCGAAATTTTAAAGGAAAATCAAAAAAGTGCCAAACAAAGAGTAAAGGATTTTATTGAACTTGAAAAAAACGGTATCATTCCTAGAAATGATTTGTTGAAATCTAAACTTCAAGTTTCTAAAATTCAGTTATCACTAGATGAAACCACAAACAACTTAAAAACGATTAATTTCTATTTAACTACGCTGTTAAAATTAAATCCAGAAACGCAACTTGAAATTAGAGAAGCTGATTTTGCTGATTTTAAAATGACAAATGTGCCCACAAATGAATTGCCAGCCTTAGAAAATAGAAAAGATTTAAAAGCGTTACAACATCAAGTAAAAGCCAGCGAAACTAATGTAAAAATATCTAAAGGTTCCTACTATCCTACTATAGCGCTTGTGGGCGGGTACACGGCACTAGACTTGAGCAATGTTATAACAGTTCAAAATGCTATGAATGTGGGCTTAGGAATTTCGTATGATTTAAGTATGCTTTTGAAAAATGGAACTTTGGTGAAAATTGCTGAAAATAAAGTTATAGAAGTGCAAAATAACGAAGCAATTTTAACAGATTATATTCGGACACAAGTCAAAAAAGCCATTGAGGACTATGATCTTGCTTTAAAACAAACTCTAGTTTATGAGGAGGCACAAGAGCAAGCCACAGAAAATTATCGTATTGTTAAAGATAAATACGACAACGGACTATCTGACACAAATGATTTGCTTGAAGCTGATGTAGAGCAACTCAATTCAAAAATTAATAAAGCTTTGGCGAAAGCCAATAGTATTCAAAAATATTACGAGTTACTCTCGGTTACAGGTCAATTATCACAATCATTCAATCTCGCTCATAAATAAACTACTACCATGGAAAAGAAAAAAACAAACACGAAATTTATAATTATCCTAGTAGCATTAGTAGTTTTGGGTGGCGCATATGGTACTTTTAAATACATGCATTCACTAGCACATGAAGAAACTGATGATGCACAAATTGAAAAGAAAATGAACCCAATTATCCCTAGAGTTTCTGGATATGTAGATAAAGTCTATATTAAGGATAATGATTTTGTAAAAAAAGGAGATACACTTTTTACAATTGATAAAAGAGATTATTTATTAAAAATTGATGAAGCTACCGCTGCGCTTGTAGGTGCAGAAGGCAATTTAGAGGTATCAAAAGCTGATATTGGTAGCGCACTTGCAAGCATATCAGTATCTGATGCTAATGTGCTTTTTGCTGGTGGTAACATTCAAACTGCAAAAATAAGATTAGATCGTGCAACGAGTGATTACATTCGTTATGAGAATTTATACAAAAGCCACTCTATTACTAAACAACAATATGAGCAGGCACTAGCGGCTAAATTGGAAGCCGAAAATCAGGTTCGTGTTTTACAACAACAAGAACGAGCCAGCGCTTTTCAAAAATCAGTTACTGTTGCAAAATCAAAAGTTTCTAACAAACAAACTGAGGTAGCTGCTGCCAATATTAAGCGCGCAAGAGCATTACTTGATGCTGCTAAGCTTAACTTATCCTACACCGTTATCACTGCAGCAATAGATGGACAAGTTTCTAAAATAGACATACAACCGGGACAACTAGTACAACCTGGACAATCTTTATTTTACATCATCAATAATAACGAAGCATGGGTAGTTGCTAATTTTAAAGAAACTCAACTTAACAAAATGGTAGTTGGCCAAAAAGTTACGGTAAAAGTTGATGCTTATCCAGATTATGATTTCCAAGGGACCTTAACCTCCTTTTCTCCTGCTACGGGTTCTAAATTTTCTTTGCTTCCGCCAGATAATGCCACCGGAAATTTTGTAAAAACAATTCAAAGATTACCAGTTAAAATTAGTTTAGACCCAACAAATGATGCCGGGAAAATTAAATTATTGCGTCCTGGTATGAATGTAGATGTTGATGTTAGAATAGATTAAGCATTTTAAAATGTTAATCTGGAACTGATAAAGACGGCAAAATTTAACTCTAATGATAGTTTACACTTAGTTATAAAATGGTTGAATCGGGAGAAGATGATTTAGTAGAATACGGTTTTAGACGTATCATAATAACAATTACGGCAGTACTTTGTGCTATGCTGGAAATTGTAGATACCACTATTGTAAACGTGGCATTAAACAACATGCGCGGAAGCTTAGGAGCATCACTTACTGATGTGGCTTGGGTAATAACGGCTTATGCAATTGCAAATGTAATTGTGATCCCCATGACAAGCTGGTTGTCACAACAATTTGGTCGAAGAAATTATTTTGCTGTTTCCATAATTATATTTACGGTTTCCTCCTTTTTATGTGGAAACGCAAGTAATATATGGGAACTCGTTACTTTTAGGTTTATTCAGGGATTAGGTGGTGGAGCCTTATTAGTTACAGCACAAACCATTATTACTGAAAGTTATCCTATAGCAAAACGAGGAATGGCTCAAGCTATATACGGCATGGGCGTAATTGTAGGACCTACATTAGGTCCGCCACTTGGTGGATACATTGTAGATCATTTTTCATGGCCTTTCATTTTTTACATCAACATACCCTTAGGAATTATTGCTACGTTATTAACCCTGTCTTTTGTAAAAAGTCCAAAATATGGTAACAAACTAAAAGCAAGCCAAGTAGACTGGTGGGGTATTATACTATTAACCGCATTTATAGGTTCCTTACAATACGTTCTAGAACACGGGCAGCAAGATGATTGGTTCAATAATACTACTATTATAACTTTGAGCGTAATAACTGTATTTGGTTTATTACTTTTCATTTGGAGAGAGCTTACGTATGAATATCCTATTGTAAATCTAAGGGTTTTAAAAGATACAAATCTAAAAATAGGAACTATCATGTGTTTTATCCTAGGTTTTGGTTTATACGGTTCAACTTTTATAATTCCTATCTATACACAATCAGTATTGGGTTGGAGCGCTCTAGATGCAGGATTGTTGCTTATTCCTAGTTCTATTACAATTGGAATTATGATGCCCTTTATAGGGAAATTGATTCAAAGAGGATTTCCACAAACGTATATGGTTGCTGCCGGATTTTTGTTGTTTTTCTTTTTTACTTTTTGGATGCAAAGTGTTATAACTCCTGACTCTGCGGGGGAACATTTGTACTGGCCACTTATCCTACGAGGAATTAGTTTGGGATTATTGTTTGTCCCTATTTCAACGCTTTCATTATCTACTTTAAAAGGAAAAGGAATTGGCGAAGGAGCTGCTTTTACAGGAATGATGCGCCAGTTAGGTGGATCTTTTGGAATTGCCATTATAACCACATTTATTGCTCGATTCAATCAAGAACATCGTGTAAATTTAATTGCACATTTAGACAAAACATCCTATGAGGTACAAAAAACTGTACAACAGTTTAAATTAGGTTTCATGACTAAGGGGTATCCTGAGAACGAAGCATTGGCAAAAGCCTATAAAGCAATAGAATACAAAGTCATGGTTCAAAGTTCAGTACTATCTTACATGGATATTTTCATGTATCTAGGAGCGTTGTTCTTGTTTTGTATTCCATTTATCCTTTTGATAAAAAAAGGAAAAAATAAAATAAATCCCGCTGATGCTATGCATTAACATAAAAAAACCGTTAAAATTGATTAACGGTTTTTTTTATGTTCTATCTGGTAAAAACCAAATTATTTCCTTTTGATTCTGTGGCATCAAATTGATATCCATCATAATTAAAGCCTTTTAAATCCTCAATAGTTTCTGCATTGGTATCTATGATATAACGAACCATCATTCCGCGGGCTTTTTTAGCAAAAAAACTAATAATCTTGAGTTTGCCGTTTTTATAATCTTTAAACTCAGGTGTAATAACCGGAACTTTTAATGACTTAACATCAACTGCCGAAAAGTATTCTGTACTAGCTAAGTTTACAAACAACTCCCCTTCTTTTAGCTCCTTATTTAAAGCTTTAGTAATGGAAGGTTTCCAAAACTCATAAAGATTTTTACTTTCGCCAATAGGTAATTTTGTACCCATTTCTAATCGATACGCCTGCATTAAGTCTAATGGTTTTAATATGCCATAAAGTCCAGATAGTATGCGTAATTTGTCTTGTAAAATTTCAATTTTTGAAGGTGAAAGAGTAAATACATCCAATCCTACGTACACATCTCCATCAAAAGTGTATACTGCTGGACGAGCATTCTTAGGAGTAAATGGAGTTTTCCATTCTTGATTTCGTTTCCAATTGAGATCAGCAAGTTTATCTGAAATGCTCATTAATACTGATAAATCAGCTGGTTTTTTTTCTTTCAAAACTGAATGAATTTCAGCTGACTCTTTTAAAAAAATAGACTTAGTAAACGTTTCAACGGGCAATTTCTTCTCAAAATCTAAGGATTTAGCTGGCGATATCACAATTTTCATACACAATATTCTTCTCGAACTCTTTTTTATTAGTAATCCCAAAAGTACTAATTGAAAATTAGATTTCAAGAATCTTTAAATTGATTTGTCGAATAGTGTCATAGATTATAAAAATCAATCGGAATTTTATTTATTTTTGGTAAAAACCAGAACCATTTCTATGCACAATATCCAAATAAAAAAAGCCACATTAAAAGACCTTTCGCTGTTACAAAAAATAAGCATACAAACCTTTACTGAAACATTCGCAGCTGTCAATACCCCCGAAAATATTAATTCTTACATTACAGAAAAATTAAATATTGAACAATTAACAAAAGAGTTAAAACATCCCTCATCGGAATTTTTTATTGCTTTTTTGAATAATGAAGTTGTGGGTTATCTCAAGTTAAATACTGGCGATGCTCAAACAGAGCCACAAGATACGAATGCGCTTGAAATACACAGAATTTATGTATTACAATCCTATCACGGAAAAAATATTGGCCAACAATTATTTGATTTTGCATTACAAATGGGTCATGAAAAGCAGGTCAATTACATTTGGTTAGGCGTTTGGAAGGAAAATCATAGAGCATTGCAATTCTATAGAAAAAATGGATTTATTGAATTTGACAAACACATTTTTTTAATGGGTGAAGAACAACAAACTGACTTATTAATGCAATTGAAAATAAAACAAGCATGATAGCAACAGAAAAACCAACTCGAATACTAAATGCAGCTGTTATTGTGGCAGCCTTAGGCTATTTTGTAGATATTTATGACTTATTACTTTTTGGAATTGTTCGAACAGATAGCCTTATTGATTTAGGAATTACAGGAGATGCCATTCGTAACCAAGGTGAATATTTGATAAGCATGCAAATGTTTGGGATGCTTTTTGGAGGAATTCTTTGGGGCATTCTTGGTGATAAAAAAGGACGGATTTCTGTTTTATTTGGCTCTATAATCATGTATTCTGTTGCAAATATTGCTAATGGTATGGTCACCACAGTAGATGGATATGCTTTTTGGAGATTAATTGCTGGCATTGGCCTTGCCGGAGAATTAGGCGCGGGAATTACCTTAGTTACTGAAAGTTTACCAAAAGAAAAAAGAGGCTATGGTACTATGATTGTAGCCTCTGTAGGTGTTTCGGGAGCTGTAGCTGCGTATTTAGTGTACCAAGTTTTTCAAGATTGGCGCTTGTGCTATTATGCGGGTGGAATTTTAGGATTGTTACTTCTTTTTTTAAGAATTAAAATTTCAGAATCAAAAATGTTTCAAGAAGTACATAAAAGCAACGAAAAAAAAGGCGATTTCCTGTCTTTGTTTTCCAATAAAACTAGATTTTACAAATACTTACAATGCATTCTTATTGGAATTCCGTTGTGGTTTTTGGTAGGAGTGCTAATTACTTTTTCGCCAGAATTTGCAAAAGCTCTTGGAGTACAAGATTACGAAACAATTGCAGCTGGTAAAGCTATTGCTTGGTGTTATGGCGGACTCGTTTTTGGTGATATTGCCAGTGGATTAATGAGTCAGTGGTTAAAAAGCAGAAAAATTGTGATGTCTATTTTTCTACTTTTAAATTTAATCATGGTATTTATTTTCTTAAACGCCTTTAGTGTATCTACAACGGTCTTTTATGGATTGTGTTTTTTGATGGGATTTTCTGTAGGATATTGGGTTTTATTTGTAACAATTGCTGCAGAACAATTTGGCACTAATATTCGGGCAACAGTAACTACAACAGTTCCTAATTTTGTTAGAGGATCTCTCCCTGTGATCTTACTCGTTTATAGTTTTTTTAGAGACCGTTTTTTTAATGGAAATATTATCCTTGCGGCTATGGTGGTGGGTACATTACTCTCAATTATTGCATTAGTAGCGCTTTTTAAACTTAAAGAAACTTTTGACACTGACTTAGATTATTCTGAATAAAAATCATCTTATTTGCAAGAGTAAAATACAATTTAATTGAATTATTTTTGTCTAAATTTAAATCATGAAACAAGACGTTGTAATTATAGGAGCAGGAATATCAGGATTAACAGCAGCGGTTTATTTACACCGTCAAGGTAGAAAAGTACTGATTTTAGAAAGTAGTGATCGCGCAGGAGGAAGAATAAAAACAGATTCAAAAGACGGTTTCCTTTTTGATAGAGGTTTTCAGGTTTTATTGACTGCTTATCCAGAAACGAAAGCTTTGCTGGATTATAAATCCTTGAATCTAAAGAAAATGCTACCAGGTGCTACTGTACTCTATGACAAGGGGAGCTTTGAAATTGCTGATCCTTTTAGAAGACCATCTGCAACACTAGCAACACTATTTGCACCTGTGGGATCTATAAAAGACAAACTGAATACGTTGTGGCTCAAAAACAAACTTCAAAAACAAACTATTGAAGCTATTTTTGAACAAAAAGAACAAACTACTTTACAGCAATTAAAAGAATATGGTTTTAGTTCAAAAATGATAGAACGTTTTTATGCTCCCTTCCTATCCGGGATTTTTCTCGAAAACGACTTAAAAACTTCTAGCAGAATGTTTGATTTTGTGATGAAAATGTTTTCAGATGGTGATGTTGCCGTACCTGAGTTAGGCATGGAAGAAATCCCGAAACAATTAGTAAAAATGCTCCCTGAAGGCAGTATATTATACAATACTAAAGTAACAAAAGTAGATAGCAATACAGTAACAAGTGATGATGGAAAAGTATTTGAAGCCAACCAAATTTTATTGGCTACTCAAGCAAATGCTTTAACTAAAACGCATTTTCCAAATCAAAAAATGCAATCACAGCAAGTAACCAACATCTACTTTGTGGCCGAAAAAGCTCCCACAAACAAAGCAGTCGTTGTTCTCAATGCTGCTACTCATAAAAAATGGGTAAATAACATGACCGTAATGACTAATGTGTCTAAGGCATACGCTCCACAAGGTAAAATACTTATTTCCGTTTCCTACAATGGTATCCCTACTGTTGACGAAAATACTCTGGCGGAAAACATGAAACGAGAATTGAAACAATGGTATGGCAACCAAGTTGAATCTTGGAAAATGATTAAATCATACCAAATAGAATATGCATTGCCTAACCAAGAATCGGTTCGAAATAAACTATCTAATGAAGAACTTAAATTATCCGAAAATGTATTTCTTTGTGGAGATAACTTACTCAATGGGTCTATAAATGCCGCTATGAAAACAGGTAGACTTGCAGCCGAAGCCATTATGAAATCTAAATAAACTACTCCATGAAAAAAGCAACAATTATTTTATTACTTGTGTTTTTTAACAACATTTGTCAAGCAAAATATAGACCGTTAATTTTATCTGAATTAATTGACAATGCAGAATTTATTGGTAATGGTACAATTATTAACGTTGAAAAAAATAATATCATTGTTCAATTTTCGATGTTTCATAAAGGAAACTCCAAATACAAAATATTTAGAATCCAAAAGTTTAAAGACTGGACTTGTGCTTCAAGATGGGCCGAGTATAGGATTGGTCAAGAAGAAGTATTTTTCTTTTCACGAAACCAAAATAGAAAAATGGTAATTCTAGGTGCTGGCAATGAAGGTGAAATGCCAATTTATAAAAACAATGTTATTTATAAAAATACTATTCCATTTGACAAAACAACTAAAAATTATACCATTGGAAAAAATGAAATAAATGGGTATTCATTTTCTCTTGATGAATTCAAAAGTGGAATTGAAGCTTATCTATCTAACAAAAATTATTATCAAAATTGGAACAAGAAAAAAAGTAAAATGACTAAAAAATTAAACAATACTTTTTTAGAAAAATTAGTTTTTGAGTTGCAATAAAGTACTCAAAATAAACTTTTTTATCAGTAGCCAAAACAGATAATGAAAATGCTTATTTTTGCAAACTATTACATTCCCTTAAAAATAGAAACATTTTTAAGAACGGCTTTCTTCAACCATTTTCTTTTTCAGGAAGTCAGGACATTACCTAAGCTTTAATTAAAAAATATGAAATTAGTATATACCCTATTAGTTGCATTTCTCTTAAACACTGTTTACGCACAAAACGCTGATACTTACTTTGAAAAAATAAGAAATAATGAAGTAGAACTTACTGCTTTTTTTTCGCAAATGCCTAAAGGTGGGGATTTACACCACCATTTCTCAGGATCAATTTATGCCGAACCCTTATTGCAACACGCCATAAAAGAGGATTTCTACCTCAACACAGAAACCATGGACGTGAGAAAAGTAAAAGAAAATTCAGGAAACTGGTCCTTATTTTCTGCGCTCAAGGCAAATGGTACTCTGGATGCATACAAACAAAAAATAATGCAAAAATGGTCTATTAAAGATTATAACTATGTAGATTATCCTTCGGATAAATTATTTTTTGAATCATTTATGAAATTCGAACCGGCAATTCAAGGTAATTTTGCAGCAGGATTATTAGAGCTTAAAAAAAGAGCTATAGCCGAAAATGTGAGTTATATTGAAACGCAATTGTCCACAATTCCCAATACACTACAAACCGATGATTTAGTAAAATTCAATTCAAGATTAAGACAATTGGCTGCAACCAAAGATGAAAAGGCAATACTCAAAACATTAGATTCTCTTTTTATCATTTACCAAAAAAGAGATGCTGAACTATATGCTAAAAACTTCAATACTAATTTTGTTGCTAAATTACACAACGAATTAAAAATTGACGATCCACAATTTACCATGCGTTATCAAAATTTTGTGTTGCGTTTTATGGAACCTGTTGATTTATTTAAAAACATAGTGATTGCATTTATCTCTGCAAACGAGAGCAAATTGATGGCTGGCGTAAATATAGTCTCTCCTGAGGACGGAGAAACCTCTATGAAAGATTATGGTTTGCACATGTTAATGTTTAAATATTGTAGTTCTCGTTTTCCCAATGTAAAATATACCATGCACGCTGGAGAACTTACCCTTGGGCTTGTACAACCCGAAGAATTAACATGGCATATTGAAGCAGCAATTAAAACTGCTGGCGCCCAAAGAATAGGTCACGGAGTGGATATAGCTTATGAAAAAGACTCTTATAAATTATTACAACACATGGCTTCTAAAAATATTCCTGTAGAAATCAATTTAGTGAGTAACGAATTTATTTTAAAAGTTAAAGAAGAGCGTCATCCGTTTATTTTATATAAAAAATTTGGTGTTCCAATAGTAATTAGCACAGATGATGCAGGTATTTTGCGTACTAATATGACTGAGCAATATGTTTTATTAGCCAAAAGATACAAACAAGTTACGTACAAAGACATCAAGCAATACGTTTACAACAGCATTAACTTTAGTTTTATTAAAGAAGAGGCTGTAAAAAAACAATTGCTTCTGGATCTTGACAAACGCTTTGCACATTTTGAAAATCAATTTTCAAAACTGTAAAATTCCATGTTTATTGATAAATTAAATTGGTTTTAACTTACATGTTGGCATTTAGGAATGGTTAATATAAAGCTACAGCCTTCACCTTCTTTGCTGTCAATATATATGACACCGCCTTTTTCTTCCACAATTTTTTTAACTATTGCTAATCCTATTCCGGTGCTTTCCTTTACATCACGAGCTTCTATAGTTTGAAACACCTTGAATACTTTTTGCTGATAAGCCTCTGCAATACCTGGTCCGTTATCTTTTACAGTAAATTGATGATAATCCTTCAAAGATTTGTAGGAGCAATGTATTTTCCCTTTTGGTTTATCATTGTATTTCACAGCATTACTAATTAAGTTCGTAAATACTTGTTGCAATAAAATCCTTTCGGCAAGTACAATAGGAAAGTTTGTCCCAATGGTAACTTCAAAATTATCTGGCACTATTGAGTCTATTAATTGTTCTAAAAGCTCATTAATATCAATACTTTCTTTTTCAATTTCCAAACGACCAATTTTTGAATATTCAAGAACGCCATTAATTAAATTTTCCATCCTGGAAACTCTACGACGCAGTAAATCAAAATTTCCTTTTACTTTTTGTGGCATATCAGGCATGTCCTCAACAATCCATTCAGAGAGGTTGTAAATAGCTCTTAAAGGTGACTTTAAATCATGAGACACTACATGAGCATATTCATCTAGCTCTCTATTCTTCTTTTCTAAACTATCAAGAGCAGCTATTAAATTTTCTTCGGCATTCTTTCTATCGGTAATATCAGTCCCTATTGAAATGTATTGGTATGGAATTCCTTTATTATTTAAAAACGGAACAATAGTTTTATTTTCCCAATAGTAGCTACCGTCCTTTGCTTTATGTTTTAACTCCCCTTTCCAGGTTGTACCACTGTAGATATTCTCTAATATTTGCATTCCCATTTCAGTTTCAAAAAAAGTAGCCATATTAGGTTGCTCAAAGCCTAATAACTCTGGTCTGTCAAACTTTGAAACCGCACAAAAATTATCATTAACAAATGTTAGTTTACCTTTTCTATCAGATATTGAAACAATTGCAGCTTCATCAAGTGCAGCTCTTATATCTTTTATTTCTTTGGCCTTTTCGTTTAAATTTTGCTCAGCTACAGTTATTTCGGTAACGTCTTGTACCACACCATTCAGTGCAATAATAGTTTCATTGGCATCCATAACAGGCTCCCCCATCGCTAGAATGTATTTTACCCTTTCATCAGGAAAAACTAGTCTGTAGTTTATTTTAAACTTTTTTCCTGTTCTTGAAACCTCTTCTATAACACTATCTAACATAATTAAATCATCCTGATGTACTAATGTTCTAAACTTTGCAACTAGCGCATCAGTGGGCATAGCATCCATTTCAAAAATACGATAATGCTCATCTGACCAAATTAGATTTTTAGAAACTAAACTATAATTCCAACTTCCAATTTTAGCAATTTGCTGAGACTCCTCAAGTAAATAATTCACTTCTTTTAGATGCTGTTCTGCAAGCTTTTCTTTTTGAACATTTCTAGCAATTGCGTATAAATTTCCTGTTTCTGGATCTGGTGAAGTGTTCCAACTCAAATTTATATATGATCCATCTTTAGTTCTAAACCTATTTTCAAAACTCACTGTCTGCTTTAAATCAGCAAGTTTTCCTACCTCATCAAGTGTTGATTGCACATCCTCAGGATGAACAAAATCTATAAAAGGTTTTCCTTCTAGCTCTTGTTTTTCAAATCCTAAAACTTTTGTAAATGCCGGGTTTACTTTATAAAAAAGGCCGTTTAGATTTGCTATACAAACCAAATCCTTTGAGAGATCTATAAAGTTTTGCAATTCTTTTTGAGAATCTAGATATTCTAAATTTGTCTTTCTAGAATCTAATAATGCTACCACTTGATTGGCTAAAAGTTGTAAAGCATTTTTTTGTTCTTCATTTAATTTTTTAGGTTCTGTATCAATAACACAAAGTGAACCCATCACAAAACCGTTTTTATTGAGTAATGGAGCACCCGCATAAAACCTTATGTTAGGATCACCTAACACTAATGGATTGTCAAAGAAAAGCTCATGCTCAGTTGCATTTTCTACCTCAAAGACATGATTATTCATGATGGTATATTGACAAAAAGAATCTTCTCGAGATGTCTCACTTGCATCCAGCCCTACACTAGCTTTAAACCATTGTCTGTCTTTATCAATTAAACTCACCAGAGCTATTGGAACTCCACATATATAAGAAGCAAGTTGCGTAATAGCCTCATATTCTTTCTCTGAAATAGTATCTAAAATTGCGTATTCATGGAGTACTTTAAGGCGTTCAATTTCATTTTCAGGCGTAGGGTAAACTTTCATTTGAAAAGATTTTGATTTACTTGGAAATTTACAAAGAAAAAACTGGATTTATAACACTAATATCCAAAAATTATTTGTTTTTTTCTTAAAAGACTGCGCAAAATCTGCCTCAAAACACGACTAAACTCCAAAATTGAATTAAATACAAGAAAATATCAACTAAGATTCTAAAGAGTAAATGTCTAAAAAAATGCCTCCAAATGTAAAAAAACATCTGGAGGCAAATTTTAAAATCTAGGAAAGGACACCTAGACTTATCTTGGATTCAAAATTAGATCTATTCTTTTTATACTATCCTCATAATGGTATTTTGTTTCAACAGAAATAGCACCAGAGCGTGCTGTAGTTAAAAGCGCTTTCAGTACATTTAATTCCCCGCGCACAAGAGCTCTCACATCAGATTGTGCTACATTATAATAATCTGAGGGACGTCCTGATTTAATTTCTTCTTTCATTAAAAAAGCCATTCGTTCAATATAGGCTCTTTGTAAATTTCGTCTGTAGATAGTAACATTGGCTCCAGCCGAAGCTTCTTTCCAAATACCTTTACGCATATCACTGAAAACATCTAGCGCCTTATAATTTGTAGCACCTACGATTTCTGCATCTAGCAACCTGCCTAAACGTTCAAAACTTAAAACACTATTTAAAAAACGAGCTTGTATGTTTCTAAAACGCTCTGTATATCCAGCATAGTCAAGATTTTTTAAGGTATTTACATTAACAATCCATGTAGGAGAAGCAAATGCATTAGCCTGCAACCACTGCATGGCTTCTATTTGTTTTTCTTTTGGCACAACATTATATACACTTCCTTTTTGATTGGGTTTTTTATAACTTTCGTACACTCCACCTATATTAGTAACAACATGCCCTACATACCTGCCCCACACATCTAGCATTTCTTTGTATAACTCATCAAGGTCTTCGTAATTATTAGTCACATCACTGGTCCACTCAGGTAAATGAGTTGCAACATATTGTAAATTTTTCAATCCATAAGTACTGGCTTTCATGGCGTCATTCCCTACATCTTCTGTTTGTGAAGTAGGATCAAAACTACTACTTTGACTCCCAAACTTATAGGTTATATCTCCTGCTTTTTCCATAATCCACTTATCCAAAGTTGGAACTTCAGCCTCTGGAGAATTAGCGTTTGGTATGTATCGATACCCCCAGTTAGTGGCATAATGATCATAAGGACCCATTTGACGAATGAAACGAATATTTTTATCTCCTGGCTGCGCAATATAATTGTATCGAGCATAATCCATCAAACTTGCTGCAATTCCGTTTTTTTGAGTAAAAGCTCCGTCTCTATAACTTTCGGTATTGTATGCGCAACTTGCACCCATATTGTGCGGAAAACCGAGTGCATGTCCTACCTCATGCGCAATAACCATTCGCATCATTTCGCCCATTTCTCCATCACTAGTGTTCAATGTTCGAGCAGAAGGATTTGCTGCACCTGTTTCTAGTAAATAACGATTTCTGTACGAACGCAAATGATTGTGATACCAAATTACGTCACTTTCAATAATTTCTCCAGTACGAGGATCAGAAACACTAGGTCCAACAGCATTTCTTGTTGTACTTGCTACGTAACGAATCACTGAATAACGAATATCCTCTGGGCTAAAATCAGGATCTTCTTCTTTGCTTGGAGCATCCTTTGCAATAATTGCATTTTTAAAACCTGCTGTTTCAAATGGTTTTTGCCAATCTTCAATTCCTTGCTTGATGTACTTTCTAAGCTTTACAGGAGTAGCAGGATCAAGATAATATACAATTGGTTTTACCGGCTCTACAAGCTCCCCTTTGGAGTAAGCAACAGGATCTTTAGGTTCTAATCTCCAGCGGCGAATGTATCTTTTACTATCTGATTTTAAGGCTTCGCTGCCATAGTCTATTTGATCCATCGTAAACCATCCCACACGATCATCAGCCAGCCTAGGTTGCATGGGCTTTTCTGGCAATAAAATCATCGATTGATTCATTTGAATACTAATGGTTTCAGCATCAACTTGAACAGGTGGTTTTGAAGCATTATACGTAAAATCTTGAATCACCTCAATGTTCATAGGAAAACTTTTCATAGTATTGATAAAACTGCGGGATTCATCAAGGTTTCTCACCTTGTAAGTATCTCTCATTTCTGCTGATAATCCGCTTATAGAACGAACATCAGTATTGTAAAACTTAGTTACATCAATCACAGTATTCAAAGAGTCTTTACTAAAAGCCACAATATCAAAAGCAAAAAGTGTAGGTTCGTAATTATTAGCCTTAACCGAAATGCTTATTGGTAAACTATCGGCAGCAACCGCATTAAACGATTTAAGTTTTATCAAAATTTTATCTTGAAAACGCTGCCAAACAATGAGTTGTTCATTCGTTTCAGAACCTGCATTTACATATCCTCCACCTAAATTTGAAGGCAGTTTTGACAATCTACTCACTAGTAACATGTCTTTATCTAAGAGCTTATTGGGAATTTCAAAAAAATACTTTTTGTCTACTTTATGCACCGTAAACAATCCCTCATCTGATTGAGCGTCTTTTGTAATTACTTTTCCATAATCCTTAATGGCTGACTCAGGTTTTTTTTCTGGTGGTGGTGCTACAACGGTATTTTTGTCTTTCTCCTTTTTAGATTGAGCCTGATTTTCTACAGGTACAAGACTGGCAAGAGTAATAGCAGTAAAAATGAAAAATTTCTTCATTTAGTAATTTTTATTGGTTATTTGCTATCAAAAATAAATGTAAATCAAGCTTTACTGAATTATATTATTCCATTTAACAATTAATTAACAACTAATAAAAAGACATGATTAGATATATTTAAAACGAAGTTTTGTTTTTTCTATTTTAGTTTTAAAGTTGATGAAAAGCATAAAAAAACCCAAAAGAAATTCTTTTGGGTTAGGTATCTTGTACAACATAAATGTTTAAATAAAATTTAATCATTCATGGAAATTAAAAACTCCTCGTTGTTTTTAGTTTTCTTAAATCGGTCGTTTACAAAGTCCATGGCTTCAATAGGGTTCATATCAGAAAGATATTTTCTCATAATCCACATTCTTTGTAATGTTTTTTGATCTAATAATAAGTCATCACGTCTTGTGCTTGATGATGTTAAGTCAATTGCTGGAAAAATACGTTTGTTAGCAATTTTTCTATCTAATTGCAACTCCATATTACCAGTACCTTTAAACTCTTCAAAAATAACTTCATCCATTTTAGATCCTGTTTCAGTTAAAGCTGTGGCAATAATACTGAGAGATCCTCCATTTTCTACATTACGAGCAGCTCCAAAAAAACGTTTTGGTTTTTGTAGCGCGTTCGCATCAACACCACCACTTAATACTTTACCAGATGCAGGTTGAACAGTATTATACGCTCTAGCCAAACGAGTAATGGAATCTAATAAAATAACAACATCATGACCACATTCTACTAATCTCTTAGCTTTTTCAAGAACAATGTTAGCTATTTTAACGTGTTCTTGTGGTTCTCTATCAAAGGTAGATGCAATTACTTCACCACGTACACTACGTTGCATATCTGTAACTTCCTCTGGACGCTCATCAATTAATAGAACGATCAAATAAACTTCAGGATGATTGGCGGCAATAGCATTTGCAATTTCTTTAAGCAACATGGTTTTACCTGTTTTAGGCTGTGCAACAATCATACCACGCTGTCCTTTTCCTATTGGAGAAAACAAATCGATGATGCGGGTTGAAACCGTACTTTGCTTTTCGGCCAATTTGAATTTCTCTGATGGAAAAACTGGTGTTAAGTGTTCAAATGAAACTCTATCACGAACTACTTGAGGATCGTGTCCGTTGATTTTTAAAACGCGTACCAATGGAAAAAACTTCTCTCCTTCTTTTGGCGGACGTACAACTCCTTTAACTGTATCTCCTGTTTTTAATCCAAAAAGTCTAATTTGTGAAGTAGATAAATAAATATCATCTGGTGATGCTAAGTAATTGTAATCCGAAGATCGCAAGAAACCATAACCATCAGGCATCATTTCTAGAACTCCTTCGCTTTCTATAATTCCATCAAATTCAAAATCGGCAGCAGCAAAATTGCTTTTCTTATTTTTAAAATTTGGGTTTTGATTTCCGTTGGTATTGGTGTTTCCGTTTCCGTTTTGCTTATTCAGCTGATTCGGATTTATTTTTTTTGTTAATAAAGGTTGCTCTGTTTTAACAACGGTAGTAGTTTCAGCAGTTGGTTCCGCATCAGTCTCTGTTGTTTTAACTTCTTCTTTATTTTTCTTCAGCGCTATTTTTTTCTCGTATGCTGATTTATTAAACTTTATAACCTTTCCTCTCTTTGCATCAACTTCATCATTAGTCGGTGTAGGCGCTGGAGTTTCCTCTGTTTTTATAGCATCAGTAGCAACATCATCAGGTATTACAGTAGCAATTTGCTCGGCAGTTACAGCTGTATCAGTATCAAAAAGCGTGTTTTTTTCCTTTTTTTGACTAGGTGCTTTTTTTGCAGGAAGTATTCTTGTTCTTTTTGTTTTTTGCTCTTCAAGATTCTCGCTAGATTTTGCAACATTCTCCGTTACAGTACTAAGTGCTTGTTGCTCTAGTATTAAACCAATTAATGTTTCTTTTTTTACACCGTTAAACTTTATGGTTTTTGCTAATTTAGCAATTTCTTGAAGCTCAGAAAGCTTCATTTCTTTTAATGCAGAAATATCAAACATGAATGTTCTAGGAATTTAATTAATTTTGTTGGAGATGTTATAAAAGATAGGTGGTAATTTTTAAATCAACTAACCGCAGTATGAAGTTCTTACGGTATTATGATGCAATAATACGAATAAAAAGTTAGCATACAATAGTATTTTTAAAAAAGAAAATATATTTTTGTAAAACAAATCTAAAAAATGATACAACGAATTCAAACCGTATACCTGGCATTAGTATTCATTATGACTGGTATTTTATTGTTTTTCTTACCACTTTGGACCTTAAATGATGGAAAAGCATATTATTTTATGCAAAATCAAATTTACACCATCATTCTTGGACTAAGTACTATGTTGACATTGGTAAGTATCATTTCATTCAAAAAGAGACAAAATCAATTTGTTATGGGCAGGTTGAATATCATATTAAATATGATTTTATTAGGATTGTTTGTTTATCGTTCGCTAAATTTATCTGGAGAAACACCTGCTGTTTCTGAGAAAGGTATTGGGATGTTTCTACCTGTACTTGCTATCGTGTTTTTAGTTTTGGCTAATAAGGCGATCAAGAGAGATGAAGATCTTGTAAAATCTGTGGACAGATTGAGGTAATCCTATAATTTTTTATTTATTAGTGCGAAGAAAACCCGAATTAATTTTCGGGTTTTTTTGTGACTAATTAAAATGATACGCTAAAATATTACACTACATTGTTATCATTTGACAAACATTTCAATTACAATAAATTTTCAAAATTTTGTAAGAAAAAATAAATATAAAATCAAATTAGTATCTGTTATTTTTTATATATTTGATTATACTAAAAGTTTATGCCTGATAAAATCCGAATTCACCTTGCAGATGACCATCAAATATTAATTGATGGCATTAAAACGCTACTCAACACTAACCCTCACTTTGAAGTCGTTGGTTTTTCAGTAAATGGATCTAATTTGTATCAAGAAGTTATTCAAAACAGTTCTGATATATTAGTATTAGATATCAATATGCCCGAGAAAGACGGCATACAAGTCATTAAAGAGTTTGCTTCAAAAGGATTCCCTTGTAAGATTATAATTTTATCTAGTCATGATGATTTAAGAATCATTAAAGAAGTTATGAAATTAGGTTCAAGTGGCTATTTAACAAAGAAATGTGCAGGAGAAAATATTGTTGAAGCCATTCAAGCTGTTCACAATGGGGAAGAATATTTTTGTAGGTCTGTTAGAGAGAAAATATTCAGTTCTGCTACCAAAGAAAATCCAAAATTAAACAAGCTTGATCAAAATGGAGATCTTCTCTTAACAGATAGAGAGCTTGAGATTATAACATTAATTGCTCTTGAATTTAGCGGAAAAGAAATCAGCGACCAACTCTTTATCAGTATGAATACCGTAGAAACACATCGTAAAAATATTATGAAAAAATTAGACGCAAAAAACTCCATTAGTTTGGTTAAATATGCTCTTAAAAACAAGCTTATAAAATAGTGATTTTGCTTCAAACCAATCATAAATTCATCACTTGAATTAAATTTTCATTTCACAACTAACTACAATAGCATGTTAAATAGGCAATTTACACTTTTATTTTTTTTAATTTTAGTACTTTCACCTAAAACGCTATTTGCTAACGACAAAAATCTATCAGTAAAAGATGTTACGCTACTTTCAAACAAGGCTATTTTGCTCATGAAAGAAGGCAGTTATGAAAAATCATTAATACAATCAAGATTTGCTCTTAGCAAGGCCATTCAATTAAAAAACGACAATTTAATTGCTGGATGCTATAATACTATTGCTGCAAATTTTGATCAATTATCCGAGCCTGATAAAGCATTTTACTACTATAATAAAGGTTTAACATATGCTAACAGAACGAATAATGATGCTTTAAAAAATTGGTTGCACAACAATTTGGGAAACATTTACTGTTTTGACAAAAAACAATATAAAAAAGGAATTTATTACTACAAAAAATCATTAGAATACAGCACTAAAATTAATGATGTTTATCAAATTCTATTCACAAATCTCAATATTACTTGGGCTTATTTTGACATTGGAGATTTCAAAAGTGGATATCCTCACTTAGAATACATTAATAAGAATCAAAAAAAACATGGAAATCCGTCAACAATTGTAGCACTAAACATGCTTAACGGAATGTATAATTCTAGCATTAACAATAACAGCAAAGCTACTTACTACTTTGAAAATGCTATTAAACTTGGGATTCAAGGAGAAGAAAAATCAGATTTATCATTCTCACACCATGAATATTCTAAGTTTTTAATGAAAACTGGAAATTACAAAAAAGCATACCAACACCTTGACTCCTACATAAAACTAACAGAGGAATTAACCGATGAGGAAAAACTAAATAAAGCAAATGTTGCTGGAATAAATCTTGAAATAGATGAGTACAAACGTGAAATTGACAAAATTGAGAGTGAGTTCAAAACCAAACAAATAGAACTATTAGAAGAACAATACCGCAATAAAAAAATTGTAATTGTTGTAGCTGTAATTTTGCTATTACTCTCTTTGGTCTTTTATATTTTAACCTTAAATGCAAAGTTAAAACACAAAAATAAGATTAAAGATTTACAAAGTAAGGTTCAAGAAAACATATTAAATGCCTCAATTAATGGTCAAGAATTAGAACGAAAAAAAATTGCTTCTTTTCTACATGATAACATAAGTGCTCTTTTATCATCCGCAGGAATGCAATTACAAGCTTTTACAAATCAAACACAAAATTTCCCTGTAGAAATTACAAAAACAAAACAAATCCTTGAAAATGCACACGACCAAGTTCGGGATTTATCCCATGAATTAATGCCTTCATTACTAGTTCGTTTTGGGTTATTCGATGCCTTGGAAGATCTGTGCGAAAAAAATACAAACTCAATACTAAACTTTGTTTTTAACAATTCAGTAGATCGAAACACCCGTTATGATGAAGACTTTGAAATGAAAATCTATTTCATCATAATGGAACTCATTAATAATATTATCAAACACAGTACAGCATGCCAATCTATAGTATCATTGGACGAAAATAATAACATGCTACAAATAAAAATTATTGATAACGGAAAAGGTTTTGATTCTTCTAACTTTCATATTCTTGAGGGCTTTGGTATTAACCAAATCAAGTCCAGAATCAACAACTTGAAAGGGACATTTTATATAGATTCAAAACTCAATTGGGGTACAACTGTAAGCATTGAAGTTCCCATACACTATCATAAAAAAAATTCTAACCCCGTTTACCCAACTCAATAATCTCCATATCCTTAATCTTATCCCCATCTATTACAAAGCGCAACATAGTGCGTACTTGATGAAAACCACTTATACCAGCGGCTCCTGGATTAAGGTGCAAAAGATTCAATTTTTTATCAAACATAACTTTTAGGATATGAGAGTGTCCGCAAATAAATATTTTCGGAGGATTTACAAGTAGTTCTTCTCTAATACTAGCGTTGTATTTCCCCGGATAACCACCAATATGTGTGATCCAGACATCAACTCCTTCACACATAAATCGACTGTGTAATGGAAATTCCATTCGAGCCTGAGCATCATCTATATTACCATACACCGCGTGCAAAGGTTTTACTTTCTGTATTGCATCAGTAACGGTTAAGGCACCTATATCCCCAGCATGCCATACCTCATCAGCTTGATCAACATATTTTAAAACAACTTCGTCAATATGACTGTGCGTATCCGATAGTAAAAGGATTTTTTTCAATTTAAGTTTTTTTTAGGAGCTTTTTCCAGCTATACGCTTTATTCCCGATCAAAAAAACTACGGCTAAAAAGCCTTGTTTTTTAAAATCGGGAGATACCGCTGCTATCTGGGCTAGAAATTTTGGTAAAAATAGCCATTCTTGGTTCAATAATGAAATCGAATCCATTCTTAACAAACTTTGGCAGTTTGTCATTTCCTTGCACAAAAATTAATAAGTATCTTTGTAACATCAAAAAAAAACAGTTGAGATATTTCGTTAAATTTGCATACAATGGCACGCATTACCACGGATGGCAATTCCAGCCAAACGCAGCCTCTGTTCAAGAAACCATGAACAAAGCCTTTTCGGTATTGTTAAACACACCTCTAAATCTTATGGGTGCTGGAAGGACTGACACAGGAGTTCACGCCAGAGAAATGTATGCTCATTTTGATATAGAAAAATCATTTGATAAAACAAGCTTGATTCACAAACTCAACTCTTATTTACCCAAAGATATTGTAATTTATGATCTACTAGCAGTTCATGATGATGCGCACACTCGGTTTGATGCTACAAAAAGAACTTACGAATATCACATTCATACTTTTAAAGATGTATTTTTACAAGATAAGAGTTGGTACTTTCATCAATCGCTAGATATTGAGCTCATGAATCAAGCAGCTCAAATACTGTTTGAATACACTGATTTTCAATGTTTTTCAAAAGTGAACACTGATGTAAACACATTTGATTGTACGATTTATGAAGCGCAATGGACACAAAATGACAACAATTCGTTAGTTTTTACCGTTTCGGCAAATAGGTTTTTACGCAATATGGTGCGTGCCATAGTAGGTACGTTGATTAATGTTGGGTTGCATAAAATTACACTCGAAGATTTTACAGCAATTATTGCTAGTAAAAGCAGAGATAAGGCAGGGATTTCGGTTCCAGCACATGGTTTGTATTTAACCAAAATAGAATACGATTATTTATAGCTTCAGGCTGTAAGCTTTACGCATTATGCCTAAAGCCTAAAGCATAAGGCTTAAAGAAAAAATATGAAAGCAAAAGCATTTGATACACGATTATTTAAAAGAATATTAAAATTTACAAAACCCTATCAATGGCGTTTTAATGGAGTGGTTATTTTTGCCATTTCATTGTCAATATTTGCAGCGTTACGCCCGTATTTACTGAAACAAACCGTTGATGGTTACATTGCTACACAAGATCAAAAAGGATTATTGATGTATGTAATCTTAATGGGTATTGTGCTTTTATTAGAAGTGTTTTCACAATTTTACTTTGTGTTTTGGGCAAACTGGTTGGGTCAAGACATTGTAAAAGACATACGTACCAAACTGTTTCAGCATATTTTGAGTTTTAGAATGAAATATTTTGACCACGTTCCTGTGGGGCAATTGGTGACTCGTTCGGTTTCTGATATCGAATCTATTGCTAGAATTTTTAGTCAAGGTTTGTTCATGATAATTAGTGACTTGATGAAAATGATTGTAGTTCTGGGTTTTATGTTTTATATGAACTGGACCCTAACTTGGATTGTGATTGTAGCCATGCCTATTCTGGTTTTTGTAACGAGAATTTTCCAAAAGAAAATGCAAGTTGCTTTTGAGGAAGTGCGTACTCAAATTGCTAATATGAATTCCTTTGTACAAGAGCGTGTCACGGGCATGAAGATTGTTCAACTCTTTAATAGAGAAAACATTGAGTTAGAAAAGTTCAAAGAGATAAATGACAAGCACAAGAAAGCGTGGATAAAAACCATTTTATACAACTCCATCTTCTTCCCTATTGCTGATATTATTTCGTCATTAACTCTTGGTTTTATTGTGCTTTACGGCGGATTCAAAATTTTAAACGGAGATAACTTTACCACTTTTGGAGATTTATTCTCGTACACGATGTTTATCGGCATGTTATTCAATCCGTTGCGACAAATAGCCGACAAATTCAATGAGATGCAACTGGGAATGATTGCTGCCAACCGTGTTTTTGATATTTTGGACACCCAAGATCAAATACAAGATACAGGTATTCTTGAGGCGCCAATTTTTAAAGGAAATATTGAATTTAATAAGGTTCGTTTTGGGTACATTCCTGATGAAGAAGTCATAAAAGGAATTGATTTAGAAGTAAACGCTGGACAAACAATTGCCATTGTAGGCTCTACAGGTGCAGGAAAATCTACTATTATCAATTTACTGAATCGTTTTTATGAAATCAATAGCGGTTCCATATATATTGACAATCAAAATATTGAAAATTATACTTTGGGCTCGTTACGAAAACAAATTGCAGTAGTATTGCAGGATGTTTTCCTTTTTGCTGATACTATTTTTAATAATATCACCTTACATAATCCTGAGATTGATCGCGACCAAATATTGGCTGCAGCCAAAAAAATTGGAGTGCATGAATTTATCATGAGCTTGCCAGATAATTATGATTTTGATGTTAAGGAACGCGGAGTAATGCTATCCTCTGGTCAGCGCCAATTAATTGCATTCTTGAGAGCTTATGTGAGTAACCCAAGTATCTTAATTCTTGACGAAGCCACATCCTCTATAGATACTTACTCCGAGGAATTGATTCAGCGTGCTACCGAAACTATTACAAAAGGCAGAACCTCTATTGTTATTGCACACCGATTAGCCACGATTGTAAACGCTGACAAAATTGTAGTGATGGACAAAGGGCTAATCGTTGAACAAGGTACGCATCAAGAACTAATTAATCGTGAAAGTGGTTTTTATAAGAATTTGTACGATTCACAGTTTTCGGTAGCGAATTGATTGCAAAAATGAAGGCTTTTTTTTTATTTACTTTTAGCTAACAAACTAACAAATAATTCATTTTGTAACTCTACTAAAACAGAAATTTTGTTTTGGTTAGCAATTATACTTTCTATTAACTCCGGTGGAGTTGAATTATTTACTGTAAAACTTTCTGCATAATCAGCATAAGAATGCCCTTTAAACTTAGCTTTAGAAAAATTTATATTAGAAACATGCTCAAGCAATTCGTAAATATCAGTTTCATAAGTATCGCATAGTTTGAGTAAATTTTCTACACTAGGTTTCGATTTATCAGCTTCCCACTTACCAATAGCCGCTTTTGAGATATGAAGTTCTAATGCCATTTTTTCTAATGAAACACCTTTTTTATTCCTAAGATTATATAGCTTTGTTCCTAAAGTCATGATTATATATTTTTGGCTAAAGTAAGAAATAAACTAAAGTAACCAAAAAAGTCACTTTAGTTTACATTCAATTGAGAGATTTTAAACCTTATTTGTTCAGCATTAATCCTACATAGACATATAATTAAGTGCACGTAATTATTTTTTTTGTAAGATTATCTTATTAAAAATATTTTTTTTAACCAACTAAAAACAAAAAAGATGAAATTAAGTTTAGACGCTTTAAAAGAAAAAGCAGAAGGTATCGCTTCAACAGAATTATTAGCAACGATTTCAGGAGGAACTGAAAATGCTTGTCATTGTGTTGAAAAAGTTAGAATTCAAGAGAAAGGTCGTATTCAAGAAGCTAAAATTGTATGTGACTGTGTGACTGTTAAATAATTTATTTGTTTTAAAGGCTGTACCAATATTAAGTACAGCCTTTTTTATATATTTTTATGCAATATTAGAGTACTATTAATGTATAATTTTTTAAATATTAAACTTCCTTTTTGAACAGTTTTAACATAAAATGATAAATATTAATTCTTCTATGCAAGATCTTTTAAAAGCACAACAATTTGAAATAGTAAACACGATCAAACTTCTTATTTATAAAGAAAAACCTACTTTGCTAGAAAAAGTTGATTATAATGATGATAGTGTCTTTATGGAGCCATTATTATTCGCTTATTTTAATTCGAAACGAGAAAATATATCAAGTCTAGAAATACTTGAGGAATTAATGCAAGGTTTTTTTATAAAAACAGTACCTACATTCTTTAACCCATTACACTATAAAAACACCGTTGTATATTTGCCTAGAATTGGTTATTTCAGAAGTAGCGAAAGTGAATTATTTGAAGAAATAGCATTCATCAAAAACACGAATATAGAAATTTTAAAATACCCAATAAATTTGTTAAAATCATCGTTCAGAAATATTAACAATGAAATCGTATATGAAGAAGCAATCATAATTGACGAAGACCTTTACATAAAAAATATTAATTTTTTGACAAATGCATTTTTAATTATTAAATCAAATTCGCAGGAGCATTATGAATTAATAGAACTTTATTGCAAAAAATGTATGATGTTCAAGTGTAACTTAAAAGACATAAACTCTTTTGCTGCTATAAGTGCTCATGGAATTGCTTTTTTTAATGTTAATCAAGATGATTATGACGAGGTCTTTTTCATTGATGATATTGCACACCAAACAGGTCATATTATCTTAACAACTCTCTTTTATGACAAGAAATTAATCTTTAAAATAAATAACAAACAGATTATAGGAGAATTATTGCAAATTAATGACTACAGAGATTTTTATACCCTATTACACGCACTCTATACCTATTATACTACACTATTATGTTTAGATGATTGTTTGAAAATAAATTCATTTAATGAATCTCAAAAAAAAGAAGTTATAGGGCGAATTGGATTCTACCAAATTAAGTGTGAACACGATTTAGCAAAATTACAAGAAATAATTATTTATTATGGAGGAATTGAAAATGTATTAACACAAGATGGCATTGATGTTTGTCTTTTAATAAAAAACAAATATTCTGAGATAACTAATAAATGGAATTCTATAACTTCAAAATTTAATTATAAAAACCAAACCTATAACTTCTCCTATTCTATTTTTACACAAGATAATAATCAAATATGAAAAATTTTAACATTTTAATTTTATTGTTCTCAATTAATGGTATAGGCCAAATATTGGAAAAAGCAGAGATAAAGAAAAATAAGCAAGATTCTTTAATTAATTTATTTGCAAGTAATTGTGCTAGCAATTATAATTATAATTATGAAATGGAAGAATGGCAGAATTGTCTTGACGAAGGTCTTAAAAAAGATAGCACGGTAGCAAAATTTTGGCAAATGAAAGCTATGCCTTATTTTAAATCTAGAAAATATGAAATTGGAATGCAATATATTGATAAAGCGGTTCTATATGATCCTAAAGAATGGCAACCTTACAGAGCTTTCATTAAATGTATTTTTGCAAAAACCTATCGAGAAGCAATTATAGATTTTGAAGATTGTGTAAAAAAATTTGGCAATAATTACGTGATGGATCACACCTATAATTTTTATATAGGATTATCATATCTCCAATTAAATGAATACGAAAAAGCTGAAAAATTATTCAAAGAATATAACGATGATTTATATAGAAAAAGAGATAAACTTGAGCATCCAACAGCTCTTTTTTACTATGGGATTGCTTTGTATGAACAAAAAAAATACAAAGAGGCTATTGTTGAATTTGATAAAGCTTTAAAAATATATACAAATTATTCTGACGCTAAGTGCTATAAAGCGTATTCGCTAAATAGATTAGGTATAAAAGAGAATATAAATAAATTATTTGACGAGGCTGAACAAGACTTTAAAAAAGGATACAAGATTAGTGAGTACAATAGCGCTTATGAAACATATCCATATCAGGTAAAATGGGAACAATAAAATAATTTATAAATTTTAATAAATGAAACTAAAAACATTATTATTATCTATATTACTATTAACTACAATTTTTGTTTTTTCTCAAACGAATACAATAATAGTCCATCCAAATATAAATTTGCCAAAAGACACCATTATTTCAAATGAGCTAATAAAATCATTAAATGGATTTCTTAGTTTAAAGGATAAAGCAAATAATGAAAATTCTTTTGTTTTGAAAGAAGATTTATTAGAGACATCTGTTTTATTGGATGAGATGAAAGGCATTGAAAAAGGTGGCAAATTTAAAGATGATAACTTTTATAAAAGTTATTTAACAAATTTAGTGCCTCTTAAGGATTCAAATTTCTTAGTTGAGTTTTCATACATTGGAGTAAATGAAAATTCTCCAATTGTTGTTGCTAGTTTTGAGGTTTTGGCAAAATTAAAAGATGAAAAGTTCTATTTTTTATCTCCGTTGAAAAGAAATACTTTTTTATGGAAAACAAAAACTATTGAGGGTGTTACCTTTCATTATAAAAGTATTTTGAATGAGAAAGTAGCTAAGGACTATGTAAAAAAAGTAACTCAATTTGATAAAAAGTTAAAATCAAATAGTAAAACGATCGAATGGTATGGATTCGATGACATGAACGATATGTTAAAAGGTATTGGAGTTAGCTATAAGTTACTATACAATAGCAGAACTTCAAGCACTTTTACAGCTAAAGAAAATAATTCATTACTTATTGCTAGTGGAACTAACAATAGCGATTTTAATGGTTTTGACCCACATGATTTATGGCATGAAAGGTTATACAATGTAATACCTAAAAGTAGAGTCAACAAACCTGTTGATGAAGGTTGTGCATACATATACGGTGGAAGTTGGGGAATTAGTTGGGAGCAAATATTAAAAACATTTAAAGCGAAAGTTAGTTCAAATAAATCTATTGATTTCTTAGCAACTTACGAGGATTTATATGATTTCGGTGAAAGCAACGAGAAGCATCTTTTAGTTCCTTATGTTATAAATGCTTTAATAATTAAAAAATTAGAAAAAGAAAAAGGTTTTGTGGCAGTAATGGAATTGCTCAGTTGTGGAAAATATCAAAATGGAAATGAAAATTATTATACAGCACTTGATAAATTAACTGGTATAAACAAATCTAATTTTAATGAGCGAGTTTGGAAATTGATAAATGAAAGTGGTAATTAGATGACAAAAAAAGATTTTCCTCATTATAGACAATTGGACTACAGAGATTGTGGTCCAACTTGTTTACGGATGATAGCCAAACATTACGGCAAAACATTTTCAAGAGAATTTTTGCGTGACAAAGCTAGTATTACCAAAACGGGGGTTACAATGGCTGGCATTGCAGAAGCAGCCGAAGCTATCGAAATGCGTACTTTGGGTATGCGTATTTCGTTAGAGAGTTTAGTTACCGAAGCACCAACACCATTTATTGTGCCTTGGAGGCAAAAGCACTTTGTTGTAGTCTATAAAACTTCAAAAACTAAAATATACGTTGCTGACCCTGCACAAGGTTTACTTACCTATTCGCACGCGGATTTTAAAAAAGCTTGGACTAATACAACAAATAATACAGGTTTTGTTTTATTGTTAGAAGCGAGCCCAAAGTTTTATGCTTTGGAAGAAGACAAAACAAAAACAAAAGGATTTTCTTTTCTGTTACCTTATTTTAGACCTTACAAAAAACTAATTCGTCAATTATTTATTGGATTAATGGTTGCAACCATTATTCAGTTTATATTACCATTTTTGATGCAAACTGTCGTAGATGTTGGTGTTAATAATCGTAATATTCCATTTATTTATCTAATACTTATATCACAACTAGTTTTAATATTTTCACAAACTTTAGTCAGTATTTTTAGAGAATGGCTTTTAATACATATTACTAGTCGTTTTAATATAAAAATGATTTCTGATTTTTTGTTTAAAATGCTTAAACTTCCTATTTCGTATTTTGATACACGAAACACAGGAGAGCATTTGCAACGAATACAAGACCATACTCGTATTCAAAACTTTGTGTCTTCATCAACATTGAATATGATATTTTCAATGATAACCTTTATCATTTTTAATTGCATTTTAGCTTATTATAATCTAAAAATATTCTTTGTTTTCATAATTGGGGCAATACTCTATGTGGGTTGGACATTTTTTTTCTTAAAAAAAAGAGCAGAACTAGACTATAAACGTTTTGACGAAGCTTCACAAAGTCAAAATTCTTTAATACAAATAATAAATGGCGTTAAAGAAATAAAAATTAATAATTCACAAAGGAAAAACCGCTGGAAATGGGAATTTAATCAGATTAGTCTTTTTAAAACCTCATTAAGTACATTGAAATTGGCACAATATCAATCCATTGGAGCTACTTTTATTAATGAAATTAAAAACATAGTCATAACATTTTTAGCTGCAAAAGCAGTAGTTGATGGTAATCTAACTTTGGGTATGATGATTTCTACTCAATATATTGTAGGGCAATTAAATTTGCCTTTGAGTAATTTTATAATCTTTATTCAAACTTGGCAAGATGCAAAAATTAGTTTAGAACGATTATCACAAGTACATACTAGAGATGATGAGGATTTAGCCACTGCCAAAAAATCTAATGAATTGTCCGATACTAAAACAATCGAGATAAAAGATTTATCATATAGATATGGGGGAAAATCGACACCTTTTGTTTTGAAAAATGTGAGTTGCATTATTCCAGAAGGCAAAACTACCGCCATTGTCGGAGCAAGTGGTAGCGGCAAAACTACATTGATGAAATTATTGTTAAAGTTTTATGAGCCGACAAAAGGGAGTATTAATATTGGCTCAATAGATTTGAATAGTATTAATAATGATTTCTGGCGGATGAATTGTGGAGCAGTTATGCAAGATACTTTTATGTTTAATGACACTATTGCGGGAAATATATCAGAATCCGAACAAAATGAAATGATTGACAGAGATAAATTAAACAATGCTGCTTTTGTTTCGAATATCGATGATTTTATTCAAAAATTACCTAATAAATTCAATACTGAATTAGGTACATCAGGGATTAGATTAAGCGGTGGACAAGAGCAAAGAATTATGATTGCGAGAGCCGTTTACAAAGACCCTTTTTATCTCTTTTTTGATGAAGCAACAAGTGCGTTAGACGCCAACAATGAAAAAGTGATAATGGAGAACCTAAATGCTTTTATTACTGGAAAAACAGCTATAATTGTTGCTCATAGATTAAGTACGGTAAAAAATGCCGATACTATTATTGTACTTGAAAATGGAGAAATTGTGGAGCAAGGAAATCATAATGATTTAACCAAACTTAGAGGAAAATATTATGAGTTGGTAAAAAATCAATTAGAATTAGGGAATTAATATGGAAGAGCTTAATGATGGTTTAAAAATATATAGTGAAGAAGTTAGAGATGTGCTTTCTGACCCACCAAAAGCTATTTTAAGATGGGGTAATACTATACTATTTGGTTTTATAATGATTCTGCTCTTAATTTCATGGTTTATAAAATATCCGGATATAATCACTACCCAAATTGTGATTACTACCAATATTCCGCCTGAGAAATTAGTTGCCAAAGTGCCTGGTAAAATTGAAGCTATTTTAGTAAAAGATAAAGCAACTATTCTAAAAAATACGCCTCTTGCAGTTATTGAAAATTCGGCAAAATATAAAGATGTATTTTTATTAAAAAGCATTGTTGATACCATTGATATTGATAAAAGTAAGTTTCCGTTTAAGAAATTCAACTCGGCGCAGCTGGGCGAAATAGAAAGTATATTCGCTCTGTTTCAAAAAGAAAGTATCGCTGATGAATTGAATACTAAATTACAACCCTATCAAGTGGAAGGCTCGGCACAAAGCTATGAAGCCATTCAACTGAAAGAACGGTTGAGTTTATTAGAGTCTCAAAAAAGCATTAATCAAAATGAGTTGGTGCTATTAAAAAGTGATTTAGATCGATACGAAAAATTATATGCAAAAGGGATTATTGCTTCTCAAGAAATGGAGAAGCAACGATTGACTTATTTACAATCTCAAAAAAATTATAAAAGCTTTTTGAGTACTATCTCACAATTAAAATCATCTTTAAACGAGTTAAATAGAAACAGTAAAACCACTCAAATAAATGAAAGTACCGCAACCATAAATTTAGAAAGAAATGTTGTTCAAGCTTTTTTAAGTGTTAAAAAAGCTATTAAAGATTGGGAGTTGAATTATGTTTTACGGTCGTCTATAAATGGAAAAGTTAGTTTCTTACAACTTTGGGCAGAAAATCAAACTGTAAATACTGGTGATAATGTATTTGCGATAATTCCAAAAAACGAAAACGGTTATATTGGTAAATTAAGAGCTCCTGCACAAAATTCAGGAAAAATCAAAATGGGACAAACCGTTAATATTAGATTAGCCAATTATCCTGATCGTGAATTTGGAATCATAAAAGGAAGTATAAACGCAATTTCATTGACTCCAGATAAAGAAGGTAATTTATTGATTAATGCTTCGCTACCAAAAGGACTAGAAACCTCCTATAAAAAACAAATCAGTTTTCAGCAAGAAATGTCAGGAACAGCAGATATTATAACTGAGGATTTACGATTAATAGAACGATTGTTGTACCAGTTTAGAGATATTTTCAAACGTTAGAAACAAATCAATTCAAGATTTTAGTTACTGTTAATATTATCATTTGATTTTTAAATTAACATGATTAATTCTAATTTAGTCAAATGAAAAAACTCGGACTTTGTTTCTTGATTCTACTATTATATTCGTGCATCCCACTACGAATTGCGTCAAATATTGAGGGTGATAAAATCGTACAAGCAAAAAAATTCAAAAAAGACCTTCCAAATTGCTACGGGTTTGTTTTTGAAGACAAAAAAAAAAGGCTGATGAATTTTACAACTTTATCAATACCAAATACAATTTAAAACACAGCAATGTAGATTCAAATGTTCCCATTGTTATAGACAACAAGACTTTTTATATATCTTTTTTTGAAAGAGAACGAGTTACTAAAACACTGAATCTAATCCCAATTGCCATTGATGCCAGTTTGCGAAGCAAAAGGAATGATCCGATCTTTGAGGACAATTATACTTCTAGAAATGGGTTTTGGTATATCATTATTTCGGTTAGGGATAAAGAAATCAACGACTGTCTCGATCCAAATTATCCCGAACTAGCAATTGTTACCAAACATTTAAAAAAGCTTAGAGATGAGTATTTTTCGACCACAAATTATGTTGAAGTCTATTTAAAAATGAAATGATTGAGCTGGTGCAAACACCATTGCTAATAAACTTATAAAACGGTTAATTTTTTTTAAAATAAATCCTTAATTTTGCTAACCGAAGAATGTAATTAACAACTTGCTCAAGTGAGTATTTAGCTACTGCCTTTTTATCAATAAAAAAACAAAAAAAACTTTACAATGAAATACGATATTATAGTTTTAGGAAGTGGTCCTGGTGGTTATGTTACTGCAATTAGAGCATCTCAATTGGGCTTTAAAGTAGCCGTAATAGAAAAAGAAAACTTAGGTGGTGTATGTTTGAACTGGGGATGTATCCCCACAAAAGCCTTACTTAAATCGGCTCAAGTTTTTGATTATTTAAAACATGCTTCGGATTACGGATTAACAGTATCCTCATTTGATAAAGACTTTCCAGCTGTTGTACAACGCAGCCGATCAGTAGCAGATGGAATGAGCAAAGGTGTTCAATTCTTAATGAAGAAAAATAAAATTGACGTAATTGATGGTTTTGGAAAATTAAAACCAGGCAAAAAAGTTGATGTTACTGACAAAGACAATAAAGTTACAGAATACAGTGCAGATCATATTATTATAGCTACTGGAGCTCGTTCTCGTGAATTACCAAACTTACCACAAGATGGTGTAAAAGTAATTGGTTACAGACAAGCCATGACATTGCCAACACAACCTAAATCGATGATCATTGTAGGTTCTGGAGCAATTGGGGTTGAGTTTGCACATTTTTACAACGCAATGGGAACAGAGGTAACTATTGTTGAATTTATGCCAAACATTGTACCTGTTGAAGACGAAGACATTTCTAAACAAATGGAACGTTCTATGAAAAAAGCAGGGGTTAAAATCATGACTAACTCTTCTGTAGAACGCATTGATACTTCTGGTGCAGGCGTTAAAGCATTTGTAAAAACTGCTAAAGGAGAAGAAATTCTTGAAGCTGACATTTTACTTTCAGCTGTTGGAATCAAAACCAACATTGAAAACATTGGACTTGAAGAAGTAGGAATTGCAACTGATAGAGATAAAATTTTAGTTGATGCTTTCAATGCTACTAATATTCCAGGTTATTACGCCATTGGTGATGTTACTCCAGGGCAAGCATTAGCACACGTAGCATCTGCTGAAGGAATTAACTGTGTAGAAAAAATTGCAGGTCTTCATGTAGAACCAATTGACTACGGAAACGTACCAGGTTGTACCTATGCTACTCCAGAAATTGCATCTGTTGGATTAACTGAAAAACAAGCTAAAGAAAAAGGATACGAATTAAAAATTGGTAAATTCCCATTCTCAGCATCAGGTAAAGCTAAAGCTTCTGGAACACCAGATGGTTTTGTAAAAGTAATTTTTGATGCTAAATACGGCGAATGGTTAGGTTGTCACATGATAGGTGCTGGCGTTACAGATATGATTGCTGAGGCAGTTGTAGCTCGTAAACTAGAAACTACTGGACATGAAATATTAAAAGCCATTCACCCACACCCAACTATGAGTGAGGCAGTAATGGAAGCTGTCGCTGATGCTTATGGCGAAGTAATTCACTTGTAAGATAGCAAACTTTGAATTCATAAAATCCGATTGGCTCGTTTGCCAATCGGATTTTTTTTACTTTAATGCTTACAGAAATACGCTAATTTGTATATTTTTTGTACATTAACAATTATTTACAAAACGTACCCTACTTTCTAAACAAATCTCCCATATCTTTGTAAAACGTGGGCAGGACCACATTATTTAGAACTTATTTTATAAAAATGACACCTGAAAACAAACGATTTTCTACACTTTTAAGCGAAAACCAAAACAACAATTGGGTTCGAGCCATTGATTCCTCTAAAATTGTCAATTGGATTGATGACTTATTCAAAATTTTATTCCCTGAAAAAGCTTTAGAGACCATTCAAATAGAAGTGCTTTTAAACCAAAATAAAGCCGATTTTATTAGTATTTTATCCGAAATTGTAAAGAACAAACCAACAGAGGTGATACTTGATGATGCCGAAGCGTTTTATACTACTTTACCACATTTATACGCTAACATGCAGCAAGATGCTCAAGCTATTCTTGACACAGACCCAGCTGCTGATTGCATTCAGGAAATCATTAATTCCTACCCAGGTTTTTTTGCAATTGAAGTGTATCGTATAGCGAATGCCATTGCAACAAGAACACCTTGCCTACTTCCAAGAATTTTAACGGAGTATGCACACAGTAAGACCGGAGTAGATATTCATCCGAACGCTACCATTGGAGTTCCGTTTATAATTGATCATGGAACAGGAATTGTAATTGGTGAAACCACAGTGATAGGAAAACATGTGAGTGTTTACCAAGGTGTAACTCTAGGAGCTTTGCAAGTAGAAAAAAGTATGCAAGAAAAAAAACGACACCCTACTGTTGAAGATCATGTTATCATTTATGCTAATGCTACCATTTTAGGTGGTAGTACAATAATTGGTAATCACAGTATTATAGGCGGAAATACGTTTATCACAAAAAGCGTAAATCCGTATTCATTTGTTATGCAGTCTAATAAAAACACAGTTTTAAACCAACTAGAAACAAAGGATATTAATTTTTTCTCTATATAAATTATGACAAAATTCAACAATATACTCGAAACAATTGGCAATACGCCACATGTAAAAATCAATCGTTTGTTTGGTGACAACCATGATATTTACATTAAACTAGAACGCGCTAATCCTGGTGCAAGCATAAAGGATAGAATTGCACTCGCCATGATTGAAGATGCCGAAGAAAAAGGGTTACTCAAAGCAGGCGGAACCATTATTGAAGCTACATCAGGTAATACTGGTATTGGTCTTGCCATGGTTGCAGCCGTAAAAGGGTACAAATTAGTATTGGTAATGCCAGAATCGATGTCAATTGAAAGACGCAGACTCATGAGTTTGTATGGTGCCGAATTTGTTCTTACACCCCGAGAAAAAGGAATGAAAGGAGCACTAGAAAAAGCACTAGAACTGGTTGCTGAATCGGATAATGCATGGTCTCCACTTCAGTTTGAAAACCCCGCTAATATTGAAATTCATAAAAAAACTACTGCACAAGAAATCATAAAAGCATTCCCAGAAGGCTTGGATTACTTAATTACTGGCGTAGGAACGGGAGGACATATTACAGGTTGTGCAGAAATACTAAAACAACATTTTCCAAATCTTAAAGTTTATGCAGTTGAGCCAGAAGCTTCTCCCGTAATAAGTGGTGGCACTCCTGCTCCACACCCTATTCAAGGCATTGGTGCTGGATTTATCCCTAAAAACCTTCATACTGATTTATTGGACGGAACAATTCAAGTAAGCAAAGACGAAGCTTTCACATACGCACAAAGGGCCGCAAAAGAAGAAGGAATGTTTATAGGAATATCATCAGGGGCATCACTTGCAGCTGTGGATAAAAAACTTCCTGAAATTCCTGAAAATGCAAAAGTGCTAACTTTTTGTTACGATACAGGTGAACATTATTTAAGTATTGAAGGCTTATTTGTTTAAATAAAATTCTAGAAACCGATTTACGTTTGTAAGTCGGTTTTTTTATTTTAGTTTATAAATTTTAATTGTTAAAATTAACATTAAATACACTTATTTCATACCTAAATTAGAATTTTTCAAGATTTTAAACCAGTAAAATATTAAATAGTTAAACCTTTTTAAAAATATGAAGTCATAAAAAAAAAAAAAAAACTATTATGAAAAATTTTATTTTAATACTATGTATTGTACTAGTAAGCAGCTGTAGCAATAATAATGAAGTAGTTGATCCAACTCCTTCAACTGAAATGTATTTTCCGTCAAATACAAGTTCTAACTGGGAAACAACTTCAAGTGCTAGTTTAAATTGGAATCAAAGTGCAATACAGGCATTAAAAGATTTTTTAATCCAAAAAAACACAAAATCTTTTCTAATTCTTGTAAACGGAAGAATAGTAATGGAGGAATATTTTAATGGTCATACAGCAATAGATACATGGGAATGGAATAGTGCAGGTAAAACACTTGTAGCAACTACAACAGGTATAGCAGTGCAAGAAGGACTCGTAAACTTGAATACCAAAGTATCTAACTACCTGAGTACGGAATGGACAAGTATGCCTTTACCTAAAGAAGATCTAATCCAAGTTCGTAATTTATTGACCATGACTTCAGGAAATGATGACAGTAAACAATTCATGATAAAAACAAATATAACTTACATTGCTGATGCCAATACTCGATGGGCTTATAGTAATGTTTTTCAGAAATTAACTGATGTGATTGCAAAAGCTAGCAATAAACCATTTGAAACTTATTTTAATGAAAAATTAAAAAATAAAATTGGTATGGATGGCTTTTGGAATTTTGGAACTATTTTCACAATATACCATAGTACAACAAAAAGTATGGCGCGATTTGGACTATTAGCTTTAAATAAAGGAAAATGGAATAATGAAACAATTGTAAACGAATCTTTTTTTAACGAAAGTGTAAATACATCTCAAAATATAAATCCGTCTTACGGCTACTTATGGTGGTTGAACGGTAAAACGAGTGCTATGATTCCTGGTGAACAAACCGTATTTCAAGGTTCACTTGTACCTAATGCACCTGCTGATATGTATGCAGCAATGGGAGCAAGCGATCAAAGAATTTATGTTATTCCAAGTAAGAAAATGGTAATCGTTAGAATGGGAAATGCTTCAGACCCAACAAATCCTAACTTTGCAGTTTCTGGTTTTGACAATGCCCTTTGGAGTAAAATAAATGCTGTTATCAGATAAATATAATTATTATTACAGAAAATAAAAGTGTTTTACAATTTCAAAAGTGTTACTTTAAATTTAAAACTGATTGGCTAAACTATTGAAAACCATCTGTTTTTAATTTTGTTTAATTTTTTGTTAAATATGTTAAACAAACACATTGAACACCTATCTTTGAATATCTTAATTTAATTAAACTAAAATATTTAAAATGAAATTAGTAAAAACAATTGGTGCTATGGCACTTTTAGGAGTTATCGCAACTTCATGTGGAGAAAAGAAAACAGCTGAATCAACAGAAAATGCAGACACAACTGCAGTTGCTGTAGATTCTGCAGCAGTTGTAGAAACACCAAACATTGTAGGTGTTGCAGCAGGAAACGCTGATTTTTCAACATTAGTAACTGCTGTAAAAGCGGCAGGATTAGTAGAAACATTGAGTAGCGAAGGACCATTTACGGTTTTTGCACCAAACAATGCCGCATTTGATAAATTGCCAGCTGGTACAGTAGATGGTTTATTGAAACCAGAAAGTCTTGATAAATTAAAAGCAGTTTTAACATATCATGTCGTTTCTGGAAAGTTTGATGCAGCAGCAGTAACTGAGGCAATCAACAAAAATAATGGTAAATATACCGTTACAACTGTTCAAGGTGGAAAAATTGAATTGAGCTTAAAAGATGGGAAAGTAATTTTGACAGATGCTAATGGTGCAACATCTACTGTTGTTCTGGCTGATGTAGCTGCATCTAATGGTGTAATTCACGCTATTGACTCAGTGGTTATGCCTAAATAATTATTGATTCAAATCAGATTTAAAACCGTTGCAATGTTAAAATTGCAACGGTTTTTTAATTTTTAATGAATGATCATAACAATTATAATTTTTATTCGTTATGAATTTGTAATTAAAACAAAATTTTAGCATTTAAACATGTAGTAAATAAAAAAATAAATTATTTTTGGTTCTAAATTTTATGTAACCCATGAGTTATCTGAAAACCGAATTGTACGAATTAATCAAACAAGACAACTCCATATTTGATTTTATTCAAGAAACTGCATTAGATGGCCTTTCGTATTGGGATATAGAAAACCCCGAAAATAGTTATATGAATCCTAAGTTTTGGTCAAAACTAGGTTATAATTACAACGACTTACCAAGCCATTACAATTCGTGGAAAAACATCGTAAACAAAGAAGATGCAAAATTACTGCAAGAAGTAATTCGAAAAAATATAAGTACAGTTGATTTTGTTTACGAACAAATTTTCAGATTTACTCATCAAAACGGTACAACAATATGGATGAAATGTTATGGCAAAATCATCCAAAATCCTAATGGTAATGAAAAACGATTATTAGGAGCACATATTGACATAACCTACTTAAAAGAGCAAGAAGTTTTATTAGAAAATTGTAATTCAGCAGCTAGAATTGGCTACTGGGAATTTGATATTTTAGCTCAACAAATTCATTGGAGTAAAATCACAAAAGAAATTCATGAAGTTAGTGAAAACTATATTCCTAATCTAGAAACGGCTATCAATTTTTATAAAGAAGGTGATAATAGAGATATAATTAACATAGCAATTTCTAATGCAATAAAAAATAACGAACCATTTGATTATCGCTTACAAATAATTACTGCAAAAGGAAATCACCGCTGGATTAGAACTATTGGCCAAACAGTATTTATAAAAGGTAGATGTACCAAAGTCTATGGAACTTTTCAAGATATAACTATTGAAAAGAATGCAAAAATTGAATTAATTAAAGAAAAAGAGAAATTACAAAGTGTTCTTGAGGCTACTAACTTGGGGACTTGGGAATGGAATATTCAAACTAATGAAGTTCTTTTTAATAATAGATGGGCAGAAATTTTAGGTTATTCACTTGTGGAACTTCAACCTATTAGTATTCAAAATTGGGTAGACTTGGTTCATCCAGAAGACTTGCTGATTTCTCAGAAAATCTTAGAGGAATGTTTTGGTAAGAAAAGAGAATTTTACCATTGTGAATGCAGAATGAAACATAAAAATGGGGAATGGGTTTGGATTTTAGATCACGGAAGAATAATCAGCTGGACAGAGGAAGGGTTGCCAATAATGATGTATGGAACTCATACTGACATTACAGAATCTAAAAAAACATTTGAAAGAAATAAATTATTTATAGAGCAGACCCCTACAGCCATTGCCATGTTTGATAAGGAATTAAAATACATTGCTTCATCAGAGAAATGGTATACTGATTATGGGTTGCAAGGACAAGAAATAATAGGTAAATCTCATTATGAAATTTTTCCCGAAATAGGAGACAATTGGAAAAAAATACACCAAGAGTGTTTAACTGGCATAGCACAAAAAAAAGAAGAAGAAAAATTTGTTCGTCAAGATGGATCCATACAATGGCTAAAATGGGAAGTAAAACCATGGTACTCTGATTCAGAAACAATTGGTGGACTGATTATGCTTACTGAGGACATAACACCAAGAAAAAAAATACAAGAACAACTCTTAGTAAGTGAAGAGGCTTTTAGGGGGAATTTTGAAAGTGCAGCTATAGGTATGGCGTTACTTAACATACAAGGGCAATGGATTAAAGTAAATAAAAACTTATGTGAAATCACTGGGTATACTAATGATGAGTTGATGCAACTTACCTTTCAAGATATTACCCATCCAAATGATTTAGAAAAAGATATTGCTTTACGTAAAGAACTTGTTGAAGGAAAAATTAACTTTTACCACCTTGAAAAAAGGTATATTTGTAAAGATGGGACAGTTGTTTATGTAATATTAGCATCGTCTATTGTTAGAGATCCAGAAAACAATCCCTTATATATTATATCTCAAATCATAGATATTTCTTCACAAAAAAATGCTGAAAATAAACTAGAACAAGCTGTATCAAAACTTCAAGGGATACTAGATGCTAGTACTCAAGTTGCTATTATTGAGACTAATATTGATGGACTAATAACAACCTTTAATACTGGTGCCGAAAATCTTTTAGGATACAAGAAAGAGGAAGTTATCCATTTAAAAACTCCTGAAACTATTCATTTACAGGAAGAAATTGAAGCACAAGAAGAAAAAATATTAATTGAAGAAAATATTAAATGCAAAGGTTTTGAAGTCTTTACACATGTGTTAGATAAAGGAAAATTTGAAACAAGCGAATGGACATATGTAAAAAAAGACGGAACCCAATTTCCGGTACAACTTACAATTACGGCTGTAAAAAAGAATAATAAAATTACTGGTTATCTAATGATTGCTGTAGACATTAGTAGCATTAAAAAGGTTGAAAATGAAATTCAATCATTACTATTTGTTACAAAAGATCAAAACGAACGGTTGAAAAATTTTGCACATATAGTTTCTCATAACTTAAGATCTCACTCCGGCAATATTGCCATGATGTTGGAGTTGCTTTTATATGAAAACCCTGCATATGCCGATAATGAAATCATTCAACTACTAGATTTAGCTTCGAAAAACTTAAAAGATACTATAGGACACCTCAATGAAGTGGTAATTATGAATACCACCATAACCGAAAATATTGCTCCAGTAAATTTAAATAATGCAATTGAAAACAGTATCAATAATATACAAATCCTAGCTAAAAATGCTGATGTAGAGATCTTAAATGAAGTAAAAAAAGATATATATATTTTAGGAATACCTGCTTATGTAGAAAGTATTTTATTGAATTTTTTATCGAATTCTATAAAATATAAATCAGAAAAAAGGAAGGCCTATATAAAGTTAAATGCTACTATAGAAGATGACAAAATTGTATTAAGTATTGAAGATAATGGTCTAGGAATTGATTTAAAACAAAACGGAGATAAGCTTTTTGGAATGTATAAAACTTTTCACATGAATGATGATGCTCGAGGGATTGGGTTATTTATTACAAAAAACCAAATAGAAGCTATTGGCGGTAAAATTACAGTAACTAGTGCAGTTGATAAAGGAACCACTTTTAAATTATATTTTCAAAATGCCTAAGATAGATATTGCTTGTATAATTGATAACGACCCAATCTTTGTTTTTGGTGCTAAAAGAATTATGGAAATTGCAGATTTTTGCAATAGTTTCATGATTTTTAGAGACGGCAAAGAAGCATTTGATAAACTAAAAACAATAATAAATACGGATGGAAAACTCCCTGATTTAATTTTATTAGATATAAATATGCCTATTTGGAATGGTTGGCAGTTTCTGGATGAGTTTATCAAAATTCCAATCAAACAAACAATTACTATCTATATCATGACCAGTTCAATTGATCCCACTGATATTGAAAAAGCAAAAAAATATAATGAAATTTCAAATTATATTGTTAAGCCTATATCTCTTGACGAACTAAAACAACTGATTGTATAAGCTTATTTTAATGTGATTAACTGTTTTGAATATCAACCAGAGCTTCTATAAAAGTATCAACATCTTGTGTAGTGTTAAAATGACTAAAAGAAACTCTCAAACTTGGTAATACTAAATCAGATTCACTTAAAAGCTCTGCCAAAACGTGGGAAGGCTTAATACTTCCTGATTGACAAGCACTACCTCTTGATACTGCAATACCTTTCATGTCTAAATGAAATAAAATCATAGCAGTTTTTTCTTTATCAAAAGGTAAAATAATATTTATAACATTATAAAATCCAGAAAGATCACCGTTACATTTTACACCAGGAATATATACTTGCAATTGATCCCACAAATATTTTTTTAAAGCTTCAATGTGCTTTTGATCCCTTTCTAAATTTAAATACGAAAGTTCTAAAGCCTTAGCCATTCCGGCTATTTGATGTAAGGCTTCGGTTCCAGCGCGCAAGCCTTTTTCCTGCTCTCCACCAAAAAATAAAGGTTGTAGTCCTGAATTTTTTCGAATAAAGGCTAATCCTACTCCTTTTGGACCATGAAACTTATGTGCACTCGCTACAATAAAATCTACTGAAAGTTCCTGCAAATCTAATTTCATTTTCCCTATTGATTGAACGGTATCCGAATGAAACAAAACATTGTACTCTTTACAAATGACACCCACACGATTTAGGTCTAGCACGGTTCCTATTTCATTATTCACATGCATTAAACTCACTAGAGTCTTTTTATCATTTGCTAAAAGCGTCACTAAATGGGTTAAATCTATTGCGCCATCTGGTTTTAAAGCTACATAATCTACTTGAATTCCGTACTGTTGCTGTAGTGCTAAAACCGTATATAAAACCGCATGATGCTCAATTTTACTGGTAATAATTCGTTCTACCTTTAAATCTTTTACTGCTGATTGTAAAATCCAGTTGTTGGCCTCGGTACCACAAGATGTAAAGATGATTTCTTGCGCAGTAGCATTCAAATTTTTTGCAATAATTTTTCGAGACAATTCTAAAACATTTTTAGAACTTCTTCCAAAGCTGTGCGTTGAAGACGGATTACCGTATTCTTGTTCTAGAACGTGTGTCATTTCCTGAATTACCTCGGGACGAAGTGCAGTAGTTGAAGCATTGTCAAGATATACTTTTTGCATTGTAGTTGATATATTTGAAAGGTTACTCGGCGTCTTTTGTAGTTGAATATATATTTTTATTTTTCTTAAATAATACTTCTTTGTTGAATACTACGATAGACAACAAAATTAAGAAATAAGAAAATAATTGAATAGTATGTACTTGCTCCTGGTAATAAAAAACAGCTAATAAAAAATTAATTATCGGATTAATATAAATCATAATTCCAACTGCTGAAGAGTTTATTCCTTTTAGGGCATATAGATTTAAGAAAAGTGGAATAATTGTAAAAAAAACTACAATCATAAACATGCATGTATAAAAAATAGGCTCTGTAGGAACTGGACCGCTGTATTTTGGGTAAAAAGGCAGTAAAATAACCGCTGTAAAAATTAACTGAATGGTCAATCCTAAAAACTTATCAATTTCGTTATTTTTTCGCTGGCTTACTAAATACAAAGCATACGTTGCAGCAGTAACTAAACTAAAAAAGATATCTTGAAAATGATCAAAGGATAACAAAATACAACTCAAAAAACTAATTCCAACTGCTGCCCATTGCCAAGAACTTAGTTTTTCTTTGAGCATAAAAAAGGCTAGAACTGTGGTCACAATAGGACATATTAAATAGGCTAAAGAAGCAGCATTTACGCTTACATGATTCATTACAAAAATATAAACAAACCAGTTTGAAGATAAAAAAAAGCCTCCGCCCAGAGTAAGCCAAATGACTTTTTTTTGCTCCTTAGGTGGTAATTGCTTAAAACGATTCCAATTTTCAGAGATTATTTTTTTTCGAAAAAAAACATTAATTAAAACCATTGTAATTACACTAAAGAAAACACGATAAAACAAGATATCTAGTGATGGATAAAGATGTAATGGTTTAAGTGCGAAACTGAAAAACCCCCACATAAAAAAAGCAAGGAAGGCCGCCGAATAATATTTATTTAATCTCATTGATAAAAAAATGAAATACAAAGATACTCTTTTCTTAAAGTAATACAGTCTTAAAAACTCATCAAGTTGGGCTATCAAAGCGGAAGCTTTCAAAAAACGCTCCCTTAAAATCATGTTAAAAATGTGTTTTTTAAATTACAATGCAACTAGAACCCATTAAAAATTCTATTTTTGTTACAAATTATTGAACATGAAAAAAATTTTCAGCATATTCTTTTTAGCGGTTATTTTACACAGTTGTGATGACGGTGATTTAACACAGGAAACCATTAACTTCGATTCGGTTACTGCACAAAAATGTAACAGTACAAACATTATTTATAAAGTTAAAGAAAACGAAGCTTTACTTATTGATGCATCACAAATTATATTTCCTACTGAAGAAACTACACAAGAAATAGACATTAATACTACAAATCGTGTGATTTATCGTTTTTACAACGGGACCGTAACCTCTGCAACATTATGTGAAACTATACCACCTGCAAATCCTATTGTTGTTGACGATTGGATTGCAACAGGTGGAAAAATGGTGATTACCACAAAAGCAGTAAAACCATTAAACCAAACTGATAATAGCACCAGAATAACAGGATATAGCCATAACATTACATTTAAGAACATAACCTTTAATAAAGGAAATGGCACTCAGGTGTACGATACCTTTACCTTTGGAGACTTTATTATCACTAATACACCACCTCCATTGGCATTTAAAAAAGTATTGAATCAATGCCCAAGTACCAAACAATTATACGACAAGAACAGCAGTGAAGCCTTAATACTAGACATTGACCCTACTTTAATTAAAAATGAAAGTACACCCTTAAACACTCCTCGTGTAGCACTTATTGGTAACACTGTAAACAAACTCACTTACAGACTGTTTGGTGGGGTATTGTCAGACAGTTATTTTTGCAACACTACTTATCCTGCTACACCTAGCGTAACCGAAGAATGGATAGCAATTCCTGGTGTTGTTAATACTAGCGGTACCATTGAGGTTACTACAACAACATTTGGAACAGGGTTTAAGCATACCATTGTTCTAAAAAAGGTAAAACTAAAAAAAGGAACAAATGATTTTAGTCTAGGTGACAATTACATTTACGGAGAGTTACAGACTACAAATTAGTTTTCAAAATAAAGTAGATATTATTTGATACAAAAAAACCCAATTCTAGCAGTAAATAAAATTACTTTTAGAATTGGGTTTTACTTTTTATGACCAACTTACCATTTTACATGGCACTTTGCTTGATATATACTTCGGTGGCACCTAAACCATATTTTTGATAATTACCATCCTGAAAAGCAATATTATCATAGCGACCAAGTAGAAAATCTAGTTCTGCTTTCAAGATTCCCTCTCCTACTCCATGAATAAAAACTATTTTTGGAATTCTGTTTTTAATGGCAAATTCAATGTGTCTTTTTGCTGTTTCGGTTTGTAAAGTCAAAATATCATAATTAGACATTCCTCTTTTATTAGGCACTAATTTTTCAATATGTAAATCAAACTCTGGTGCAGAAATTTCATTTTTAGATTTTTTTTCTTTTACAAAACTACGCGGTTTTGGAATCTCTTTTTCTTTTTTAATTTCAGCTACATCTATCCTTCTAATAGTATCCAGTAAATTACTACTGTCGTTTACTTTAATCAATTCATTGGCAAGAAATGCCATTGTAAAACCATCTTCGGTTTCTATTGTCACACGATTTTCTTGTACAGAAAGAACAACACCGTTAATGGCATCATCAAGAACCGAAACTTTATCTCCTTTATTCAACATTATCATCCTTGTTTTCTTGATTCTTACTCGGTGTTTTAGCACTTAATTGCATCATTCCCATCATAAAAACTACAATAGCAAATGCCATTACATAAATGTTTTTATTAGCACTTACTTGCTCGTACAATGCCACACTTATTGCAACTACCATTATAGGAAGTATTAACTTTTTCATCTTTTTTTCGAATAATTATTCAAAAGTAATCATTTTTAAATTGCTCTTTTTAATTTGTAAAAAGTTTATTGTTTATTTGTAAAGTTATAAAAAAGAAAAAAATTGAATTTAGAAAAATACATGCTCCCTTGTTTAAGTAAAACAATCTTTGGAATTGAATGCTTGGGCTGTGGCTTTCAGCGAGCTTTACTTCTTTTGATACAAGGTAATTTTACAAACGCTTTTAAAATGTATCCAGCAGTATTTACCTCATTACTATTTATGCTTTGTTGTGTTTTAAGTTTTTTGGACAAAAAAAGAAAATATAGTACCCTAATTATTAAAACGGGAATCATAAATGGTGTTTTTATGATTGCAGGTTATTATTTCAAACATTTTGAAACGATCTTTTTGATGTAAAACAGGACTGAATTAATGGTTAACACGGGTAAATTTCTGCGGCAAACACATTAATTATTTAACAAAGTTTCCCAATTACACGAGCAGGTTTACTTGAATCCAATGCATAATTTTAATTTAGTTCAATATCTTTGCACCACTTTTTTGAACCAAAAAAAAATTTTTATCGAATGTTCCTCTTTTGGTACAGGAATTTTCTTTTTTAATAATCCAATAAGCTCATGAAATCATATAAAATACTAGATTTAATAGGTAACACGCCGTTAGTTGAATCTACAAACTTAATTGCCAACAAAAATGTAAAACTATTATTGAAACTTGAGGGTAACAATCCTGGTGGAAGTGTAAAAGATAGAGCGGCATACAACATGATCAAATCGGCATTAGAACGAGGAGACATAAAAAGAGGAGACAAACTAATAGAAGCAACCAGCGGCAATACCGGAATAGCGCTAGCCATGATTGCACAGTTATTTAATATTGAAATTGAGCTCATATTGCCCGAAGATTCTACAATAGAGCGCACACAAACCATGCGTGCTTATGGAGCAACGGTTATTTTGACTCCAGCGGCAACCGGAATTATAGGATCAAGAGATTATGCTGATAAAAAAGTTGCTGAAGGTGGCTATATCATGCTCAATCAGTTTGCTAATGATGACAACTGGAAAGCACATTACAATACTACTGGTCCCGAAGTTTGGAATGACACTGATGGAACGGTAACCCACTTTGTATCTGCAATGGGTACTACAGGAACTATAATTGGTACATCTACTTTTTTAAAAGAAAAAAATCCCACCATACAAATTGTGGGAGCACAGCCTAGCGATGGTTCTCAAATACCAGGCATTAGAAAATGGCCACAGGAATATTTGCCTAAAATTTTCGATGCCAAAAAAGTAGACACAGTTATTGAAGTTTCAGAGCAAGAAGCCAGAGCCATGACCAAACGTTTAGCGCTTGAAGAAGGAATTTTTGCAGGAATGAGTAGTGGCGGATCAGTGGCTGCTGCGATAAAAATTGCTGAAACTTTAGAATCAGGTGTAATAGTAGCCATTATTTGCGATCGTGGTGACCGTTATTTATCTTCAGATTTATTTGATTAATTCTAAAGATCAATGCAGTACTATGAAAAAAATTTAGTCTTAAAATTATTATTTTAAATCAAGACATAATTTTTCAATTGGTTTAATAGAAGTATCATGCATGATGGGGCAAAAAACACAAGATCAAGACTGGGTCAATTTAAAAAAGTACCAAGAACAAAATTCACAACTTAAACCATCCCCAGCTGGAGAAAAAAGAGTTGTATTTATGGGTGACTCCATTACTGAGTTTTGGAGCAGAGTAAATCCGAGTTTTTTTGAATTAAAACCGTACATCAACCGCGGCATTAGTGGCCAAACAACACCTCAAATACTCAAAAGGTTTAAAGCTGATGTTTTAGATTTAAACCCTGCTGTTGTTGTCATACTGGGCGGTGTGAATGATATTGCTGGTAATACCGGACCAACTACGATCCAAAGTATTGCTGCAACTATTTTTGAAATGGTAGCTTTGGCACAAGCCAATAAAATAAAAGTCATTTTATGTTCTGTTTTGCCTGCTTATGATTTTTCTTGGAGACCCAATCAATTTCCTGCTGAAAAAATTATAGCCTTGAATCTTTTGATAAAAAAGTACGCATTAGAGAACGGTATATATTATCTTGATTATTTTAGCGAAATGAAAGATGAGAAAAATGGACTCAAAAAAGAATATGGCCCAGACGGAGTACATCCCAACTTAGCAGGATATCAAGTAATGGGTCCTTTAGTTGAAGAAGCAATTCAAAAAGTTTTGGAAATTTAATGCACAAAAAAAACTCGAATTGCACACTCGAGTTTTTTGTGAATCTATTTTTAGTTTACAATAGTGTTGCAGTACTTGATATTGTTGCGTTCAGAACTTTAGAAACAGGACAATTTTTTTCGGCTTTTTGAACTAATTCTTGAAAAGCATCTGCAGTTATGTCTGCAATTTTAGCATTAACCGTTAGATGAGATGCAGCAATGACACCATCTACAAAATCAATGTCACATTTAGTTTCAATATTTTCAATTGCAAATCCTTCCTCGCCTATGTAAGCCGATAATTGCATCGTAAAACAACCAGCATGTGCAGCTGCTATTAACTCTTCGGGGTTTGTGCCCACACCTTCTTCAAAACGTGATTTAAAAGAATATTGCGTTTTATTAAGCGTAGTTGTTTGAGTAGTTAGTGTACCATTTCCTTCTTTAAGTGAACCTTCCCAGTGTGCTGTTGCGTATCTTTTCATAATGCTTTTTTTTAGTGTTATCTCAAATTTACAAAACCAAAACAAACGTGCCTGCCAATAAAATATTAATTAACGTAACTTTAGACATGTATCTAAAGTGCAAAAAAACTTCCTAAAAAATGTCTTGGATAAAATTTGTGAAAGACACCTTAAAATAAATATTATTTGAGTATGTTTGTTTACTAAATATCTTACAATTTATTTAAAATCGATACGGTAATACCCGTTAATCAAAAAACTATGAGCCACTCTTTCTCCGAGAACATTAATGAAAATTTTAAAAATTTTATTTCTTTTTTAAAAAATCCAACAGATCAAAAAGGAGCTGAACTAACTTTTTTAGAACGACTTAAAAACGTACTTGCTTTTATTATACTTGAGATGCCTGTTTTACTATTGATGATAGGCATAATTAGTGGACTAGAGAAGCTTGAATGGATTGATACTGAAAATCATTCGATTCAAGAAATGATGAAAACAATGCCAATTCCATTGTTTTTTATTTTAGCTGTATTTATAATTCCACTTTTTGAAGAATTAATTTTCAGATTGTATTTACGATATCAGTACAATGGTGTTATTCAAATTATCCTAGGATTTGCCTCTTTTGGTGGTACAACAGCGCGACAAAAAACAAACAACAAACTGCAAACCATTTGGACAAAATACTATGCTACAGTTTTCTTTTTCTCGGCCTTGTTGTTTGGTTTCATTCACATTTTCAATTTCGAAATAACCGTAAATGTATTATTGTTTTCACCACTTTTAGTAGCTCCACAAATTATGATGGGACTTATAACCGGTTTCTTGAGAGTAAAACAAGGTTTTTTAGCAGGATACATGATGCATGCCATTCATAATGCTATTTTTATAGGAATTTCAATCCTTGGGATGAATAGTATGATGATTAATGTTGATGAAAACACCCCTAAATACAGCATTAAAATAGAGCAAAACAAGGATGCTTTTTCTGACGCATCTTATAAAAACTATGTGGACAGTTTAGCGTACACTAATACAACCATTAAAACTTTGCTAGCGCCGGTGTTACAAACTAGTGAACAATTAATAGATGTGAACGATTCTCTGGAAACAACAAAAAGTTATAGTTTTCATTTTAAAAATAAAACAAAAGACACGCTACAAACAAGAAAACTAGCCCTTGAGCAACTCAAAAAACATTTGGGTTTCACCATTATCAAAAAAAATATTGAAAAAGAAAGTTGGAACATGAATATTGTAAATCCGGCTTTGTTAGCAAAAAGTTTGGCAACTGACTCAAAAATTACAAATGCTACAACAATCTCTCCTAAAGAAATTCGTATCGAAAATGGTTCCTTAGCTGCTTTAGTATATGCCATAAGCAACCACAAAAACATATTATTTAACGATCAAACTCCTATCACAAAAAACAAGTACAACATTACTCTAAATACACAGAGTTTAGATAAGATGATCCAACAGCTAGAATCTCAATACGGTTTAAAAGTTGCAAAAACTAAGGAGCAAAAAGAAGTATACTTGGTTGAATTCAAAGAAAATAAAGAGCAATAATTAATGTCTTGTAAAAACTTATAATTACTTTTTTCTAAAAAAATTTATTTGATATTTAACCTAACAGAAAAAGTAGAGCCTTTATGCACACCACTGCTTTCTGCATAAATGTGACCTTTGTATTTTTCTATGATTTTTTTACACAAATACAATCCTATTCCTGTTGAAGCTTCATTATTTGTCCCTAAACGGCTTTTTGATGTAAACTTGTCAAACAAATGCTCTAAATCTTGGCTTTTAAATCCCAAACCAGCATCTGTAACTTGAATAAGTATGTTTTTACTGTCTTGTATCATATTGATTTTAATAACACTGTCTGGAAACGAAAACTTAATAGCATTATCAGTAAGGTTAATTAAAACACGTACTAATAAATCCTCATCTATATGAATTAAGGCGGTAGGCAACTGTGTTACATATTCCAAAGTACAGTTTTTAGAAATCAATTTTGCGGCTAACTGCCCTGATACTTTGCTTAAAACAGTATTGAAATCTATTTGGTTTGCAAAGTATTCTTTTTTTGATATTTCGTCTTCATCACGTATGAGTGTTATCAAAGTTTCAATGAATGCAAGTTGTTGATTGGTAGAATCTGTGATTAAATGGGCATACTCTGCTATTATTTCAGACGGATTTTCATCTAATATTAATGTGGAAAGCCCCTGAGCATTAGCGGCAAAGCCTCGTAAATCATGCGATAACAAATAAATCAAATCTTGCTTATCATTGATATAAGTTTCATAATCTGCTATAGAGGACTGAATATTTGCCAATAACAATCCTGTTTCATCTTGAAATTGAGTTGGTAAATTAGGTATGATTCTATTGTTTCTATAATTTACTAATGCGCTAGAGGCAAGCTCAATTGGCTTTATTAACTTTTTTAGCACCAATAAAGTTATCAATGTTGCTAGTAAAGTGAGTAGTAAAGCAACGACAAGAATCATCATAGGTTGTAATTCTTGGTTTCCAAAAAGAAGAAAAAGCGAAACTCCTATTAACGGAATGTGAATTCCTAAGAAAGCAACAAAAAGAAATTTACTAGCATATTTTTTTCTCAAAAAAGGAATTGCATTCAATTTTTCATAAAGCGTCATAGGCATCTATTTTAAGTAATCAAAAGTGCAAAAATCGATAAATAAATTAAAAACGAGCTGCTCTTTTCTATAAAATATTAATAAAAACTAGTATCCTTTTTTTATAAAAAAACATTGAAATAAAACCTTAACAGGGGTATTTAATTTCTTATGGATGGCATTAATTGACTAAAATTGAAAAATATTTGTAAAATTGAATTTATAAAACCTTTCAATCACTTATTTTTGCGCTATGGCTAAGAAAAATACAGACAAAGTTGTCTTTCATCAAATAAAAGTCCTTGATGCTGGTGCAAAAGGCGTTTCGGTTGCAAAAGCACCGGATGGTAAAGTAGTTTTTATCCCGAATGTAGTTCCGGGAGATGTGGTTGATGTGCAAACTTTCAAGAAACGCAAGGCGTATTATGAAGGTAAAGCAGTGCATTTTCATGAGTTTTCAGAGCATCGTGTAGATCCAATTTGTGATCACTTTGGTGTTTGTGGAGGGTGCAAATGGCAAAACATGAACTACAATCAACAATTGGTTTTCAAACAAAACGAAGTGAAAAATCACTTGCAACGCATTGGAAAAATAGAACTTCCGGAATTTGAATCAATTTTAGGTTCTGAGAAAAAGTTTTTTTATAGAAATAAAATGGAATTTTCGTTTTCCAATAGCCGTTGGTTAACCGAAGCTGAAATTGGAAGCGACGAAGATTTAGGAAATAGAAATGCACTTGGATTTCACATCCCTAAAATGTGGGATAAAATTCTAGACATCAATAAATGTCATTTACAAGAAGATCCTTCAAACGCTATTCGTAATGAAGTTAGAGATTTTGCAAATGCAAATGGATTAACTTTCTTTAACCCCAGAGCACATGAAGGTTTGTTACGTACCTTAATGTTACGTACCGCCTCAACAGGTGAGATTATGGTATTGATTCAATTTTTCGAAAATGACAAAGCCAACAGAGAGTTGATTTTAGATCATCTTTATGAGAAATTTCCGCAAATTACATCGTTACAATACGTAGTTAATAATAAAGCAAACGATACGTTGTACGATACGGATATCAAGCTATACAAAGGAAGAGATTACATTCTAGAAGAAATGGAAGGGTTAAAATTTAGCATTAATGCCAAATCTTTTTACCAAACCAACTCAGACCAAGCTTACGAATTGTATAAAATCACAAGAGATTTTGCAGGTTTAACAGGAAATGAAGTAGTGTATGACTTGTATACTGGAACTGGAACTATCGCCCAGTTTGTTTCTAAAAAAGCTAAAAAAGTAATAGGAGTCGAAAGTGTTCCTGATGCTATTAAAGATGCAAAAGCAAATGCCGTTAGAAATGAGATCACGAATTGTGAGTTCTTTGTTGGAGATATGAAAGTAGTGTTTAATGATGATTTCATAGCACAACACGGTCATCCAGATGTCATTATAACAGATCCACCAAGAGATGGAATGCACAAAGATGTAATAGAACAAATCCTAAAAATTGCTCCAGCGAAAGTGGTTTATGTAAGTTGCAACTCGGCTACACAAGCTCGTGATTTGGCTCTAATGGATGAGAAATACAAAGTAACTCGTGTACGTCCTGTAGATATGTTTCCGCAAACGCATCACGTTGAAAATGTTGTGCTTTTAGAAAGAAGGTAAGCCTCTTAAACCCTAAAGATGGGAACATTATAAAGAAAGATGAAAAAAATATTTCTATTTGTATTAGTATCTGCATTCTCTTTTTCTAGTTGTGAAAAAGACGATATCTGCGATCCAAAAACACCTACAACTCCCAGATTAATAATTGATTTTTACGATTTTGAAAACCCATCTGTAAAGAAAAATGTAAATAGCCTACAGGTTATAGGCGAAGGTATGACGGATGCTGTTTTATTTAATGGCAGCCCAACTACTAATGGAAATAGAATTGCAATTCCACTAAAAACGGTTGGTACTAGTACCAGTTTTAGGTTTACACTAAATTCAAACAATGCGAATCCTGCTTTAGTTGACGCGGATCTTATCCGTTTTAATTTTACCACTCAAGAACTTTTTGTTTCAAGAGCATGCGGATATAAATCGCTTTTTATACTAAATCAAGCAGCACCATTTGTTCACACTGATCCTATTGCAGCTAATCAACGATGGATACGACTTATAGAGGTGGTAACAAGAAACATAGACAATGAAAATGAAGCACACATCAACATCTTTTTTTAGTATTTGTTTTTTGTTTCTGTTAATTAGTGTTCAAGCACAAGAAACAACAAAAAAAATAGAAGTTAAAAAGCCAGCTACCATAACAACGGTTGAGCCCACAAAAACAACTAAAGAACAAATCATTCCTAATACGCCGAAAACAAAAAATGCGCCACTACCAACTGCAGCCGTGAAGGACTCCATACCCGTAAAAGTAGATCGTTATGGAATTCGTGTAGGTTTAGATTTATATAAAATAACGCGTGGACTTTACGACAAAGATTACAAAGGTTTAGAACTTGTGGGTGATTACAGACTGACAAAAAGGTACTTTTTAGCTGCCGAGCTTGGAAACGAAAATAAAACCACAGCTGATGATCGTGTCAACTTTACCACAAAAGGAAGTTACCTGAAAGCAGGTTTTGATTACAATGCCTATGAAAACTGGCTGGATATGGAGAATATAATTTCAATTGGTCTTCGTTATGGTTTTAGCACTTTTAATCAGCAGTTAAACAATTACCGCATATACAATGCCAATCCGTACTTTCAAGATACACCAATTATAAACTCTGGGCAAAAGTTCAATGGTTTATCAGCCAGTTGGATTGAAGTTGTTGCGGGAATTAAAGCAAAAGTATTCAACAATGTTTTCATGGGCTTCAGCCTTCGTTTGAATCGATTGGTGACTAATAAAGAACCAGAGAACTTCTCTAATCTATACATTCCGGGATTTAACAGGACCTATGATGGGAGTTTTGGAGTAGGATTTAATTACACTGTAACTTATTTTGTTCCTATTTATAAAAAGAAAATAAAACCAGTTGTAGTACAAAAAAAATAGTATTAAAAAACCGCACATTCAAAACAACTTAAAATAAGTGGTTAATGAATGTGCGGTTTATGTTTCAAATAAAACTTCTAGAATTTCTATACTACCCTATTTCCTTGAATCCTTTAATGAAAATCCATTTCATATACAATTTTTCACCGTCTTTGGTTCGAATGGCTTGAAACTTTGGAGCTACTAATGTTCCTATTACAAATGCTGTAATTGGAATCCAAAAACCAGTTAAATTAGTGTACAGGTCAATGGCGTATCTTGCAGCAATAAATAAAACTGCAAAGCTTGCTAGTTGATATACAAATGCTTGTATTTGCTTTTTTGTCATTTTTTATAAGTCTTAAAGTTTTAAGTAAAATTTGATATTACTTATTCAGCACCAGTCTTTTCTTGACCTGAATCCTCTGAGCGAACAGACGAAGAAAACTTTGTTCTTTTACTGCCTTCATACATTTCATACTTTACTAATCGAGCCTCAAGACCTGCATTAAAAAGTTTAATTTTTCTAGATGGTTTTAAACCTACATGTTTCAATGCTTCTAGGTTTGCAGTTATCATCCAAGCATTTGTACCTGGATAATTTTTCTTTAAAGTATCACCTACATTTTTATAAAACTCCTCCATGTGAATGTCCAAACGCTCGTCATAAGGTGGATTGAACACAATATGCAATTTGCCTTCAGAGCTTTTCTCAGTATCAAAGAAGTTTTTATCTTCTATTGAAATGTATTCGTCTAGATTGGCATTTTTAATATTGTCTTTCGCTTTTTGAACCGCACTTGGTGCTTTGTCATATCCTTTTATAGTATAATGAAACTCACGTACACGTTTTAATAAACTATCCGTAATGGCATCAAACAAATCATTATCCCAATCGTTCCATTTTTCGAATGCAAATTGTTTACGGTTGATATTAGCTGGAATATTACATGCAATCATAGCTGCTTCGGCTAAGAAAGTACCTGATCCACACATTGGGTCTAAAAAATCTGTTTGACCATCCCAACCCGAAAGCAACAAAATTCCGGCTGCCAAAACCTCGTTTATAGGTGCAATATTTGTTGCAGTTCTATATCCACGCTGGTTCAATGCATTTCCAGATGTGTCTAGCGCTACAGAGACTTGGTCTTTATCAATATGAATATTAATTCTTAAATCAGGATGTACCTTATCAATACTTGGTCGTTGACCTGTTCTTTCTCTAAACTGATCTACAATGGCATCTTTACATTTTTGAGAAACAAATTCAGAGTGATTAAAATATTCTGAATGTACTGTGGTATCTATAACAAAAGTCTGGTTCGCATTCAATAATTTGGACCAGTTTACTCCCGCAATACCTTTGTATAATCCTTGTTCATTATTGGCCTTAAAAAAATAAATAGGTTTTAAAATTTTTAAAGCTGTACGCAAAGATAAATTAGCCTTGTACATAAACCCTTTATCACCTTTAAAACTAACCATTCGTACCCCTTGCTCTACATTTTGTGCGCCTAGGTTTTGTAATTCTTTTGCCAGTATTTCTTCAAAACCAAAAAAGGTTTTGGCAATCATTTTATAATTATTTTCCATTTGCCCTCTTTGCCCCCTAAAGGGTAAATTGTTATCGTTATATTCGGCAAAAATACACTAAATTTGCATCAATCGAATTAATTGAAAAAGAATAAATGTCTGCATCTCAAAATACATCCCTTGAAAATCAACCCAAATCAACTGAAAACTGGTATACCTCTTGGTTTGATACACCTTATTATCACATTTTATACAAGGATAGAAATTACAGGGAAGCTCAAGTTTTTATGGACAACCTTACGCATTATCTCAATTTACCAGAAAATGCCAAAGTTCTTGATTTAGCCTGCGGCAAAGGCCGTCATTCTATATATTTAAACCAATTGGGTTTTACCGTTCTTGGAGCCGATTTATCTGAAAACAGTATCGCCGAAGCGAATAAAAATGCTAATGAAAAATTACAATTCAAAGTTCATGACATGCGTGAACCATTTGAAGAAAAATTTGATGCCATATTTAATTTGTTTACCAGTTTTGGTTATTTTGAAAGTGACGAAGACAACCTAACAACGCTTATAGCCATCAAAGAAAGCTTGTCAGAATACGGTTTTGCAGTAATTGATTTTATGAATGTACCTAATGTCATAGAAACACTAGTCCCTACAGAAACTAAAACCGTTGATGGTATTGATTTTCACATTACCCGATATTTAAAAGAAGGCCATATTTACAAAGAAATTGACTTTGAAGATAAAGGTCAAAAATACCATTTCACCGAAAAAGTAAAAGCATTAACGCTGAAAGATTTTGAAGAATTAATGGAGCAAGCCGGAATTTATCTCCTAGATACCTTTGGGGATTATAAATTAAAAAAATTCCATAAAACAGAAAGTGAACGCTTAATCATGATTTTTAAATAAATGAATTACCTCTTACCATTACTCTCTGTAATTTTAGGATACGGTGTTGCATTAATTATTAGACCTAAGAATAAGACTAATCTAAAATTACTCTTAGCCTTCAGCGGATCTTTTTTACTGTCCTTGACAGTAATGCATTTATTACCAGAAATTTACAAGAGTAACACAACAACCATTGGCATATTCATTATGCTAGGAATATTGTTCCAAATCATATTAGAGTTTTTCTCTAAAGGTGCAGAGCATGGTCACGTACACGGACATGAAGCAATAACACAAATCCCATGGTTGTTGTTCATAAGTCTTTGTATTCATGCATTTCTAGAAGGTTTCCCCGTGAGCCATCACCAAGATTTAGCCATAGGAATAGCCATACATCACTTGCCTATAGCCATTATCTTGACTACTTTTTTTATAAATGCAAGTCTTAATAAAAAAGCAATCTTTTTCTTCATGATCACTTTTTCAATCATGACACCACTCGGTACCATATTATCTGATTATTTACCCATCTTAAACACATATTACACAGAAATTACAGCCATTGTCATAGGAATATTGTTTCACATATCATCTACCATAATTTTTGAAAGCAGCGAAGGACACAAGTTCAACATTGCTAAAGTTTCAATGATTGTAATTGGTATTGCATTGGCATATTTTTTATAAATTTACAAGGTGGGCGTGCCCGCCAGAAAAAGGCGGTCGGGCTATCCGCTGCAATCTTTTTTCATTTCGCTACCGCTACATGATAAAAAGGATTTCCGCTTTTATCCCTCACCCGCGACCCGAATATATAGAAAATTTAGTGCTTTAGAAACACAAATTTAGCAATACATGGAATTCACAAAAACCACCGAACAATCTTCAAAATACGAACATTTAGAAAAAATGTCGGTTCAGGAATTGTTGTCAAATATCAATCAAGAAGACAAAACAGTGCCACTTGCTGTTGAAAAAGCATTGCCCCAAATTGAAAATTTAGTAACTGCAATTGTCACTAAAATGAAATTAGGCGGTCGCTTATTTTACATAGGTGCTGGAACCTCTGGAAGATTAGGAATTGTTGATGCCTCAGAATGTCCACCTACCTTTGGTGTTTCCTTTGATTTAGTTGTAGGGATTATTGCTGGTGGTGACGCAGCCATTCGTAAAGCTGTTGAAAATGCCGAAGACAACCCAACTCAAGCTTGGCTTGACTTACAAGCTTTTGCAATAAATGAAAAAGATGTCGTTATAGGAATTGCAGCTTCGGGAACCACACCTTATGTAATTGCTGGTTTACAGGCGTGTAATGAGAACAACATAACCACAGGAAGTATTTCTTGTAATGCTGGAAGTCCGTTGTCACAAACGTCTAAATTCCCAATTGAAGTAATTGTAGGTCCAGAATTTGTAACCGGAAGTTCCCGCATGAAAGCTGGAACGGCACAAAAACTAGTACTCAACATGATATCGACTGCTACCATGATTCAGTTAGGAAAAGTAAAAGGCAACAAAATGGTTGACATGCAACTCAGCAATAGCAAACTGGTTGACCGCGGCGTAAAGATGATCATGGACGAAATTCCGGTTACTTACGAGCAAGCATCTGCCTTATTGTTAGAACACAAAAGTGTACGTCAAGCGGTGATGAATTTCGAGGCGAGAAGGTAATAGTTGTACAATATTATTACCGACAATACTTGATATTTGAAAAAAACAATTAGATTTGTATCATGAGTACTAGGGTTGAAAATATCAATAAAAATATTATAGAATGGGCTATCGTCAGAAATGGCAACAGCATTGAAGAATTCTATGCACAAAACCCCAATGTCGAAAGTTGGGTAAAAGAAGATAAAAACCCAACAGTAAAACAACTTGAAGATTTTACTCATAAAGTACATGTACCCTTTGGTTACATGTTTTTAGAAAACCCTCCAATTGAAAATATTCCTTTACCTTTTTTTAGAACCGGAAGCGTAAATGAAACAAATAAGGTTAGTCTAAATGTTTTTCATACAATCCAAAATATTCTAGATAGACAAAATTGGCTTACAGAATATTTAAATGAATTAGATTTTCCAAATCTTAATTTTATCGGTAAATATAATATTGATAATAATTATAAAGTCATTGTAAACGACATTAGAAATATACTAAAATTAGAATTGGATTGGGCAAGTAAACATAATTCTTGGGAGCAGGCTCTTGACTTTTTAACAAATCAAATAGAAGAAGCAGGAATCATTGTTACGTTTAATGGAATTGTAGGGACAAATACACGAAGAGTAATTGATGTAAATGAATGTAGAGGTTTTGTTTTGGTTAACAGCAAAGCTCCTTTCCTATTTATTAATTCTGCTGATGCTAAAGCTGCACAAATGTTTACACTAATTCATGAATTAGCTCATGTTTGGCTTGGAGAAAGTGCAGGATTTGATAATCAAAATTTAATTCCAGCAAATAACCCTGTTGAAATTCTTTGTGACAAAGTTGCTGCTGAATTTTTAGTTCCAGAAATAATTTTTATGAATAAATGGGAATTGATTCAGGACTTTCGAATTCTTAGTAGAATTTTTAAAGTTAGTCAAATTGTAATTGCAAGAAGAGCATTAGATTTGAATCTAATTACAAAAAATAATTTTCTTGAATTTTATAATCAATATATGGCAGATTTTAAATTCAAAAAAAGTAATCAAGGTTCTGGAGGCAATTTCTATGCAACTGCAAGAAAAAGAGTTAGTTTAAGATTTGCTTCTTTTGTTAATAATGCAGTCAAAGAAAACAAACTACTTTACCGTGATGCTTATAAATTAACTAATTTAAAAGGAGAAACATACAATAAGTTTGTAACTGAATATCTTTACTAATGAAAAAGTACTTATTAGATAGTAATATTTTTATTCAAGCTCATCGAATGTATTATCCGTTCGATGTTTTTCCAAGTTATTGGAATAAACTTATTGAATTATCAGATAGTGGCATTATTATAAGTATTGACAAAGTAAAAAAAGAACTTTGTGATAATTCTAATCAGGACCAATTATCTCTATGGTGTAATGAAACAATTAATAATTCATTTTTCTGCGATTCAACAATTTGTATAGATAAATATTCTGAAATAGCAGTATGGACAGCTAACCATCCTCATTTTCTACAAAGTGCAAAAGACGAATTTCTTTCTACAGATTTAGCTGACCCTTGGCTCATTGCTTATGCAATGAAAAATGATTGTATTATCGTAACACATGAAATAAGCCAACCACAAAGAAGAAATAGAATTAAAATCCCGGAACCCTGTATGCATTTTGGAATAAATTATTTAACTCCTATACAGATGTTAAGAGAGCTATATCAGACCCTATAATAAATAATCCCCGTAAAACACAATACAAAGGATTTAGGCATTTTGCTTAATGGAAAATGGTCTTGTTTTTGGGATTATTTGGCAAATCCAAAGAATGAGCCAAATTTAGTTGTAAACCCGCTATTATCAGAACAAAAAAGCTAAAATTAATTGCATTAAATATCATTATGGCTACAAATAGAGAATTATTATCAAAAGGAGTACGATACTTAGCGGGCGCATTACCATTGTTGTTTTTAGGCCCAACTATAATTCATAATGCTTTTATGAACAAGCAAAACATTTGGCATTACCTAGTATTAAGCGTTGGGGTGATTGTTTGTTTTATTGCCATGTACCTAATGTATGTAGGGTTAAAAACAATTATGAAAAGCTTATTTAACGACTAATGAAAAACAATATTCAACTTCAAAAAACATTTGAAAAAACAAATCCGTTTGACAGTGCTGTTAGCAACCCCGAATTTGAAGAATGTACTTTTATAAACTGTGATTTGGCCAATGCTGTTTTGTCTAATACCACTTTTATGGATTGCGTTTTTATAGACTGTAATTTATCTATGAGCAAATTATCTGGTGCTAGTTTAAAAGGAGTACACTTTAAAAACTGTAAACTACTTGGGATTTTATTTGAAGAATGTGATGATTTTTTATTTCAAGTGGAGTTTGAAGAATGCATTTTAGATTATGCCTCTTTTACCAATAAAAAGATGCCTAAAACCAAGTTTATTTCTTGTTCGTTAAAAGAAGTTAATTTTTCTGAAACTAATTTAACAGGTACTATTTTTGATGGTAGTTCATTACAGAATGCCATATTTAGCAATACGCAATTAGCTGGAGCTGATTTTACTAAAGCCACAGATTACAGCATAGATCCAGAGTTCAATCCGATGAAAAAAGCAAAGTTTTCAACGCAAGGAATTGGTGGTTTATTAGACAAATATGACATTAAAATACACTAATTTTACCCCAGATGGAAGTGAAAACACATAAGGATTAAAAGCTATTTTTTTCTTGACAGAAAAGAGCGATCACCGGAAGCTCCTTTTATGGCAGTAGAAAAAAAGATTTTAAGTCTTGTGGGTTGCAACAAACAGCTGGATTTGGTCCTTAATAAAAAACAAAAAAAGATGAAAAAAATAGTAGTGCTCCTACCCTTACTGGTCTTGACTTCTTGCTATGATATGGAAAGAAATTGTAAGGATTTTAAAACCGGAAAATTCAAGTTTGAATATGAAGTAGACGGTGTAAAAAAAACGGCTTTATTTGAACGAAATGACAGCATAGAGATTGAAACTTTTGAAGGAAAAACAGATACGGCATCTATACGCTGGGTGAATGACTGCGAATATGTTTTGCAAAAATTAAGTCCAAAAAACATGGCCGAAGAAAAAGCGATAGGCATGAAAATAGTGACTACTACAAAAAATTCTTATACCTTTGAATTTGGGATGGTAGGATCTGATGTGAAACAAAAAGGTACTGTAACCAAAATTGCTGATTAATAACGTAAATAGTAAAATAAAAAATGGAAATATTTTTAAATCCTGATGCTTGGGTAGCCTTATTAACTTTGACTTTTCTTGAAATTGTTTTAGGAATTGACAACATCATTTTCATCTCTATTGCTACTGGAAAATTACCGGTAGAACAACGTAAAAAAGCCACTAAAATAGGAATGTTCTTGGCAATGTTCATGAGAATAGCGCTTTTGTTTGGTATTAATTTATTAATTCAAATGAAAGAGCCGTGGTTTCATATTGATTTGAGTTGGTTTTCGGCAGGAATTACGGGTCAAAGTCTGATTCTTTTTGGTGGTGGATTATTTTTGATTTACAAAAGTACCAACGAAATTAGAGAGAAAGTAGACGAAAAAGGACATGAAGAGAAAGAGCTTGGAAAAGCGGCTACTAAATCATTTCAAAACGTTATTTTTCAAATTATCTTGATTGATTTGGTTTTTTCATTTGATAGTATTTTAACTGCTGTGGGAATGACCAATGGCGTTGAAGGTGCACTTTATATTATGATTACTGCTGTGATTATATCGGTACTTGTGATGATGCAGTTTGCAGTTCCTGTTGGTAATTTTGTAAACAAACATCCGTCGATTCAAATACTTGGGCTTTCATTTTTGATTTTAATAGGTATGATGTTGCTTACAGAAAGTGCTCATTTATCTAACGCTTTAATCTTTGGAAGTCACGTAACACCAGTACCAAAGGGCTATTTGTACTTTGCTATTTCGTTCTCATTATTAGTAGAAGTTCTGAATATGAAAATGAATAAGAGCAAGAGTAAATAGTTAAATGTGAGTTGTGAGAAGTGAATCGTGAGAAGTGAATGGTGAAATTGAATCCTTTTATAAAATAAAATGCCCCCAAACTGTTTTGGGGGCATTTATTTTTTTGAGAATAGTGTATTAATCTAAACTCATAGTGATTTGGCCATCATCATCAAGTTGAACTGGACCTGCATCTTCATCGCTTAAAATAGGTGGTTCAGGCACCTCCTCTACAGGCTCTTCATAAGGAAGTGGATCCAGCAAATTGACTTGTTTTAACTTATCTGCAGTCAATTGATTACCTTGTGCTTTGAATCCTTTTACGGCTATAAAAGCCTCAACATCTACCACTTGATTTTCTTTTTGTACTCCTTTTACTTTTGCAAAAACTAGTTCGGCAACAGGTCTATACTCTGTTGAAACAATTTCAAGATGCGAATTAGCATGCTCTGAGATAAAGGCTTCCTCTTTGTTTTCGGTTTCTACCAAAAAGCGTTTGATGTAATAGCGCTCTTTTTCTCCATCGAAATAAATGGCCGAAATAGGTTTTTTAGGATTCCATTTCTCTAAAACGACCATGTCTTGGTCGAAATGTGTTGTCAACTCCGGCGTTATCACTTTGAGCTTGCCAGATTGTGCAATGATTAAAATTTTATCACTTGGTCTAAATTCACCCAGTAATTCACCACGTCCATCTACATTTAATCGTTGTACCGTATCATCAAACCACACTTTACGAGGTAATAAAGTAGAAATCCCTTTCTCTTTTAATTCTATTTTCTTAATTGGATATTTCGTTACCAAATTCCCCTTAGAACTTCTTCCTTTTATGGCAAGATTTGAAAAATCAATATCAAATTTCAATTTTTTAATAGTTCCCACTTGGCGCAACAAAATGGTAATTACCTCAGCTTCACCGTTTGGATTGCATGAAAAGTATACGATTTGAGATCCCGCAGTTTCATTAGTTAAATCGTACGGTTTATCACGTGTTACACCTGATACGTTAAAGCGTTTGATGTATGATGGACCCGATTTTCCATCTCGATAAATCAAGTTGTAAATGGTGCGCTTATCGCTTTTGTCAAAAATAGCCACGTGAATAATATCTTTACCCACAAAGGTTTTTGCATCCACTTTTGTAATCATCATTTTTCCATCTCTTAGAAAAACAATAACATCATCAATATCAGAACAATCCGTAACATACTCGTCTTTTTTAAGACTTGTACCTACAAAACCTTCTTCTCTATTTACATATAATTTAGTGTTACGCAACACTACTTTTGTTGCTTCAATATCATCAAAAATGCGCAATTCGGTTTGGCGTTCGCGACCTTTTCCGTATTTCTCTTTCAATTTCGTAAAATACGCTATTGCAAAGTCTGTTAAATGAGCTAAATGATGTTCTACTTCCTTCATCTCGCCCTCTAACTTGGCAATCATGTCATCAGCCTTATCCGAGTCAAATCGGGTAATACGAATCATTTGAATTTGCGTTAGTTTCTGCAAATCGTCATCATTAATGGCTCTAACAAATGATTCTTTGAAAGGCTCAAAACGATCGTACAAATAGGTATAAAGCGCTTCTCTATCGCCATACAATTTAAAATCAATGTACATTTCTTCGCGAATGAAAATTTTCTCTAGCGTTGAAAAGTGCCACTTGTTTTTTAATTCTTCGAGTTGAATTTCGAGTTCTTGCTTCAGTAAATCAACCGTTCTTGCGGTTGAAATGCGCAACATTTCAGAAACCCCAATAAACAAAGGTTTGTTATCTTCAATCACACAGCCCAAAGGCGCAACTGATGTTTCGCAAGCTGTAAAAGCAAACAAAGCATCAATGGTTTTATCTGGAGAAACTCCTGGAAAAAGATGAATTAAAATTTCAACTTCAGCAGCAGTATTGTCTTCAATTTTTTTGATTTTGATCTTGCCTTTTTCATTGGCCTTCAAAATACTATCAATCAAAGTGGTTGTATTAGTCGAAAATGGAATTTGAGTAATCACCAACGTGTTTTTGTCCAATTGGGCAATTTTGGCACGTACGCGTACACGACCACCACGTAATCCGTCATTGTAATTTGACACATCGGCAATACCTTGCGTCATGAAATCAGGATATAACGTAAACGCTTTTCCTTTTAATATTTTAATCGAAGCGTCAATAAGCTCATTAAAATTGTGCGGCAACACTTTCGTGGAAAGTCCTACAGCAATACCTTCTGCTCCTTGTGCTAAAAGCAATGGAAACTTTACCGGAAGATTGTTTGGCTCAGCACGACGACCGTCATAAGAAACACCCCAATCGGTAATTTTTGGAGAATACAAGACTTCCAAAGCAAACTTAGACAAACGTGCTTCAATATAACGCGAAGCCGCAGCACCATCGCCTGTTAGGATATTTCCCCAGTTTCCTTGGCAGTCAATCAGCAAATCTTTCTGGCCAATTTGCACCATAGCGTCACCAATACTCGCATCTCCGTGTGGGTGATACTGCATGGTGTGCCCTACTACATTGGCTACCTTATTGTAACGACCGTCATCCAACTCTTTAAGCGAGTGCATGATACGGCGTTGTACAGGCTTGAAACCATCTTCAATAGCGGGTACGGCACGTTCCAGAATTACATACGAAGCATAATCCAGAAACCAGTCTTTGTACATGCCCGTAACCTTGGTTATGGTATCGCCTTCTTCGTTATTGTTTTCGTAAAAATGCTGCATGCCACTCGAAGTTTTTATATCTTCGAAACCAGCGTCGTTGCTTACATCTTCATTTTCGTCTCCCTCAGGAATTGTATTTTCGTCTTCTTCGTCTTTCATTTATTTTTTGAAATATCGAGTTTTATTTTTTATTCGTAATATTCTATTCCTAAACTTTCCACAAAACTTTTTTCTGCATTAATTATTAATTCTTTTCTAATTTCCAAAACATCTTCAACATTCCCTTTGTAATACTCTTCTCTCATATCATCGTTTATAAAGTATTCAGAGTATTGACCTTTATAATCCATAGAAAGCATAAAAGAAAGATCTTTTATTGTCTTTGGAAAATTATCAGTTGAATTGTATTTTTCAATAATAAAAATCGTATTTTCAGAAGAATTGTAATCTTTAAAAAGCTTATAGGTTTTAACATTTGTAATGTTTTCGGCTTCTAAATTTACTTTACTAAAAAAATCATCATTATTTACGGAATAATTAATCATAAACAACGCTAAAGTTTTCTTTCTGACACTTCCCATATCAATTTTATCAGGAAAATCTAAAGCTTCAAAATTATCTTTATTATCGTAAAAAACTGGATTTGAACTTCTATTTATAAAATCTTGAAATTTATTATATGCAAGTCTTTGCTTACTCAAATTGTAAATAGTAAAATAATTTGAATAAGATGTAATCCAAAACCATTTTTTTAACTCTAGAAGCTGTTCAATAGTTGGTTTGCTAATCTTACTAAAAAAATCATTAATAAAAATAAATTGGTTATTATATGGAATATATTTTGAATCTAAAACACATAAATTTTCAAAGAAAAATTCAGATGTTTTTTCGATAGCGATAAATGTTTCTTTTGTAATTGGAATAAAATCTTCTCTTTTAACAAGTTCTTCAAGTTTTTTATTGCTGTTTTTAGAAACTTGGTCAAAATAAACACCGCCAAAAGAATTGGTTATACATTGTAATACAACTTCTCTTTTTATATTTTGGAAATTATATTTTGATAAATTATCATCCAATAAGAAATCAATTTCGGTTGCAAAATGGTAACTCCTATCTTGTCCATATGCTAAAGCAGAAATCACCCAATCTTTTGTTATTGGAGCACCTGTAGAATTTAATCTTTGAAAAATGTCAACGGCTTCTGTTATTGAACCACCAAAAGCATTGATATTTGGTAATTCATAATTCTGAACAATTAAACTAATTTCTTCGTATCTTTCTATGTATTCATCTATAGTCTCTTGTTCTTCATTAAATAAACTTTTTTGAAAATTAAAAAACTCCTTACCATCTACTAACTTATAAATTGGTATCTGAAAATTTTTTAAACTTTCAAAGTCTTTCGACCTATTCATTTCAAATAATTGATCTTTTAGATTGTAAACAATATTAAACTCTTTAAACCATTCTTTTTCATCCCTAACAATTCCTTTTAGTTTTGCTTTTTGAGGATGTAATAAACATCCGATTAGGGTTGACAATCTTTGAAATCCATCAAGAATATAAAATGAGTTTGAATTTCTCTTAGGAATATAATAAGCTCCAAGTTTATCCCCACCAAATTTTTCATAATCTTCCTCACTTTCAAAATTAGGTTGCCACAATAAAACTGAACCAATTGGATACCCTCTTTTTATACTATCAAATAAATCTAATTTCTTCTCATTATTCCATACAAATTTTCTTTGAAATGCAGGTACTTGTAAATTTCCTTTTTCAAAATTTGTTATATAGCTTGCTATTTTATCTTTGTCTGGTCTTATATATATTTGCTCACTCATAACAAACTATTTATTTTTTTGATGATTAATTCCAATTCATTTGAATTATCCCTTTTTCTTAATCCCTCTTTAGTTACTGATTTCTCCATAAAAAGTTTTGAAAACCTAGCTTTAAAACTATCCGATTTACCATTTTCTTTTTTAAATTCAAGTTTTTCTTTTCTTAAAACACTAACAATATTTTTTTTAGAGTCAACATTTAAATCGATAAATAATTCTCTAAATGAAAGCGGCTCAAATTGATCTAAATTTTTATCCTGTAAACCTTTTTCCAAATCAATAAAATCTCGTTGAATAGATGAAAGAGAAAAAATTGCTTCTTTAAATTTTTCATTATTGGGAATTTCTTCAAAGGTTTCGTCAGGAAGATAATTTTCCATTTCCCTCTTTCGAGTAACATGATATTCTGAAAATTCAGAAATAAAATCTAATAATGGTTGTTTTTCAACATCAACTTCATTTTCAGAAGGAAATTTTTTATCGCTATCTATAATCACAAAAGTTCTCAAATACGTTTTGGGTTCCTTTGTAAAATGATCTAAATTAACAAATCGGCGTTTTTTTTGGTTTATAACATTTATTATATTGTTTCCTCCACCATTTTCATATATTAACCAGCCTTCATCTAAATGCTTATTAATCTTTTCGCATTCATCTTTAAATAGTCTAAAAACTGCTTCCAAAAGATAAGCATCATATTCGATATTTTCTAAAATTAAAGAAACCGATTTTAATAAAATTTCTACAGCTTCAATTAATGTATAATATTCAGCATCAGATTCAGATATTACCAATTGAATTTGACTTCTTTTGAAATTATTACTTTCTATAAACTGCAAATCGAAAAATTCTTTGTTTATAGGTGATAATCTTGAATACCAATCGCTATTGCTAATTATATCATAAGTATTTTGATCAATATAAAAAAAATGTCTTTCTTTCGATTCTATCCATATTTTTGTCCAAGAGTCCAAAAAAGAATCATTTCTAATAAAAGAATCATCGATTATTGTAAATATCATTTTCCTTCTTGGTATTTTCTAATCTTAATTACTTCTTGTAAACTTTCATTAAATATATTTGTTGGCCACCATTCGACCTCACCTAAATCATTTACTTCAATTTTTTTAAGCATACTTTCATTTTCATCCTCTAAAAAATCTACATAATAAATAGCTACTTCGTCAGGTTTTAATTTTCCTTCTGCAACTAATCTTCTGATTCTTAAAACGAAATTTTGTGAATGTGTCTCTATTAAATAGTGTTTATTCTTATCTTCCAAATATGATTCAACGAAACGCTCAGCCAAATTACCATGTGCAGCTGGATGCAAATGCGTCTCAGGTTCTTCAATTGTAATTAAAGTAGGTTCTAAGTCTTTTTGATATGACCGAACAATCAATGGTAATACTTGATGAATACCCTGTCCTGTTTGCTTAATATTTATAGGATATATAATTGAATTAGAAATAGCTATTTCATATTTCTTATCTAGTGTTTGAGATCTAATTACCTGTAAATTCCAATCCTCAAAATTTGATTTATACCAATTACTAACTTTATTTATTAATTCTCCCGAATCAATGAAATCACTAATCAACATTGGATATGCATTCTGTCCTTTAATTCCAATTTTATCATGTTTCTCATTTGAAAAAATAAAATCAGAATCAGGTTCAACTCTAATAGCTCCCAAGTAATCAATATTTAAATTTAGACCTTCAATTTTTTTTCCATCTAATAAAAAACCTTTGAAATTAGATGATGGATCAATTTCATGATCATTTAGTTTATATTCTAAAACTCCATCTTCTTTATTTAGAGCAATTTCGATAGAATCTTGATTATTTGAAACTTCAAATTCAATAAAACTTTTTTCATTTCTATTGTAAACTAAATCTTTAAAATCAGTTCCCAATTCGATAGAATTATCACTATCATCACCAATTTTATATTTCCAATTTATTGGTAAACCAGCAAGACTATTGGAAATCAATACCGGTAACTTCAAAACAGCACTCTTCCCACTATTATTTTTTCCAATCAAAATTGTAATTGGTTTTAATTCTAGCGTTTGTTTTTCTTTGAAAAGTTTATAATTCTTAAACGATATTTTGTTTATCATTTTGTTTGTTTTTTGATTAACAAATTTAAATTGATTGTATCTTTTGTTTTTGACATAATCTAAATAAATTAAATTATAAATTTCGTTAACACTGTCAACGAAATTCAAATAATTAATTCCACAACACCGTCGCGGAATTTTATATCTCAAAAACCCCAGTCAATGACTGAGGTTTTCTTAATTTTACTATTTAAATAGCAACATCTTCGATAGCATCCAACTCAACCTTCAAGTTCTTGATAATAAACTCTTGTCTATCTGGCGTATTTTTACCCATATAGAAAGACAATAGCTGCTCAATCGACGTGTTTTTATCCATCATAATAGGATCTAAGCGGATGGTTTCTCCAATAAAATTCTTGAACTCATCGGGAGAGATTTCTCCTAAACCTTTAAATCGGGTAATTTCTGGTTTTGGTTTTAGTTTTTCGATGGCATCTTTTCGCTCTTCTTCAGAGTAACAATAAATGGTCTCCTTCTTGTTTCGAACTCTAAAAAGTGGTGTCTGCAAAATATACAAATGCCCTTCTTTTATCAATTCTGGAAAAAATTGCAAAAAGAAAGTAATCAACAACAATCGAATGTGCATTCCATCGACATCGGCATCAGTAGCGATTACAATGTTGTTGTAACGCAACTTTTCGAGACCATCCTCAATATCCAAAGCGGCTTGAAGCAAATTGAATTCTTCGTTTTCATACACAATTTTTTTACTCATTCCGTATGAGTTCAGCGGCTTTCCACGCAAACTAAATACGGCTTGCGTATTCACATCACGCGACTTGGTAATGGATCCCGAAGCCGAATCTCCCTCGGTAATAAAAAGCGTACTTTCTAGGTTTCTAGGGTTTTTAGTATCCGGCAAGTGCGCACGACAGTCTCTTAACTTTTTATTGTGTAGATTGGCTTTTTTAGCACGATCTGTAGCTAGTTTTCTAATTCCAGATAATTCTTTGCGCTCACGCTCTGCCTGCAAAATTTTACGCAATAATGCCTCAGCAGTTGGTGGGTTCTTATGTAAATAGTTATCTAGTTTATTTTTGATAAAATCGTTTACAAACGTACGAACAGAAACTGGCGGCGTACCATCATCAGACCCCATATCTGTGGAACCTAATTTAGTTTTGGTCTGCGATTCAAATACCGGTTCCATAACCTTGATACTAATGGCACTCACAATAGATTTTCGTACATCTGAAGCTTCGAAGTTTTTGTTATAAAACTCTCTGATTGTTTTCACGATAGCTTCGCGGTAAGCGGCTAAGTGCGTCCCTCCTTGTGTGGTATTTTGCCCGTTTACAAAAGAGTGATACTCCTCACTGTACTGGGTTTTACTGTGGGTAAGTGCAATTTCTATATCATGTTCTTTCAAGTGAATAATTGGATATTCCAGATCATCGGCACTTATTGTTTCTTCTAATAAATCACGAAGTCCGTTCTCTGAAATGTACTTTTCACCATTAAAAATAATCGTCAAACCATTGTTTAAGTAACAATAATTCTTTACCATTTTAATCACATATTCCATTCGGAATTTGTAATTTTTGAAAATGGTTTCGTCTGGCGTAAACGTTACTTTTGTTCCTTTACGCTTGGTAGTTTCAATTATATCTTCTTCAAGGACTAAATTCCCACCTGAAAACTCAGCGGCTTTTTGTTTTTCCTCTCTCACCGATTCTACACGGAAATAGTTTGAAAGTGCATTCACAGCTTTGGTACCCACACCGTTCAAACCTACTGATTTCTGGAACGCTTTGGAATCGTATTTACCACCTGTATTCATTTTAGAAACTACATCAACGACTTTACCCAACGGAATACCTCGCCCGTAATCACGTACCGCAACCGTTTTGTCTTTGATGCTCACTTCAATGGTTTTACCAGAGCCCATAACGAATTCATCTATACAGTTGTCTAAAACCTCTTTTAACAGGATATAAATACCATCATCTGGCGAAGAACCGTCACCCAGTTTCCCGATATACATTCCGGGGCGCATGCGAATATGTTCTTTCCAGTCTAAGGACCGAATATTATCTTCGGTATATTGATTTTGATCGGACATTTTAAAATTTGTGGATTTTAACTTCGTTCATTTCGGGCTTTACTTTACGCAAAGCTCTAGAATGTGCTAATGTAGTGTAATATGATAAATTTTAAAAATTCAAAGCCTCAAAGTTATCAAGAATAATATTGAAAACCCGTTTTTACTTTACGATTTAAAATTGCCAATCAATGACTTTAGCTTAATATCATACTCACCGTTTGTTATAATTCCTTTTTGGATATCAAAATTAGCATCAAAACTAGGTAACGAAAAAGTTGCTTTTACGTAGGCACCATAACGGGGGAAAGCAGTTTTTGCAATTTCTAAAACACTAGCGCCACCTCTAGCTCCCGGCGAAGTAGCTAGAAGCAACATGGGTTTGTCCTGAAACACTTTTCCGTTGATTCTTGAACTCCAATCGAAAATATTCTTGAAAGCAGTACTATAATTGCCGTTGTGTTCCGCCATAGAAATCACCAACACATCAGCCATTGCAATTACAGCTAAAAATGCTTTCGCTACATCATGCTGACCGATTTCGAGCTCCAAATCAACAGAAAACAAAGGCATTTGAAAATCGTTTAAATCTAAAACTTCTACGCTAGCATTTTCAAAAAGATGCGCTGCATAAATTGCCAGTTTTTTATTGATAGAATTTTTACTGTTGCTTGCGCCAAAGGTTACTATTTTCATAAGATTGTTTTTTTTCTGAAATAAATTAATTGCTGTTGCGTATTTATTTTTAGATTTTTTTAAACGCTTCATCTACATGAAACCTTTTTAGATTAATGAAAGTTTTAAATTCATTTCTTAAAGGTTTTACAACAAATCTAAAAGAATCTATCTGAACTGATTTTAAATGGGTTAAGGAATCCATTTGCTTTAAATCTTCTTTAGAGCCAATGCTTTTTAAATGTAATAGATTTTTTTCTAAATCAATCGTATTGACTGTCCAATAGATAGAATCACTGTAGTTCAAAATTAGTTTTCCGTTGAATCGTTTTGCTTTTTGAGTGTTTGAAAAAATAAAAATTGTATCAATTTCTTTGTTCGAAAGCTCTAAGGAATCACCTATTTTTATAAAATCAAAAACTACCTTATAACCTTTAGAAACATACTTGCCATTAACAAAATCAAATTCTTTTTTCAATGAGTCTATTTCGGTTTTATGAATTCTAAATTTTCTAGTAAATTCTCTACTAATCATATTTTCAGAGATATTCAGGTAAACAGAATCTGAATTAATAAAAAGACCTCTGAATTTATTAGGTATTTTAGACAGTTCAGCATCATGAATTGGCTGTGGTTTTTCAAAATACACAAAACTTTCATCTGCTGGCGCATCTGCTTTTTTGCAAGAAATAACAAATAAAAATATCACTAACAAAATAAATTGTTTCATTTTGAATTAATTAAAATTTTAGTGAATTTACACTTTTAATTTTAATTAAACTTTAAACACCTATACAAATACCCCAGATTGTAGCGGAAAGCTGGATTAGGTTCAAAAAAAAAGTCGAAAGCTATTTCTAACTTTCGACTTTTCTATTTCGACTTTTGACTTTCGACTTTTGACTTTCGACTTTTGACTTTCGACTTTCGACTTTTGACTTTCGACTAACTAAAAATTACACGTTGAATCTAAAGTGCATTACATCACCATCTTTTACAACGTATTCTTTACCCTCTACTTTAAATTTTCCAGCTTCCTTACATTTAGCTTCAGAACCGTATTGCACGTAGTCTTCGTAAGCAATAACTTCGGCACGGATAAACCCTTTTTCAAAATCAGTATGAATTACACCAGCAGCTTGTGGCGCGGTAGCACCGATATTGATGGTCCAAGCACGAACTTCTTTTACTCCTGCCGTGAAATAGGTTTGCTGTTTTAACAATTTATAAGCTGCACGAATTAAAACAGAGGCTCCTGGCTCTGACAATCCCATGTCTTCAAGGAAAACTTGGCGCTCTTCGTAGCTTTCAAGCTCTGTAATATCAGCTTCGGCTCCTACAGACAAAATAATTACTTCTGCATCTTCATCTTTTACTAATTCGCGAACTTGGTCAACGTATTTGTTTCCATTTACGGCAGAGTTTTCGTCTACATTACACACATACAAAACTGGTTTTGCGGTAATCAATTGAAAGGATTCCATCAAAACTTCCTCGTCATTTCCTTGAGGAGTAATAGTTCTCGCTGATTTAGCTTGCAATAAGGTTTCTTTAATTCGATCCAAAAGCGCTTTTTCGGTCTGCGCCTCTTTGTTACCTGTTTTTGCAGCACGATTTACTTTTTCTAAACGCTTTTCAACCGTTTCTAAATCTTTTAACTGCAACTCGATATCAATAGTTTCTTTGTCACGAATGGGATTTACATTACCATCAACGTGAACGATATTATCATTATCAAAACAACGCAATACGTGAATAATAGCGTTACACTCTCTAATGTTTCCAAGAAATTGATTTCCTAAACCTTCTCCTTTACTAGCTCCTTTTACTAAACCTGCAATATCCACAATATCAACCGTAGCCATTTGCACACGCTCTGGCTTTACCAATTCCTCCAATTTATTGATTCTTGGATCTGGTACATTAACAACACCAATATTTGGCTCTATGGTACAAAAAGGAAAGTTAGCACTTTGCGCTTTTGCGTTTGACAAACAATTGAACAAAGTTGATTTTCCAACATTAGGTAACCCTACAATTCCTGCTTTCATCTGTAAATACTATTTTATTTTTTTTTCCGGAAACATGCAAGCTTTTTTATGGCAAACAAGGTTCTTTTAAGTTTTAAATTTTGAGCTATTCAGCATTAAATCTTATTAGACAAAGCCATTTGGCTTTAAAAGTTTGCAAATATACCATTTTAATACTGTTTTCAATAATTAAAAGATACCATTACTGAGAACCTAGCATTTTTTTTAAAAAATTAAAAATAGTACTAATGTTTTGTTAAAAAAAAATTATATTGCAGCCTATTTCAAATCAACCAGAAAATAAAACACAATTTATTATGAAAAAAATCGCATTATTATTAATCCTATTAAACGTCTCGTTTGTATTTGCTCAGAAGCAAATATCAGGGGTAGTAAAAGACAATTCTGGAAATTCGTTACCAGGAGTTAACATTGTAGAAAAAGGAACAAAGAATGGAGTTTCTACTGACACTGATGGTTCTTACAAAATTAAAGTGAACGAAGGAGCAACATTAGTTTTCAGTTATGTTGGATTCAACAAAGTAGAAAGAGCAGCAACAGAAGCTGTAATCAATGTAGTTTTATCTGAAGAAGGTGGACAAAATTTAAATGAAGTTGTAGTAACGGGGAGCAGAACAGCAGCTAGAACCAATACTACATCAGCGTTACCAATAGATGTACTGTCTTCAAAAGACTTAAACTCCACGGGACAAGCATCATTTGATAAAGCATTACAATATAGAATACCATCATTTAACACCGTAAATACACCTGTAAATGATGCTACATCTCTATTAGATCCTTATGAAATTAGAAACATGGGACCAAGTAGAACATTAATTCTTATCAATGGTAAACGTAAAAATTTAAGTGCACTAGTTTACGTTCAAACGTCACCTGGACGTGGTGAAACAGGTGCAGATATCTCTGCTATACCTACTGACGCTATTGAAAGAGTTGAAATTCTTCGTGATGGAGCATCTGCACAATATGGATCTGATGCCATTGCAGGTGTAATGAACATCATTTTAAAGAAAAACACTAATGGAGGTTCTGCAACTCTAAGAACCGGAGTTACTAGTGAGGGAGATGGCGAAATGTACGGCATAAGTATAAACAATGGTACAACTGTAGGTGACAAAGGATTTATTAATTATACTGTAGATTTTTCTAAAACAGAAATATCTAACCGTCCAGGAAAAGTAGATGCTGAAGGTGAGTTTAATTACTGGGGTGGAACAACTGCTGGAGTAAATACTCTAGCTGATATCCAAAACTTTTTATCAAAACGTCCTGATGCAGGTAACATCAATGGAGCTCCAGAAACAGCTGCGGCAAAATTCCTAGTAAATGGTGGTAAAGATCTAAGTGAAAATGCACAAGTGTATTACAATGCAGCTTATGTATACAAAAAAGTAAACTCGTTCGCAAACTATAGAACTCCATATTGGAGAACTGCAACAGATTTCCCATATTTACCGTCTTTATATGGTAACGGCACACTTGCGTCTTATCAAGGTTATGTTCCTACATTTGAAGGTGAATTAAACGATTACAATGCTACACTTGGATATAAATTCAACAAAAATGGTTGGATTGGAGACGCAAGTATCACAACAGGGGGAAATCAACAGAACTATACTGTTTCAAATTCTCACAACCGTTCTAAAGATTCAAGCGGAAATTTCATTTATGCTACAAACCCAAATTTTTATAGCGGACCACTTCGTTTTAACCCTGGTGGAGTAGGTTTCACACATTATGTTGGAAATATCGACCTTAGCAAACAAATTTTTGACAATTTCAGTATTGCTTTTGGTTCTGAATTTAGAACAGAAATATTTGAAGTTAGAGCAGGTGACGAAGCTTCATATATAGGTGTTGGAGCAGATTCTTACCAAGGAAACACTCCTGAAAATTCAGGAAAATTTAACCGCTACAATATTGGTTTTTATGCAAGTGCTTCTTTAGACATAACTGAAGATTGGTTAGCAGAAGGAACTATTCGTTATGAGGATTATAGCGATTTTGGAAGCAAAGCAGTTTGGAAGTTAAGTTCAAGATATAAATTCGCAGACGACCTTGTTACTTTAAGAGGTTCTGCATCTACAGGTTTTAGAGCTCCTACATTACATCAAATATATACTCAAAAAGTACAATCATCATTTGGTGGCGGAGGGATTCAGCTTGAAGGAATTATCAACAACGTATCCTCTGCAGCTAGACAAAATGGAGTTGCAAATCTAAAAGCTGAAAGTTCTACTAACTACACTATCGGACTTGGAGTAAAACCTTCTAAAAACTTTAGCGCAACTTTGGACTATTACAATATTAGTGTGAAAGACCGTATCGTTTTGGGAGATAAAATCATATATAGCCCGGGCAATATTCAATCATGGTTTACAAATGCTATTGACACTAAAACTTCTGGTTTAGATTTTGTTGCAAATTACAGAAATATCGAATTAGGTTCTGGCAAGTTAACAATTAACCTTTCTGGAAATTATACCTTAGAAAACAAGCTAGACGGTCCTGTACGTAACATTGCTAGTGTTGCAGCTGTTAACCAATCGGTTTTTGGCGCAACCCAAGAAGCTTTATTACTTACTTCACGTCCTAAATTTAAATATATTATTGGTGGAGATTTCGAAATTAATAAGTTCTCATTTTCTTTAAACAACACCGTTTTTGGACCAGCAAAATTCAAAAATGCTGACTTGTACGATAAAGCATTAACTGTAGAATTTTTAACTAAAGTAGTTACCGATTTAGGTGTTTCATACAGAGCAAATGAAAAAGTTACTCTTAACTTAAATGTAAATAACTTATTAAATGTTTTACCTGAATGGAAATTAAAGTCTGACGGTTCAACTGGTGCAGAAGCTATAATAAACGATCCAATAACATTGAAAAAGCAAATTAACGATTTAACATTCAATGGTCGTTATTCACAGATGACTTATGATGGATCTCACTTCAGCCAATTAGGAACTATGGTTAATTTATCTTTGAACTACAAATTCTAATTCATTTATTGAATAACTCAAAAGGACTATCGAAAGATGGTCCTTTTTTTTTAGAACAAAAACTTTTATTTGGATAAAAATACATTCAAATTGTTTCGAAAAAATCATGCTATTTCGAAATTTTTAAATCTTAAGATTAACGATTAATCAATTTTCATAAAGAAAAAAATAGCTAGTGTAAATTATACAATTTATCTTGGAAATTCCATAACAACTTATCTCTGTTGCCCTTGTAATTTTACTTCATATTAATCTAATAAATAAATAATTATGAAAACGATATTAATTGGAGCTTTAGCACTATTATTTTCCGTACAAAGTCAAGCGCAAAACAAAAATGTAAAATCTGAGGTAAAAACAACGGTTACAACAATAAAAGACTCAAAAGGAGAAAAAAAATTGGTTAAAACTCAAGAGATCAAAGAAACTCAAAACATTGAATTGAAAGATGCCGATTCAAACGCTTTGAATAAAGAAATTAAGCAAACTCCTGTTCAAGTAACTGCCATTACTGCAGTTACCGCAAATGGAGTGACCAATATTGTAGATGTTGATAGATCTGCTTATTACAACTACAACGGACAAAAATACCAAGTTAGTCTAGCTGAAACAGGTTACAACATGTACCTGCCAAATAAGGAAAAGACTGCTGTTTTAAGAAAAACTTCCAATAACAATTACATTTACAGTACTAAAAGCAAAACATCTTTTGGATACTTTAATGCAGATGGAAACTTAGTTTTAGAATCTTATGACCCCGAAACTGATAAAATTACATCTGAAATTTTTGAAATGGTCAAAGAATAACAAAAATAGTATTACATAAAAAAAACCTGAGATATCTCAGGTTTTTTTTATGTAAAATCAATACTTATTCGTTGTGTAAAAAAGCTTGTCTGTTTAGCAATGTTTCATCACTTTCTACATGCGCATCATCAGGAATACAACAATCTACAGGGCAAACCGCTGCACATTGAGGTTCATCATGAAATCCTTTACACTCCGTACATTTACCAGGAACGATATAATACACTTCGTCAGAGATTGGTGTTTGTGCTTCATCAGAATCAATTTCAGTACCGTCTGGCAAAATTACTTTACCTTTCAGTTTTGTTCCGTCCTTGTATCTCCAATCATCAGCTCCTTCATATATTGCAGTATTTGGGCACTCAGGTTCACAAGCCCCACAATTGATACATTCGTCTGTTATAATAATTGCCATCTTTTTAATTTAGGAATTAAGCAAATAAGATTTTCGAGTATAAGAATCTATTATCTTTCGTCTTTTAATCTTTTTACTATACTTTTTATAGCTTATTTTTGTGCAAAATTACAATCAAAACTATTCATAAGCAAACATTATGACATTAGAAACAAAAAAAAATGTTTTTGTTGAATTAGGAAATTTTTTAAGTCAATTTTCTGAAAACAACACCACAAAAAGCCCAAATGTTTTGCACAACGAAACATTTTTTGATGCTTTTCAAGAACTTATTATCCTGTCTCAATCACACAATGGCTGGTATACTCCTGAAAATGTATATTTTTCAATTCAATCTTGGTCTAAAGCATTAACAGCAGAAAACCTTGATCAATGGCTTTCTGCCTATACTTTAGAAATTCAAAAACCAAAAAATATAGCATTAGTACTAGCAGGAAACATTCCTCTAGTTGGGTTTCATGATTTTTTATCGGTTTTAATAACTGGAAATAATGTGATTGTAAAAACATCATCAAACGACCAACATTTACTGCCTTTTTTAGCCAAATATTTGATTGCTGTTGCGCCTGAACTTAAAAACCAGATCACGTTTGTTGAGGGTAAATTAGAAAACTTTGATGCCGTAATAGCTACAGGCAGTAACAATACATCAAGATATTTCGAATATTATTTTAAAGACAAACCGTCTATTATTAGAAAGAGTAGAAATTCAGTAGCGGTTTTGACTGGTACTGAAAACAAGGAGGAACTCACTGCTTTAGGAGAAGATATTTTTAGATATTTTGGTTTAGGATGTCGTAATGTATCTAAACTTTTTGTACCAAAAGGATATAATTTCGATGCCTTTTTTGAAGCCATTTTTGAATACCAAGATGTCATTCATTATGAAAAATACGCCAATAATTACGATTACAACAAAGCGGTTTTCTTGATGAGTAATTTCAAGTTGCTTGACAATGGCTTTTTGACTATAAAAGAAGATCAAAGCCATGCCTCACCTATTTCTAGTGTTTTTTATGAATATTACGACGACTTACCCACACTACAAACAAAGTTAGATTCTGAAAATGAGCTACTTCAATGTATCGTTTCTGGTGGTTGTATTGAAAAAAGTATTTCGTTTGGACAAACTCAAAATCCGCAATTATGGGATTATGCAGATAACATAGATACAATTTCATTTTTGTTAACAATTTAGCAGAAAAAAGTGCGATTATTTCGAATTAATTAACGCTTTTTAAACTGCTATTGTCGAAATTTGCTTTTTAATTTTTTGGATATAACTACTCACATGAAAAAACACAACTACAGCGCAGGACCTTGCATTTTACCCCAAGAAGTTTTTGAAAAATCAGCACAAGCGATATTAAATTTCAATGATTCTGGATTATCTCTTTTAGAAATGTCTCACAGAAGCAAAGATTTTGTGGCCGTTATGGATGAAGCTCGATCACTTGTTCTAGAATTATTAGGTCTTGAAGGCAAAGGCTACCAAGCATTATTTCTAGCAGGTGGTGCTAGTCTTGAATTTTTGATGGTTCCTTACAACTTGATGAAAGAAAATGGAAAAGCCGCTTACCTGGACACAGGAACATGGGCTGCTGCTGCTATTAAAGAAGCACAACTTTTTGGAGAAACTAGCATCATAGGTTCCTCTAAAGAACAAAATTACAATCATATTCCAAAAGGATACAGTATTCCTGAAGATGCTGATTATTTTCACTGTACGAGTAATAATACCATCTTTGGTACCCAAATGAAGGAGTTTCCAGAAACTAGCATACCACTTGTATGCGACATGAGTTCGGATATTTTTTCAAGAGTATTGGATTTTTCAAAATTTGACTTGATCTATGCTGGAGCTCAAAAAAACATGGGACCTGCAGGAACCACATTGATTGTTGTAAAAGAAGAAATTCTAGGTAAAACTGGCAGAACTATTCCTAGTATGCTGGATTATACCAAACATATTAAAGCAGAAAGTATGTACAACACACCTCCTGTTTTCCCTGTTTACGCTTCTTTATTGACTTTACAATGGTTGAAAAACTTAGGTGGAATTGCAGCCATTGAAAAAATAAACAATGCAAAAGCAGCATTACTGTATGCCGAAATTGATAGAAATCCATTGTTTAAAGGAGCTGCTGCTGTGGAGGATCGTTCTAATATGAATGCCACTTTCTTGTTAAATGATGAAGCACATGCCGCAAACTTTGACGCTTTGTGGAAAGCTGCAGGAATTTCAGGATTACCAGGGCATCGTTCAGTAGGTGGCTACAGAGCTTCTATGTACAATGCGTTACCATTAGAGAGCGTTCAAGTACTGGTGGATGTAATGCAGGCTTTGGAAAAGGCAATTTAAAAATTAAAATATTGAATGATTTAAAGATTTAAAAATCAATTTTTAATCAATCAATACAATAAACAATATCGATTGAATCTTTAAATTTTTCAATCCTTAAAAATAAAATAAAATGAAAGTATTAGCCAACGATGGAATTTCAAAAAGTGGAATTCAAGCTTTAGAAAAAGGTGGTTTTGAAGTTATAACAACAAAAGTAGCGCAGGAACAAGTGGCTAATTTTGTTAATGAAAACAATGTAAGTGTCGTTTTAGTAAGAAGCGCGACTAAGGTTCGTAAAGACATTATTGATGCTTGTCCAGGCTTGAAAATTATAGGTCGTGGAGGCGTAGGTATGGATAATATTGATGTGGATTATGCTAAAAGCAAAGGGATTGCAGTGATTAATACGCCTGCTTCATCATCAGAATCTGTGGCAGAGTTGGTTTTTGCACATTTATTTTCGGGAGTTCGATTTTTGCACGACTCGAATAGAAATATGCCACTTGAAGGCGATACCAACTTTGATGGTTTAAAGAAAGCGTATGGTAACGGAATTGAATTGAGAGGAAAAACGCTTGGAATTGTGGGCATTGGCCGTATTGGTCAGGCTACTGCAAAAATGGCGCTTGGACTTGGAATGAAAGTTATTGCTGCGGATAGTTTTATTCCTCAAGTAGATGTCACGGTATCTTTTTTTGACGGTCAATCTATTACCACAACTATCGTTTCACAATCTTTAGAATCAGTTTTTAAAGAGGCTGATTTTATTACCCTACATGTACCTGCGCAAAACGGTTACATTATTAGTGATAAAGAAATTGCTAGCATGAAAGATGGTGTAGGAATTGTAAATTGTGCCCGTGGCGGTGTAATTGACGAGGTGGCTTTACTTAAAGGACTGGATAGCGGGAAAATATTGTTTGCAGGATTAGACGTTTTTGAGAGTGAACCAACGCCAGAGATGGCAATATTAATGCACCACAAAATCTCACTAACACCACACATAGGTGCTGCTACAGGTGAGGCACAAGATAGAATAGGAACTGAACTAGCCCAACAAATTATAAGTATTTTGGGATAAGGTTTAATGTGATGAAATGATTAAAAGGGATTTATTTTAAGTAATAAATCCTTTTTTTTTATTAGATTTGATATCTAAACAAAACCAAAACCTATGTTAGAACAATTAACACAATTAGCGCAACAATTTGGAGTCGAGTCAGTTGTTAAAAACAATGCCATTCCAAACGAACAAAACGAGGCAGTTATTGAAGAAGCTAGTAGCTCCATTTTTTCTGGTTTACAAAAAATTGCTTCAGAGGGCGGTGTAGAACAATTGGCTTCTTTGTTTCAAGGAGATAATGCTCAAAACGCTTCAAATCCTGTAGTTCAAAAGCTTACTGAACAACTTACTGGAAGTCTTGGAGAAAAATTTGGTATCAATGCAGATGCAGCATCAGGTGTTGCAGGAAGTTTGATTCCTCAAATTCTAGGATCATTGGTAAATAAAGCAAAAGATCCTAATGATAGTAGTTTTCAAATCTCTGATATCATTGCAGCTATATCTGGAGGCGGAGCTCAAGGATCTGGAATTATGGATGCAATTTCAAAATATGGAGGACAATTTGGTTTAGATCAAAATGCTGATGGAAAAGTAGACATTAGCGATGCAATGGCAGCCGTATCTGGTAAAGGTGGTGGACTAGGCGGAATTCTTGGCAAACTATTTGGAAAATAAAAAACATTAAAAATCACCTACTTAGGTGATTTTTTTTTTGTTAAATGGTTTTAAAAAAAGAGAATATAGTTGTAAATTTAAAGTAAAATTTCGATTATGAAACGTAGTTTATATATATTAGGAATAGTAGCGCTCATCATGTACAGTTGTGCTACAACTACTCCATTTACAGCTATAAAAAATCCGTCAAATAATTCTAGTAATGATACCGTAAGAATAGCAAATGAAGAACTAGAATACGAGGTAATCATTATTGCACCTGGTTTTAATTCTTGGCTAAATGCCACAGCTTTGCCTAGAAATTATCACACACAGGCTTTTCTAGAAAATAAAAACCGTTTTTATGTAACCGAATGGAATAACCGTGTTTTGCAACCACAGCGTTTTAATCCTAATTTATACGAAATGACAATTAATTATGATCCTAATATAAATTACGGGTATGAAGTAAATTATTTGATATACAACTACATGATATTTTTTCAAAATACATACAATCAAAGACTTTTTGGTTTTGTACCCATGAGATAATCTTACTATATTTGTATTCATTATAAATAAAAATGAATAAACTCAAACAACGTTGGGGAATTGAAACAAATTTTCAGTTCATAATAATTCTAATCGTTTTTGCTATCACGGGATCAGCATCAGCTTGGTTGTCTAAACCGTTTTGTACGTGGCTAGGTATAACAAAAGATTCTTTGGGATATTGGATAATTCCTGTACGTTTGATATTAATATTCCCTATTTACCAAGTATTACTGGTTTGTATTGGTTTTATATTTGGGCAATTCAAATTCTTTTGGGCATTGGAGAAAAAAATGCTGAAAAGATTAGGACTCGGATTTCTTTTTAAATCATAAAAAATGCCTCGTTACGAGGCATTTTTATTTTTTATTAAATACGTGTATATCCACGTTAAGGTAAATGTGGGTATAAAATCAGTAAAAGGTATAATTTCTTCAAGAAAAGTTAACACTCCTCCTACTTTACCTATTTTCCCTTTATACATCCAAGTCATTAAAAAACCTGCTAAAGGCGCCCAAACTACATCTGAAAATTCTCCAAGAAGAGGAATGGTAAAAGAAAGCATCCCAATAGCATCAAATAATATTCCCAATACAAGATTTCTTGTTTTGTTATTTGCTTCAACATTAGCAGCAGATTGTATCATAAGTATTCAATTTATATTTATTGAACAATATACAAATCTAATGCCAATTATTTCTTAAGCTTTCCTTGATACATTTTCTTCAACTTATCAATTTTTGGAGTAATTACATAACTACAATACCCTTGCGTTTTGTTTTGGTTGTAGTAATTTTGATGGTATTCTTCAGCAACATAAAATTTTGTGGCAGCTGATATTTTAGTCACAATTGGTTTACCAAAAGTATTTTCTTGTGTCATCAAGGCTATGTAATCCTGTGACAACTGTTTTTGAGTCTCATTGTGATAAAAAATTTCACTACGGTATTGTGTCCCTACATCAGCACCTTGACGGTTAAGCGTTGTAGGATCATGAGTTGCAAAAAATATCTCCAGTAACTCTCCAAAACTTATTTTCTTTGGGTCAAAAGTTATTTCAATAGCCTCTGCATGTCCCGTTTCTCCGGTAGAAATATCATTATAAGTAGGATTCACAGTGTTTCCACCTATGTAACCTGAAACTACTTTACTCACTCCGTCAAGCTGTAAAAATACTGCCTCGGTACACCAAAAACAACCTCCTGCAAATGTTGCAATCTCTAAATCTCCTTGTTTTTCCATATTTTTTGTTTCTAAACTTTTAGGTACAATTACGTTTCTTTCTTTGGCACAAAATGAAAAGGGCAAAAGGGCGATCATCAATCCAATTATTTTTTTCATATTTTAAATTTTAATCAAAGTTATTTATTATCAAACACCTTAGACCTATTCTTAACTAAAGTTTATAGTTTGTCAAACTGAAAAATTAATGACTTCCAATTCATAATCCTTAAAATCTTTGTTTCTTTGTAAAAACAGAATAAAATGATTGAAGTCAAAAATATACATAAATACTACGATAAACTACATGTACTCAAAGGAGTTGATTTGCATATTAAAAAAGGAGAAATTGTATCTATTGTAGGATCATCAGGCGCAGGAAAAACAACACTCTTGCAAATTTTAGGCACCTTAGACAAACCCAATACTATACCCAACACAGATATTCAAAAAACAACAACTTCCTTGTTTATCAATGGTCGAGACATTTTGACCATGAATGACAAAGTTTTATCTACTTTCAGGAATTTAAATTTAGGATTCATATTTCAGTTTCACCAACTACTTCCTGAATTTACTGCACTTGAAAATGTTTGCATTCCAGCATTTATTGCCAACAAACCAAAAGGAGAAACAGAGCAAGAAGCGAAAAAATTATTAGACTATTTGGGCCTTTCGCACCGCATAAATCACAAACCAAATGAACTTTCGGGTGGAGAGCAGCAACGCGTAGCCGTGGCACGAGCACTAATCAACAAACCAGCGGTTATTTTTGCAGATGAGCCTTCAGGAAACCTTGACACTACATCGGCAGAGAATTTACATCAGCTTTTCTTTAAACTAAGAGATGAATTTGGACAAACATTTGTGATCGTAACTCATAATGAAGAACTCGCTAATATGGCCGACAGAAAACTAGTCATGGTGGATGGTTTGATTAGTAATTAGGAGCTTTTTCCAGCTATCCACTGTATTCCCGATTATAAAAACTACGGCTGAAAAAGCCTTATTTTTTTAAAATCGGGAGATGCCGTTCCTATCTGGGCTAAAAAAAGCCGTTACAAACACACTCTTTCTTATTATACCTTTCCTCCTTTATAATGACTACAAAAGAATTAAAAGATTTTCTAGACAACAAAGTTTTACAATACAACACCTTAGATTTTATAGAAAGTGATCCTGTTCAAATTCCGCATCTGTATTCACAAAAAGAAGATGTTGAAATTGCTGGTTTTCTAAGTGCTACCATTGCCTGGGGGAATCGTAAAATGATCATACAAAATTCGCATCGCATGCTGGACTTAATGGGCAATGCACCTTATGATTTTGTGATGTCACACAAAACAGCTGATTTAGAACGATTACATACATTTGTTCATCGTACTTTTAATGGTCAAGATTTCATTGGATTCATCCAATCTTTACAAAACATCTATTCCCATCACGGTGGACTAGAAACGGTTTTTGCCAAAAATCAAGAACCCCATTCGATGCAAAATAGCATTTCCGAATTTAAAAAAATATTTTTTTCTATCCCTCATCTCGCTCGAACTCAAAAACACGTTTCAGATCCTTTGAACAATTCGGCAGCAAAAAGAATCAACATGTATTTAAGGTGGATGGTTCGGAATGACAAAACTGGCGTTGATCTGGGCGTCTGGAAAAGCATCTCAACGGCTTCTCTATCTTGCCCGCTTGATGTACACTCTGGTAATGTGGCAAGAAAACTGGGGTTGCTTACTAGAAAACAAAATGATGGAAAAGCCCTAGCAGAATTAGACGCTAAACTTCGCGAATTTGACGCACAAGATCCTGTGAAGTATGATTTTGCCTTATTTGGACTAGGCGTTTTTGAAGGTTTTTAAAACATTTTCCAAGGCGCTATTTTATCTATATCAATAACAAAAAGACTGTAAATTAGCACATTTGCTTGATTACTTTCAAAAAGACTATCTTTGCAAAAAATTAAAGCAAATGACTACTTTTGAGCAATTCAATCTTCCTAAATCCGTACAGAAAGCGATCGATGATTTAGGATTTACAACACCTACCCCTATTCAAGCAAAAACATTCTCAGTAATCATGTCTGGTAGAGATATGATGGGAATTGCGCAAACGGGAACTGGTAAAACATTTGCTTACCTACTTCCTTTACTCAAATTATACAAATTTACACCTGGACATACTCCTAAAATAGTAATCCTAGTCCCTACGCGCGAGCTTGTAGTGCAAGTGGTGGAAGAGGTTGAAAAATTGACAAAATACATGTCGGTTCGTACTATTGGTATTTTTGGTGGTGTAAATATCAACACACAAAAAACTACTGTTTATAAAGGTTGCGACATATTAGTTGGAACACCTGGCCGAATAATGGACTTAACATTGGATAACGTAATCCGATTTGAGGAAATGCAAAAACTCGTAATTGATGAGTTTGATGAAATGCTTAATCTAGGTTTTAGAACCCAACTTACTGCAATTTTGGCAATGATGCCAAAAAAACGTCAGAACATTCTTTTTTCAGCCACCATGACTGATGAAGTAGATGCTATTTTGAATGATTTCTTTGATTATCCCGAAGAAGTTACACTATCTGCATCAGGAACTCCGTTAGAAAACATTACGCAAATCACATACAACGTTCCTAATTTTAACACGAAAGTTAATTTATTAAAACACTTATTATCTACCACACCAGATATGAGTCGCGTTCTTGTTTTTGTGAACAACAAAAAAATATCCGATTTACTACACGATCGCATAGAAGAAGATTTTGATGGACAATTTGGTGTCATTCACTCTAATAAATCACAAAATTATCGTTTGAGTACTATGGCCTCTTTTCAAGAAGGAAACTTAAGAGGTTTGATTACAACAGATATTATGGCTAGAGGTTTAGATATCTCAAATATAACACATGTTGTCAATTTTGAAATACCCGAATTGCCGGAATTGTACATACACCGTATAGGTAGAACTGGTCGTGCAGATGCTACAGGTACTGCAATCAGTTTAATTGCTCCACGCGAAGAGGAGTTTAAAATTGAGATAGAACTCCTGATGGATATGGAGCTTACTATTGAAGATTTCCCAGAAACAGTTGAAGTATCCTCAAAATTAATTGAGCCTGAGAAAGAAAGACAACCTATTAAGTTTTTGATGAAAAAACAAAAACTAGCCGGTGATGGTGCTTTTCAGGAAAAAAGCAAGAAAAATAAAAAAGTAAATCTTGGAGGTCCAGGAGTTACTAAGAAAAAAACTCACGGATCTGTTAATAGAAACATGTTGAAGACCAGAGATAAGAAACGAAAAGATAAAAAATAAATTACTTAAAAAGGGCTGCTACAACAGCCCTTTTTAGTATAATACATTTACTTATTATCAGTAAAAACAAGACAAACAGGCGCACACAATTCTATTTTTTTGCCCGTATTGGTTAGTATGCCTGTTTTTTTATTTCTTTTAAATATAATTACATTATTTGAATATTGATGCGCAACAAGTAAAAAAGCTCCAGTAGGATCTATTGCAAAATTACGCGGCCCTTTTCCTAATGTTGAAACATGCTCCACTAATTGGAGTTTCCCATTAGCATTGGCTTTAAAAATTGAAATGGTATTGGCATCGCCACGATTAGTAGCATATAAAAACTTTCCATCAGGAGAAAAATGAATATCTGCAGCTGTAAAATCTCCTTTAAAACCTGCTGCTAAAATAGTCGTTTCATCTCTTTTAACTAGTTCACCCTCTTTATAACCGTACACTGTAATCATACCACTTAGTTCTTGCAAGACGTAAACAAATTTGCCATTTTTACTAAAAGTTAAATGCCGTGGTCCACTTCCTGCTGTTACGGAGATACTGTCTTTTAATTGTAGCACATCAGTTTTTGCAAGTGGATCATAACTGTAGGAATATATTTTATCAGTTCCCATATCATTAGCCAAAACAAATTTTTTATCCGGTGAAAAAGAGACCATGTGCACGTGAGGCGCCTCTTGGCGTTTGGGATGCAATCCTTTTCCGTAATGTTGAATGACTTGTTTGGCTTCTTGGAGCGTACCGTCACTATTTTTTTCCAAAACACTGATCGAACCTCCAGAATAATTTGCTACAATGACGTTTTTGTCATCATTAATAATATAACAAGGATCAGCACCAATAGCACTTTGCTTATTTAAAAACTGAATTGCTCCACTAGAAGCATTGTAATTAAAAGCACTAATTGTACTTTCTTTTCCAAACTCATTCACAGAATACACAAAATTATTTTGACTGGATACTGTTAAAAAACTTGGATTTACTGTCTTATCTGTTGCGTTTTTGTAACTGAAATTCCCATTTGAAATATCAAAGTCATAAACATAAATGCCTTTACTGTCGCAATTTTGAGTATAAGTTCCAATTAATAAATTGATTTTTTTATTCTGCGCTTTGACCGTAACACTAAAAACGAGGAGTATCAAGAAAACTAAAGATTTTTTCATAGTGTAAAAATTTGCTATTAGGCTAAAATACAGATTTAATGCACGCAGAAGTGAAATTATTTATTATTCAAAATTTACGAAACGTGCTGATAAACTGTCAACAAATTTGTATTTTTGATTCCATTATAAACAATGAAATCCATTGGAGTTTTAACACATTCTAGTCAATACCATCACAGTATGCATTTTAAGCAACCTGAAGTTTTATATTTTTTATTCCTTTTACTTATACCAATATTGGTTCATCTTTTTCAATTGCGAAAGTTTAAAACGGAACTTTTTACGAATGTTCGGTTTTTAAAGGCACTCACCATTCAAACTAGAAAAAGCTCTAAAATAAAAAAATGGCTTCTTTTAACCTGTAGATTATTACTATTGACATGTATTATCATTGCTTTTGCTCAGCCTTTTTTTTCCTCAAAAGACAGTATAAATAAAAACAATGAACTATTTATCATTTTAGATAATTCCTATAGCATGCAGGCTAAAGGAAAGAAAGGCGAACTATTAAAAAGAGCTGTTCAAGAACTGCTTGAGGAAACTCCAGAAAACACTACATTTTCATTATTAACAAATTCTGAAAACTTTTGGAACACCGATATAAAATCAGTTCGAAGTAATTTACAAAATTTAAAATACAGTTCTGAGGCATTCAATTTAGATAATATTCTAACTAAGGTAAAAGCTCATAAATCCCCGTATAATAAAGATATTGTAGTCCTTACAGACGGATTATCAATAACCGAAAAACAGGTAAAAACTAGCGATCAAAATATGAATCCTCTATTCATACTTTCAGAAGCGGAACAAAAAAACAACGCATCTGTAGATAGCGTCTACATTAGTAAAACGGTCGAAAATTTTTATGAAATCACAGTTCAAGTCACTGGCTATGGCGATAAATTTCCTGATGTTCCCATTTCAATTTTTGACAATAATAAATTAATTGCAAAAACTACTGTTGACCTAGATAGCAAGAAAAAAAGTATCACTTTTACCATCCCGAAAAAATCATTTCATGGATATATATCTATTCAAGACAATGGTCTTGCTTATGATAACATCCTTTATTTTAGCATTTCGAAAAATAAAAAAGCAAATGTAATTAGTGTAGGAGAGCCATTAAAAAGTGATTTCTTAACCCGAATTTACACTCCTGATGAATTTGTGTTTAAGAACTATTCTTTAAGCACACTGGATTACAATAGTATAGAACAGCAAGATGCTATTGTTTTAAATGAATTGAATGAAATACCTCAAGCCTTAGCAACTACTTTAAAATCGTTTGTATCAAAGGGCGGACACGTTGTTGTAATTCCGTCATCAGAAAGTTCAATTGAAACGTACAATTCATTTTTCAAAAATTTTGGTACACTTTCATACAGTCCATTAGAACAAACCGAAAAGCAAATTACTAAAATCAACTTTAATCATCCCATTTTCAATAATGTATTCGAATCAAAAATAACCAATTTTCAATATCCAAAGACCAAAATATCCTATCCTTTAAGTAGTTCGAGTCCCGCAGCATTATCTTATGAAGACCAGAGTCCATTTCTCACATCCTTAACAAACTCGGTAGCTACAGTAGCCGTATTTGCAGCACCTTTAAATGTTGAAAATTCTAATTTTCAGCAGTCACCATTGATTGTACCTACGTTTTATAAAATGGTGATTAACAACCAAAATAACGGAGTTATTGCCTATACCATAGGAAGTAATTTATCTCACATTACTGATGCAGCTTTACAAAAAGACGCTATTGTAACCATTAAAGGAACCGATGAGCAATTTATTCCCATTCAACAAATCTTGAGCACTAAGGTTAAAATGACTTTTAATGATTACCCAAAACAAGCTGGGAATTTTAGTGTTTTCTCTAAAAAAGAATGGATTGAAAATCTAAGTTTCAACTACGCAAGATCAGAGAGTGATTTAATTAAAAACAATGATAACGTACTAGCTGATTTGAACCAAGAATCATCCATTACGTCATTCTTTAATGCTTTACAAACAAACCGAACCGATAACCAAATTTGGAAATGGTTTGTTATATTTGCACTACTATTTCTACTCTTAGAAATGGCAATTCTCAAATTTGTCAAATCATAAAAAAAGTTCCTTAAATATGAAATTAATTATCCGAGATGCAAAAATTATTGACCCTAAAAGTTCATTTCATAACACCATTTCAGATCTTTTAATTGTAGATGGATACATTCAAGAAATAGGAACTAATCTTGAAAATCCAGATCAAGTTCAAGAAATTAAACTAGATAATTTACATCTCTCGCAAGGCTGGTTTGACAGCAGTGTTTCTCTTGGAGAACCCGGTTTTGAGGATCGAGAAACCATACTGAACGGACTGCAAGTAGCGGCAAAAAGCGGATTTACAAGCATTGCTTTACAACCCAACTCCTATCCTGTAATTGACAATCAATCCCAAATACATTTTGTAAAAAGCAAAGCAACGCAAACTGCAACGCAACTCTATCCCATAGGTGCTATGACAAAAGAAAGCGCAGGAAAAGATATTGCGGAATTATATGACATGAAAAATGCGGGCGCAGTAGCCTTTGGTGATTATAATAAAAGTACAGAAAATGCCAATTTACTAAAAATTGCATTGCAATATGTTCAAGATTTTGATGGTTTGATAATTGCTTTTTCACAAGATGAACATATTAAAGGTAATGGAGTTGCAAATGAAGGAATTATATCAACTCAACTTGGGTTAAAAGGAATTCCAAATTTAGCTGAAGAAATCCACACTGCTAGAAATTTATATTTACTAGAGTACACAGGAGGAAAATTACACCTACCTACTTTATCTACTGAAAAATCTATAGCATTAGTTAAAGCCGCTAAATCAAAAGGCCTTCAGGTCAGTTGTAGTGTTGCTGTACACCACCTAGCACTCACTGACGAAAAACTACAAGAATTTGACACTCGATTTAAAGTTTCACCACCATTACGAACCGAAAGTGACCGTCAAGCTTTGCTCAATGGAGTCCTTGATGGAACAATAGATATGATAACTTCTGATCATAATCCGATAGATATTGAACATAAAAAAATGGAATTTGATGGAGCAAAAAATGGCACCATTGGACTTGAAAGTTGTTTTGGTGCGCTAATGACCGTTTTACCACTTGACGTAGTTATCGACAAATTAACTTCTGGTAAAAAAACCTTTGGTATACCCGAAGAAATTATTGCAAAAGGTGCAAAAGCAAATCTTACACTGTTCAACCCCGATCACAAAACCGTTTTTAGTAAATCCTCGATTTTATCAAAATCAAAAAACTCTGCATTTCTAGGGACTGAACTGAATGGAAAAGTCTACGGAATTATCAATCAAGACCAATTAATTTTAGCTTAAAAAAATGAATTCAAACCAAACCGAATCTGGTAAAACAGCCGCTATAACAAGCTACATTTTAGGAATTGGCGTTTTTATAGCCATGTCCATGAATTCCGAAGATAAAAATGAATTTGCATCATTTCATATCAGGCAAGGATTAGGAATCACACTAACTTTTATTTCACTCGGTTTGATCATAAGTAACTTTGACAGTTTAATGATCTCAGCACCCATGTGGATTTTTACATTTGTATTGTGGTCATACGGTATCACAAGCGCAATAAAAGGAGAAACAAGACCGGTACCGCTACTAGGTGCGTATTATCAAAAATGGCTTTCAAACATATCATAAAAACAATGGCATTATCACTTGAATACAAAATAAGAGAACCCAAAATAATTTTAGACAAAAATCCACTTTTGTTACTCCTTCATGGTTATGGAAGTAATGAAGCTGATTTATTTTCATTTGCCGAAGAACTTCCGGAACAGTATTATGTAATTTCGGCTAGAGCTCCTTATGACATGCAATACGGAAGCTACGCTTGGTACGCAATTAATTTTGATGCTGATGAGAATAAATTTTCAGATCACAATCAAGCCAGAATATCTAGAGATGTTATTGTTCAGTTTATAGACGAATTAACCGCAACTTATCCCATTGATGCGCAAAATATTGCCTTAATTGGCTTTAGCCAAGGAGCAATTTTAAGCTATGCTGTTGCTTTATCTTACCCTGAAAAAGTACAGAAAATCGTTGCTATGAGCGGGTATTTCAATGCAGAGATTATTAAAGACGGTTTTCAAAAAAACAATTTCGATACTTTGAAAATATTTGCATCACACGGAACCGTTGATCAAGTAATACCTATTGATTGGGCAAGAAAAACACCATCATTGATGGAAAGCTTAGGCATTAAAAGCACCTACAAAGAATATCCTGTGGGACACGGTGTAGCACCACAAAACTTTTATGATTTCAAGAATTGGTTACTTGAAAATTAAATAAAAAAGTCGCAGTTAAATTTAATTTCAACTGCGACTTTTTTTTATTTCTGATATATGAATGATTGATTTACTTCAAATGAAATACTTTCATCATCATTCACAAAGTATTTCAGCAAAACTTCTCCCCACATTTCTCCATCGCTATAATCAGCAATAATCCATCGGTGATTTAAAATTTTCACTTTGTTAATGATAAACTTATTTGCCCCTATTTGATCTTGACCTGTATAAGGATTCCCTTTTGGGTTGGCATTAAAATCCAAAAGTTTTTCAGTGACAAAAGGAATTAATTTTTCATATTGAATCATTTTATCATTTGACCCAGATTCAAAATAATTTTGTGCATTTTCATTTTTTTCTAATGAAAAGTAATTAGCACTTTGCAACTCATTTGACAATAATGCAATGCTATCTCTCAATTTTTTAGTCGTTTTATCGTAACGTTTTTGTTCAAATGCAACCTCTTTACTCAAGAACATATACGTAAAAATAGTAGATAAAACTGCGAGAATAGTCAAATACAATAAGAATGATTTTTTCATTTTTAGTTTAATTAAATTATAATTTCCAAATTATCATAAGCAAGATACACGTTCTCAGGAAGATGTTTTTCTACCTCTTCATGAAAGCCCAATACATGACTAATGTGTGTGAGATATGCTTTTTCTGGTTGCACCAAATTTATGAAATCTAAAGCTTCTTTCAAATTGAAATGTGTATCATGCGGCTCTTCTCGCAAGGCATTGATCACTAAAACTTTCAAATTTTTCAATTTTAAAACCTCCTCGTTGCTGATTGTTTTCACATCTGTTAAATAGGCAAAATCATCAATTCGATAACCAAAAACCTGCAAACTCCCATGAAGTACATCAACAGGTACGATCATTTTTTCACCCAGTTCAAAAGGCTGATTATTGATGACCTCTATCGTTTTTACAGAAGGTGCTCCTGGGTATTTATTGATGGTTTCAAAAACATAAGCAAAACGCTCCTTAAGATTATTAATTACTCGTGTATGAGCATAAATAGGAATCTCTCCTTGTTTAAAATTAAAAGGTCTAATGTCATCAAGTCCTGATGTATGATCTGCATGCTCGTGAGTAAACAAAATAGCATCTACTTTTTGACAATTAGACACTAGCATTTGCTGCCTAAAGTCAGGACCACAATCAATAACGAAAGAATAGTCATCCCACGATATCCAAACTGATACTCGCAACCTTTTGTCTTTAAAATCAGTACTCTTACACACCGGATGGTTACTACCTATAACGGGAATGCCTTGAGAGGTTCCCGTTCCTAAAAAATATACTTTCAATTCAATAGATTTTATTTGCAAAAATAGGGTTAATTATCTTTCTATAATAAGCTATTTCATTAACTTTGTAACATATTAGGAATTAAAAAAATGGATACAGAGATAAAATTAAAAGGTGATAAAATCATCGAACAAATCCCATCAATAAAAGACAAAGCACTTCGTATCAATTTGAACGAAAATATTTATGGGACATTTGCTGAAATTGGAGCTGGACAGGAAACTGTTAGACATTTTTTTAGATCTGGTGGTTCTTCTGGAACAATTGCAAAAGCCATGTCTGCTTATGATAAAGACTTTAGTGATGCCGTTTACGGTGTAGAATCGGATGGTAGGTATGTAACAGAGAGCAGGTTAAAAAAAATGCTCTCCCATGAAGTAAACCTAATAGAACAAAGATTGAGCCGCGAAAAACATCCTAATAAAATGTTTTTTAGTTACGCCAACACGGTTGCCACAATAGATTTTGCTAAACAATTTAAAGGCCACGGATGGGTAGGAATTAGCTACCAAATTGAACCTGATGAAGATTACAATGAAATTATACTTCACATTCGTTTTAAAGAAACAGATGTAAGATTGCAACAAGAAACCTTAGGAATACTAGGGGTAAACTTAATTTATAGTGCTTTTTATAAATACAATGATCCTAAAAGATTGCTTCGTTATTTATACGATCACTTAGATAAAGACCAACTTGAAATTGATACCATAAATTTCTCTGGACCTCGATTTGCAGATGTAGACAACAGATTAATGAGTTTACAACTTGTGAAAAATGGCATGACAGATGCCGTGATGTTTAACCCTGATGGTAAAAACATTCTTCCAGCAGCCATTTTATACAAAAAAAACATACTTGCTTTTAGAGGAAGTTTTCGTCCTGTGACCAAGGTTAATATGGACATGTATGAAAAGTCTTTGAAAATGTTTTTGAATGAAAACAAAGTAGATAAAGACAATACACTCGTTGTTTTTGAAATCACATTATCTAATTTACGTTCTGATGGGGAGATCAACGAAAGGGATTTCATGGACCGAGCTGAGCTTTTATGTTCACTAGGACAAACCGTTATGATCTCTAATTTTCAAGAATATTATAAAGTTGTAGAATACTTTGCTAATTATACTAAGGCTCGAATGGGTCTAGCATTAGGAGTTAATAACTTAATCGATATTTTTGACGAAAAATACTATCGCCATTTAAGCGGAGGAATTCTTGAAGCTTTTGGGAAATTATTCTATCGCGATATGAAAGTTTTCTTGTATCCAATGATAGGAGAAAACGGTGAAATAATTAACTCTGACAACTTGAAAGTACATCCCCGAATGAAAGAATTATATAAATTCTTTAAATTCAATGGAAAAGTAGTTGATATTGATGATTATGATCCTACAATCTTAAATGTGTTTTCTCGTGAAGTACTCAACATGATCAGCCACGGTAAACCAGGATGGGAAAGTATGTTGCCGTCAGGTATTGCTGAAATCATTAAAGAGCACCAATTATTTGGTTATACTCCTCAAAAAGTCCTAAACTAAAGTAATTAATTTTTGCTCTAAATATAAAATCCAGTACACAAGAATACAATCTTGAATACTGGGTTTTTTATTTTGATGAAACTACTTGATCCTAAATTGTATTATTTTAGGATTTGAGCAGCATGTACTTTGGTTTTCACATCAGATATAACCTCATCAATAAAACCTTCTTCGTTAATAACAAAAGTAGTTCTGTGAATTCCATCGTATTCTTTACCCATAAACTTTTTTGGTCCCCAAACTCCAAAAGATTGAATAACTGATTTATCTTCATCAGCAAGTAAAGGGAAAGGAAATTCGTATTTGTCTTTAAACTTGGCTTGAGCCTTTGCACTATCAGCACTCACTCCTAATAATGCGTAATTATTAGCCTGAAAGCGTTCAAAGTTATCTCTCAAATCACAAGCTTCAGCTGTACATCCAGGAGTATTTGCTTTTGGATAGAAAAAAATAACTAGCTTTTTACCCGCATAATCTGCTAATTGATGTTTTTTACCGTCTTGATCTAAACCTATAAAATCTGGAGCTTTATCCCCTTTAGTTAATGTTGTCATTGTAATAATATTTAATAGTGAAATGGTTTGTAAGTTGCATTTACAATTAGAAATGATTTTCTTTACAATTCAAATTTAGGAATAATGACCAAACAGGAACGCGTAACTTTTGTTATAAATACGTTAAAAGAATTGTACCCTACAATTCCCATACCACTAGATCATAAAGATCCTTATACCTTATTGATAGCTGTTTTATTATCTGCTCAATGTACTGATGTGCGGGTAAATCAAATCACCCCAATACTTTTTGCAAAAGCAGATAATCCGTATGATATGGTAAAAATGACTATAGAAGAGATTAAAGAAATCATAAGACCCTGCGGCTTATCGCCAATGAAATCCAAAGGAATTCACGGATTATCACAAATTCTAATAGAAAAACATAACGGCGAAGTCCCACAAAGTTTTGAATTTCTAGAAGAACTTCCTGCAGTAGGTCACAAAACGGCCAGTGTGGTCATGTCTCAAGCTTTTGGAGTACCTGCATTTCCTGTAGATACGCACATTCACAGATTAATGTACCGCTGGAATTTAACGAATGGTAAAAATGTTGTTCAAACAGAAAAAGATGCGAAACGTATCTTTCCTGAAGAAACATGGAACGACCTACACCTACAAATTATTTGGTACGGAAGAGAATATTCGCCAGCAAGAGGTTGGGATTTAGAAAAAGATATTATCACCAAAACTATTGGTAGAAAAAAGGTAATCAACGAATATCAAAAAAAAGTAAAACCACTATAAATTAGTGGTTTTACTTTTAAACTTACATTAAATCTACAATTAATTAGATACAATTTCATAGCATCTATTGTCTATCTTAATGACCGTAAGAGCTTTTGAATAACTAAGCAAAAAAGAAATAATTTCTTTTTTAGGTTTCATTAAAGGTAAGGCATTTGCCTTTTTTGAGTATAATTTTGCCATAAATTCCACGCTTTTATTTTAAATAATAACGTAAGAATTAGAGGTATAGTATTACGTAGTTAAAACAATTTGATATTTGTCTATAACTTTTCTCAAATTAAGTAAAGCATAACGCATTCTTCCAAGGGCAGTATTGATGCTAACACCAGTTATCTCGGATATTTCCTTGAAACTCATATCTTGATACATGCGCATAATTAATACCTCTTTTTGATCAGCAGGCAGCTCTTCAATAATTTTTTTTATATCAATTTGTACTTGATCTGCGATTATTTTATTTTCAATAGATAGTGAATCATCAGACATGATTGAAAAAATAGAAAACTCCTCAGTTTCTCTATATAAAGGCATCTTTTTTGATTTTCTAAAATGATCTACTATCAAGTTATGAGCAATTCGCATTACCCATGGCAAAAACTTACCCTCCTCATTATAGGAATTAGATTTCAAAGTATTGATTACTTTAATAAAAGTATCTTGAAAAATATCATTCGTGATATCTCTATCGGGAATTTTAGAGTAAATAAAACCGTAGATTTTAGACTCGTGCCTTTTAATTAGTTTTGCTAATGCATCCTCGTTTCCAGACACATATTCTTTTACTAAAAGCGCATCGTTGAGTTGTATATTAACCATAATAGTACTTTTTTAATTTAATAAATTGGGGTATGATTTCTCAAAAAAGTATTTTTATAGAATAGGCTTTGGTTTTTTCGTGGTTAATTTTAATTCAAATTTAACAAAATATCGCATTTAAATGCAAAAAAAAGAATAAAAATTATATAAATAAATTTATAATGTGGTGAAATTGTCAATGAAATTTTAAACTATCAACAAAAAACACTAAAAAGCCAAAAACTTGGCTTTCTTTAGTGTTCAGAGTTGAAAATAATTTGCTCATTATTGATACACTTTGATGTAATCAATATAAAATTTTTGAGGGAAAATAGCATCGTCAACTTCGGGCCCTCCAAAATTACCTCCTATAGCCATGTTTATAATAAAATAAAATGGCTGGTTGTATGGCCAAACAGCTTGGGTTTTTGATTCAGGCTGAAAAGTATACACTAACTTAGCATCTACAAAAAATTCTATTTTGTCAGGTGTCCACTCTATGGTATACAAGTGAAAACCCTCTTCAATAGACTCTATTTTTGTTTTTTTAGTGTTAATTGTATTTCCATGACTGTCCTGAGTATGTAACGATGTAAAAACCATATCTGGCTCCTTGCCCACATATTCAAGGATATCAATTTCTCCACACATGGGCCACCCAACTTGATCAATATTAGAACCTAACATCCAAAAAGCAGGCCAAATCCCCTGCCCTACGGGAAGTTTTGCTCTTGCTTCAAATCTTCCGTATTGAAATTCTTTTTTCCCTTTGGTAGTAATTCTAGTTGATGTGTATTTATTGTCTGCTTCTTTTTTTGCAGTAATTACCAAACAACTTTTTTCAATTTTATGATTATCAGCCGTATATAACTGTCTTTCATTATTACCCCAACCACAATTTGGACAACCGTCACCCAACTCGATGTTCCAAGTTTTTTCATTTAATGATTTTTCATCAAAATGTTCTTCCCAAACTAATTTGCGTGTACCCACTTGTGCGAATGAACAATTGAAAATTAGGAAACAAACCAATATATTTTTCATAAATGCTTAGTTTTTAAATTGAAAATCTTTTTGGAATTGCGTTACAGAACTGCCTCCAACAAAGACTTTAAAGTCTCCTGCTTCGGCTTCCCACTTTTTATTCGCGGTAAAAAACTCAATCGTTTTTTCATCAATATTAAACACGACTTTCTTAGTTTCATTAGGTTGTAACTCTATTAATTCAAAACCTTTAAGTTCTTTTACGGGGCGCGTAACGCTGGCGATCAAATCTCTAATATACAACTGCACTACTTCTTTACCTATTACATTACTTGTATTTTTAACATTGACCGATACTTGAATAGATCCACCTTTGGTGAAACCATTAGAAGACAATTCAAAACCTGAATATTCGAATTTAGAGTAACTTAAACCATGTCCGAATGGGAATTGAGGCGTGTTTTTCTCGTCAATATAATGAGACCAAAAAACACTTTCTGGTTCATTCATTACAGGTCTTCCCGTATTTTTATAATTATAATACAAAGGCAATTGCCCCACATTGCGCGGGAAAGACATTGGTAGTTTTCCACTCGGATTGTAATCTCCATATAGTACTTGCGCTATAGCGTTACCACTTTGGGTGCCTAACTGCCATCCCTCTAAAATTGCAGGAATTTTTTCTGCAGCCCACGGAATAGTAAGAGGCCTACCATTGTTTAAAACCAAAACAATATTAGGATTCACTTTATACACTGCCTCTAGTAATTCTTGCTGTACACCTGGTAAATCTATCTCCGTTCTACTTCTACCCTCACCAGATTGCAAACCGTGTTCCCCTAAAACCATAATCACAACATCTGCCTGTTTTGCATTTGTAATAGCTTCATCAAAACCGGTTTTATCAGTAGTGTTGATTTTAGTTTCCCAAATAAATTGAGTGCGTCCCACTGCAACATCGGCACCTTTTGAAAAAGTCAGTTGATTTCCAGAGTATTTTTGCAATCCTTCTAAAACAGAAACCGCCGTATTGTCTTCAGCTGCAATTCGCCAGCTTCCTAATGGACTTGTTTTATCATTTGCCAAAGCACCAATTAACGCTATTTTTTGACCTGATTTTTTTAATGGTAAAATATCATTGTCATTTTTTAAAAGCACAATTGATTTTTTTGCCATGTCTAAAACACCTTCATGAAACTCTGGTTTACCTACTGTGGATTGCTCTCTTTTTTCATCACAATATCTATAAGGATCATCAAAAAGTCCCAATTCAAATTTTACTTTCAATATCCGTCTTGCAGCATCATTAATAAAGCTTTCTTTTACTTTACCCTCTTTAACCAATGCCACTAAATGGTCGACATAAGCGCTTGATTCCATATCCATATCAGATCCTGCATTTATGGCAATCTCGGCAGCATGCTTGCTATCTTTTGCGTATCCATGCGCTATCATTTCATTTATAGAACCCCAATCTGAAACTACAAAACCATCAAAATTCCACTCTTTCTTTAAAATATCCCTTTGTAAATATGCATTTCCAGTAGCAGGTATGCCATTCAATTCATTGAAGGAATTCATAAAAGTACGCACGCCAGCATCAACAGCTGCTTTAAAAGGAGGAAATATGGTGTTTTGTAAGGTATTTTCGCTTACATCTACCGTGTTATAATCTCTTCCTGATTCAGCAAAACCATAACCAGCAAAATGTTTGGCACAAGCCAAAATAGTATTGGTCGCAGCCAAATCATTACCTTGAAAACCTTGTACGCGAGCCACCGCAATCTTACTTCCAAGGAATGGATCTTCACCAGCTCCTTCCATAACACGACCCCAGCGTGCATCACGAGCCACATCAACCATGGGAGCAAAAGTCCAATTTAATCCCTCTGCCGAAGCTTCTTTGGCAGCAATAGCAGCTGATTTTTGTATGGCTTGTAAATCCCAACTTGCGGCTTCGGCAAGTGGAATAGGGCTAATTGTTTTATACCCGTGAATTACATCAAAGCCAAAAAGCAAAGGAATTTTGAGACGGGTTTGTTCTACAGCTATTTTTTGTAAAGCACGAACATCCTTTACCCCTTTTACGTTAAGCATAGATCCAACTAAGCCTTTTTTGAGGTCTTCATACTTTTTTGCGGCTTGTCCTTCTTTTGGAGTGGGTCCCGTAATGTCCCAAAAACCATTGTATTGATTGAGTTGACCAACTTTTTCCTCAAGAGTCATCAATTGAAGTACAGAATCAACCTTTTTATCTAATGCGTTTTTTTGCGCCAAAGGAGTTGATGGTTGTGTGATTTTTTTACTACAAGCAACTACAAAAAATAGGCTGCCAAGTATAAATAGAAATGAATACTTCATTTGTGGTATGTTTATTAAAGCAAAAGGCAGGTAAAAAAACCTACCTTTTACTATTATTGCTAATTTAAATGTGCTTATTGATACACTCTTACATAATCAATCTCCATAGAAGATTGACTAAAGGCTGGATCAATAGCACCTCCAAAGGTTCCTCCCATTGCAACATTTAAAATCAAAAAGAAATCTTTGTTAAATGGCAACGCACTTGTATTTGCAACCGTGTGAAACAAAACATCATCAACATATATTTTAACTGATTCTGGGCTCCAAATGGTTTTGTAAATATGAAATTCAGTAGCTGCATTCGCTATAGTTGTTGAACCTCCGTTACCATTCCCTCCTGAATTTCCGGGATAATGTAAGGTGCCATATATAGTAGTAGGTTGACTTCCTTTGAATTCCATGATATCAATTTCTCCGCAGGCTGGCCAAGTATTAGTTGCGTAATTTTCCCCTAACATCCAGATTGCTGGCCAAGTACCAGCACCAGTTGTTAATTTGGCTCTTACCTCAACCCTTCCATAGGTAAATTCAAATTTGTTTTCAGACTTCAATCGAGCCGATGTGTATCCTGAACCTACTTTTTTAGCAGTGATTTTTAAATTTCCACCTTGAACAATCACGTTGTCACTAGCACTTGTATAAGACTGAGATTCATTATTACCCCAACCTCCTGCACCTAAGTCATAACCCCATTTAGTAGGATCTGGCGCTCCATCAGTATTAAATTCATCTGAAAATTTAAGCACGGTATAATCCGTTATAGGCGTTGGGTTCACTACTGAACCTGCTGGCGATGTACTAAATATTAGATACCAAGCTAGTGCAGTATTATTTGCTTGCACCAGTCTTACTAACATTCTATTGTCAGTAATTGATAAAATTTCATATTGCGATGCTCCAGCATAATAGCCCATAAAGCCTCCGTCAGAAAAATTCATCACCGTTCCTGTAGTAACTCTCGTTTCCTTTGGATTTTTTGACACAAATGAAGTAGAAGGACTTAGAGATACTATTTTCGTTCCTGATGTACTATAAGGCAAACAAGCATCATCACCACCATTTACACCTCCAGCAACACTTTTATAAGAATTATGAAAAAAAGTATTTCCTTTGTTATCCTGCTTATATTCAATTTTACCGTTTACCAGAGCAAAAGTATAATTGCCATCATAAAAACAACTAGCTGATTTTTCAAAAGGTTCTGCTTGGTAATAATTTGCAAAATAATTTTTAGTAGCATCGCCATCATTTTGTCCAACACCAAGATGTCCTTTTTCAGATGATGCTAAGTACCATTTTTTTCCTACAGCCGTACCACCAGTAAGTAACTTTGTAGATACTTCATCATTAAAATTAGTAAAAACAGTAACTTCAAGTGTTTGATTTGTTGTTATACCACCTTTACCAGAAGCAATTACCGTTACCATATATGTGTTAGTCCCATTTTTTTTGTAGGGATGCTCTGTAATACCTCCCGGAGAATTTTCTATTTCGCTATCACCGTAGATATATTTATAAGAAATGGCGTTATCTGCCTTACTTATAAATTTTACTTTTCCTGATCCATCTCCATTGGGAAATGCGGCTGATTTCCCAATAATTTCAGCAGTAACTTTTAGATTTGAGGGAGCTTCTATGGCTCCAAATCCTAGATTATCCTCCTGACAATTCACCATTAAAAGCAGGATAAAAACAGAAACTATTTTGATTAGTATTTTTTTCATTTTATTATTTTTTAAAATTCAAATTGTAATAATGTACACTAACTATTAATGCTAATTTTAAAAGTTAAAACCCTAATTAGTTGTGAAAGTAAACATTATCAATATAAACCGTATTGTTACCCGATGGTGCTCCTACATAAATTAATTGTGCAATATGTGCTCTTGTAGTTAAACCTGTAAATTGACTCAATGGAATATCAAGACTAACCCACGATCCTTGGGCTGGAGAATTTACTGTTATTTCGTGTTCAACATCATCGCCTCCACTAAAAGCTCCATCGGCACCAAAATCAACTAGTTTAATCTTGAATTGTGTAAAATCAGAAGACCAAACATCAGTATGAAAATGAGTCATAGCAGTTGCATTTATAGGAGTTGAAGTAGCCTCAATACCCACAAAATTTAGGGCGCTATATTTTTTAGTTGCATTTCCACTTATACTCAAATCAGTTAATGTTGCACTAGACCAAGAAGTTCTCCAAGTATCGACAGCTACATTTGTATATGCATCACTAAACATAGAAATCACACTTGATGCAGGACGTGTAGGTGTTGGCGCTGCAGTAACAGAGCCTGCAGTGTTGTAGAAAAACACATTGTCTACATAAACCGTATTACTTCCTGCTGGAGCTCCTACTAAAATTAATTGCGCAATGTGCGAACGTGTAGTTAATCCTGTAAAATCACTTAAAGGAATGTCTAAACTGACCCATTCCTCTTTTTTAGGATTGGCAATGGTTATTTCGTGTTCTCTATCATCACCACCGTCAAAGGTTCCGTTTGCACCAAAATCAACTAGTTTTACTTTGAATTCGGTTACATCTGACGACCAAATATCAATATGAAAAAATGTCATAGCTGATGCGTTTATAGGAGAAGAAGTAGCCTCTATACCTACAAAATTTAATGCGCTGTATTTTTTTGCTTTGTTTCCACTGATATCAATATCCTCTAAAGTTGCTTGTGACCAAGAAGTTCTCCAAGTATCAACCGCAACATTAGTGTAGCTATCGCTAAACATAGAGATAACATTTGCAGCAGGAACAGTTGGAGCTGGAGCAGCAAATAAATTTGTAACCGTTACTGGAGTTATTTTTTGAGTAGTTGCTGCACCACCACTCAATGCTACAACACGTACATTGTAAGTTCCTGGAGTTTTGTAGGTGTGGGTTATTACTTCACCTTGCATAAAATCTACTGGAACTTCATTAGGAACATCACCAAAATAAACTTGAAAAAAAGTCTCTAATTCTGCTTCTGCAGAAACATTTACGCTTAAATTACTACCAATTGCCACAGTCGCAACTAAATTTCTAGGCGCTAAAAAAGAGACCGTTACGTCTTGAATGGTTTCGGTTTTTTTACCGTTGAGAGTTATCCCGATAATTTTTGCTTTAAAAACTCCTTCGCGGTATTTGTGGGTGTATGTCCCGCCAGGATTCACAATAACAGACTTTGTTGTAGCATCTCCAAAAAAGATTTCAAATTGAGTTACTCCTTCACCTTTTGGCAAAAAAGTAACATTACCGGAGTTATCTTGAGTAATGGTTGTAAGTGCCGACACGTTTTTTGGTGCACCTATAGTTTCTAAATCTACATCATTATTTTCCTCCGTACACCCAAAAGAAAGGGTCAGAATGAAAATACTTAGAATTAATTGTAACTTTTTCATATCTAAATTATGTTAGTTTTTTAATACCCTTGATTTTGTTTCCAATTCCCATTAGAAAACTGAATTTCCTCAATAGGGATAGGGAATAATTCGTGTTTATTAGCTGTAAATCCTGGGATTTCTTGTGCAGCTTTACCAGTACGAACTAAATCAAAGAAACGATGTCCCTCTCCTGCTAATTCTACTCTTCTTTCGGCTAAAATAAAATCTGTTAAAGCTGCGCCAGAAGAGCTGATGTCATGGTTCAAGTCCCCAAAAGCACGTCTGCGAACTAAATTTAGGTATCCTCTTGCTTTTACATCGTCTATTCCACCGCGGTTGAAAGCCTCTGCTGCCATTAATAATACATCGGCATATCGAATAGCACGGTAGTTGTTAGGATTTGTCAAGTTTAAATCATTTTGAGCAGTTGTGCTTCTTTTTCTAGGTATGTACTTTCTGTTAAAAAAACCAGTATGCTCGTATCCTTTTCCAAAAGTTGCTCCTGTACTAGCTGCCCAAGCTTCAATATCAAGAATAGCAACTGCTTTACGATTATCACCGGCTTCGAAAGCATTAACAATTTTTTGTGTAGGAACATTAAAGCTATATCCAGAAGTAAATAAATCTCCACTATAGCTACGAGGACCACTAAAACCTACGGCAACATTCCCTTCACTACATTGAAGACATTCAAAATTGGCACCCTCAACATCTGTATATTGTACTTCAAAAACAGATTCTGGTCCGTTTTCACCTTCGTTTTCAAATATCGTATTGTAATTTGAAACTAATGAGTAACTCCCTGACGTTATCAACTTATCAAAAGTTGCAGCGGCTGGTGCAAATTTGTTTTGATACAAATAGGCTTTTCCTAACAAAGCAAGCGCTGCTCCACGAGTTGCTCTTCCTTTTTGAGTAGTTGTTAAAGGTAAATTTTCAGAGGCAAAAATTAAATCGGCTTCTATAGATGAATAAACTTCTGCTTTTGAAGAACGAGGCATTTTTTTCTCATCTCCTGGAACAAATCTTGCGTCTCCTTTCATCGGGATACCACCAAACCATTTTACTAATTCAAAATGATAGTATGCTCTTAGAAATCGAGTTTCGGCAATAATTTGATTTTTGCCTTGAAAATCAGTTTTATTTTTAAATTCTAAAATATAATTTGCTCTTTGTACACCTGCAAACATCCAATCCCAAAGGTTTTTTAATTGTTTGTTAACTGGCGTATGAATCATATCATCAATTTGCTGAATACCTGGCTCATTTGATGCATTCTCACCTCCTGCTAAAGTGTTGTCTGAGGCTATTTCACCAACTAAAACATTCATATAACTAGACTGTAATAAATCATATGCAGCAATCAATGCTTTGTCATAGTCTTCTTTTGAGTTGAAATAATTTTCAGAATCAATAGAATACTCAACAGGTCTGTCTACGAACTCATCGTTACATGAAATGATAGCCATGGCTATAGCTGCTGTCATTACAATACTAAAAAGATATTTTTTCATTTTTATTCAGATTAAAAATTAATGTTCAAACCTAACAAGTACGTTCTTGGAATAGGGTAAAAACCATTGTCAATACCTCCACCCAATGGAGCTCCACTAGATGCCCCTGGATCAAAACCTTTGTATTTTGTAAAAGTGTACAAGTTGTTTACACCGGCATACAACCTAACTTTTGAAAGACCAGCTTTTTCAATAAACTTATTTTCAAGAGCGTATCCTAACTGTATGTTTTGGATTCTTGCATACGAAGCATCTTCAACAAAGAAACTTGAAAAATTAGAGTTACCTGTTGCACCTGTAGTAACTCTAGGAGTGCTATTTGTACTTCCTTCGCCTGTCCAACGGTCTAAAACATAATTCAGTCTGTTAACATCTGTTAGGTTTCTTTCATAATTTCGAACCATATCATTGCCTACAGAGGCAAAAGTATACATGGCAAAATCAAAATTTTTATAGTTCATTTGAACATTGAAACCCATTGTAGCCTCAGGAATTGGATCACCTATGTTAGTTCTATCACTGGCATTTAAAACACCATCACCATTTACATCAACAAATCTTAAATCACCCGGACTTGCTTCTGCTCCTAATGATAATTGAGATGGATGCGCACTTACTTCGGCTTGATTCTGAAAAATTCCATCAGTTTTATAGCCGTAGAAATAACCAATTGGTCTACCTGCTTCCATTCTTGATGGTGGTGGTGGTTGGCCAACTCCAAAGGATCCTCCCTCAAGATACCCAATACCATTGTTCACCTCTAGCACTTCGTTTTTCAAGAAAGTAACATTGTATCCTACGCTTAAAGAAAAGGAATCTGAAAACTTATTTTTATAATCTAGAGCTAGCTCTAAACCAGTATTTCTAACCGTACCAGCATTAATTGTCGGTGCATTAGATCCTGGTGCAGCAGCACCATTGATACCAGAAACAGGAATAAATGGAATTAACAAATCAGCTCTTGTGTCAATAAAATAATCGGCTACAAATGATATTTTGTTTTGAAGAAATCGTAAATCCAAACCTATATCAAACTTGCGAGCTTCTTCCCATTTCAAATTAGCGTTTGGAATTTGCCCTACAGCAAAACCATTCACTAACACATCATTAAAAACGTAAGTTGCCTCACCATTTAATTGAGAAATATATCCATTGTTAGGGATTTGATCGTTTCCTAAAGTTCCGTAACTTCCTCTAAATTTCATGAAATTAACAAACTTATCTTGTCCAAAGAAACTCTCATCAGATACTACCCAACCAGCTGTAAATGAAGGGAAGTAAGCCACTTTGTTTCCTGGTCCAAATTTTGTAGAAGCATCACGACGAATCATTGCCGAGAAAAGGTACTTGCCTTTATAATCATACTGACCTCTTGCAAAATAAGAAAGTCTACGTTCATCATAATTGTAGGAACTGTTTGTGACAAAAGTTGCTATTCCTCTAGTTAGAGCAATATCAGCAAATTCCCATGAATTATAAGGAACATCAAAACCTGTGGCAAACAAACCATTACCGTACTCTTTAAAAATAGTGTTACCTATAGTTGCTGTGATATTATGCGCATCGGCAATTTTCTTAGTATAGGTACCGTAAATATCAAATGAATAATTATTGTCGTTTATAGCACCTTGAGTTACAGAACTTCTTTGTACATCAAAAACTTTTCCTCCATAACTGATTTGTTTAGAAAATGTCTTCGACTCGCTATTAGACGTATTAAATCCTAGTGAAGTAGTAATCACAAAATCTTTAAATAGTTTGTAATCTAAACCAAAATTACCATTTAGTTTTTTGAAATTATAATCGTTATAGGTATTTGCAATTTGAGCTAAAGGATTTATTATTTCGTTACCAAGACCCGTACCAGCAAGAGTAAAATCACCATTAGCATCATACGGTTTTAGTGTAGACGGCATATTCAACGCATTAAATAACACTGAGCCTAAACCACCTTCATTAAGTGTATTTCTGGTAAAATAAGTGTAAATAACATTCGTTTTTAATTTCAATCTATCAGTAACATCAGCACCAAGTGCAATTCTTGCAGTATTTCTTAAAAAGCCTGATTTTTTTTCTCCAATGATCCCTTCTTGATCAATATGAGAACCACTTACTGCATAGGTTATTTTATCAGATCCTCCAGAGAAAGAAATATCATGATTGATTATTGGAACTGAAGTACTAAAAATTTCATTCTGCCAGTCGGAACCTTTACCCAAACCTGATACATTTGGAAAAGGAATTGCGTTACCACCATTAGCATAACTTTCGTTAAGCAACAAAGCATACTCGGTTGCATTAAGCATAGGTAACTTTCTTGAAGTTTCTTGAAAACCAGTGTAAGCGTTATAACTTATTTTGGATTTAGTATTCTTTTTACCTGATTTGGTTGTAATCAAGATAATACCATTGGCACCAATAGTACCATAAATGGCAGCTTGAGCATCTTTTAATACCGTAATCGTTTCTATATCATTAGGATTTAGTAAGCCTAACTCGCCAACATAACCATCTATAATAGTAGTAGGTCTATTTTCTCCATTCGTAGCAATACCTCTAATTCTTATATCTAAAGCTGCTCCAGGTGCTCCAGATGTAGAGGTAACATTTACTCCAGACACGGTTCCTTGCAATGCTTGTTCCACTCTAACTGGTTTTAATACCTCAAGTGTTTTGCTATCTACAACAGAAACTGCTCCTGTTACTTCTCGCTTTTTTTGTGATCCATAACCTATGACAACAATTTCATCTAATGTATTTGCATCTTCTTTTAAAACAATAGAAAGGTTCTGTGTGGCTTGTGTAACCTTATATTCTACACTTTTAAAACCTACGAAAGAAAATATTAAAACGGAATTAGGCGAAACGCCTTTTACATAAAAACGACCATCAAAATCTGTAGTGGTTCCTGATGAAGAATTTTTTACTTGAATATTTACCCCTGGTATTGGTAAACCAGAACTTGCCTCTTTGACAACACCTCCTACATCATACCCTTGTGAAAAACCTACAGTGGTAATAAATAGAAATAAGATTAATAGATAGTTTGACTTCATAATTTATGTTTTTTGTGAATTATAAAATTAACACCTAAAGAGTGCTAATTAGTAAATTAGAACCACAACAAAAAACATACAAAGCAAAAAAAAAGTAGTATTACTGATGATTTCTCAATTTATCACCTAATTTGCTGTGAAATCTAAATCTTAATAAAATCTTAAATCCCCAAAAAAAATCAACGACAACGTTAATGTTGTGGTAATGTATAGTTTTTTTGACCCAAAAAACTGCAACCTATACAGATAAAATGTACTCTACAAGTCCTTGCTCATGAGACAATTCCATTTTTTTACGCAAACGATATCGTTTTATCTCAACACTTCGTACCGATATGTTCAATAAAGGGGCAACTTCTTTTGAGGATAGATTAAGCCTTAAATAAGCACATAATCTTAAATCATTTGGAGTTAATGTAGGATGCGCCGCCTTCATTTTTTTCAAGAAATCTTTATCGGTACTATCAAATGCCTCTTTAAAAATACTCCAACTATCTCCTTCATTGATGTTTTTATTTATAGTAGAAATTACAGATTTTATACTTTTATTGCCATCCTCACTTGTTTTTTTCAAATCTTCTTTGATAAAAGCCAACAACTCATTTTTACTATTCAAACTCATTGTAGATGCGGCCAATTCTTTATTTTTTGAATCAACTACTTGAGAAAGTTGCTCATTTTTTATTCGCATAACCTCTTGCTCGTTCTCCAACTCTTTTATTTCTAATAACAGATTGTTTTCCTCTATTAATTTTTTTTCTAATTGTTGATAATAGCGTTTGTAAGCCTTGTGTATAAATCTTGCTGCAAAGACCAGCACAATTAAATAAATCAAAAGTGCAACATGAGTAAAATACCAAGGTTTGTTTATTCTAAACGAATAGGATATGGTACTATCTAAAGTAGAATTAGCATATTTTGCTCTAACTTTTAAGGTATAATTCCCCGGAGGTAAATTCTTAAAATTAACGGATGATTTGGCACTCCATTCACTCCACTCCTCTTGAAACCCTTCCAGTAAGTACTGAAACTCGACATTTATATATTTATTGAACTCTGGTACAGCATAAAAAACTGTAATGTTATTTTCATCATGATTAAAACTTCCCTCACTTAGAATACTTTGGTTTTGAAACGATTCGTTTTGTTTATTTGTAGTTATTCCTGATAATGAAATGTTGTAATTCTTTAAACCTAATTCATTTAAATTTAAAATATAATATCCATCCGTTGTTCCTATTAAATAATTGGAGTGAGAAATTTGAGTTATATTTTCATATCCCAACATAGAGTTTGTTAAAGCTGATGGTATGGGAATTACATTTTGCGTAAGTTGCTTGCTAAATTTACTCAGCGAAAAATAATGAATGTAATTCTTTGAAAACAACCAAATCTTGTTAGAATTGTCAACAATTAACTTACCAGATGTGTATTCATCTTTTTCAAAAACAGTACTCAGTATAGTATCCTTTATAAACTGTTTAGTTTTTTGATTCAGTTTAAAAATGCCTGCTTTGTTAGCATAATAAACATCATTATTAAAGGTAGTTAAACTTGCATTTTTCCCTTTTTGAGGTGTTTTATAAGCCTGCACTCGTTTTACTTTCAATAGATCTTTATCAAGTTCCAGTCTAAAAACTCCTTTGTATTCATGACTTACGTAAATATCTGAATTTTTTAAAATCTCAAAATACTTAGATGAGTAATTAAAACCTTTGATTTTATTTCTAAAACTCCATTGATTATTTCTTTTTTCTAAAACTGAAATACCATAATAATTTCCTTGTAAAAGATGTGCTTTGTCATTTGGAGACGCCTCAAATTTCCAAGTTCCAGAGGCCGAAAAAATATTCTTAGCCATTCCATTCTCAACAATAAATGTTCCTGAATCATGGCCACAAAAAAGTGTACCATCATGTTCAAATAAAGACCAAACTTGACCTTTAGTACCACTCACAAAACGAAATTCCTCCTGTACAGAATCCTTTTTAAAAAACAATCCTTGATTTGTTCCTACATATAAGTTCCCGTTACATTTTAAAGAGGTGTAAACAGTCCCCAATATTCCTGTATCATCACTATAATTTTGAATGGGCGAACGCAAATTGATACAATTGATACCATTGTCAAGTCCCAACCATACATTTTGATCAACATCTTCATAGAGTGATAAAACAGTATTATTACTCAAACCTTTATTTTGAGTGATATGAAATTTCAATTTACCTGTTGAATCAAGTATAAAAACACCATTTGAAATAGTTCCTAAGGCAAAACTTCCGTCACTTAACCTCTGACTGCAATACACATTACCTGTAGCAAATTCATTGTCCACATCAGTTTTAATTTTTCTCAAACGTTTATCAATAAGTTTAAAAAAACCATTTTGTTGCGTTTGTAAAAGAAGTCCATCATCATCAGCAAAAATATTTACCATCTTATTTTGCAATACAATTTGATCATTGGTTACAAGACGATACGTACCACTTTCTATTTCAAAAAGACCTTCATTTGCTATTTGAAAATAAATAGCATCTTTAGTACGAAAAGATTTAGTAATGTTGTTTTTGGGACTAATGATGTTAAAAGTATCTGTCTTAGTATCATAAATATACATTCTATTTAAAGACTGAAAAACAACCCATTGTTCAAAATCTAAAACATTCCAAAACTGTTCATCATCAAGAATTTTGTATTTAATTTTCTTACTTAAGGAATAGTATTTAAGTTTCCCGTTGGACATTCGTTTCCAAAAACCAAATTCCATGTAGGCACCAGAATAAATCTTATTCCCTATAACCTTAACAGATCGTATAATAGTTTCGTTTGGGGACGGATACAGTTCCCAGTTAGACCCATTAAACTCGAGTAGTCCGTCATTATTTGCTAGATAAATAAATTGTTTTTTATCCTGTGAAATCATCCAGTTTTGATTTCCTGCGCCATAGGTTGAAGAACTATATTTTACAATAGGCGGCAACTCTTGTGAGAAGGCACAAAAACAGTATAAAAAAAGAATAAAGTATAACTTTGTTTTCAATGGTAGCGTTTGTTTGTTTTGTCAAAAATAAATCTAAAAATAGTACTTATTTATCGGATGGAAAACATAATTACCATACAAGGCCAAAATTGACTTTTAAACCTCATTTTTAATCATTATTTGTGAGTTGTTCATCCTGAAATCTCTGTTCAAAATTGATTACTTTTGTAAAAATTATCATTTTTATGCAAGTTGACCTTTCTAAATTAGACCCAAAGAAAAATATCATTATAAAAGGAGCGCAAGTACACAATTTAAAAAACGTGGATGTTGCTATACCTAGAAATAAACTAGTGGTTATTACAGGTCTTTCTGGATCTGGAAAATCAAGCTTAGCATTTGATACTTTGTACGCCGAGGGACAGCGTAGGTATGTAGAAAGCTTATCCTCTTATGCCCGTCAATTTCTTGGCAGGCTCGATAAACCAAAGGTAGAATATATTAAAGGTATTGCTCCAGCTATTGCCATTGAACAAAAGGTCAACACTACAAATGCCCGTTCTACAGTGGGCACCTCTACTGAAATTTACGACTATATAAAATTACTTTTTGCAAGAATAGGACGCACTTATTCCCCAGTTTCTGGTGCTGAAGTCAAAAAAAACACAGTTACTGATGTAGTAAATGCGGTAAAAAAGCTAGAACAAAACAGTAAATGGTTGTTATTAGCTCCCATTCATTTAGAACCAGGCAGAAAAATACATGACAAGCTTAATGTTCTTTTGCAACAGGGTTTTGCTAGAATATTGGTAAACAATGAAATGATTAGGCTAGATGCTGTTCCTGAAGCTATAAACGATAAAGAAATTTATTTAATAGTGGATCGTATTGTGGTTAACCAAGATCCCGAAGTTGAAGAAGAATTTTACAACCGCCTTGCCGATGCAGTTCAAACTGCTTTTTTTGAAGGGAAAGGCGTTTGCTACTTACAAGAATTAAACACCCATATCAAACATACTTTTTCAAATAATTTTGAACTGGATGGCATCACTTTTTTAGAACCAAATGTACATTTGTTTAGTTTCAATAATCCTTATGGCGCCTGCCCAGTGTGTGAAGGCTACGGAAACGTTATTGGTATAGATGCTGAACTAGTTGTTCCTAACACTACTTTATCTGTTTTTGAAAATGCTATTTTTCCATGGCGTGATGATAGTATGAGTTGGTATCGTGACGAGTTAGTTAACAAAGCTTACAAATTTGATTTTCCCATTCACAAACCTTTTTATCAACTTACTGAAGAACAAAAAGAAGTTCTTTGGACAGGAAATGGTTATTTTCAAGGCTTAAATGATTTTTTTAAAGAGCTTGAAGAAAAAAACTATAAAATCCAAAATAGAGTGATGCTTTCTCGCTATCGAGGCAAGACAAAGTGTACCGCATGTAAGGGAAAAAGGCTGCGTGTAGAAGCTTCTTATGTTAAGATTAATCAAAAAACAGTTTCTGATTTGGTTGATTTGCCTATCAAGCACTTGGTTACTTTTTTCAAAAACTTAGAATTAAACGTTTATGAAAAACAAATAGCCAACAGATTACTTATTGAAATCAACAACAGATTGTCTTTTTTAACCGAGGTAGGTCTTGATTACTTAACACTCAATAGAAACTCAGCCACACTGTCTGGTGGTGAATCACAACGTATTAACTTAGCTACTTCACTTGGCAGCAGCCTGGTAGGATCTATGTATATCTTGGATGAGCCAAGCATCGGGTTACACCCAAAAGATACCGAAAGACTAATAAAAGTTCTGCTTTCTTTACGCGACTTAGGTAATACTGTAATTGTTGTAGAGCATGACGAGGATATCATGAAAGCGGCTGATATGATTATAGACATTGGCCCCGAAGCTGGAAGTCTTGGTGGAAATTTAGTGGCTCAAGGAACATTTGACGAGATATTAAAATCAACTTCACTTACTGCAAAATATCTGAATGGTGATTTAGAAATTTCGGTACCAAAAAAACGCCGACAGTTTAAGAACTTCATAGAAATTAAAGGAGCTCGAGAAAACAACTTACAAAATATTGATGTTACATTTCCGCTAGATGTGTTAACGGTCATTACAGGTGTTTCAGGTAGTGGAAAAAGTACACTGGTAAAGAAAATTCTTTTTCCAGCTATGCAAAAAAAGCTAGAAAATATTGGAGAGAAAGCGGGACAATTCTCAGAAATATCAGGTTCGTTTTCGCAAATAAAACATATCGAATATGTAGATCAAAATCCTATAGGTAGAAGTTCACGTTCAAATCCGGTAACGTATATTAAGGCGTATGACGACATTCGGGATTTGTATGCCAAAGAAAAACTTTCAAAAGTAAGAGGATACCAAGCTAAACATTTTTCATTTAATGTTGATGGTGGGCGCTGCGAAACCTGCAAAGGAGAAGGATCTATCAACGTAGAGATGGTATTTATGGCTGATGTGCAATTGCCATGTGAAACCTGCCACGGTAAACGATTTAAAAAAGAAGTATTAGAGGTAGCGTTTGAAGGGAAAAATATTCATGAAATTCTAACCTTGACTATAGATGATGCAATTGCTTTTTTTACAGCTCAGAAACAAACTAAAATAACTCAAAAACTACAACCTCTTCAGGATGTCGGTTTGGGTTATGTACAATTAGGACAATCATCCTCTACCCTTTCTGGCGGAGAAGCACAACGTATAAAACTGGCTTCATTTTTAGTAAAAGGTGCCACAAAAGACAAAGCTTTATTTGTTTTTGATGAACCAACAACCGGTTTACATTTTCATGACATCAAGAAATTATTAGCTTCCTTTGAGGCTTTAATTGAGAAAGGACATTCTATAATAGTAATTGAACACAATCTTGATCTGATTAAATGTGCCGACTGGTTAATTGATCTTGGTCCCGAAGGTGGAGAAAATGGCGGAAAATTATTAGCGGTTGGTACTCCAGAGCAGGTTGTGAAAAATAAAGAATCTATTACTGGAACCTATTTAAAAGCAGTTCTAAAATAATAAAAAAGCCGATATACTTTTTCAAGTATATCGGCTTTTAATATTTGCAATAAGTTATTTAGAATCGGTATCCTAAGCTAATTCCGCTTCTTACACCACCCCATGGGCCACTTACAATGATCTTAGCACCACGAGCATTAACCTCTGTTTTTATATCAGATAATGGAAGTTCAATGTTATCTAGTTCTTTTTTCAACTCTTGCTGTTCAAAAGTTGTTAAGTTTCTATCCGTTATTCCCACAAAATCACCTTTTGAAGTACCATAATGAGGACCTACGATCCACCAATCAAGGATGATATGTTTCCCTAAATGAAATTGTGCACCAAGCTGTAATCCAAAGGAATTAGCAGTCAATTCACCGCCCATTGCAAGATTTTGCTTTGTTACTCCTGCAGGTTCACTACTAAAAGTGAAATTTACATTGGTAATATCATACCTTACATTTCTGTAGAATGGAGCTACATAAAAACCTTTTCCGTATCCTTTTCCTAAGTAAAATCTAATCTCTGGAGTAAAAGCTTTGTAACCCAATTCTGCATTTTCAAAAATACCTTGAGTATCTTCGCTATCTGCTGTTAAGTCATTTAATTGTGTTCTAAATGGAACTGCTCCTTTTGGAATAAAACTATACCCTACAACAAGTCCAATGCGCTTAGTAAGACTTCTTTCGTATTGCAACTGATAGTTTCCAAAAATTAAACTGGTTAAACTGATTTTAAAGTTGTTCTTTTTTGGAGAATCTACATCATCACTGATAGTGATACGTTCTTTACTATCAATTTCTCCAGGAGATTGTGCAACAGCAATACTAATGTTAAACAGCACAGCTGCAAGGATAAGTAATTTACATTTCATAATGAGTCTATTAAAATATTTGAATATTGATTTCAAAAATAATAAAAATTATCCCATGTAGCATTTTTCTTCAAATGGATTTCCATCCTCATCAATCGATATTAAAATCTTTTTAGCTTTTGATGAAACTTGCGTAATGTAAATCCATACAAAAGACCATAACCCTAAAGTTGCACAAAAAATTGCAAAATTATAGATGTGGTTTACTTTCTTTTTCTTTTTCAATAATACCGCATAAGGAAGTTTATCATTGCGTTCTACGACTACAAATCCTTCTTTCGTTTTTCCTTTCAAAAGATTAGAAAATTTAACCAAGTTAGCATTTGAACTTTCTGCTTGTGACGTTGTATGTATCATTTAAATGAGTCCTTTTGTACTTTATATTATTTTATAATGCACCACAAAATTACCATCTTAATCACACACCAACAATACCCACTTTTAGTGATATTTCAATTATTTTTAATGAAAAATTCAAACTAGAAATACAAGAAAAATTTAATAACAAGAAATAGACTAGTATCCTATAAAATTAGAGTTCACAGTTGCGATTAATCTTTACAAAAATTTTATTTTTTTGAGAACCATATTTATAGCATCATTGATCTCATTTGAAACAACAAATTTGTAATTAACATAAACATACAATACTGTAATCAAGATTGATTTTAGTAAAATATTTAAAATAGGATTAAAAGGAAAATCCCAAAAATAAAACATAAGAAACAACAAAAATGTTATTGCTAGTGAATGTAAAGTTTGCTTTGTAAAAGGATATAAGTGCAATCTTTTGACAACAAAAAGCAATTTAGCGATACTGTACAATGTTATAGAAACCAATGTAGCAAATGCAGAACCCATAATCCCGTAAAGAGGAATAAAAATAGCATTTAAACCAATGGCTACCACTACAAGAAATACACCTAAAAATAAAACGGCACGATAGTATTTTGTATTGAAAATGATTGCATTATTATTCCCTAGAATTAAATCAAAGTACTTAGAAATTCCAATCATAAAAACCACTAATATTCCTCCACTATATTCCTTCGGAACAATTTCATACAACTGATTAATATTAACAAAAATACCTAGCATGACATAGCCACCAACAACTTGCAGATTTATAGATGTTTTTTTATACAATACATTCAACTCCGTGAGTTTGTTATCGTGCATTAATTTTGCAGTAATCGGATAAACAATTTGATGCATGGCTCGACTAGGAACGGATATCACTAACGCTATAAAGGTTGCAATAGAGTAATACGCAATATTATCGATAACCATGTATTGGTTAAGCATAATTTTATCTCCATCCAAAAGTAAATTGGCAACACTACCTGATAAAATGATATAAAAAGTATACTCTAAAATGTCTTTAACGTTTTTAGGTACCGCGATTTGAAAACTAGGCATCTTGATATAAAAAGCATAAGCCATAGTGACTACAAGTGCCAAAAAATAAATTCCAGCAGTAATGTAAATAAAATCTACAATGGTAATCCACTTATAATAGACTCCTACTAATGCTAGTAATGACAACAATCTAAGCCCAACCTCTTTAATAAAATTACCAAAAACGGAGTGCATATGCACTCGTGCCCAAGCATAAAATATTTCGAAATATGCCATTGATAAACCTATAAACGGTATCAACCAAATAAAATCTTTTACAATTGGATTTTTTTTAGAAACAAAAAATAAAATGTCATCAAAAAACAAAAAACCAATAAAGATTAATGGAATCGATAACAATAGTGGAAACAAAACCGTAAAGGATAAAAACTGAGCTTTCTCCTCATCTGTTTTGTATTGAGAATAAAACTTGACTAATGTGTTTTGCATTCCTATTGCAAACAAAGGCATAATCACATTGGCAACAGATAAAATATAATTAGCTAGAGCATAATACGTAGCACCTAAAAAAATAGGATATAAATAAAGTGTATTTAATGCTCCTATCCCAAAACCGGCGTAGGTAATTATGGTATTCTTTAATGATTGATTTAATACTATTCCCATTATTTAATGATTGTAAAACACAAACAGGCTTTACTTTACTATATTTTGTTAAGCAATTGAACTAATTCTTTAGTAAGGTTTTTTCTAGAATAGTTATGTAAACCAACTCCATTGGATTGCAACCTTCCTTCTAAAAATTGATCATAAAACTCTAAAATTACTCTTTTAAGTTTCATTTTCTCAGAATAGTCAAAAAATACACCTGTGTTGGTATTCGTAATAATTTCAGCAAAATCAGAATCTTCAGGCCCAATTGCTATAATAGGCCTATTGGAAACCATGTATTCAAAAAGTTTCCCTGGGATAATACTTTTAGTATCTTCAGAGTTGATTTCGATTAGCAACAAAACCTGTGACTTTCTTTGGTGCGCAATAGCTTCTGCATGTGAAACATAACCCAGATTATTCAAATATTCTTTTAACCCGAATTGAGAAATCGTTTCTAAAACTTCTTGACTGACCGCGCCTATTAGTTTTATTTCTAAATTCAATTTAAAACTAGGGATTTCCTCTAGCAGTTCCAGCAGCACTTCCCATAACATCTTTGGATTTCTCTCAGAGAGAAAAGAACCAATATGTGCTAAGCTAAATTTGACATCTAAAATTTGTTTTTCAACTTGCTCTGTATCATAACCATTGGTAATTACCGAAATTGGTTTATTTGTAATCGCTTGAAATTCCATTTTAGTAGTTTTACTCGTTACAATAACCGTATCAGCAGCATTCAAAACTTGATGCTCTAAAGCTTTATGTTTCTTGGCGGCAAAACTTGATAATCGCAAAGATTTATGATACCCTATTGTGGTCCAAGGATCTCTAAAATCAGCAAACCATTTTAGATTTAATTTTTGTTTTAATTCTAATCCAATAAGATGCAAACTGTGTGGCGGACCCGAAGTAATAATGGTATCAATATCATTTTCTAAAATGTATTTTTCTAAAAATGATACTGATGGTTTTACCCAAAAAACGCGGGCATCAGGAATAAAAAGATTCCCTCTAACCCAAAGAAAAGTTTTATCAAGAAAAGATTGCTTTTTTTGATTAGGAATAATCCCCGAATTCATTTTTTGAGTTTTATTCTTGGATAAAAAAGAGGCCAATTGATAAGGCTCAAAAATCCTATGCTTGATAATAATTGCTTGATCTGACACCTCACTTACAAGATTTTGATCTACAATAGGATAGGTAGGATTCTCCGGAATATAAACAACTGGCTGAACGCCAAAATCTGGTAAATACTTTACAAACTTAAGCCAACGCTGTACTCCTGGTCCTCCCGCCGGTGGCCAATAATAGGTAATTATTAAAACTTTATTATTTTTCAATTTATTCCTGTTGAATTAAAATATTCCTGACAACTACTCCGAAAAAATAAAACAACATGAACTAATCAACGTTCTTCTGGATCTTCTTTTTTTCGTAATAAATTCCCCCAATCAGTAGTAATAATATTCCAACTCCGCTTATCAGCGTAATCGTACTACCCGTTTTTACTACTTGAGGCTCAAATTTAAATTCAATTTTGTGTTTTCCAGCTGGTATTGGCAATCCTCTTAAAAGATAATCAACTCTCAAATGATCTACTTTTTTATCGTCAATGTAAGCATTCCAACCCTTACCATAATAAGCTTCAGAGAATACGGCGAAGCCTTCATTTTTATTGGTAGCAGTATACTTGATGTAATTGGGTTTATACGTAACTACAGATATTTTAGCCGCACTATCTTTGGCGAAAGCCGTATTTTTTACTTGAAACTCCTTTGTATTAATGACAACCGTATTTTTTGAATCTAATTTATCCAAAGCTTTCATTTCGGCATCGGGAGAATTAACTTGTTTCACCTGACTTACAAACCATGCATTACCATTGGCATCAGGGTTAGCAACCGGAAACTCTTTCCCTTCCTTATCTTTCTGTATCAAATACTTCACATTAAGCATGTTCAGCACTTCGATATTGTTTTTTACAATTTGATAATCCAGTAATTGCTGCATTCTTCTTGGTCTCACAGCACTGTAACCCCCAATAGATTTATGAAAATAAGAGGCTCTAGCACCCATAATATCTCCTACCTCAAATACTCTATAATTTGAAGTATCTTTTAAAATTTCCGCATCTGATGGAGATTCTTGGAAAGGAGCTTCTACTTGGTACTTGCTCACAAAATCTTTACCTGAAACATAATTTTTAGCAACAAAAAACAAGTCAGAAACCATCAATAGACCCACGATTACAATAGCAGTATTCTGTGCAAATCTCTCCTTTAAAGACAGCCACAAAACTCCAGCTACCAATATTATAAAGAAAGCAGAGCGAAGCAAATCTGCACTAAACAAACTCATTCTATCTTCCTTCAAAGCGTTGACAAAGTCAGGACCATAGCTTTCTTGAAAATACGCATCAGTACCACCAGAAAAACTAAACATGCTTTTACTTAAAAACAAAATAAGAAGTATACCTAAAGAAAGAATTGTTGTTTCATACAAAGATTTCCACTGCGCATTTTTATCTGATTTGAAATACGATTGCAATCCCATTATTGCAAGTACTGGAAAGCACATTTCTAAAACTACCTGAATAGAAGACACTGCTCTAAACTTATCATACAACGGTATGTATTCAATAAAAAAATCAGTTAATAGAGGGAAATTTTTTCCCCAAGAAAGCAGTAAGGAAACAAATGCGCCTGCTAAGAAAACGTATTTAATTTTTCTTTGGTCTAAAAACAAAGCCATCACTGCCAAAAAGAAAACTACAATTCCTATGTAAGCTGGTGCTGCCACGATGGGTTGATCTCCCCAATAAGTAGGCATTCCTGAGACAAAATCAGTTGCTTGATCCTCAGGAACTCCTTGTCCTATCATGAACTCAAACATGTGACTATCCTTGCCTACTTTTTCATTATTTGAACCTCCAAAAAGACGAGGAGCAATAAGGTTAAAGCTTTCCATTACGCCATAACTATATTCGGTAATATAATCTTTAGACATGGATGAAGTAGTCTGGTTTTTAGTCCCATCAGGGTTAAAAGTAAGCTCACTTTTGCCTCTGATACTGAAATTAGTATATTCAGAAGTAGCCAATAAGTTAGTTGCATTGGCACCAAGCGCAAAAATACCAGCAACTGCTAGAACTCCAAAAGAATATAGTAACGTCTTATATTCTTTATCCTTTATGTATTTATATATAAAATACCCTGAGAGTATTAAAAGGAAAATCAAGAGGTAATACGTCATTTGAAAGTGATTCGCATTGATCTCTAATGCTGTCGCAAAAAGTGTGATCAATCCACCCAACACGTATTTTTTTTGGAAAACCAAAATAAATCCCGCAACAACAAGTGGCATGTACCCAATTGCATGTGCTTTTGCATTATGCCCTACACCCAAAATAACAATCAAATAAGTGGAAAATCCAAAAGCCAAGGCTCCGAAGAAGGCCTTTAGAGGATCTATTTTCAGCACTAATAATAATGCATAAAAACCTAAAAAGTAAAGAAATAAATAATCAGCAGGACGAGGTAAAAATCGCAATGCATCATCCAGAGCACCAATATAATCATGCGAATATTTGGCTCCTAATTGATACGTAGGCATTCCACCAAACGCAGAATTAGTCCAATACGGTTCTACATCATTTGTGGCTCTAAAATCGTTTTGTTCCTTGGCCATGCCTGTATATTGAACAATATCCGATTGGAAAATTTGTTTTCCTTGCAAAACTGGATAAAAGTAAATCAAGGAAACAAGAACAAAACCAAAAATGGCAAGAGCGTGTGGGTAAAACTTATTAATTATTTTCAATTTATAATGTATTGGATTTAATAAATGTATTGATGTGGTTCAAGCAAAACGGTTTAATCTATTTCTTCATAGTCCACGTAATCCCCTACTTTTTTAGTCTCGCGTGGTTTTTTTACGTTTTCTGTGCTATAAATTATTTCATCTTGTTGCTGCTGTTGCTGCGTATTGTTCCAAGATTTTTGCTGATATTGCTGTTGTTGCATGTTTTGACTTGCTTTTTCTACTACTTTTTTTATAATTAATGGCAAAAAAAGTTTTGCTAAAAATTTGAATATGTAGTAAAATGCAATGATAAATAAAATTGTATTTAAAACACTTTTAAAAGAAGCTGTTTGCATAAGGGTAATTTTTTCCAAAAATAATAAATTCAGAACTATATTTGGGGACAAAATTAAGATATCATTCTTAATTAAATGATAAATTATAGTACTTTTGAAAAGCTATGTTAGACAAAAACAAAAAAAACAATCATGCGAAAATTCAAATCATTCCTTGTAGCGGCTCTTTTTGCAATTCCAAGTATTCAATATGCACAGTACACCGATGAAATAAACTCTAATAGACCCGGAGAAACCATGTCTGCATTTGCCGTGGGTAAATCAGTTATTCAGGTTGAAACAGGAGTTTATGGAATCAATCAAAAACACAATTTATTGGGGTATGAAGCAAATGGTTTTGGTCTTGATGCCACATTGCGCTGGGGTTTGTTTCTGGAACGTTTAGAGTTGATAGCTGATATTCAATATCAAAATGAAACGTATACTTCTTTGTTCAGCAAAACGGCCATTGCTGATTTTAAACAACTTGTTTTAGGAGCAAAATATTTAATTTACGACCCTAATAAAAATTATAAGAAAAAAGTAAACCTATATAGTTGGAAAGCAAACAAGGCGTTTCACTGGCGTCAATTAATTCCTGCTGTTTCAGGTTTTGTAGGCGTAAATTATTCGGCAGAGAATAATCCGTATGCGTTTTCAAACAGAAACCCAACCGAAAGTAGATATCCTGCTCAATTCTCGCCAAAAGCAATGTTAATTACTCAAAACAATCTAGGTGACGGAAGATGGGTTTTAGTTTCAAATTTCACTGCAGATTATATTGGTACAGATTTTCCTAGCTATGGTTATGCCGTTACACTTACACGTGGTTTTAATAACAAATGGTCTGGTTTTGTAGAAAATCAAGGTATAAAAAGTGACTTGTATGCAGATGCCATCATAAGAGGTGGAGCAGCTTATTTACTCAACAAAAACATGCAAGTAGACGCTTCAATAGGCTCTAGTTTTAAAGAAACTCCATCAGCTTTATTCGGTGGAATAGGTTTTTCATGGCGATATGATGGCAAATACAAAGAAGTTCGCATTGATGTAAAACCAGACAAAAAAGAAGCTAAAGCTAAAAAAGTAGCCAAAAAAATTAAAAAAGGATAATAAAAACATTCTAAAACACAACATGATTACAATACACGAAGCCGTATCAAAAAAAGAATTAACAACGTTTATTAAATTTCCTTTTTCCCTTTACAAAAACAATCCCTACTGGGTTCCGCCGCTTATTGCTGATGAGCTCGAAACATTTGATAAAACAAAAAATCCAGCTTTTGAAAATGCAGAAGCCTATTTTTATGTAGCCAAAAAAAACAATGAAATCGTTGGCCGAATTACAGCAATAATTAATTGGAGTGAGGTAAAAAACCAACAGAAATTAAAAGTACGTTTTGGTTGGTTTGATGTAATTGATGACATCGAAGTGACAAAAGCTCTATTAGAAAAGGTTTACGAACTTGGCAAAAAAAACAATTTAGATCATGTAGAAGGACCTATGGGATTTTCAAATCTTGACAAAGTTGGGGTTATGACTGAGGGTTTTAATGAAATTAGCACCATGATCACGTGGTACAACCATCCTTATTACGCAAACCATTTTAGAGAACTAGGATTTAAAGTTGAGAAAGAATATTTAGAGAGTAAATTTCCTTTTGAAAATGTAAAACTTGAGTTTTTTGAAAAGGCAAATGATTTGGTTAAAAAAAGATATCAATTGAGTCCGTTGAACTTTAAAACCACAAAAGAAGTAATGCCGCACGTAGATAAAATGTTTGATTTATTCAATAAATCCTACGCTTCCTTATCCTCTTTTGTAGCTATTTCTGATACACAAAAAGAGTATTTCAAGAAAAAATACATCAGCTTTATCAATCCTGAATTTATAAAGTTTGTAGAAGACAAAGATCATAACATTGTCGCTTTTAGTATCGTAATGCCTGATTTTGCTGAGGCTTTACAAAAATCCAAAGGGAAGTTGTTTCCGTTTGGGTTCTTGCACATGCTAAAGGCTAGAAAACAAAGTAAAAATGTGATTTTTTATCTGATAGGTGTACTACCCGAATATCAAAACAAAGCTGTTACTGCCATTCTATTCAAGGAATGTTATGAAACATTTAAAGAAAAAGGGATTCTAAACTGTTTTAGAACTCCTGAACTTGCAGATAATGTTGCCATTCAAAATCTATGGAAACATTTTGACCCTCAAGTACACAAAAAGCGTTGTACTTTTAGAGCTGAATTGTAAACATTCAACCATAAAAAAACCATCTGCTTAAAAGTAACAGATGGTTTTTATAATTTTAGAATAAGATCTTAAGCGTCTAAATCAACTGTAGTTCTACTTGCAATGTCCTTATAAGTACCATTTTCTAGTTTTTCACGAATAGCTTCAAATGCTGTCAATGTTTCATTAACATCATCAATAGTATGTGAAGTTGTAGGTATCATACGCAATAAAATAATTCCTTTTGGAATTACAGGATAGATTACAATACTTAAAAAGATACCATAATTTTCTCTTAAATCATTTACCATCACCATAGCTTCTGGAACACTTCCTTCAAGATAAACTGGAGTAACACACGTATTAGTATCACCAATATTAAAGTTTCTCTCTTTTAATCCGTTTTGTAATGCGTTTACATTTTCCCAAAGTTTATCTTTCAATCCTGGGTTGTTACGCAACAATTCCAATCTTTTTAAAGAACCAATAGTTTGAATCATTGGCAATGCTTTGGCAAACATTTGAGAACGTAAATTGTATTTTAAATAATCAATAACGTCTTTATCAGCTGCCACAAAAGCACCAATATTAGCCATGGATTTTGCAAATGTAGAGAAGTATACATCAATACCATCTTGACAACCTTGTTCCTCACCTGCTCCAGCTCCTGTTTTACCTAAGGTTCCAAAACCGTGTGCATCATCAACTAACAAACGGAAATTGTACTTTTCTTTTAAAGCAACAATTTCTTTCAATTTACCTTGTTGTCCTCGCATACCAAAAACACCTTCGGTAATAAACAAAATCCCACCACCTGTTTCAGTAGCCATTTTAGTAGCACGTTGCAGGTTTTTCTCCATACTTTCAAGATCATTGTGCTTGTAAGTATATCTTTTTCCACTGTGCAAACGTACTCCATCTATAATACATGCATGTGCGTCTACGTCATATACAATAATATCGTTACGTGTCACTAAAGCATCAATAGTGGACATAATTCCTTGGTATCCAAAATTCAATAAGTAAGCTGATTCTTTCATAACAAAAGTGGCTAACTCATTTTCTAACTGCTCGTGATATTTTGTATGACCACTCATCATTCTTGCGCCCATAGGATATGCTGCTCCATACTGTGCAGCGGCATCTGTATCAGCCTGACGAACTTCAGGATGATTGGCTAAGCCTAGATAGTCATTCAAACTCCAATTCAAAATATTTTTACCTCCAAACTGCATTCTAGGTCCCAACTCACCTTCTAATTTTGGAAAAACAAAATACCCTTCAGCTTGTGAAGCCCATTTCCCTAGAGGACCTTTATTGTTTTGAATTCTTTCGAATAAATCTTTTACCATAATATGTAAAGTAATAATTTTAATTTTAAGAAGTTGCAAAAATAATTATTTAAATTTTATAAAGGACTTGAAAGTAAATTTATTTTTCAAGCATTCTATTTGTACAAAAATTCGATCATTTCAAACCATAAAATTTAAAAAAAGCAAAACTCAAACTTCAAGACTCCCTCTTTACAGTGCATTTTTGAACAAATCAAATGCAAAACATTCCAACCATAACACAATAAACTTTGTATATTTGACTTACTAAAATAAATTTAAATTTATGTCTAACAATACAAAGGAATTAAAACTAGCGGTACTTATTGATGCTGACAACGTTCCCTACAGTAATGTAAAAGGAATGATGGAAGAGATTGCTAAGTTTGGTACGCCTACTACAAAACGCATCTATGCCGATTGGACAAAACCAAATGCTAGCGGTTGGAAAAGCGTATTATTAGAACATGCCATTACTCCTATACAACAATACAGTTATACGGTAGGCAAAAATTCCTCAGATTCAGCCATGATTATTGATGCCATGGATTTACTCTATTCCGATAAGGTAGATGGTTTTTGTATTGTATCTAGCGACTCTGATTTTACAAGACTTGCCATTCGATTGCGAGAATCTGGAATGAAGGTCATAGGAATTGGCGAACAAAAAACCCCCAATTCATTCATTGTAGCCTGTGACCGATTTGTGTACATTGAAGTCTTGGACGGAGCAATCAAAAAGAAAGAACCAAAAAGAACAGCAACTGATCCTAAAAAACCATCTCCTAAAAGCTTAAATAAAGTAGATCTGCAAACTATAGAATTAATTGAATCTACTATTGAAGATATTGGTGATGATAGCGGATGGGCGTTTCTAGGTGATGTTGGAAATTTAATTGTAAAAAAGAAACCCGAGTTTGATCCAAGGAATTATGGTTTTTCAAAACTAACTCCGATGTTGAAATCCTTAACAGATATTCTTGAAATAGATGAGCGCGACTCAGATAAAAAAGGAATCAAACACGTTTATGTACGTTTACGATTTAGTTAACATCTTTTTTACTTTTGGTTGCCAATATTAAAAACATTTTTAACAAGAACTTATCCATTTTGAATACAAAGCCATTTTCAAATTGAAATTTAATATATGAGAACAAAATTTTTCCTTTTTGGTTTCCTTTCTTTGCTAGTAAGCGTGATCATAAACATCTATTTTCAAAAAGTATACTTTCTTAGTTTCATTTTATTATTAATACTAATTATTGGAGTTTACAACAGCGTTCAAACCAAGCATACCATATTAAGAAACTTTCCTGTTTTAGGATACTTTAGGTATTTATTTGAAAGTATAGCACCAGAAATACAACAATATTTCATAGAAAGAAATACCGATGGCAAGCCTTTTTCAAGAAATGAAAGATCATTAGTCTACCAAAGAGCAAAAAACTTAAGCGCTACAACAGCTTTTGGAACACAATTACATCTTAATCAACCCGATTACGAAGGCATCAAGCACTCCATATTCCCTGTAAAAGTTAATGAAGAGCTACCCCGAGTAGTTGTAGGAGGACCAGATTGTAAACAACCGTATTCAGCTTCTTTACTCAATATATCCGCGATGAGTTTTGGCTCTTTGAGCGAGAACGCAATCATTGCCCTTAATAATGGCGCAAAAAAAGGCGACTTTTATCATAACACAGGCGAAGGAGGTTTAACGGAATTCCATCTTCAAGGCGGAGCAATTGTTTGGCAAATAGGAACTGGATATTTTGGATGTAGAGATAAGCATGGAGCATTTGATGTTCAAAAATTTTCAGAAAAAGCAAATCTCCCATCTGTAAAAATGATAGAAATCAAACTATCACAAGGAGCTAAGCCCGGTCATGGCGGAGTACTTCCTGCAAGTAAAAACACTCCATTAATAGCTAAGATACGAGGCGTAGAACCGCATACGACTATTCTATCACCACCGAGCCACTCTGCTTTTCATGATGCAAGTGGTTTGATACAATTTATAAAAACACTTAGAACGGCATCAAATGGAAAACCCATTGGCTTTAAACTGTGCATTGGAATAACCGAAGAATTTGAAGCCATTTGTCAAGAAATGATAGTACAAAATTGTTTTCCAGACTTTATAACGGTTGATGGTGCAGAAGGCGGAACCGGTGCTGCACCACTAGAATTTTCTGACGGAGTTGGCATGCCATTAGAACCAGCGCTTATTTTTGTAAATAAAACATTGACTCAGCTCCATATAAAAGATAAAATAAAAATTATCTCTAGCGGAAAAATCATTACCGGTCATGCCATTTTAAGAGCCATTGCCATGGGAGCAGACATTTGCAATACTGCAAGAGGATTTATGTTCTCACTAGGATGTATTCAAGCCTTGAAATGCAACAATAATACTTGTCCAACAGGAGTAGCCACTCAGGATAAAATGCTAATGAAAGGATTAGTGGTAAGTGACAAGTCTGAAAGGGTTTATCATTTTCACCACAATACGTTACATGCTGCAAACGAACTTTTGGCAGCGTCAGGTAAATCTAGTTTTCAAGATGTTGACAGTAGCATTTTTATGCGTGGTGATGAGTTTACCAAATTATCTGATTTATATTTCCCTGATAATTTAACCCGAGTTTCAAATTAAAAAAATTTAGTATCTATAAATTTCTCATCTAAAATCATGAAAATAGTTTTTGCGTCTAATAACAAAAATAAAATTATAGAACTTCAAAGCATGCTTCCAAAAAGCGTAACTATACTGAGCCTTGAAAGCATAGGATGCCATGAAGAAATTCCAGAAACAGCCCCTACAATTGAAGGGAATGCCATTTTAAAAGCAAATTATGTAACTCAAAAATACGGCTACGACTGTTTTGCAGATGATACAGGTCTTGAGGTACTAGCACTAGATGGTGCTCCAGGAGTTTACAGCGCCAGATATGCCGGTGAGCAACGTAATCCTGAAGACAATATGAACCTCTTATTAAAAAATTTAACAGATAAAGAAACTAGAGCAGCACAATTTAAAACCGTAATCGCTTTAAATTTAAACGGCGAACAACATTTATTTACTGGTATTGCCAAAGGAGAAATTACGTTAGAAAAAATTGGAAATCAAGGATTTGGCTACGATCCTATATTCCAACCAGAAGGATTTACCGAAACTTTTGCACAATTACCATTGGAACTAAAAAATGAAATCAGCCATAGAGGTAAGGCAACAAAACAACTATTAATGCATCTTAGCAACAAAAGTTAAACAAAAACTGTGAAATTTTACTTAAAAAACATAGTTGCAAAGCTATATTTTTTGTATCAAAAATAGTCCTGAATTCAATAACAAACCATAACTTTCTGATAATCAAATTATAATAAATCATTAAATCTTGAAATAGCATTAGTTTATATGAATAATTTAGAGTAATTTTGCACCCTATTTTAAAAATACATATGAATAAATTTGAACAATTAGGATTGAGTGAATCGTTACTGAAGGCGGTTTTAGATCTAGGATTTGAAAATCCGAGCGAAGTACAGGAGAAAGCGATTCCCCTATTATTGGAAAAAGATACAGATATGGTGGCGTTGGCTCAGACAGGGACAGGGAAAACGGCAGCTTTTGGTTTTCCAGTTATCCAAAAAATTGATGCTAACAACAGAAACACACAAGCATTAATTTTATCTCCAACACGCGAGTTGTGTTTGCAGATTACCAACGAACTTAAAAACTACTCTAAATACGAAAAAGGTATTAATGTAGTAGCCGTTTACGGAGGAGCTAGCATCACAGAACAAGCGAGAGACATAAAGAGAGGAGCACAAATTATTGTTGCAACTCCAGGAAGAATGCAAGACATGATTAATAGAGGTTTAGTAAACATTTCTCAAATTAACTATTGTATTCTTGACGAAGCTGACGAAATGTTGAACATGGGTTTTTACGAAGATATCGTAAACATCCTTTCTACTACGCCAGACGATAAAAACACATGGTTGTTTTCTGCAACAATGCCTGCTGAAGTAGCGCGTATTGGAAAACAATTCATGACTGATCCTATTGAAATTACAGTTGGAGCTAAAAATTCAGGTTCTGCTACAGTTTCTCACGAATTTTACCTAGTAAATGCACGTGACCGTTACGAAGCTTTGAAACGTTTGGCAGATTCTAACCCAGATATTTTCTCTGTAGTTTTTTGTCGTACCAAAAGAGATACACAAGCTGTAGCCGAAAAATTAATTGAAGACGGATACAGTGCTGCTGCATTACACGGTGATTTATCACAAGCACAACGTGATGGAGTTATGAAATCTTTCCGTGGTCGTCAAATACAAATGCTTGTTGCTACTGATGTAGCTGCTCGTGGTATTGATGTGGATAACATTACTCACGTAGTAAACTACCAATTACCTGATGAAATTGAAACGTACAACCACCGTTCTGGCCGTACTGGTCGTGCAGGTCGTTTAGGAACATCTATTGTAATTGTTACTAAAAGCGAATTGCGTAAAATTTCATCTATTGAAAGAATCATCAAGCAAAAATTTGAAGAAAAATCAATTCCATCTGGAATCGAAATTTGCGAGATTCAATTACTTCACTTAGCTAACAAAATTAAAGATACTGAGGTTGATCACGAAATTGATACGTACCTTCCAGCAATTAATAGTGTACTTGAAGGCTTAACAAAAGAAGAGTTAATCAAGAAAATGGTATCGGTAGAATTCAACCGTTTCATCAATTATTACAAGAAAAACAGAGACATTTCAACTCAATCAGGTGAAAGACGCGAAAGAAGTGATGATAGAGATGGTGCTCCAAGAGAAAACAACAATGGCGGAGCAACTCGTTATTTTGTAAACATCGGTTCTAGAGATAACTTTGACTGGATGTCATTAAAAGACTATTTAAAAGAAACATTAGACTTAGGTCGCGATGACGTTTTCAAAGTAGACGTAAAAGAAGGTTTCTCTTTCTTTAACACTGATCCTGAGCATACTGATAAAGTAATGGAAATATTGAATAACGTTCAACTAGAAGGACGCAGAATCAATGTTGAAATTTCTAAAAATGACGGTGGCGGAAGACGTGATCACAACGGAAGAAATTCTGGTGGTGGTTTTGGTGGAAGAAGCTCGGCTCCTAGAAGAGAAGGAAATTTTGCTCCAAGAAGAGAAGGTTCTGGCGGATTTAGAAGCGATAGAAGTTCAGCACCTAGAGAAGGTGGATTTAGAAGCGATAGAGGAGCAGCTCCAAGAAGAGAAGGTGGTTTTTCATCTGACAGATCTAGAAGCGAAGGTTCATCTGATAGAGCTCCTAGAAGATCAGAAAGCTTTGGTGATGCACCAAGACCAAGAAGACCAAGAAGAGACTAAAGTTTAGTTAATATTCTTATAATTATACTGGAACTACAAAATATTTAATCCTGATTTATTACTTTTAAAGTCTTAAATTAGAGTATGAAATATTTTGTAGTTTTTTTATTTACTGTATTCTCAATTACAGCACAATCTCAAGTCAAAGAACCTTCTCAAAAAGTAGATGGCATCATCCTTAGTAATACAACTAAACAACCTTTATCAAGCGTAAACATCATCAACGTAAATAAAGTACGTGGTGCCACAACCGATGAAAGCGGACATTTTGAGATTGATGTTCAAGTTAATGATACATTGCACATTACGAGTTTAGGTTTCCAATCCTTGAGAGTACGCGTAACAAATGACTGGATAAAAAACCGAAGTACTAAAATTCAACTTACAGAGAAAGCCATTGCGCTTGAAGAGGTTATCATTAGACCCTTTAACCTAACAGGGTATCTTGAAGTAGACACAAAAATCATTCCCGTGCGAGAGAATTACCGCTATAGTATTTCTGGATTAACACAAGGATATGAAGCAGGACAGGTATCACCTAATGCTTTTGGAAAAGTTCTAGGTTCCATATTTAATCCAGCGGATATGCTCTATAATTTTTTTGGTAAAAACCCAAAAGAGCTGAAGAAGTTAAAAGAAATGAAAAAGGATGATACCGTACGAAAATTACTGGAATCTAAATACGACCGCGAAACTATAGCTGTCCTTTTAGGCATTGACAAGGATGAAATCCCTGAAATTTTACAACGTTGTAATTACTCGGACTCCTTTATTAAAACGGCTAATGACCTACAAATAATGGATGCTATTAGTGGCTGTTATGAAGAATATAAGATATTAAAGAAAAAATAAATTTCAACATTTCATAAGTAAAACCAATCAATCCTCAATTCAAAAAAATTGGGGATTTTTTAATTAAATAGGCAATAAATCAAAATATTACATACATTTACTAAATTGAACATTAACCACTAAATATATTATCATGGCAAAAAGTCAGGATGCGAAAAAGACTGTAAAAAAAGAGCCTTTAAAAACCGCTAAAGAAAAGAAAGAAGAAAAAAGAGAAAAGAAAAACGCTCCTAAAAGAGATTAATATCCAGTATTAGTTTACAGTCTCAGTTTGCAGTTCTTTGAAACTGAATACTGAGACTGTTCCTGATTACTAAGATTATTTAACTGGAATATTTGCTAAAATTTCTACAAAAAATTTCCAGAATTTTTGTGATGATGAAATACTAGCTCTCTCATCAGGTGAATGTGCACCATGAATTGTTGGACCAAAAGAAATCATATCCATCTCAGGATAATTTGTTCCTAAAATACCGCATTCAAGTCCTGCATGACAGGCTACCACTCTTGGTTTTTCACCGTTTTGCTTTTCATAAAGAGGAACCAAAACATCTAAAATTTCCGATTTAGAATTTGGAGTCCATCCAGGATAAGAACCTGAAAATTCAACTTCACAACCCATTAATTCAAATGCAGAACGCAACCCATTTGCCAAATCAAATTTTGAAGTCTCTACAGAAGATCGTGTTAAACATTGTACCGAAAGTTGTCCATCTCCTAAAACTACTTTTGCAATATTATTTGAAGTTTCAACTAGATTTTCAAAATCAGCACTCATGCTGTACACTCCATTATGAGCAGTATACATAGCTCTCACAAAATAAAACTGAGCAATTGACGGCATAACCTTAGCAGGTGTTGTTTCTAATTTTTCAAAAACAACTTCTAGATTTGGCTCCGTAGTTTTTAGTTCGGTTTTTATTTCGTTTACAATTTGCTGCATGTCAAACACAAATGCTTCGTCATACACCTCGGCAATTATTACTTTCGCTACACTTTCTCTTGGAATTGCATTGCGCAAACTTCCTCCTTTTATTTCGGAGATTTGCAACCCAAAATTATCAAAACCATCAAACAATAAACGGTTCATTATTTTATTGGCATTGCCCAAACCTTTATGAATATCCATACCAGAATGACCTCCTTGCAATCCTTTCACGGTAATGGTATACCCCACAGAACCTTCAGGAGTTTCCTCTTCATCATACTCTGCAGTAGCTGTAACATCTATTCCACCAGCACAACCAATATCAATTTCATCATCTTCCTCTGTATCTAAATTCAGTAAGATTTGTCCCTGTAAAACACCACCTTTTAGGTTAAGAGCTCCAGTCATTCCTGTTTCTTCATCTATAGTAAACAAGGCCTCAATAGCTGGATGAGGAATATCTTTACTTTCTAAAACAGCCATGATAGCAGCAACTCCCAAACCGTTGTCAGCACCTAAAGTAGTACCTTGAGCACGAACCCAGTCACCATCAACATACATGTCTATTCCTTGTGTATCAAAATCAAAAACAGTTTCTCCATTTTTTTGATGCACCATATCTAAATGTCCTTGAAGCACAATTGCTTTACGGTTTTCCATACCTGGAGTAGCCGGTTTTCTTATGATTACATTTCGAATTTGATCTTCAAAAGTTTCAAGTCCTAGGCTTTCGCCAAAATTTTTCATGAAAGCAATCACACGATCCTCTTTTTTAGAAGGCCTTGGCACTGCATTTAAATCCGCAAACTTACTCCAAAGTGCTTTTGGCTCTAGATTTCTTATTTCTTGACTCATATTGGTAATTGATGTTTTAATTTTACAATACAAAGTTACAAAGTTTAAATTCCAATAGGCACTAATTAATATTGTAATTATATTTACAACTCAAATTTTTTATCTTGAAAACAAAATATTTTCTCCCGATTTTTTTCCTCATCCAAATTATATTGCTCCAAATTGCTCCTTTTTATCCTGAACAAATAGAGCGCTGGTACAGCAATGGTATGTATCCTGTATTATCTCAGTTCTTGCGCACAATCTTAGGAAGGGTTCCTTTTTCAATTGGTGATTGTCTTTATTTTATTTTGATTCTTTGCGTTTTGAGATGGTTTTGGAACAACCGAAAAACTTATAGATCCCAGTCGAAAAATTCACTTTTAAGTATACTGAGTTTTACATCTGTACTTTACTTTTTATTTCATTTGCTCTGGGCACTCAACTACTACCGTGAACCGCTTTTTGAAAAAATGAAAATTAAAAACGAATACACTGATGGCGATTTACTTGTTTTTACAAAAATGATTATCGCAAAAACGAATGCTATTCAATATAACATTACCACTAGCAAGGCTTTAAAAGTTTCCATTCCGTACACACAAGAACAAATTTTTAAAAAGAGCTTGAACGGTTATCATGCCATTGCAAAAAAGCATTCTTTTTTTAAATTCAACACTCTTAGCACCAAAAAATCATTATTTAGTCTACCCTTGACCTACATGGGATTTGGAGGTTATTTAAATCCTTTTACAAATGAGGCTCAGGTAAATGATCTCGTACCGCTTTATGGTTTTCCTATGACTGTAAATCACGAGATGGCTCACCAAATGGGTTATGCTAGTGAAAGTGAATGTAATTTCATTGGATTCCTAGCTTGTGTTGAAAATGAAGATACGTATATCCAATATTCCGGCTACAGTATGGCTTTACGCTATTGTCTAGGAAATTGGCAAATACGAGATGAAGGCATTTACAAACAACTACTAAAAACCATACATCCCGGTGTTTTAAAAAACTACAAAGAAAGTGAGCAATTCTGGAAGCAATACGACACCTTTATTGACAAAGGTTTTCATGCTTTCTATGACCAATTCTTGAAGATCAATCAACAAAAAGACGGCATGGAAAGCTATAGTAAGTTTGTAAATTTGATGGTGAATTACAGTAAAACACATACCCTATAAAATGTGAAAGAAACAACTAGTATGATAATGAATTGACTCCTACTCCATCATTCATTTATCTAATACGATATAACAAAAAAGGCTATCCCGTTATGGATAGCCTTTTTTGATTTTTGTTGTTTAGAGAAGATTTATTGCATCGATATAACAATAAACTCACTTCTTCTATTGGCTTGATGTTGTGCCTCTGTACAGTTTGATTGGTTCGTAGGTTCACATCCGCAATCGTTTACAAGTTGTGATTCACCGTATCCTTTTGCTGTTAATCTATTTGCAGCTATACCGTTTTTGATCAACCATGCTTTCGTTGATTTAGCTCTTCTATCAGATAGTGCTTGGTTGTATGCTGCGGTTTGTCTGCAATCTGTATGGGATCTAATATCGATGGTCATCTTTGGGTATTGTTGCATCACTGCTAATACTTTTTCTAGCTCAAATGCCGCATCTTTTCGAATAAATGACTTGTCTAAATCAAAATAAAGTATTGGAATATCCAAGGTCTTAGCTAAGTCTGTACCTACTTCAATAACTTTTTTTCTTGGCTCTAAGGCCAATGGACCTTGTGTTGCTCCAGATACTTTTGCTATTACAATCTTATTCTCTTTGGTTTCATACTCTGGCTTTTCGCCACGTAAATAATATGTGGTTCCGCATGTTACCTCAAAGCTGTAGGCTCCTGATGATGGAGTGGTGATTTCTTTAATCAAATTAAAATTCGCGTCAAACAAACTTACCTTGGCATTGGCCAAGACTAAATCTGTATCTTGATCCTTTATTATTCCTTGAAGTACTTGATTACAAACAGGAACAGGAAATTTATTGAATCTATAGATGTCATCAGATCCTAACCCACCCTCTCTATTAGAGGTTACAAATCCTTTTTTATTCTCTGCATCAATCACAAATGAAAAATCATCTTGGGTACTGTTTATAGGTGTACCTATGTTTGTTATGGTACTACCAGGAGTTTTTGATGATAAATCCATCACAAACACATCTAACCCTCCTAGTCCTGGGTGGCCATCACTGGCAAAGTACATTTTATTGTCTGCTGAGATAAAAGGAAAGGTTTCTCTTGCCTCTGTGTTGATAGGCAATCCTAAATTCTCTGGTGTCCCGTAGGTGCCATTAGCATTGACGCTTACTTTAAAAAGATCTGACAATCCCTTGGTACCTGGCATGTCTGATGCAAAATACAAAGTTTTCTCGTCTACACTCAGCGCTGGATGCGCTACACTGTACTCATTACTGTTAAAAGGTAGCTCTTGTACATTGACCCATTTTCCATTTTCGTTCGTGGCCTTGTAGAGTTTTAATAATATAATACGTCTGCTGTCTTTTTGCTTTTTCCCGTTTAGGTAATTATTACGCGTGAAGTACATGGTTTGGCCATCTTTGGTAAAAACAGGTGTTGACTCATGAAACCTACTGTTGATGTTTTTATTAAACACCTCTGGTTTACCCACACTACCATCTGTACTGATCTGGGAGCTGTACAAGTTAGTGAAGGATTCATTGTTCCACTTGAACACTTTTTTAGCTACTCCGCCTGTATCGCGCGCCGATGCAAAAAGTAGGGTATTGTTGTAGTAAGCGCTTCCATAATCAGAGTAAGGGGAGTTGATTCCGGCATCAAATATTTCATATTTCCCTGAGTTTTCCTTGATGTCTTTTAAGTAATCACGCTGACTCGCAAAGAGTTTCCCTCGCTGGTCTGTGGCTGATTTGGAAATGAACTGTTCTAGCATTTTATCGGCCTTAGCATAGTTGCCTACGGCTTTTAACGATTGGGAATACCTGTAGTAATACTCGGCTTCTTGAACTGGGTTCATCGCAAAAAGAGCAGAATACCATTTCTCTGCCTTGATCAAATTGGCTATAAAGAAATAGGAGTCTCCCAGTTTTTGAAACATTTTCTCGTCTTTATATCCTTTCTCTGCTACTTTCTCATAGGTAGCTATGGCATCAACGTAAGAATAATTATCGAAGTTTTTATCCGCAATTGCAACTCCTTTTTTTTGGGCATACCCCATTACTGTTGACACTAAAAAAACTACACAGCATCCGAAATGTTTGGCGCTTAATTTCATAACGTTATATTAAATTAAAAGAATCTAGGTGATGTGATTTTGTTATATCGTTTGAATATTTCGTAACGAAGAAATATTTCATGTGACCCTGAATTGTAATTAGCCAGTCGTGTGGTTTCCATATCGTATGCATACCCAATAAACCAAGAGTCTGATACCTGAAAGCCTACCATGGCACTCAATGCAGCACTCCAGCGGTAAGCAGCTCCTACTGTAAACTTGTCATTAAACAAGAAGTTAGCCGATAAATCTACTTGTAGTGGAGCACCTTGAACCATCTTAGTCATCATGGCTGGTTTGAATTTTAAATTATAATCTAAATCAAATACGTGACCGGCTGTTAAGTAATAGTTTACGCGTTCTCGTGCAATATAAGAATTGGCTCCTACTCCTGCGTATTTATCAAAATGCTCTGTCTCTAACAAGTTAGGAACTGAAAGACCCACATAGGTTTTATCTGAGTACCAATAAAGTCCCACTCCTATATTAGGTGAAAACTTATTGTCTATGTTATTCTCAAAACTATAGTCATTAGGATCATACTGATTCAACTTATCAAAATTGACATTCAATAGATTTGCTGAGGCTTTTAATCCAAAGGAGAGTTTGAAGTCTTCTGAGGTATTGATGTAGTATGAAAAATCAACTGCTAGATTGCTCTCATCAGATGGCCCTATCCTGTCATTTATGATTGATACTCCTAGGCCTAGTTTAGTATCATTGATAGGAGTATTAATAGAGGCAGTATTAGTTACTGGTGCCCCATCTAGCCCTACCCACTGGGTGCGGTGTAGGGCAAAAATATTCATGGACTGACGCGAACCTGCATAGGCTGGATTTATATTGATCGAATTGTACATGTACTGTGTAAACTGAGCATCTTGCTGGGCATTTACTATACCCGAGAGTAAGAGTACCATTACTACTACTAATTTTGTCTTCATATTGCTTCCATTTTTAAACTTATGAGCTTTATTTATTTATTATCTGTTGATGTATAAGTATCCTGCTTTTTCAAAACTAGTGGCTGCACTGTCCTTATATCTCAAGATGTAATAATACGTTCCTTCTGGTAACTCTTCGGATTGTTTGATGGTTACTCTTCCTTCTGAAACGCCTCTAAAAGCTCTATCATCATTGTTATATCCTGCTCTCTCAAATACTAGTACTCCCCAGCGGTTGTATATCTCTACCGTATTGTCGCTGTAACATTCTAGTCCTCTAATGCGGAACACTTTGTTGTCTCCATTTCCATTTGGCGCTACTGCATTAAACACTTCGATCACACATCCTTGAATAGCAAGTACTGTTGGTCTATCACTTAAAGCACTAGAATCATCTGATAAATCACTTACTACAACTCCTAGTGGGGTAACTCCTGTTGCGGTTGCTTGGTTGGTTACGCTTCCTAAATTGATGTCGGATTGTTTCAAGCGATATACTCCTTGATAGGCTGTATTGTTTGTCGCTCCTACTGGCAATAAAGGTATGCTATTACCCGATAGTATCAAACCTGGTAGCACATCGGTTACTGTTACATTGTTTAATGGCGTGTTTCCTGTATTGCTTACCGCAAAACTGTAGGTAATAGTCTCTCCTGCTTGTGCAAAACCATCTCCATTTTCATCATTGAATACGGCTGTTTTAACTATGGCTATATCTGGCGTTTCGTTCACAACTACTGTAACTGTGGCTGTGGTACACACCAACGGATTAGAACCTGTTTCACATACTTGATACGTAATACTATAAGTTCCTGCTATTGTATTTGGCGATACAGTTAAGTTTCCATTTGCATCTATACTCAATGGTCCATTTGTTACTGGCGTCACATCTGTATTAGCAGCTGTTGCTGGTACTCCGTTAATGGTATCATTTGCTAGAACATTTCCTCCGGTGGCTGGTAGCGTATCATTTAAAGCTACTAATACATTGTTTACTACTACCGTTGCGGTAGCTGTGGTGCAATTTGCTGGTGTTGCTCCTACTTCACATATTTGATATGTTATCGTGTACGTGCCACTTGGGGTATTTGGTGCTACTGTTAAATTACCATTTGCATCTATACTCAATGGTCCACTTGTTACTGGCGTTACATCAGTATTAGCTGTAGTTACAGGTACTCCATTTATCGTATCGTTTGCTGTTACATTTCCTCCTGTCGATGGAATGGTTACGTTATTAGCTACGATTAAATTATTAATCACTACCGTTGCTATAGCTCGTGTACAATTTGATGGGCTTGCGCCGACTTCACAGATTTCGTATTCTATGTTGTAAGTACCACTTGGTGTATTAGGTGCTACTGTTAAGTTTCCATTTGCATCTATACTCAATGGTCCACTTGTTACTGGTGTTACATCAGTATTCGCTGGCGTGGCTGGTACACCATTAACCGTATCGTTTGCTGTTACATTACCGCCTGTTGGTGAGAATGTGTTGTTATTGGCAACAATGATATTGTTTACTACAACCGTTACTGTAGCTGTGGTACAGTTTGCAGGAGTCATTCCTGTTTGACAAATTTCATAAACGATAGTGTAGGTGCCACTTGGTGTGTTTGGTGCTACTGTTACATTTCCTGCAGCATCTATACTTAATGGCCCGCTAGTTACTGGTGTCACAACAGTATTTGTCATGGTTGCCGGTGATCCATTTACACTATCATTTCCTAACACATTCCCTCCTGCTGCTGTAAAAGTATCATTACTAGCAACTAATGGATTTACATAATTAACAGTGACCGTAGCTGTGGTACAATTTACTGGTACAGCTCCTGCTTCACAAATTTCATACGTGATGGTGTACGTACCATTTGGGGTGTTTGGCGCTACTGTTAAATTTCCATCTGCATCAATACTCAATGGTCCATTTGTTACTGGTGTTACATCAGTATTAGCTGTAGTTACCGGTACTCCATTTAAAGTATCGTTTGCTGTTACATTTCCTCCTGTTGATGGAAGAGGGTCGTTATTAGCAACTAATGCATCAGTTACTGCATTAACGATGATAGTCAAAGTAGCACTATTCGATACTATGCCACTATTGTCGTTTACGGTGTAAGTGATTGCTGTAGTAGTACCATTATAGTTCAATACCGGTGTAAAGGTTATTACTCCTAAATTATTTACCGTATAGGTACCTTCTCCTGCTACCGTGAATGTGGTTTGTATACCTGCTGTAGCAGGATCCAAATCTACTGTAGTAACATCAATGGTACCGTCACCATCAGTATCGTTAGTCGTTACATTAATTGTAACAGGTGTGTCTTCATCTGTTGTTACAACGTCGTTGGTAGCTATTGGTGTAACATCATCATCTAAAATTATTCCCGTGCTACTTACTGCTCCGCTGCTAATGCTAAAGCTTTCGTCTGCTTCATCAATAGTGTCTGCTGTAGTGGGTACACTTACCGTTCCCGTGGTTGCTCCTGCTGGAACTGTTACGGTAATGCTTGTTGTAGTGTAATCAGCACTTCCTGCGGTTCCATTGGTCAAAGTGAACGTATAGGTGGTATCTACCGCAGATGGGTTGCTCAACGTAAAGTTGAATACTACAGCATCTCCTTCAACAGCATTTGAAGGACTGATACTTGCTACTGTTGGTGCATTGTCATCATCATTGATTGTTCCTGTAGCGGTATCTGTTGTTGATCCAACGGTTCCTGTTGTACTGGTAATAGCTACGGTGAAGGTTTCGTCTAATTCATCGATAGTATCTGCCGTAGTGGGTACTGTTGCTGTAGCTGTTGTGGCTCCTGCTAAGAACGTTACCGTTACTGGAACTGTTGTATAATCGCCATTGGCTGTCGTTACATTGGTAAAGCCTAAAGTAACGGTGATGTCTGTAGCTGATGGGTTGCTCAATGTAACTGGGAAACTCAAGTTTCCTCCTTCTGTGATTGAAGCATCTGCAATCGTTACCACTGGTGCATCGTCATTATCATTGATTGTTCCTGTGCTACTTACTGCTCCGCTGCTAATGCTAAAGCTTTCGTCTGCTTCATCAATAGTGTCTGCTGTAGTGGGTACACTTACCGTTCCCGTGGTTGCTCCTGCTGGAACTGTTACGGTAATGCTTGTTGTAGTGTAATCAGCACTTCCTGCGGTTCCATTGGTCAAAGTGAACGTATAGGTGGTATCTACCGCAGATGGGTTGCTCAACGTAAAGTTGAATACTACAGCATCTCCTTCAACAGCATTTGAAGGACTGATACTTGCTACTGTTGGTGCATTGTCATCATCATTGATTGTTCCTGTAGCGGTATCTGTTGTTGATCCAACGGTTCCTGTTGTACTGGTAATAGCTACGGTGAAGGTTTCATCTAATTCATCGATAGTATCTGCCGTTGTGGGTACTGTTGCTGTAGCTGTTGTGGCTCCTGCTAAGAACGTTACCGTTACTGGAACTGTTGTATAATCGCCATTGGCTGTCGTTACATTGGTAAAGCCTAAAGTAACGGTGATGTCTGTAGCTGATGGGTTGCTCAATGTAACTGGGAAACTCAAGTTTCCACCTTCTGTGATTGAAGCATCTGCAATCGTTACCACTGGTGCATCGTCATTATCATTGATTGTTCCTGTGCTACTTACTGCTCCGCTGCTAATGCTAAAGCTTTCGTCTGCTTCATCAATAGTGTCTGCTGTAGTGGGTACACTTACCGTTCCCGTGGTTGCTCCTGCTGGAACTGTTACGGTAACGCTTGTTGTAGTGTAATCAGCACTTCCTGCGGTTCCATTGATCAAAGTGAACGTATAGGTGGTATCTACCGCAGATGGGTTGCTCAACGTAAAGTTGAATACTACAGCATCTCCTTCAACAGCATTTGAAGGACTGATACTTGCTACTGTTGGTGCATTGTCATCATCATTGATTGTTCCTGTAGCGGTATCTGTTGTTGATCCAACGGTTCCTGTTGTACTGGTAATAGCTACGGTGAAGGTTTCGTCTAATTCATCGATAGTATCAGCCGTTGTGGGTACTGTTGCTGTAGCTGTTGTGGCTCCTGCTAAGAACGTTACCGTTACTGGAACTGTTGTATAATCGCCATTGGCTGTCGTTACATTGGTAAAGCCTAAAGTAACGGTGATGTCTGTAGCTGATGGGTTGCTCAATGTAACTGGGAAACTCAAGTTTCCTCCTTCTGTGATTGAAGCATCTGCAATCGTTACCACTGGTGCATCGTCATTATCATTGATTGTTCCTGTGCTACTTACTGCTCCGCTGCTAATGCTAAAGCTTTCGTCTGCTTCATCAATAGTGTCTGCTGTAGTGGGTACACTTACCGTTCCCGTGGTTGCTCCTGCTGGAACTGTTACGGTAATGCTTGTTGTAGTGTAATCAGCACTTCCTGCGGTTCCATTGATCAAAGTGAACGTATAGGTGGTATCTACCGCAGATGGGTTGCTCAACGTAAAGTTGAATACTACAGCATCTCCTTCAACAGCATTTGAAGGACTGATACTTGCTACTGTTGGTGCATTGTCATCATCATTGATTGTTCCTGTAGCGGTATCTGTTGTTGATCCAACGGTTCCTGTTGTACTGGTAATAGCTACGGTGAAGGTTTCGTCTAATTCATCGATAGTATCAGCCGTTGTGGGTACTGTTGCTGTAGCTGTTGTGGCTCCTGCTAAGAACGTTACCGTTACCGGAACTGTTGTATAATCGCCATTGGCTGTCGTTACATTGGTAAAGCCTAAAGTAACGGTGATGTCTGTAGCTGATGGGTTGCTCAATGTAACTGGGAAACTCAAGTTTCCACCTTCTGTGATTGAAGCATCTGCAATCGTTACCACTGGTGCATCGTCATTATCATTGATTGTTCCTGTGCTACTTACTGCTCCGCTGCTAATGCTAAAGCTTTCGTCTGCTTCATCAATAGTGTCTGCTGTAGTGGGTACACTTACCGTTCCCGTGGTTGCTCCTGCTGGAACTGTTACGGTAATGCTTGTTGTAGTGTAATCAGCACTTCCTGCGGTTCCATTGGTCAAAGTGAACGTATAGGTGGTATCTACCGCAGATGGGTTGCTCAACGTGAAGTTGAATACTACAGCATCTCCTTCAACAGCATTTGAAGGACTGATACTTGCTACTGTTGGTGCATTGTCATCATCATTGATTGTTCCTGTAGCGGTATCTGTTGTTGATCCAACGGTTCCTGTTGTACTGGTAATAGCTACGGTGAAGGTTTCGTCTAATTCATCGATAGTATCAGCCGTTGTGGGTACTGTTGCTGTAGCTGTTGTGGCTCCTGCTAAGAACGTTACCGTTACCGGAACTGTTGTATAATCGCCATTGGCTGTCGTTACATTGGTAAAGCCTAAAGTAACGGTGATGTCTGTAGCTGATGGGTTGCTCAATGTAACTGGGAAACTCAAGTTTCCTCCTTCTGTGATTGAAGCATCTGCAATCGTTACCACTGGTGCATCGTCATTATCATTGATTGTTCCTGTGCTACTTACTGCTCCGCTGCTAATGCTAAAGCTTTCGTCTGCTTCATCAATAGTGTCTGCTGTAGTGGGTACACTTACCGTTCCCGTAGTTGCTCCTGCTGGAACTGTTACGGTAACGCTTGTTGTAGTGTAATCAGCACTTCCTGCGGTTCCATTGGTCAAAGTGAACGTATAGGTGGTATCTACCGCAGATGGGTTGCTCAACGTGAAGTTGAATACTACAGCATCTCCTTCAATAGCATTTGAAGGACTGATACTTGCTACTGTTGGTGCATTGTCATCATCATTGATTGTTCCTGTAGCGGTATCTGTTGTTGATCCAACGGTTCCTGTTGTACTGGTAATAGCTACGGTGAAGGTTTCGTCTAATTCATCGATAGTATCAGCCGTTGTGGGTACTGTTGCTGTAGCTGTTGTGGCTCCTGCTAAGAACGTTACCGTTACCGGAACTGTTGTATAATCGCCATTGGCTGTCGTTACATTGGTAAAGCCTAAAGTAACGGTGATGTCTGTAGCTGATGGGTTGCTCAATGTAACTGGGAAACTCAAGTTTCCTCCTTCTGTGATTGAAGCATCTGCAATCGTTACCACTGGTGCATCGTCATTATCATTGATTGTTCCTGTGCTACTTACTGCTCCGCTGCTAATGCTAAAGCTTTCGTCTGCTTCATCAATAGTGTCTGCTGTAGTGGGTACACTTACCGTTCCCGTAGTTGCTCCTGCTGGAACTGTTACGGTAACGCTTGTTGTAGTGTAATCAGCACTTCCTGCGGTTCCATTGGTCAAAGTGAACGTATAGGTGGTATCTACCGCAGATGGGTTGCTCAACGTGAAGTTGAATACTACAGCATCTCCTTCAATAGCATTTGAAGGACTGATACTTGCTACTGTTGGTGCATTGTCATCATCATTGATTGTTCCTGTAGCGGTATCTGTTGTTGATCCAACGGTTCCTGTTGTACTGGTAATAGCTACGGTGAAGGTTTCGTCTAATTCATCGATAGTATCAGCCGTTGTGGGTACTGTTGCTGTAGCTGTTGTGGCTCCTGCTAAGAACGTTACCGTTACCGGAACTGTTGTATAATCGCCATTGGCTGTCGTTACATTGGTAAAGCCTAAAGTAACGGTGATGTCTGTAGCTGATGGGTTGCTCAATGTAACTGGGAAACTCAAGTTTCCACCTTCTGTGATTGAAGCATCTGCAATCGTTACCACTGGTGCATCGTCATTATCATTGATTGTTCCTGTGCTACTTACTGCTCCGCTGCTAATGCTAAAGCTTTCGTCTGCTTCATCAATAGTGTCTGCTGTAGTGGGTACACTTACCGTTCCCGTGGTTGCTCCTGCTGGAACTGTTACGGTAATGCTTGTTGTAGTGTAATCAGCACTTCCTGCGGTTCCATTGGTCAAAGTGAACGTATAGGTGGTATCTACCGCAGATGGGTTGCTCAACGTGAAGTTGAATACTACAGCATCTCCTTCAACAGCATTTGAAGGACTGATACTTGCTACTGTTGGTGCATTGTCATCATCATTGATTGTTCCTGTAGCGGTATCTGTTGTTGATCCAACGGTTCCTGTTGTACTGGTAATAGCTACGGTGAAGGTTTCGTCTAATTCATCGATAGTATCAGCCGTTGTGGGTACTGTTGCTGTAGCTGTTGTGGCTCCTGCTAAGAACGTTACCGTTACTGGAACTGTTGTATAATCGCCATTGGCTGTCGTTACATTGGTAAAGCCTAAAGTAACGGTGATGTCTGTAGCTGATGGGTTGCTCAATGTAACTGGGAAACTCAAGTTTCCTCCTTCTGTGATTGAAGCATCTGCAATCGTTACCACTGGTGCATCGTCATTATCATTGATTGTTCCTGTGCTACTTACTGCTCCGCTGCTAATGCTAAAGCTTTCGTCTGCTTCATCAATAGTGTCTGCTGTAGTGGGTACACTTACCGTTCCCGTGGTTGCTCCTGCTGGAACTGTTACGGTAATGCTTGTTGTAGTGTAATCAGCACTTCCTGCGGTTCCATTGGTCAAAGTGAACGTATAGGTGGTATCTACCGCAGATGGGTTGCTCAACGTGAAGTTGAATACTACAGCATCTCCTTCAACAGCATTTGAAGGACTGATACTTGCTACTGTTGGTGCATTGTCATCATCATTGATTGTTCCTGTAGCGGTATCTGTTGTTGATCCAACGGTTCCTGTTGTACTGGTAATAGCTACGGTGAAGGTTTCGTCTAATTCATCGATAGTATCAGCCGTTGTGGGTACTGTTGCTGTAGCTGTTGTGGCTCCTGCTAAGAACGTTACCGTTACTGGAACTGTTGTATAATCGCCATTGGCTGTCGTTACATTGGTAAAGCCTAAAGTAACGGTGATGTCTGTAGCTGATGGGTTGCTCAATGTAACTGGGAAACTCAAGTTTCCACCTTCTGTGATTGAAGCATCTGCAATCGTTACCACTGGTGCATCGTCATTATCATTGATTGTTCCTGTGCTACTTACTGCTCCGCTGCTAATGCTAAAGCTTTCGTCTGCTTCATCAATAGTGTCTGCTGTAGTGGGTACACTTACCGTTCCCGTGGTTGCTCCTGCTGGAACTGTTACGGTAATGCTTGTTGTAGTGTAATCAGCACTTCCTGCGGTTCCATTGGTCAAAGTGAACGTATAGGTGGTATCTACCGCAGATGGGTTGCTCAACGTGAAGTTGAATACTACAGCATCTCCTTCAACAGCATTTGAAGGACTGATACTTGCTACTGTTGGTGCATTGTCATCATCATTGATTGTTCCTGTAGCGGTATCTGTTGTTGATCCAACGGTTCCTGTTGTACTGGTAATAGCTACGGTGAAGGTTTCGTCTAATTCATCGATAGTATCAGCCGTTGTGGGTACTGTTGCTGTAGCTGTTGTGGCTCCTGCTAAGAACGTTACCGTTACTGGAACTGTTGTATAATCGCCATTGGCTGTCGTTACATTGGTAAAGCCTAAAGTAACGGTGATGTCTGTAGCTGATGGGTTGCTCAATGTAACTGGGAAACTCAAGTTTCCTCCTTCTGTGATTGAAGCATCTGCAATCGTTACCACTGGTGCATCGTCATTATCATTGATTGTTCCTGTGCTACTTACTGCTCCGCTGCTAATGCTAAAGCTTTCGTCTGCTTCATCAATAGTGTCTGCTGTAGTGGGTACACTTACCGTTCCCGTGGTTGCTCCTGCTGGAACTGTTACGGTAATGCTTGTTGTAGTGTAATCAGCACTTCCTGCGGTTCCATTGGTCAAAGTGAACGTATAGGTGGTATCTACCGCAGATGGGTTGCTCAACGTAAAGTTGAATACTACAGCATCTCCTTCAACAGCATTTGAAGGACTGATACTTGCTACTGTTGGTGCATTGTCATCATCATTGATTGTTCCTGTAGCGGTATCTGTTGTTGATCCAACGGTTCCTGTTGTACTGGTAATAGCTACGGTGAAGGTTTCGTCTAATTCATCGATAGTATCAGCCGTTGTGGGTACTGTTGCTGTAGCTGTTGTGGCTCCTGCTAAGAACGTTACCGTTACCGGAACTGTTGTATAATCGCCATTGGCTGTCGTTACATTGGTAAAGCCTAAAGTAACGGTGATGTCTGTAGCTGATGGGTTGCTCAATGTAACTGGAAAACTCAAGTTTCCACCTTCTGTGATTGAAGCATCTGCAATCGTTACCACTGGTGCGTTAGCCACAATCAAATTAACGAAATTAGAAATATTTTCACATATAATGGTACTATGTCTTACTATGACTCTATAATCATATCCATTTTGGGTAACTGTTACACCTGTCAAGGTTAAAGTAGCAGTTGTTGCTCCTGAATAAATACCACCATTTGTGACATTTGCCCAAGTAGTTCCTCCATTTGTACTTTCTTGCCATTGATAAGTTAGACCTGCATTTGCATCAGTAGCTGGTGGAATAGTATAATTTGGAGTACCAGCTGCAAATGTTGTTGTATTAGTTCCAGTAGCGGTAACTGTGAATATGGCATTTGCACCTGAGTTAGTTGATTGATTTGTTGGTTGCGTAGTTATAGCGACTTGTGTGGCAATTGTAACATTTGCATTTGTACCAGGATAAGTAGCTGCATTAACAGTACCATCGGCTGCAACGCCAGAAGGATTAGTAGGGTTTCCTGAATCGTATACTACTACAACTCCCCCATAAGTTCCATCTCCATTGGAATCGGCGGTTGATGAACCATAAGCTTCGTTGGCATCTGAACAACCATCATCATCTGAATCTAAATCTAAATAATTAGGTTTACCATCTCCATCAGTATCACATTGACCCGCAGTTAATGGTAAAGCAATTGGTAATCCTGATGGTACATTAACTACAATATCAGACGTAGAACCTCCATAGTAACCTCCAACAAAATTTAAATTACTTGAACTTGTCCCCAACAAAACCCCATGATATTCAAAAGAATCAGTACTACCAAGTCTTAAAGTAAATGTATTTACTCCTGCTGGTATTAACAACCATCCATCTTGTTGTCCACTCTCATAACCACCAGCAACTAAACCACCAGCACAAAATGCACTAGTACCGCCGCTCAAATTAGTAATATTTACGCCATCATCGAATCCAATGAATGAAGCAGCAACAACTCCTTCGGAAGAGGGGGTCGTACCCGGCAACCAAGTTCCTGTAGCAGTATTCCAATTACTATTAAAAGGAGCAATACTAGAACAAACAGCAGAAGCATCAGTGGCCCATTCGCGTTCGTATACAAAACCTTGGTTCAAAGCCGTAGGCACTGCATTTGAATTAACAGAAGGAACGCTATAAATGGAAGTACTTGGCACATCAACAAACGTACCCCCAATATTCCACTGTATTCTTCCATCACTACCTGCATTATTATCTGTATATATAACCCTAAATCTTAAAAAGCGATCTGCAGAATTTCCACACTCTACACTATCTAAAATACCATCATTGTCATCGTCTAAATCGACACTATCTACAACGCCATCTAAGTCATTGTCAGCAATTGTAATTGTAATTGTAGCAATATCACAATTCACTGGAGTGATACCATTCTCACAAATTTGGTATTCTAAAACATAAGTAGCGTTTGGAGTTCCAGGTGCCACAGAAACAAGACCAGTGTTCGGATCTATTATAAAACCACTAGGGTTGGTACCGTTTGGATTTGGTGTAATTGTAATTTCACCAGGGTTAGTTCCAATAACTGGGGTACTACCAGCTAACAAATCGTTAGCTACAATAGTTGTAGAGGTGCCACCATTGCCTAATACAAAAGCATCATTTGCAGCATTAATCTGAGCAATTATTGTTACTGTTGTGCCACCACCTGTGGGATCATTGGTGGGATTGCTTGTTAATGTTGTAGACCCTACTGTTATACTTGCTATATTGCTATAATCGCCTGAAGAAGCATTACTAGCAATGTTAACTTGAGCAGTAAAAGTTAGAATGCCTGATGCTGGGTCACCCACTATTTTTGCTGGAACTGTAATATTGGACAAATTTAATGTTGTAGGTGAAAAAGTAGTAACAGTAGCGCCCCCAGGAGTTGCTGGTGATAATGAAGCGGTATTAAAAGTTACATTTGGGTTAGATAAAATATCACTAAAACTAACAACTGTTTGAGAACTTGAAGGATTTGTAATTGTAAAAGTATAGGTCATAGAAGTCCCAGCAGCAACAGTAGGAGATGGCGACACTCCTTTTGTCAAAACTGGAGGAATACAAGCCGTGGCATCGAATTGAGAGAATGGAAGTGAAGGCCCTAAATCTAATAATGTGTTGGTTGAAGGATCATAACTCAAGAAGCGTATTTCGCTTGGATTACTAGGGTTATTCTGATAAAAGTAAAGCTTACCCGTAGCATCAGACCAAGCACCTCCGGCTCCAAGTAAAAGATTTACACCAGATGGTACTGTAGTAGTTATAAGTGAATATGCCCCTGTAACTGGATTTAAAGAAACTAATCCTTGGGTAGTTGATATACCATACAATTTATTATCATAGCTAGAAAAAGCCAAATCTGAGGTCTGGGAACTAGATACAGGTAATACAGGTCCTGTAAACGCTGTTGTGGTATAGGTCATGGTATTGACATTAAGCTTAACAATATGATTCCACGCACCAGAAGTGCCTGTTCTACCCATAAAATAATAGGTATTGGTATTTGAATCGAACTCTCCAGTAGCATTAAAAATATTTGTAGAAAGCCAAGGAATTATTGGTCCAGAACCAGGCGCAGTAGATTGTGTAGGTTTGCCTAAATTTACTATATTTCCTGCAGAATCAAAAATTATTATATTATAGAAATCGGCACTTCCTGTCCCAGCAGGAGTTCCGCCTGATCCTGCTCGCCCAATAATTAAGCCATAAGCCAAAGACAAGTTAGAATTAAAACCCATGGCATTAACTGTAATACCAGAAAATGGAAAAAGTGTTGTAGAGGTTCCTGGAACACTCGGATTAATAACAGAGAGTACAGAGGCTTCAACATTAATGTTGCCACCAGAAACTACATATCCATTTCCGTTACAAGCGAAAGGTGCTGTTAAAGAAGAAATGTTTGTTCCCGGAGGAAATTGCGCATACATTCCAAAAGGAACTAGCAAAAGAACAAACAAAAAACCCTTGAAGCTCTTTGCTATTAAAGTAATACTAATTTCAAAAAATGTAGTTTTATTCATAATTAAAAATATTAGAGTTATACTATGTAATTTTTAGACTGGTTTTGGTCGCGTGGTACCGAAGGCTTTAATCCTAATCCTATTTGAAAAAAAATTTACCTAATTTGATTGAACACAAACTCATCACACTATATTTTAAAATTATCTTTTCTTCCAAAAAATTGTTGCACTTAAAGCATAATTGTAGTAAAATCTTTTTTTTCATATGTAGATAATTATTGTTTTTTATTTGTCATTTGGCATCGCTTATCTTCATTAGTGTTTATCTCACAATATTATATTTTTATCGGAGTTCTAATATTTTCGATTACTTACACAAACTTGTTGTTAATGCCGATTTCATAATAAATATTTAAAAAAAACGTTAACGAATCATTTTTTTTTCTGTCACATACATTCAATATCTGTTCTAAAAATAAATATTGATAATTAATTTATTCTATAGATTTTAGTAAACATCAATATTTTTATAACATTTTAAAGTGTCAAAAACTCCATCAATATTAAAATCTAGCTTTAAAATCATCCTATTGGTATTTTTTTTAATTTTCATTACATAAAAATCCTTATAAAACAAACGCATCATCATAAACTGTACCTACATAATTTGGATATTCTTCAGAACCAAATTGATATCCTATCTTTAAACCAGTTATGGAAGGTCCTAAAGTAATCGTAAGAGAATAAGCTCCAAGATCTTCAACACACCCCATTTGTAAAAGTGGCCACTTGGTTTGCTCTTAAAGTAGCAGGTGCAGCTGCACCACCTAAGGTACCACCAGTAATTACAATTCCAGGCCCTTGTAAGGCGAGGTTAATTTGTGCATTAGTAGGATTAGTTACCGCAGTAACTTGAGAACTACTATTTATAGTATACAAAACAAAATAGGAATAAAAATCCCGTTACTTTAAAAATAAATGAAGGTAGTTGTATTTTCATAATTCACTTTGTTAATTTATTTTGATTCTTAAACTTAAAAAAATATTTCTTCAAAACTGTCACCAACTAAAATAAGTAGTAACCGAAAAATTTAGATTTAAAAGTATATTACTTTATTAAAAAAATTCCATCCTATCATTGACTAAGAACAAATTATGTAATTTATTTACGTTAAAATATTGTTAGCGGTTTCATAATTAAATGTAAAAATAAAATTTTTATCATTTCGTATACAATTAGCTTCTGTAAAATAGTTAAAAGGCAATTAAAATCGTTGATTAACCCTATTACACAAAAAAAAACAACTTAAGTACTTTATATAAAATAGAATACGATTTTTTTTCCTACAAAAAAGAAAGTAAAAGCATAAAAAAAATGACATACAATTTAAAAATTTCGTAACTCGCCCACTTTGATCTAATTAAATTTAAAAATTGATTACGGATTTGCAGGAATAAAATCGACGAATGACGTTAAAGTGTCGATAAGTGGAACTGTAAGTAACTCATAACCATAAAAATATACTTCAACAAAAGAGAATGACTAAAAATGGCTACTACCATAAATAACCATAAGAATTTAGTATAAAAAATCTAATAGATTAATATAAAAAAACCTTGAATTAAGACATGAATAAAGTTACTTTTAAAAACAACTTATAGTAAAATCTTAAAATAAGGTAATCTTTATAAAGAGCGTAGATTTGACCTTGAAAAAAGCAATCAAAAAAAAGCCAATGAAATACAACAAACTGCTGGTAAATCCTCAACCAATTCTTAACTAAGTATAAAAAAAGGGTTCAACTTTAAATTAAAAGTCAAACCCCTGTATTATAAAAATTAAATGCATTTTAAGATTGTATTACAAAGAGTATTCATTACAACCTTCAACTCCACAACTGTTGCATTCCTTTGTTTTCAGAACACTAACTTTAAAATCAAACGCACCTTCATCACAAATTTTCTGAAGTGTTTTAAAAAAGGTTTCCTCGTGCTGTGCTCCAGAAATAGCCTATTTTGCATCAAAAACAAAAAAAGAAACTCCTTGGACCCCTATTTTTTGAATCTCGCCATAACGGCTCTTTCAATTGAAAATCCAATCCCGAATTCTTGTCATTTTAAGCCTAAACGTAATCTTTTTATATTTTTAAGCTAAATTTTCATCTGCACAAGCCACAAAATTTGGGTCTAATGGTTAACTTTTCTATTCGAATTGAAAAAAAATTTGCGTACAAAATTTCGCAAAGCTGTTTCTAGGCTTCTTTACTACTGTAGCGAAACGTTTTAAAGTTATAAAACCCGTTTAAAATTAATTATAGATATTTTGAAATTAAAAATAAGCTTAAACCTCGTCACTGGTAAACGTAGTAAAGCTTTTCTTTTTATACGGTCTAATGATGAGTCTACCCTCACGATCAAAACGAATGTAATTGTAGACCCAATTTAAGAATACAACGGCTTTGTTCTTGAAACCAATGAGCGAAAACAAATGGACAAACATCCAAACGAACCATGCAAAGACACCATTAAAATGATATTTAGGCAAATCGACCACAGCTTTATTCCTGCCAATAGTAGCCATAGAACCTTTGTCATTGTATTCAAATGATTCCAAGGGTTCCTTTTTAAGTAATCGTATTATATTAGTGCCCAGTACTTCACCTTGTTGTAAAGCAGGTTGAGCCATCATAGGATGCCCTTCTGGATAGGCAACTGATACCATAGACGCAATATCGCCAATAGCAAATATATTTTGATAGCCATGAACCTGACTGTATTCATTGACTTTGATTCGCGCTACTTTTTCAACCAATGATTTTCCATCTAAACCGGCAACTAATGCACCTTGAACTCCAGCAGTCCAGATTACGGTAGCGGTATCAAAAGTCAAATCAGAATTGGTTGTAATGGTACGTCCATCATAATTGGTAACACGAACGTTTTTCCAAATCCTAACTCCCAAACTTGTTAAAAATTTCTCAGCAGCTTGCGATGATGCTTCGCTCATGGTATTTAAAATTCGATCACCGCTTTGAATTAAGTTTATTTCCATTTTAGCAATATCCATATCCGGATAATCTTTTTGGAGAATGGCTTTTTTCATCTCGGCAAGAGCACCTGCAAGCTCTACTCCTGTTGGTCCGCCTCCTACCAAAACAAAATTAATGAGACTGTTTTGTTCCGAAACATCTTTGGTAAGTACTGCTTGTTCAAAATTCTCTAAAATGAGACTTCTAATATTGAGTGACTGCGGTATGGTTTTCATAGCCATACTGTTGCGTTCTATTTCTTTATTTCCAAAATAATTCGTTTTGGAACCCGTAGCAATAACCAGATAATCATAGTTTAATTCTCCAATTTCGGCAATTACTTTTTGATTTTTGGTGTCAATTTCCTGAACATTGGTCAATCTAAAATAAAAATCATCATATTCCTGAATCACTTTTCGAATGGGATATGCAATAGACCCTGCCTCTAATCCGCCAGTAGCCACTTGATACAACAAGGGCTGAAACGTATGGTAATTGTGCTTGTCCAGTAATACTACTTGCACTTTTTTATTCTTTAATTTTTTTGCCAAGGCTATTCCCGCAAATCCGCCACCTATGATGACCACTCTGGGTAAGGATGAATGAGGTATGTTCATTGTAATGTATTGACTGTTTGATTCCAAATATACAAAGATATTTTAGAGTACCTCAAACTCTGGTAAATTGTCAAGTACTATTGCTCGCAAAAATTTCTTTCCAGAAAAAGAGTTTCTTTACCAAGGTCTTTTATCTCCATAACTATTTTAATTTTAAAATATAACTGATGACCAGGCGAAAATTGTGTTTAGATCAATTAGCATTCTCTAAAACAATTCCTATTGAAAAAGCCACTTCCTAAACTTAAGAGTCAACAATACCATTCTAATTAAAGAATATTACTTCATTCAGCCATAGGATTGCATTAAACAATTGGTAAATGGGCATTTAATAATGTACTTTTGCAAAAAAAATACACTTGTGAATTACCTTTCAGTAGAAAACATATCGAAATCATTTGGAGAAAGAACCTTGTTTAAAGACATTTCTTTCGGAATAAACAAAGACCAAAAAATAGCTTTCATTGCCAAAAACGGTTCTGGAAAAACCACGATCATGAGCATTATCAATGGTCTTGAAGAAGCAGATTCTGGCCAAGTTGTGCTTAGAAAAGGGATTAAAATGGCGTTTTTGTCCCAAAACAATAATTTACAAGACGAATTGACTATTGAAGAAAGCATTTTTGCCTCTGATAATGAAACGCTAAAAGTCATTGAAGCCTACGAAAAAGCATTGGAAAACCCCGAAGACGAAGAGGCGTACCAAAAAGCTTTTGATGGTATGGATCAGCATAATGCGTGGGATTTTGAAACACAATACAAGCAAATTTTGTTTAAATTGAAATTAGAAAATTTCAAGCTTAAAGTAAAAAACCTTTCGGGTGGACAAAAAAAACGTCTATCACTAGCCATCATTTTGATCAATCGTCCTGATTTGTTAATTCTTGATGAACCTACGAATCACTTGGATTTAGAAATGATTGAATGGCTCGAAAGTTACTTTGCCAAAGAAAATATTACCCTATTCATGGTGACGCACGACCGTTTTTTCTTAGAGCGTGTGTGTAATGAAATTATAGAACTAGACAACGGAAAATTATACCAATACAAAGGAAATTACTCGTATTATTTAGAGAAAAAAGAGGAACGAATTGCCTCAGAAAATTCTAGTGTTGATAAAGCACAGAATCTTTTTGTTAAAGAATTAGAATGGATGCGCCGTCAGCCAAAAGCGAGAACGACCAAATCAAAATCGCGTCAGGATGATTTTTATGAAATCAAAGAAAAAGCACAAAGCAGACGCCGTGAAAACAAAGTAGAGCTTGAAATTAACATGGAACGCATGGGAAGCAAGATTATTGAGCTTCACAAAATTTCTAAAAAATTCAAGGACCATGTAATCATGGATAACTTTAGTTTTGATTTTCAACGTGGTGAACGCATTGGAATCATTGGTAAAAACGGAACAGGAAAATCGACTTTCTTGAATTTATTGACTGGTACTTTACCACTTGATGGCGGAAAAGTAGTGGTGGGTGAAACCATAAAAGTAGGCTACTATACGCAAAGCGGAATCAACCCAAAACCAGGACAGCGCGTTATAGATGTCATTAAGGAATACGGGGAATTTATCCCTTTGATGAAAGGAAAATTGATTTCGGCATCACAATTATTAGAACGCTTTTTATTTGATGCCAAAAAACAATACGACTTTGTAGACCGATTGAGCGGTGGTGAGTTGAAACGTTTGTATCTGTGTACCGTTTTGATTCAGAATCCGAACTTTTTGATTCTGGATGAACCAACGAATGATTTGGACATTGTAACACTTAATGTATTAGAGAGTTTTTTACTAGATTATCCAGGTTGTCTTTTAGTGGTTTCTCACGATAGATACTTTATGGACAAAATTGTGGATCACTTATTCATTTTTAGAGGGAACGGTGTTGTGGAAGATTTTCCAGGAAACTACTCTGATTTTAGAGCCTATGAAGACAGTGCTGATGTTGCTCAAAAAGAGGAAAACAAAGCCGAAAAGAAAGACTGGAAACAAAACAATCCAACTGGAAATTTGACTTTTAATGAGCAAAAAGAATTCCAGAAAATAGAACGAGAAATAAAAGATTTAGAGATTCAAAAAGTAGCTATTGAGCAACTTTTTTCGGATGGGAAAATTACGGATGCTGATATTGAGAAAAAAGGAAATGAATTGCAAAACCTCATCCAAAAGATGGAACTTAAAGAAGAACGTTGGTTTGAATTAAGCGCCAAAATGGAAGGTTAAAATTAGTATTCAGTTGCAGTTTGCAGCTTCGAAAATTATTACTATTCAGGATTAAATCCACAACAAAATTTTGATTTTGTTGTGGATTTTTTTTTGCATAAAACTATTTTTTGACTTGAGAAAAATTACATTGAATTAAAAGACCGATTGGTGTTTTGTAGTTTATTTTATATATTTTTGAGAAATTTAATTTTTGATTTTTGTCAGACTTATACGTATTGATAATGGAAGATTGAATTGATCTCATGAAATCAATATACAAGTTGCAAAAACAGTTTAAAAAAATGAACGAATAGACAAATTAAAGGAACAATATTTTAACCAAAACTATATGCAAGAAGAAGTAAAAAAACACACCAAAAAAATTTACAAAACCATGACAAATAAAGAACACACTTTGGGAGAGAAATCAAAAGAAATCATAATGGAAATTTTCATAATTGTTTTTGCTGTAACACTTTCAATATGGTTACACAGTTGGAGTGAACACAGACATCAACAAGAAGAAGTAGCCGTGTTTCTTGGTAATTTAAAGAATGATATTAAGAATGACATAAAAAATATCGACATTGAAAAGAAAGGATACCAAAATTCAAACAAAGGCTATGAAAAAATTTTAGCACTAACTACTCTCCAACTTGACAGTATTTATAAGTCTAAAAATGTGGTTGATTTTCCAATTTATTCACATGGACAAATAATGAGTATTGGTAATTATGAAGGTTTTAAGTCAAGTGGCAAAATAGGCTACATTGAAGACGAAAAATTAAAACAGAAAATCTTAAATTATTACCAAATATATCTACCGGCAGTTAACGAAGTTAATAAAATTTATAATGATTTTCTGTTTAAGTGTTTTGACAAAATGATAGAAAATGCAGATAAGCCTGAAGAAAAAATGTATGCAGACCCAAAATTTAAAAAGACAATAGAATTTCTTGTCAAACTAGGTAAGAATAACATAAGGGTTTATGACCAAAACACAAAACCAGAGGCATATGAGCTTATTAAAGAAATTGACAATGAACTTCAAAAATAATAACGGCACATAACCGCCGTATGGCAATATGGCGGGTGTAAAATTAATATGAAGTTGGCTTTGCCTTTAGGATAATTTTTTTTGGATGTTTGCTATCGATTGGGTGGCAAAACCCAATGTTGCGGCTAAAAAAATCATCTCATACACGCATAACGCTACATTGCATTAGTTGCCCAAAAAACAAGTAACCGCCCTTCGGAAATGAAATAGTTCTTCCTTATACTACGCAAATATCCAACTTTTCGCTCACAAACATACTCACAAAGAAAAACTCAACAAACCCCACCCCAAGTTCATAATCGTAACTTGGGATGGGGTTTTTCGTATGGATACATTAACAGAAAATTAGCACAATTATACTACTTGAGTATTGAAATAACGTATACATTTGACAATCAATTTCAATCATCAAACTGTAAATCAACTCAAATGAACGTAAAATCTGCAAACGCAACCATCAAAAAAAAATCTAAATTCATACCATACCTGCTCTTGTTGAGTACGATTATGTTTTTTCAATATTCTTGGTCACAAAATATTTCAGTAAAAATAATTGATGCCACTACTAAAGAGCCCATACCTTACGCCACCATCAATATTGATAAAAAAGAACATTTGATCTCAAATGCCGAAGGTTTTTTTAACTTATCTGAAACTGCAATTCAAGACGAAAATACACTAACCATTACCTATCTAGGCTACAAAAATCTTGAAGTTAAAGTAAGTCAATTATCAAAACTAGATTACATAATAGCCATGACTCCTACTATTTTTGAATTAGATGATGTACAAGTAAATGGTGAAAAACCAAATCCTTATTCAATCATGGCTACCGTTAAAGCAAATCTTTCTTTGAATTACAGCAATACCGATAATCCCATCAAAGACATGCTATTTGTGCGAAAATCAACAGCGACCAATCCTCAGGAAATTGTAGTTGATGTAAATAAGTCTACAGGTTTTTCAAAACAAGCGCTCAAACAAGTAAATAGTGATATACAAAACTTCACAAATACCTTAGTTAAATCACCTCCAAAAGAGTACACAGACATGTTGTGTAATTTATTTACTCATACTATTAAAAAAGACAGTAAGTCATTTGTATCACATAAAATGAACGTTCTCAAAGCAACGGTTCTCAAAAATGAAGGAAGTGCAACCTCATCAGAAGAGTTGAAACAAATAGGCATAAAAACAATGCTAAAACACTTAGATTCTACTAAGTATTACCGCATTAAAAGTGGACTTTTTGGTTCCCAAGACACCATTTCATTGCGGAAAGATTTCAATAAAAAGAAAACAAAAAATAAAAAAACAGATCAAAGTACGCTGCTTACAACCACAAAATACAATTTAACACAATTCATCCAGAACAATAATTTAGGGAAATCTTCTGAGCATGATTTTATCAATAACCCAGAACTGTACCGTTACAAGTTTGAAGGAACTACTTTTACAGAGGATAACGATTATGCATTTGTACTTTCATTTTCACCAAAAAAAGGCAATGCAAAATTTACAGGTAAACTCTACATTAATGAGTCTGACTATGCCGTTCTTAGAGCTGAATACCAACTTGATGAGGGAGAGAAACTTAACAATGTTAATTTAAAATGGCTTTTAGGCATTAAAGTAGCTCAGAATACTAAAAAAGGAATTTTAATGTTTCGCAAAAAATCTGAAAACAAGAATTACTACTTGCATTATGCCTCTGAAGAAAATGGCAATTATTTTTATGTAAACCGACCTTTGAAATTTATTGAAATCACAAAAGAGGACAAAGACATTCTATCATTAGACATAAAATTTGAAGGCAACTCTTTAACTAAAACTGAATTTTTAAATCTATCACATTCCCTTGTAACAGATGCTGATGTTGCAAAAGTTGTTGAGAATGAATTCAACATTGTAGCCTTAAAATCATACGACCCTAAAATATGGAAAGGCTACCATGCAATTGAACCAGTAGCTGAATTAAAGCGATTTAGAGTAAACGATTAATTTAATAATGCAACTTTATGTTTTTATGCTCTAACAGTAAATAATTTTAAAAATAAAATGGCTGTACAACAATACAGCCATTTTACTAACTAACTAAAAAAAAAAAACTAACTAAAAACTATTTAACAAAATCACTTAACAATTATTTTTACAACTTCATAGGATGAAGTAGAGCTGATTATTTTACTAAAATAAATACCTGAAGTCAACATTGATTTTGAAATCTGAACTTCATTATTTCCTACTTGAGTATCGTGGTAAATGGTGGAAACTAACTTTCCATTTATATTATAAATTTCTATTGCAACTCTTTCTGCATCCGTTGCTGTAAAACGCAGTTTCGAATTATCATCTATTGGGTTTGGCGATATCGACACTTTGTTTCCTTGTGATGCCAAATCAAATTCTGCTGTGTCTAATGTGAGATTCTTAGAAAATTGAATGGTTTGTAAATCCATCTCTTTTACTGTTGGTTTCCCATCAAGAGTAGTCATTTTAAACACTATTGTTTTTATGTCATTCAAAACTAATGGATTTCCTGTACTAGAAACAAATGCTGTAAACGGTATGGCAAAATCCTGTAAATCTCCAGTAAGAGTAATTGTTGCTTTGTACTGTTGTTCCCAGTTTGCAATACTATTTTTTACAAAAACTATTTCTAGGATACCTGTACCTTTACCACGCAAATGCAAACTTTTATATGTTGATAAATCTACTGCTTTAAACCTAGGAGTTAGCGCTCTATAAGCTGAAACATAATCTGTAGTGGTAGCTGTAAGGCTTATATTGCGCTCTACAGGAAAACTTCCAGCATCATACTCTCGTGTATTTACGCCTACAGTATAATTAGTTACGGTCGTTGTACTTGCTGGTGCGTCAATTCCCCAAGGTCCATCAGACAAGAATAAATCATCTGGAGTGGCAACCCCATCCCCTATTCTAAATCCAATGTCAAACAAATTACCCGTTGGCACCACAATATCCGTTACATATTTTTTATTCAAATTAATAGAACTGTTTATTTTTTGCTCAATACTGGTTTCTGTTTTTCTCAAACCTCCATCAAAAGTTACGGCGCTTGTAGCATTTGTATTGATAACTTGTAACTCCAAGTTTCCGTTGCTATATCTTCCTTTTTTGACGAATACTGTTGGTGGCTCTGATAAGGTATAACCAATAATTGGTTTTTGTTTTTGAATTAAATTAACAACTTCTTGCCCTATTTTAAACAAATCATCGATTGAATTTGTCCAAATTTGAAAATTATAAAAGCCAATATTCTTTTCATATTTATCAAGATTCCAATGGCTTTCTAGCGCATAATTCGCATCTGTATTTACTTTCTTAGCAGAGAAACTCAATACATACTCAATACTATTATCTGCATTTTTTATAATCGTTTTGATAAAAGGCTGCTCGTTAATTTCTATAGTTGATACTGAAAGAATTTGTGCTCCTAACAATCTATCGCAAATAAACTTAGTATGTTCATACACGCCATTATTTGTTTTCAAGGCGAGAATAGAGGCAATTGTTTTATTATTTTTAATGTAATCTACTGAGTATACTTCGGATGCATTGGTAATAGAAAGTAAATCTGTAGGAGTAGACTCTACTACTGATTGCTCATTAATAACACCAAATGGAATAAAATCTTTGAGTACTGTACCCGATGCCTTTCTAGAAAATAAACTTGGTTTTGTAACTTTTCTTGCTGTGGCAACATCAAACTTGTACGCTGTTTTTACTCTATTAAAATTTCGTTTGTTAATTTGTTCTGCCAATCTATTGTTACTCTCTAATCCACCTTCATTAGCTCCAGAAATTGAAGCATTATAAACAGGACAACTAGCATATCCTGAACAAGATGGATCATCGCAATCAATCAAATTATCGCCATCATCATCAATCCCGTTATCGCAAATTTCTTGCGGTACTGGAGCAGTTGGGCATCGTGCTCCATCATTACTTGAACTTGATGGACCAAAGGCAAATAAATTAGAATTCATCCCAATTACACCATCTAAATCTTTAACATCACGGATCACATAAACGGTCCCTGTTTGATTAGCAGACACATAAAAACTTCCTGCTAAATCAAAATATACAGCTCCATAGGTATAATTATTACCTAACATTGCCGGTACAACTCCTAAATTTGTAACTACTCCATTTAATGGATTAACACGATACAATATATTAGTAGCTTGTTCCACAGTATATAAATTACCGTCAACAGCATTGAAAGCCCAATCGTGAACATTGATGCCTTGTGATAATTCAAAAGAACCTAAATACTGCAAATAAGATTGTGAGGCTGGATCCAAATCAATTTTGTAATAGGTACTCCCACCAGATTTAAAAAAATAAATACCATCTGGACTCACATCACCTACAAATCTACTCGCATCAGGTAATGCGCTAATGGTGTAAATGGTGGTGTTAAAATTTTTACCAATCCTAACTATAGATTTAGAAGGAGAGGTTAAATAGCCCCAAATATATCCATCCTTAGCATTATAACCTGCTCCATTTATACTTCCAGTTGTAATATTTTGTGCTACCGAAATAGAATTTCCCGAAGCCAAATCAATAGCAAACACATCATTATTTTGAATCAAATACGCATTGAAATCACAATTAAAGGGTATATCTTGTGCACTTGATGTAGTGGTTAAAAGTAGCAAAAAAAACAAAAATGCTCTTGGTCCTTGACAATGTAGAATTTTAATCATATCTATTTCCTTTTAAATAATCAACATTGTAAAATTAATTCAATGATCTACAAGAAAATAAATATTTAGATATAGGATGGAGTAACTATCGATGAATGGTCTATTTCTATAGACCATTCAAAAAAAATACGTAAACCACTATCTACCAAGGAATAGGATTGTAATCTTTTAAAAACTTACCGCACCAATGTTTACCGGTATTGATGCCGTCAAATAGCGGATCCATAACTCTTGCAGCGCCATCTACAATATCTAAAGGAGGTTGGAAATCTTGCTCTTCCTGTTTTCTTTTGGCCAATTCAGCGGGATCTTCATCGGTAACCCAACCGGTATCAACTGCATTCATAAAAATTCCGTCTTTTGCCAAAGTTCCAGAGGAAGTGTGCGTCAGCATATTCAAAGCGGCTTTTGCCATGTTCGTATGCGGATGTCGGTCTTCCTTGAAAAAGCGGTGGAATTTCCCTTCCATAGCCGATACATTAATGATGTGTTTTTTACCCGTATTGTCTTTCTTCATGACTTCCGAAAGGCGATTACACAATACAAATGGTGCTACGGAATTCACCAACTGCACTTCGATCATTTCAGTAGTTTCTATTTGTCCCAATCGCAAGCGCCAGCTATTGGTTTTTCGCAAATCTACTTGCTGTAAATCGGCATCGAGTTCTCCTTCCGGAAAAACTTCTTGTGCTACCAAGGCATTGTCAAACGAATACGGAATCTGCGATAATTTGGCGGATGCCCGCAACCCAATTCCAGGTTCTGGTCCGTGCCAAGTTACAGGCATATTCTCATTAGATGAAAAACCAGTAGTCAACACTTTTAATTCATCCAAACAATTAATATGATCCAGCAATAACTCCTGTGCGTGTTGCGGTAAAGTGTCTATGGAACGCTCCTCGTTTTCCATTAAATGCGTATAGAATCCAGCAGGACGTCTCACGGTTTGGGCTGCATTATTAATTAAAATATCCAAACGCTCGTACTTTTGCTCTATAAAATTACAAAAAATCTCCACACTCGGAATATGTCGTAAATCCAATCCATGAATTTTCAACCGATGTCCCCACTCCATAAAATCGTCTTCCTTAGAAAAACGCAAAGCCGAATCAACTGGGAAACGAGTGGTAGCAATAACGGTTGCGCCTCCTCGTAAAAGCATCAACGTAATGTGATAGCCTATTTTTAAGCGAGAACCAGTAATTACAGCAACTTGCCCCTTTACATCGGCGGTTTGGAAACGTTTAGCATAATTAAAATCACCACAATCCGTACACATGGTATCATAAAAATGGTGCATTTTAGTAAACTCCGTTTTACATACGTAACAATTTCTTGGCGTTTCCAGTTCTAATTGTTCTTTGTTTACGAGATCATTGTACGCCAATAATTTGGGCGCCATAAACACACTGGCCTCTCGTGCATGTCGGATTCCGGTCTCTTTCCTTGCGATTCTATCTTGCTTTTCTTTTTTACGTTTGGCTACTAATTTTCCATCTTTTTTTCTTCGAGATAGTTCGTCACGATCCGGTCTGGAAAACATTCCAGCCGCTTTGATTAAAGCCGTTCGTTGCTCTTTTGGGATATCAAATATTTGGTCGGTATCAGTATTCAGTTGTGCTAAAATAGCGATACATCGGTCAATTTCTTCTGAGCTTATAGCCGTTTTATGTTCTATTTGTTCCATCATCATCGTAAAAAAGGGATATTATTCTTGTGCAAATTTCAAGGGCGCAAATATAGCCTTTTTAAAGTCGGAACGTCTCAAGATAAAACAGTCGAAAATCCAAGTGCCAAGATGGTAGTTTTGCATTTTGGGTTTCGGCTTTAATCTTACTATCTTCGCACCTACGATGTTCTTTCACAAAGACGCACGAAGCACCCCAAAGCGACACAAAATTTCAGAAAAACTGCGTCCTTTTGTGTTTTATCTTTGAGAATCAATGTGTAAAAAAAAAGTACTATGCTGTTTCAACTCCAATCATATTTAAAATTTCTTTGGCACTCCAAAAATGAGCATGCAGTACATTCTCCGTTTGTATTTAGTTTATTGACGAAATGTTTTTATGATAAAAAATCAAAATCCGAATATGCAATTTTAAGAAAATACAGAAACACGCTTTTAGCAAATAGTAATTCGATTGAAGTAACTGATTTTGGTGCAGGATCCAAAGTTTTCAAATCGAATACAAGAGTCGTTGCAAAGATTGCGAGAACAGCAGGAATTTCTTCAAAACGAGCCGAATTATTATTCCGAATTACCCATTATTTTCAACCTGAAACTATTTTAGAAATTGGAACTTCATTAGGATTAGCGACTTCGGCAATTGCTATGGCAAATCTAAAATCAAAAATCATAACGCTCGAAGGTTGTTCAAGTACAATGGCAATTGCAAAAAGTCAATTTCAGGTATTCCATTTTGATAATGTAAATCCAATTGTAACAGAATTTAGTAATTATTTAAGTGACTTTCGACTTCAAACTTTAAACTTTAAACTCATTTATTTCGATGGCAATCACTCTAAGAAAGCAACTTTAGATTATTTTGAAGCCTTACTTCCAACTATAACAAATGATACACTTTGGATATTCGATGATATTCATTGGTCGCCAGAAATGGAAGAGGCTTGGCAAATCATAAAAAACCATCCAAAAGTAACGGTAACAATTGATACTTTTCAATGGGGATTGGTTTTTTTTAGAAGAGAACAACCCAAACAACATTTTATAATTAGAACCTAAAAAAAAATGACAGCCAATACTGACTGTCATTTTCAACATTGAATTAATTATTCCTTACTCTTTAGCACTCTTCATTTCACTTGTTTTTGCTCCCATACGGTTTAACGTATACATAGGTGCAAATTTTAATTTTAAACCTGCAATTTTATTATTATCTGCACTGGTAAGACCTTCTTTTTCAACAGTGTTTTTACGGCTATCAAGTGCTTCATACATCAATTTTACTTCATCCCAATCCTCACGAGAGTAGGCATCTTTATTGCTTTCAACAGTATCCACAAATTGTTGGTACACATTCAATATATTGTTTTTATTAACCCATACAAAACTCATGTCATCACCTACTTTTCCTTCGCCAAAAAGTGCATTACGCATTTGTTGTTTTTGATTTACTGGCATTGCAGCAAGTGCTTCGGCTCTCATTTTTTCAAGATTCGCTCTCATCGTTTCATACTTAACTCTACTTGCCTCAATTCGCGCTTTAGCTTCAGCGTCATCAGCCATGTCTGCTAGAGCTGCTTCGGCTTCGGCACTTTTTAATTTAAACTCAGATTCTATTTCCATCCAGTTGTCCTTAGTGTCCTCTGCAGCTACATTGCTCAAAGAGTCTACATACATTACATAATTGTCTACTTTACCTTTAGCTTGCTCTGTTTTTTCATCTTTACAAGCTGTAAATCCTATTGCAATTACAGCAAGTCCTAATACTAGTTTTGTATTTTTCATTTTTTTATGTTTTAGTGGTTAATACGTGACAAATGTATAGGCAAACATTTCATTTTCAATTTAAAACAAAAAATTATGCAACTAATTACTATAATTGTGCAAAACCGACTAAAATAATGAGAATGCTTTACAAACAGTAATTATAGAGATTGTCTTGCAAAGTTTTAGCTGAGGATTTCATGTCATTGTATAAGGTACTGATTCCCGCATTTAGACATCCTAGTTTATAAAAACGAAAACCAAAACAAATTACTACATCAATTCGTGTAACAAATAAAAAAAACTGCTACTTATTACTCAAATAAAACTTTTATACCTTTATATCTCAACTTAACAGCATCTTTCAGGTAACGAAAGAATAAAATTTAATAAAGAATGGCAAACCCACTAATTCAGATCACCGATATTAAGCGAAATTTTGTTCTAGGAAATGAAATTGTATATGTACTTAAAGGAATTAATTTACAAATCAATAAAGGAGAATATGTTGCATTAATGGGACCTTCAGGATCAGGTAAATCTACTTTAATGAATTTATTAGGCTGTCTTGACACTCCTACATCTGGAAATTATATTCTTAACGGAAAAGATGTGAGCCAAATGCGTGATGATGAACTAGCCGAAATTAGAAATAAAGAAATAGGTTTTGTGTTTCAAACCTTTAACCTATTACCAAGAACGACTGCCTTAGACAATGTAGCCTTGCCTATGATTTATGCTGGTTTTTCAAAATCAGAAAGAAATAAGCGTGCCACCGAAGTACTAGAACAAGTAAACCTTTCTGACAGAATGGACCACCAACCCAATCAACTCTCTGGAGGTCAAAGACAGCGTGTGGCCATTGCAAGAGCATTGGTAAACAAACCTTCTATTATTCTTGCTGATGAGCCTACAGGAAACTTAGATAGTAAAACCTCTGTAGAAATCATGAAGCTTTTTGGCGATATTCACGCACAAGGAAACACCGTAATATTAGTAACGCACGAAGAGGAAATTGCTGCTTATGCACACCGTGTCATTCGTTTACGTGACGGCCTCATAGAAAGTGATATTTCAAAGTAATCAGTATTCTGTTGTAGTTTACAGTTTTATTCAATAAAAAGTAGGTCCTTACCAAACAATGATCCAGTATTATTTTGACAGTATTTTTTAGAAAAAAACTTAAATTCAATTACAGTAAAACGAATTAGAAATTCCCCTACGAGTGCTAATCTAGAGTAGAAAAATATAATTTCAATTTCTTTTTAATGCACCGTATAAACTTTCCCATACATGAAAATCGCTTTACTTACCTGCGAAAAACTTCCTGATTTAAATCTGGAGGACCAAAAACTAATTCCAGCACTGGCACAATATAACATTCAGGCAGTTGCTGCAGTTTGGGACGATGCTAGCATCAATTGGTCTCAATTTGACTGCTTGGTATTTAGAAATACTTGGGACTATTTTGAAAAAGAACAAGCGTTTATACTTTGGCTTGACCAGATTAAAAAATTAGGCGTTAAAACACTAAACACCATTGATACGGTAAAAAATAACATCCATAAATTTTATTTAAAAGAGCTAGAGCAAAAGGGAATTCCCATCATTAAAACTATATTTATTGACAAAACCCAACAGCTGGATCTTGCAAAACTTATCCCAAATCACTGGAATATAGCAGTCATAAAACCCGCTTTTTCGGCAGGATCTTATCTCACCGAAGTGTTTGACCGAACACAAATTCAAGCTATAAACAATCAATATCAATCTATAGCTGCAGATAAAGAATTACTCCTTCAGGAATTCATGCCAGAGATTCAAACATTGGGTGAAACATCATTCATTTTTTTTGACAAGAAATTCTCTCATGCAGTGAATAAAAAACCCGTTTCTGGTGATTTTAGAGTACAATCACTCTACGGAGGAAAGTATACGCTGGTAGAACCATCAGCAGAACTCATACAAAAAGCACAAAAAGTAGTTAACACTTTTCAAGAAGATTTACTATATGCCCGTGTAGATGGAATTGTCATTGAAGAGGAACTTTATTTAATGGAAATAGAATGCATAGAACCTGATTTATATTTTAACTTAAGTGCTAATTCATTAGACCAATTTGTTGCAGCATTAATAAAATTAATAGCTTAAATTTGTTTTTTTTATAAAACTAAGATATCATTAATGAAAGTATATACAAAAACTGGCGATAAAGGTACTACAGCCCTTTTTGGCGGTACACGAGTAGCCAAAGATCATGCTCGTATAGAAAGTTACGGAACTGTTGACGAATTGAACTCTCACATAGGTCTTATTCGGGACCAAGACATGAATGCCCATTACAAAGATATTTTAATTGAAATTCAAGACCGTCTTTTTACGGTAGGTGCCATTCTTGCAACGCCGCCAGAAAAAGAAGTTAAGAAAAACGGTGAATTACGTTTGCAAAACTTAGGCATTATTGAAACGGATATAGAATTATTAGAAAATGAAATAGATGCTATGGAAGAAGCACTCCCACCAATGACACATTTTGTATTGCCTGGTGGTCATACCACTGTGTCATATTGTCATATCGCACGCTGTGTATGCCGGAGAGCAGAGCGCCTAGCCGTACATTTAAGTCATGACGAACCTGTAGTTGAAATCGCAATTAAGTACTTAAACCGACTTTCTGACTACCTTTTTGTGTTGGCACGAAAGTTGTCCTACGACTTAAAAGCGGATGAAGTTCAATGGATTCCTAGAAAGTAATATTCAGTTTACAGTCGCAATTTTTTCATAAAAACTTCAAACTTTAAACCTGAAACTTTAAACTAAAAAAAACGTTCTTAACTTTAACTAAAAATAAATCGTTTTTTACTTGTATTTTTCAGTAAAAAATTTATTTTTGCACAAAACTAAATCGACAACAGATGTATTGGACATTAGAATTAGCATCGTATTTAAGTGATGCACCATGGCCTGCTAACAAAGACGAACTTATTGACTACGCTATTAGAGCTGGAGCTCCATTAGAAGTAGTAGAAAACCTTCAATCTATTGAGGATGAAGGCGAAATATATGAATCAATGGAAGAAATATGGCCAGATTATCCCACAGACGAAGATTATCTTTGGAATGAGGATGAATATTAAAAAGCAAACCAATTAAAAAGTCTCAAAAGAGGCTTTTTTTTGGTTTAAATTTACAGAAATACACAATTAGAAATATAAAAATATCATGAGTTTCATAAACAGCATAATCAAGGTTTTTGTGGGCGACAAGTCTCAAAAAGACGTCAAAGCACTACAACCCTATCTCACTAAAATTAAAACATTCGAGGAACCCCTTAAAGCTTTATCACATGATGAGTTAAGAGGTAGAACTGTTTTTTTTAAAGAAAAAATCAAACAAGATCGCGCAGACAAAGACGCTAAAATTGCTGCTCTAAAGGTAGAAGTAGAAAACATTGTAGATATTGACAAGAGAGAGGATATTTACGTGGCTATTGACACCCTTGAAAAAGAAGCTTACGAAATTTCAGAAAAAACATTAATGCAAATCCTTCCTGAGGCTTTTGCAGTGGTAAAAGAAACAGCTAGACGTTTTAAAGACAACACCCAAATTGAGGTAACTGCTACCCCAAAAGACCGTGAACTATCTGCCACAAAAACATACATAACGCTAGACGGAGACAAAGCTATCTGGGCTAATTCCTGGAGCGCTGCAGGTAAAGAAATCACCTGGGACATGATTCACTATGACGTGCAACTAATAGGTGGAATGGTATTGCACGAAGGTAAAGTTGCCGAAATGCAAACCGGTGAAGGAAAAACATTAGTAGCTACATTGCCTCTTTACTTAAATGCCTTGACTGGAAACGGAGTTCACCTTGTAACGGTGAATGATTATCTTGCAAAAAGAGATAGTACTTGGAAAGCACCATTGTTTGAATTTCACGGTATGACGGTGGAATGTATTGACAATTACCAGCCAAGCTCTGAAGGTCGTAAAAAAGCCTACGATGCAGATATCACGTATGGTACCAATAATGAATTTGGTTTTGATTATTTAAGAGACAACATGGCTCATTCTCCAGATGACCTTGTACAAAGAAAACACAATTACGCTATTGTAGATGAGGTCGACTCCGTATTGATTGATGATGCTAGAACACCTTTGATTATCTCTGGACCAGTTCCACAAGGAGATCGTCACGAGTTCAATGAATTAAAACCAAAAATTGAAAACCTAGTAAGTCTTCAACGTCAATTAGCAAACGGATTCTTATCTGAAGCTAAAAAACTAATCAAAGAAGGAAACACTAAAGATGGTGGATTTCAATTGCTAAGAGCTTACAGAAGTTTACCTAAGAATAAAGCATTGATTAAATTTTTGAGTGAAGAAGGTATCAAACAACTGCTTCAAAAAACCGAAAATCAATACATGCAAGACAACAAAAGAGAAATGCACAAAATTGATGAGGCATTGTATTTTGTTATCGAAGAAAAAAACAATCAGGTAGAATTAACAGATAATGGAATCCAGTACCTCTCTGGAGATACAGATGCTGACTTTTTTATCCTACCAGACATTGGAACTGAAATTGCCAATATCGAAAAGAAAAAATTAGAGAAAGACCTTGAAGCCGAAGAGAAAGAAAAATTATTTCAAGACTTCGGGATCAAAAGTGAGCGTATCCATACATTAACACAGCTTTTAAAAGCCTACGCTTTATTCGAAAAAGATGTAGAGTATGTAATCATGGACAACAAAATCATGATTGTAGACGAGCAAACAGGTCGTATCATGGACGGTCGCCGTTATTCTGACGGATTGCACCAAGCCATCGAAGCCAAAGAAAATGTAAAAATCGAAGCAGCTACACAAACTTTTGCAACGGTTACTTTGCAAAATTATTTCAGAATGTACAACAAGCTAGGTGGAATGACTGGAACTGCAGTTACAGAAGCGGGTGAGTTATGGCAAATATACAAGCTTGATGTAGTAGAAATCCCTACTAACAGAGGCATTTCTAGAAAAGACAAAGAAGATTTCATCTACAAAACAACTCGTGAAAAATTCAACGCTGTTATTGAAGATGTAACCGAATTGTCTAAAGCCGGTAGACCAGTACTTATTGGAACAACATCGGTTGAAATTTCAGAATTACTAAGCCGAATGTTGAAAATGCGTGGCGTAGCACACAATGTCTTGAATGCAAAAATGCACAAACAAGAAGCACAAATTGTGGAGGAAGCTGGAAAACCAGGCGTAGTAACCATTGCTACAAACATGGCTGGTCGTGGTACCGATATTAAATTATCTCCAGAGGTAAAAGCTGCTGGCGGACTTGCCATTGTAGGTACAGAGCGTCATGACTCGCGTCGTGTAGACCGTCAATTACGTGGTCGTGCAGGACGTCAAGGTGATCCAGGAAGCTCTCAGTTTTATGTTTCGCTTGAGGACAACTTAATGCGTTTGTTTGGTTCTGAACGTGTAGCCAAAGTAATGGACCGCATGGGATTACAAGAAGGCGAAGTGATTCAGCACTCTATGATGACCAAATCTATAGAACGCGCTCAAAAGAAAGTAGAAGAAAACAACTTTGGAGTACGTAAGCGTTTGTTAGAATATGATGATGTAATGAATGCACAGCGTGAAGTAGTCTACAAGCGTCGTCGTCACGCCTTGTTTGGCGAACGCTTAAAGCTTGATATTGCAAACATGCTTTATGACACCTGCGAATTAATTATTGATCAAAATAAAGCAATAAATGATTTCAAGAACTTTGAGTTCGAATTAATACGCTATTTCTCGATCACATCACCAGTAACCGAAAGTGAGTTCGCTAAAATGAACCCAATGGATCTTACCGGAAAAGTCTACAAAGCAACATTAGATTATTATACCGAAAAAACAGCACGTAGTGCCCGTGAAGCGTTCCCGATCATCAAAAGCGTTTATGAAGATCAAAACAACCAGTTTGAGCGCATCGTAGTTCCATTTACGGATGGAATTAAATCTTTGAACGTTGTTACCGACTTAAAAATGGCTTACGAGTCTCAAGGCGCACAACTAGTTGCTGATTTTGAGAAAAACATTACACTAGCCATTGTAGACGAAGCTTGGAAAAAACACTTGCGCAAAATGGACGAACTAAAACAATCTGTTCAACTAGCCGTACACGAGCAAAAAGATCCGTTGCTAATTTACAAACTAGAGGCCTTTAACTTGTTTAGAGCCATGATTGATAATGTAAACAAAGAAGTAATTTCATTCTTGTTCAAAGGAGATTTGCCAGCACAAGAAAACCAACGCATTCAAGAAGCCATTGATGTAACTCCCGTTGAGGATTACACCACTTCAAAAGATGAAATTGTAAGCAGCGAAAGTGCAAATCAAGAAGCCATGCAAACACAGCAACGTCAAGTTACAGAGACCATCACTCGCGACATGCCAAAAATCAATCGCAATGACAACGTAACCATTCAAAACGTGGCCAACGGTCAAACACAAGAAATGAAATACAAAAAAGCCGAAAGCTTAATCGCCTCAGGACAATGGGTATTAGTGAACTAAAACCTTTTATTTAAAGATTCATAAAACTCCGCTGCGCAAGTAGTGGAGTTTTTTTATACACATTTTTTTTCGGGAGCTATTCCCGCCATACGCTGCAAGCTATTTGGTTTCAAACCCTTTTTCTAGGCACTTTCAGGAGCTTCCTGCGGTCGCTCTGCCAGCGCTATAAAAAGTGGTTTTCAACCCGCATAGGCTTTACGCTGCTGTCAGGGCTATACTTACATTACCCATAACTGAAGAGACAATATACAAAGACGAAGCTCCTTAAAACAAGTACAGAAATTCCTAATTTATAAAAAAATATTACTTCACGATTCCTGATTAAAAAGCAGATACATAAGAAAAGTACACAACAAAATAAAAATCCGTTTGATGATTTATAAGAGAAATTTATTATATTTGAAATTAAATAAAACCTGACTCTTGTCAGACAAAGCCAACCAATAGAGGTGTGATATGTCTGATTTTGTCAGACCTATATACAAGTTGGTGGCAATAATCCAGAAAATCGTAACTAAAAAGAAAAAATATGTTTTCATTTTTTAATAAGAAAAACATCAAGACAGAAATACCAAATTGGGCTTCGTTTTTTGTAAATTCTGAATATTCTACATTCATATATGAAATTGAAAATTATTTTAGAAAGCTAAATATTGAAATTGAAATTTCCGATGGAACTATACTTGTAACTGAAAACGAATTAGGATTTAGTAATTTAGGATTAAGCAATGTTGCGCAAAATTGCAAACAAGACAAACCAAAAAATTATAAGGATATAATTAAGGATCACTTCAGTTTATTGATAGAAGCAAACAAATTTGAAATAGAATTTGAAAAAATTGCGGATAACTTTGAGGAAGTTAAAAAATATATCGGAGTAAGATTATACAACGATGAATATATTGATTATGTTGGAAAAGAGTTCGCAATTGGAAAAGAGTTTGAAGGAGATATTTATTCTATGCTTGTATTTGATTTTCCGCACAGCATAGCAAATATAAAACCAGAACAAATAAAAAAATGGGAGAAATCTATTGATGAACTTTTTGAAATTGGATTGCAGAATATTAAAGACAAATATCCACTAACAATAACAAAAGAAAATTTTAATGTTTTTGACATTTGGTTTGCAAATTCCGACCATTTCTTTACGCCAAATATAGTTTATGATTTAGAAAATCGAAAAGAACTAACCGGAAGTAAAGGTTTGTTAATTGGAATTCCGCACAGACATTCAGCAATAATATATCCAATTGAAAATTTAGAAGTTGTAAAAGCAATAAATGGAATTTTTCCTGCAATTTATAATATGAATGTAGAAGGTCCTGGTTCACTTAGCAATAAAGTTTTTTGGTATAATGACAGAGTTTTTACTGAAATTCCATATAAAATGGAAGATGGAAAATTGCAATTATTTCCACCAGATAATTTTCTGAAATTATTAAACGAACTAACTTGATAAATAAAATTACTGCCACCAACACACGCTACAAGCAATTTGGGGATTTGGCTTAATGGAAAAATTGGTTTTGTATTTGGAAGATTTGGCAAATCCGAATAATGGGCTTAATTTAGTCCCAAACTGCTTGTAGCGCGGGGACGTTGGCAGTAATTTTATGACCGAAAAACCGAAAACAAAAATATGACTATTAGATCTTTATCAATCTTATTTATCACACTATCTTTATTCTCTTGTAATGCACAAGAAGATATACCAAAAGAACTAAAATTCTCATTTGAATATCTTAATAAAAATTGGGATTCTAAAGAAATTGAGATTTTTAAGAATATCACAGAAAAGGACACAACAACACCGAGAAATTATCATTTTGGAATCGGAATGTATTTACGAAATAACTTATTGAGACATAATAAAAAATCAGAAGAAATAACTAAATTTTTCAACTCACTTGGAATTCATCATTTTGATGATATGTCATCAATTATTTTGACTTCTTATCATAGATATCTGAATGGTGAAAATATAGAATTGCAATCTCAAGTAAATAAATATTTGGAATATTGGAAACCTATAATTGACTGTGAAAAAAATCAGAAAATAAAAGCAGTTGAAATTTATAATAAATTTAAGATTGGAGACACTCTAAGCATAAAAATGCCCGTTAGTGAAAATAACAGTGTCATTGATTATCCATGCGACAATCGAAATTTAGAATGGAAATTCGATGAATCAAAAGACTTGTTCATAACAGGAATAATTATCGACAAATACAAAATTAATAGTGAGTCAAATGTTTTTTTTAAAGTCAAGGTTATAACTAAAAATCATTCGGAAACTGAAATTATGATGGAAAAAGTAAATATTGGAGACGAATTTGATTTTAACCTTTCAACTGCTTGGAAAATTGAATAAAAAAACTACTGCCAACAGGCGTTTGGCAAGATTGCGAATTTTGTAGTAAATTCACGTTTATTTTTCGCAAGAAATTTTATCTTTGATAGAAAATAATCGGTTCCGAACTTCGCAACCTCGCCAAGCGCCGGAACGTTAGCGATAATTTTAAAGAACATTCGATTTCAAATCAAGTTATAAAATGAAAGAAAAAATAGTAGATTCTTTAAAAATCGCACAGCCAATAAAAGTTAAAATTATTGAAGAAAGTGACAAAATTGATTGGAATATTTGGTTTCTTTTTATTGCAGTACTGTCTCTAATTTCCGCTGTTCTAATTCCTTTTGCCCAAAAAAAATATGAAGAAAGCAAAAGTAAATATGCGTTTCACCTTTACGTGAAAAAGAAAATAGGAATTGTTTTTAATTTACTTACTTACGACCGTTTTTCATACAAACAACCTAAAAATGCTGATGATTTAGATGATTTAAGCTTAACTTTTGACAAAGTAGTTTACCGATTCGAAGAGGATTATCACAAGCATAAGAATACAATCCATCCCCTATTCGCATTTGGTATTTTATTGAATTTTCAAAACCTTCTTTTTACTACTAAGAGAATTCAATATGCTTTAAAAGCAATTGATTTGAAAAATCTTGACGAAAAATCTTTAGAATTTGGAGACAAACTTTCAAAAAAAGAGCATACAAAACTTACTGCTGTATTTTTATTATTGGAACATTATTACACAATTACAACTTTTCACGATAAATTTGATTCTCTACAGTCAGTTAAAAGAGAAATTAAGGATAAACAATGGATTGGCTTAAAGGTCGAACATTCCGTATTGAAAAATCAAAATTTAATTCTTGAGGATTTGGCATTTATCAGAGAAAATGAGATTAGTTTGGAAGAAATTCTGAAAATAAATAAGTTACTAATTCAAGAACTAAAATCATATTTCAATTTTGAAAAATTGGAAAAGAAAAAGCGTAAAAACAATTAACAGAAAAAACTATCGCTAACACACGTAGCTGTTGCGCAACTCTCTAAAAAAAGTAAAATTTCAAGATAAGGATAAAAAACAACCTCGTTTAAGGATATTTAAGCGAGGTTTATTTTTAGTTTTAGGTTGTAGTTTGTAAACATAAAATGCCTTAAAAAGTCGGTTTTCAAGTCTATGAAAGCTGTTTTTAAAGAAGTTGGTACTTTTGCTTGTATTTCACTTACAACTCCGGCTTTTGTTTTTGTTTTTTTGGTGATAAACTTCAAGTATTTCTTAAGATTATAGGTCAATGCTGCCATCAAAACGTGTTTGTTGGCTTGCTTGATTCCTCTTGTGTTTACGCGATTACTCACAAGTTTTTATTGATTTTAAATGGTGTTCGTGAATGCTTCGCATTTCATATTGGTAAAATTGACCAATGTTCCTATGACTGGTTCTACGGTTTTACTTCTCACTCGCACCATTTGCTTGGCATAGCGTGCGTTTTGAGTTAGTTTTTGGTGCATGCGATCGTAGTGTTCTTTGTGGATGCTGTGATCTATCTTTTTATACTTAGTGCTTTTTCCGCAGCATTGCTCTCGTAGTGGACAGTTTTTGCAATCGCGCTCACTACTTCGATAACTGTATTTGGTGTAGCTTTTGCTATCGTTCTTTTCGCCTTTAAATAGTAAAATGGCTTTGTTGGAACCTTCTTTGATGCATTCGTATTGGTTCAATTCTTTATTGAAAATAAAACCTTCTCGCTCGGGTTTGTACTGTCCGAAGTTTGGAATATAGGCATCGATGTTTTTTTGGTGCAAATACTTTAACGCTTCTCCACTACTGTAGCCTCCATCGGCTAAAAGTTCTTCTAATTCAATGCCGTTTTCATTTAGGTTTTCCTCTGTTAATTCTACTATTTTTTGCACACATTATCTCATTATAATTTTATTTTCATAGGTATTCGATGAATCTCCTTCGTCGATTTGACTATCGCGTTTGTCTGCAAAATCAGAACAGGCGCCTGTTATTACATGATGCGCATCGTCTACAGCTATTTGTCCAAAATAGTTTAACTGTCTTGCTTTTCCTGGTTTTACACTTACCCTAGCATCTAAATCTGTGGGAGAATAATGCGTATGATTCGATACAAATCTCGGACGTATTGAATTGCCGTGTTCATCTACTTTATCAATGTTGAAGTTGGGATTGGGTTGGCTCTTGTAAGCTTCTTTTTTCCAATTATGGTGCTGTTCTACTAGTTTCTTTCTGGTGCTGGTAGTTTTAAATTCGCTGTTTTCTTCTAATTCATCTACAAAGGCACTGGCATCTTCCAATACTTCTTTCTCTACCAAACTATCCATAGAGGCATTGGCTTTGATAAAAACGCTGTCTACGGCTTGACGCTTGCCGCGAATCATACCTTTGGAAACACATAGCTTTAAAACGGCTTTAAACAAACTTAAAAACACTTCTTCACCATACAACCCACGCGTGCGACTAATGGTGCTGTGCCAAGGTAAAGCCTCATCAATGTCATATCGAATAAAAAGGCGAACATCTAAACAATTTGAGCAATACTCGATGAGTTTCCTGTCCGAATTTAAGTTGTTTAAATAGCCAACCAAACAGATTTTGAAAAACACAACAGGATCAATACTCTCCTGTCCTTCGTCTCCATAATACTTTGCAGTAGATTTATATAAAAAATGAAAATCGATAGCTGTATCAAGCAATCGATAAAAATTATGCTCAGGAATCAGGTCCTGTAAATGAACTTGATAGAGCATTTTTGGCGTGAGTTCTTTTCTTCCTTGCATAGTTAAAAATATAATTTCTTTTACTTTTTTGCAAGTTTTTTTTGATATATTTGTTCGAGTTGTGCAACAAGCACACACGCTACAAGCAATTTGGGTATTAGGCTTAATTTGAAGTTGGTTTTGTATTTGGCAAATTTGGCAAATCCGAAAAATGGGCTTAATTTAGTCCCAAACTACGTGTAGCGCGAGAACGTTGGTGGCAAGTTGAACCAAAATTGCGCAGAAAAGCCAAATTTTGCTGAATCCTAAAAAAGTAAATAAAACAGAGTTCTAATTATGAAAAAAATATTGGTTTTAGGTGCATTTGTTATTCTCGTTTTATCAGTACTTTACTATCGTGAATTTGAAAATTATTACGAAAGCGGAGAAAATGATTCTTTTGAAATTAAAGTTGGTCAAGAATTTCATATTCGACTTTATGAAAATGGTTCGACAGGCTATTCAAATTGTTGGCTAAATGAAAAGGACAATACATTATTAAAAAAAGTAAAAGAACAATACTCTAAAAGTTTAAATGCCCGATTAGGATATGTTGGTTCGGGCGCTTTAATTGAAATGACATTTAAAGGATTAAAAGTCGGTGTAGACACAATAAAAATTGCAAATTGTTCATTTAGAGATGGACAAGAATGCGCAGATTACAACACTGAAAATACAAAAGCTGAAAACGAATTCATAATTAAAATAACTAACTGAAAACAGAAACTTGAAAAGTTTACAGTAAAAACATAATTCCGCCTAAATAACCTGCCTGTAACACACGTAGCTGTTGCGCAACTCTCTTAAAAAAGTAAAATTTCAAAATAAGCATAAAAAACAACCTCGTTTAAGGATTTTTAAGCGAGGTTTATTTTTGGTTTTAGGTTGTAGTTTGTAAAAATAAAATGCCTTAAAAAGTCGGTTTTCAAGTCTATGAAAGCTATTTTTAGAGAAGTTGGTACTTTTGCTTGTATTTCACTTACAACTCCGGCTTTTGTTTTTGTTTTTTTGGTGATAAACTTCAAGTATTTCTTAAGATTATAGGTTAATGCTGCCATTAAAACGTGTTTGTTGGCTTGCTTGATTCCTCGTGTGTTTAGGCGCTTCATATTGGTAAAATTGACCAACGTTCCTATTACTGGTTCTACGGTTTTACTTCTCACTCGCACCATTTGCTTGGCATAGCGTGCGTTTTGAGTTAGTTTTTGGTGCATGCGATCGTAGTGTTCTTTGTGGATGCTGTGATCTATCTTTTTATACTTAGTGCTTTTTCCGCAGCATTGCTCTCGTAGTGGACAGTTTTTGCAATCGCGCTCACTACTTCGATAACTGTATTTGGTGTAGCTTTTGCTATCGTTCTTTTCGCCTTTAAATAGTAAAATGGCTTTGTTGGAACCTTCTTTGATGCATTCGTATTGGTTCAGCTCTTTGTTGAAAATAAAACCTTCTCGCTCGGGTTTGTACTGTCCGAAGTTGGGAATATAGGCATCGATGTTTTTTTGGTGCAAATATTTTAACGCTTCTCCACTACTGTAGCCTCCATCGGCTAAAAGTTCTTCTAATTCAATGCCGTTTTCATTTAGGTTTTCCTCTGTTAATTCTACTATTTTTTCCACACACTGACTATCGCGTTTGTCTGCAAAATCAGAACAGGCGCCTGTTATTACATGATGCGCATCGTCTACAGCTATTTGTCCAAAATAGTTTAACTGTCTTGCTTTTCCTGGTTTTACACTTACCCTAGCATCTAAATCTGTGGGAGAATAATGGGTGTGATTCGATACAAATCTCGGACGTATTGAATTGCCGTGTTCATCTACTTTATCAATGTTGAAGTTGGGATTGGGTTGGCTCTTATAAGCTTCTTTTTTCCAATTGTGGTGTTGTTCTACTAATTTCTTTCTGGTGCTGGTAGTTTTAAATTCGCTGTTTTCTTCTAATTCATCTACAAAGGCACTGGCATCTTCCAATACTTCTTTCTCTACCAAACTATCCATAGAGGCATTGGCTTTGATAAAAACGCTGTCTACGGCTTGACGCTTGCCGCGAATCATACCTTTGGAAACACATAGTTTTAAAACGGCTTTAAACAAACTTAAAAACACTTCTTCACCATACAACTGACGCGTGCGACTAATGGTGCTGTGCCAAGGTAAAGCCTCATCAATGTCATACCGAATAAAAAGGCGAACATCTAAACAATTTGAGCAATATTCGATGAGTTTCCTGTCCGAATTTATGTTGTTTAAATAGCCAACCAAACAGATTTTGAAAAACACAACGGGATCAATGCTCTCCTGTCCTTCGTCTCCATAATACTTTGCAGTAGCTTTATATAAAAAATGAAAATCAATAGCTGTATCAAGCAATCGATAAAAATTATGCTCAGGAATCAGGTCCTGTAAATGAACTTGATAGAGCATTTTTGGCGTGAGTTCTTTTCTTCCTTGCATAGTTAAAAATACAATTTCTTTTACTTTTTTGCAAGTTTTTTTTGATATATTTGTTCGAGTTGTGCAACAAGCACACACGCTACAAGCGATTTGGGCATTTGTCTTGACGGGAAAATGGTTTTGTATTTGGGAATTTTGGCTAATCCGAAAAATAGCGCTAATTTAGTCCCAAACCGCTTGTAGCGCGGGAACGTTGTATGCTATACTAAAAAACGAAATGAAAAAAATATCTATCCTGTTTATTGCAATTTTTCACATCTCATGCAGTAAAAAAATAACCACGGAACTCTCCGATAAAATGACAGAATTAAAATCTGAAAATGGAATTCCCACTAATTTTAAAAAACTAGATCAATACATTGCCAACAAAGAAATAATACTTCTTGGTGAAGCAGCTCATGGTGAAGGAAAAACGTTTGAAGTAAAAACTCAAATTGTTAAATATTTGGTTGAAGAAAAAGGGTTTAATACAATTGCTATGGAAGGCATGGATTTCCTTCAAATGGAATTTATTAATGGACGAAGTGTTTTAAAAAATAATTTACCTGACAATTTTGAAAATGAATGGTATAACTTCTGGAATCCATGGAATCCAGCCAAACAATTAATATCTTTTGAAAGTTTTATTAAAAATAGTAAAATTTCATTTGCAGGAATAGAACCTTACGAAAATATTACTGCGATGATAAACATTAGTTTTATCAAAAATGAACTAGAAAAAAGTAAATGGGCAATTTTAAATAAAAAAGAATGGCTGAAATTAGCTCCAATTTTCGAAAAAATCAACACAAATAAATCAAAATTATCAATTGAAGAATTTGATCATATCACATTACAATTAGAAAATTTTATTAAAGAAAATGAACTTATTCATTTCCAAGATAACTTTTTCACACAAATGGTAGAAAATCTTATTACTCATGTTAAGATGAATTTCAATCCTAATACTTTTAGTAATGAAGATGAAGAAACAGCCTATTATGTTAATACTAGAGACCATCAAATGGCAAGGAATTTAATCTACTTTAAAGAAAGAAATCCAAAGGCTAAAATTATAGTTTGGCTTGCCAACTTTCATGGAGCAACAAACCTAAGCGAAGTGACTTATGCGGACGGTGACCCAAATATGTATTCTAAATTAAAGGTTTTCGGCGAACATGTTAAGAAAAAATATTCTGAAAAAGTATATAGTATAGCAACTACTTCATCTAAAGGTTTTTCAAAAATGCCTTATAATCTTAAAGGCATTGAAGAAACAAAAATTATATCACCAAAAGAATCTTTAGAATTTGAATTAGACAAACAAAAATATAATTTTGGCTTTATAGATTTTAATAAAATAAATAAAAATAATCCTAAAAAATTAGAAGAAAAATTTAATAGCATCATGTTAGGACACAAAAATCAAAACGGAAAGTGGTTAAAAGTTTTTGATGGTCTATTATTTATCAAAGAAAACGAAATAGCAATACCCAGGGAATAAAAGTACAGCATACAACAGCAGTTACACAAGATGCAAGGATTTATTGGAATTGCCGTTTCGCATTGAACTTTTTACTTAAATAGAAAATATGCAGTCACGAAGCCTTGCACCTCGTGTAGCTGCGGAACGTTGTGCGTAATGTTACCCAAAAAAAAACAGAAAACTATATGAATTTAAACAGAAAAGAAATCTACTGGCTAATTGGAACAATGCTCTTTATTCTGATTTTTAATATTACTTTTTTAGGAATTGATTGTTTAAGTGACGCTACAATTGACATAAATGTGCATGATACTTACTTCGTAATTGCGAAAGTTCATTTTTTCGTATTATTCACTTTTTTAATATTCTACTCAATATATTTTATACGAATGTTGAGAAGAAATTTTAAAAATCTCACAGCAAATTTATTTTTTTTGACTGTTAATATCTTTGCCATTATACTTATTACTCAAATAATATCTTTTATAAATTCAATCTCTGAAATCGCAGGAAAAACTGAATATCCACCATTAAGTGGCGGAGCAGTCGAACACAAAGGAAATGAATTTGGTTTCTTTTTAAATTCATTATTAATTTTTCAAATTCTTTTAATAATTTTCCAAAGTTATGTGTGTTACAAAACTTCAATAAATCATAAACAAAAAAACTAAATAGAAAACACTACGCACAACACACGTAGCTGTTGCGCAACTCTCTAAAAAAAGTAAAATTTCAAAATAAGTATAAAAAACAACCTCGTTTAAGGATATTTAAGCGAGGTTTATTTTTGGTTTTAGGTTGTAGTTTGTAAACATAAAATGCCTTAAAAAGTCGGTTTTCAAGTCTATGAAAGCTGTTTTTAAAGAAGTTGATACTTTTGCTTGTATTTCACTTACAACTCCGGACTTTATTTTTGTTTTTTTGGTGATAAACTTCAAGTATTTCTTAAGATTATAGGTTAAAGCTGCCATCAAAACGTGTTTGTTGGCTTGCTTGATTCCTCGTGTGTTTACGCGATTACTCACAAGTTTTTATTGATTTTAAATGGTGTTCGTGAATGCTTCGCATTTCATATTGGTAAAATTGACCAATGTTCCTATGACTGGTTCTACAGTTTTACTTCTCACTCGCACCATTTGCTTGGCATAGCGTGCGTTTTGAGTTAGTTTTTGGTGCATGCGATCGTAGTGTTCTTTGTGGATGCTGTGATCTATCTTTTTATACTTAGTGCTTTTTCCGCAGCATTGCTCTCGTAGTGGACAGTTTTTGCAATCGCGCTCACTACTTCGATAGCTGTTTTTGGTGTAGCTTTTGCTATCGTTCTTTTCGCCTTTAAAGAGTAAAATAGCTTTGTTGGAACCTTCTTTGATGCATTCATATTGGTTCAGCTCTTTGTTGAAAATAAAACCTTCTCGCTCGGGTTTGTACTGTCCGAAGTTTGGAATATAGGCATCGATGTTTTTTTGGTGCAAATATTTTAACGCTTCTCCACTACTATAACCTCCATCGGCTAAAAGTTCTTCTAATTCAATGCCATTTTCATTTAGATTTTCCTCTGTTAATTCTACTATTTTTTGCACGCACTGACTATCGCGTTTGTCTGCAAAATCAGAACAGGCGCCTGTTATTACATGATGCGCATCGTCTACAGCGATTTGGCCAAAATAGTTTAACTGCCTTGCTTTGCCAGGTTTTACACTTACCCTAGCATCAGAATCTGTGGGAGAATAATGCGTATGATTCGATACAAATCTCGGACGTATTGAATTGCCGTGTTAATCTACTTTATCAATGTTGAAGTTGGGATTGGGTTGGCTCTTGTAAGCTTCTTTTTTCCAATTATGGTGCTGTTCTACTAGTTTCTTTCTGGTGCTGGTAGTTTTAAATTCGCTGTTTTCTTCTAATTCATCTACAAAGGCACTGGCGTCTTCTAATACTTCTTTCTCTACCAAACTATCCATAGAGGCATTGGCTTTGATAAAAACGCTGTCTACTGCTTGACGTTTACCGCGAATCATACCTTTAGAAACACATAGCTTTAAAACGGCTTTAAACAAACTTAAAAACACTTCTTCACCATACAACCCACGCGTGCGACTAATGGTGCTGTGCCAAGGTAAAGCCTCATCAATGTCATATCGAATAAAAAGGCGAACATCTAAACAATTTGAGCAATACTCGATGAGTTTCCTGTCCGAATTTAAGTTGTTTAAATAGCCAACCAAACAGATTTTGAAAAACACAACAGGATCAATACTCTCCTGTCCTTCGTCTCCATAATACTTTGCAGTAGCTTTATATAAAAAATGAAAATCGATAGCTGTATCAAGCAATCGATAAAAATTATGCTCAGGAATCAGGTCCTGTAAATGAACTTGATAGAGCATTTTTGGCGTGAGTTCTTTTCTTCCTTGCATAGTTAAAAATATAATTTCTTTTACTTTTTTGCAAGTTTTTTTTGATATATTTGTTCGAGTTGTGCAACAAGCACACTTGCTACTAGTGATTTGGGCAATTGGTTTAATTTGGAAATGGTTTTGTATTTGGGATGTTTAGGCAAATCCGAAAATAAGGCTTAATTTAACCCCAAACCACTTGTAGCAAGGGAACGTTACCTGCTATTTTATAACACAAAAACCGTACATCTAAAGTAAAACTATTGCAAATGAAATATTCACCTAAATATCTATTCATTCTATTAATATTTACTATTTCTTTGACTTCATGTCACTCAGGTTATGAAGAAAAGGATGGTAAGATTTACTTCAAATGGATACATGGTGGCAATTGGACAAGAGAAAACGCACTAGTAAAAGGCGCAGACGCTGAAACATTTGAAACCATAGACAATGACATAAACATTCATTTAGGAAAAGACAAAAATCATGTTTACAAAGACGCTTCAATATTAGAACATGCCGACCCGAAAACATTTGAGCAAGTGAAAGAATATTATTGGAAGGACAGAAAAAATGTTTATTTACTTCAATTTGGCGGAACGGACTGTAGAATAAAAAATGTAGACCCAAAGACATTTAAAGTTCTTAAAGACAATAATTGGACACTTGACAAGAATAATGTTTACTATGAGTTTGAAAAACTCAATGCTGTGAACCCAAAAACATTTGTCCAACTTAACGAAATATGGGGTAAAGACAATCAATACTATTATTTTAAAAACTTAAGACTTGACGCATTAGATTATGAATCAGCAGAGATTGTAATTGCTTATTTTATGGATGAGCCAGCAAGTCCTTCTGAATACATTAAAGATAAAGAAAATGTTTACTTTCAAAATAAAATTGTAAAAGGCGCAAATCCAAAAACATTTAAAGCAGACGGTGTTGGTTCATTCGGACATGATGATAAGTTTATGTTTAACTGCGAGAAAAATGAAGGACCAATAACAGTAGAATATAAACAGACATACATTGACAGCGAAAATAAAAACAGCAGGTAACAGGCGTAGCTGTTGCGCAACTCTCTTAAAAAAGTAAAATTTCAAGATAAGGATAAAAAACAACCTCGTTTAAGGATTTTTAAGCGAGGTTTATTTTTGGTTTTAGGTTGTAGTTTGTAAAAATAAAATGCCTTAAAAAGTCGGTATTCAAGTCTATGAAAACTATTTTTAGAGAAGTTGGTACTTTTGCTTGTATTTCACTTACAACTCCGGCTTTTGTTTTTGTTTTTTTGGTGATAAACTTCAAGTATTTCTTAAGATTATAGGTCAATGCTGCCATCAAAACGTGTTTGTTGGCTTGCTTGATTCCTCTTGTGTTTACGCGATTACTCACAAGTTTTTATTGATTTTAAATGGTGTTCGTGAATGCTTCGCATTTCATATTGGTAAAATTGACCAATGTTCCTATGACTGGTTCTACGGTTTTACTTCTCACTCGCACCATTTGCTTGGCATAGCGTGCGTTTTGAGTTAGTTTTTGGTGCATGCGATCGTAGTGTTCTTTGTGGATGCTGTGATCTATCTTTTTATACTTAGTGCTTTTTCCGCAGCATTGCTCTCGTAGTGGACAGTTTTTGCAATCGCGCTCACTACTTCGATAACTGTATTTGGTGTAGCTTTTGCTATCGTTCTTTTCGCCTTTAAATAGTAAAATGGCTTTGTTGGAACCTTCTTTGATGCATTCGTATTGGTTCAATTCTTTATTGAAAATAAAACCTTCTCGCTCGGGTTTGTACTGTCCGAAGTTTGGAATATAGGCATCGATGTTTTTTTGGTGCAAATACTTTAACGCTTCTCCACTACTGTAGCCTCCATCGGCTAAAAGTTCTTCTAATTCAATGCCGTTTTCATTTAGGTTTTCCTCTGTTAATTCTACTATTTTTTGCACACATTATCTCATTATAATTTTATTTTCATAGGTATTCGATGAATCTCCTTCGTCGATTTGACTATCGCGTTTGTCTGCAAAATCAGAACAGGCGCCTGTTATTACATGATGCGCATCGTCTACAGCTATTTGTCCAAAATAGTTTAACTGTCTTGCTTTTCCTGGTTTTACACTTACCCTAGCATCTAAATCTGTGGGAGAATAATGCGTATGATTCGATACAAATCTCGGACGTATTGAATTGCCGTGTTCATCTACTTTATCAATGTTGAAGTTGGGATTGGGTTGGCTCTTGTAAGCTTCTTTTTTCCAATTATGGTGCTGTTCTACTAGTTTCTTTCTGGTGCTGGTAGTTTTAAATTCGCTGTTTTCTTCTAATTCATCTACAAAGGCACTGGCATCTTCCAATACTTCTTTCTCTACCAAACTATCCATAGAGGCATTGGCTTTGATAAAAACGCTGTCTACGGCTTGACGCTTGCCGCGAATCATACCTTTGGAAACACATAGCTTTAAAACGGCTTTAAACAAACTTAAAAACACTTCTTCACCATACAACCCACGCGTGCGACTAATGGTGCTGTGCCAAGGTAAAGCCTCATCAATGTCATATCGAATAAAAAGGCGAACATCTAAACAATTTGAGCAATACTCGATGAGTTTCCTGTCCGAATTTAAGTTGTTTAAATAGCCAACCAAACAGATTTTGAAAAACACAACAGGATCAATACTCTCCTGTCCTTCGTCTCCATAATACTTTGCAGTAGCTTTATATAAAAAATGAAAATCGATAGCTGTATCAAGCAATCGATAAAAATTATGCTCAGGAATCAGGTCCTGTAAATGAACTTGATAGAGCATTTTTGGCGTGAGTTCTTTTCTTCCTTGCATAGTTAAAAATATAATTTCTTTTACTTTTTTGCAAGTTTTTTTTGATATATTTGTTCGAGTTGTGCAACAAGCACACACGCTACAAGCAATTTGGGTATTAGGCTTAATTTGAAATTGGTTTTGTATTTGGAAGATTTGGCAAATCCGAAAATAGGGCTTAATTTAGTCCCAAACTACTTGTAGCGCGGGGACGTTGGTGGCAAGCCTATAGAGACCTTACTATTTCTAAAGTGAATAAAACAGAGTTATATAAATCATCTGGTATGGACAGCTTTTTTGAAGGCGGTTCTTTTGTACTTGAAATCAGTAATAGCAACATAAAAACAGAGTCTGATATTTTTAATTTACTTGACACTATTTGTACGAACGAGAAATTAAATCCTTTGAATGAGAATTGGAATAAATTATCTTATGAAGATTGCAAAGAATTGCTTTTAAATACTCTAAATTTTGATTTAGCATTTACAATATGTGAAAGTATGACAAGGGACAAAGCAATATATTTTCTGAATCATATACTCTCGTTCATAAATAAAGACGAATGTAGATGTTTTACAAATTCATATGGGAACCCTTGGAAAAGCGCTCAATACAGTTTCAATTCGATTACTGAAAGCACGTTTGACATGGCGATTGTTTTTTTAGATTCAAATAAGTTAGTTTTCACATATAAAACAGGAGAGGATTAACTTGAATAGTGAGGAAATATTTCCAACAAGGCCTGCCACCAACATGGTATTGCAGCAAGTGGGGCTGGACAAGCAAACATCAACTATTGTACAAAAATTCAACAAAATAATTTTAATTTAGCTGCAGCAACAGGCTGGACGGAATACTAAAACCCCACCTGCAGCAATACTTGGCCGTTGGTGGCTAGTCGTGCCGAAATTACGCAGATTAAAATCGATGAGAAAACAAGCATTTGTTTACGCAAGAAATTTATAAAGCAGACGCCTGAAAATCTGAACGGAATACTAAAATATAAAATCATATTTTTGAAAAACGAAGCGTTAAAATTATAACTTGACGGCAGAAGCGTGAATTTTTTTTCGAAATTTATAGCTAGAAAATTAAGCGGTTGAAAAGAAAATAAGACGCCGAAATTGACGAATCCTTAATTGAATTTTAACGGTAGAAGCGTGAAAGTTTTGCGTTAAAATTGTAATTTCGACAAATCAACCAGCCACCAACACACGTAGCTGTTGCGCAACTCTCTTCAAAAAGTAAAATTTCAAAATAAGTATAAAAAACAACCTCGTTTAAGGATATTTAAGCGAGGTTTATTTTTGGTTTTAGGTTGTAGTTTGTAAAAATAAAAAGCCTTAAAAAGTCGGTATTCAAGTCTATGAAAGCTGTTTTTAGATAAGTTGGTGCTTTTGCTTGTATTTCACTTACAACTCCGGCTTTTGTTTTTGCTTTTTTGGTGATAAACTTCAAGTATTTCTTAAGAGTATAGGTCAATGCTGCCATCAAAACGTGTTTGTTGGCTTGCTTGATTCCTCGTGTGTTTACGCGATTACTCACAAGTTTTTATTGATTTTAAATGGTGTTCGTGAATGCTTCGCATTTCATATTGGTAAAATTGACCAATGTTCCTATTACTGGTTCTACGGTTTTACTTTCTAGCTGCTCAAAATATTCCTAAAATCAAATACATTTTTAGTGAATGCAGCGCAAATGTCTCTGGCTTTAAACATTTTTTATAATAACAAAATGTTAAAAAAGAAGCTGTATTTCATCTACATTTAAAGAATGTGAAGTAGTAGAATTTAAAATACACTTCAATCAATTAACATTTAAAAACTGTACAGCCCATCTATTGGTAATCTCGTTGGTTTTTATTCTTGTGTGTACTCTTGAAATCATTGAATTTAAATATAAAAGAAAGAATAAAATTTTAACTTCAATTGGTTTTCTTTCCCAGGCGATATACTACAGAAGAAATGTTTTGAAAGTTTTCCAAAGCTAAGTTTTCGATTGGGACAGCCTACTCCAACTTACAATTGCTAGCGGTTTCAGAACACGTTTCAAACCAGCCAATCAATTTATTATAAAAACATATGTGCGTGAGCCCATTTAAAATTTCAAAAAATAAATATTTTTCAAAAAAATTAATCAATTATTTGATATATCAATTATATTTGTATCAAATAATAAAAAATGAAAAACAAAAACCCCACTGGCACGGTGCTTTACTCCTTAGAGCAAACAATAAAAGAATACCGAAAAATGGCTCAAAAAAATATAAGCTCCATTGTACATGATATCACCGTTGACCAATGTTTGGTGCTCATAATTCTTCACAAAAATCCTCAGTATTCCCAAAAAGAAGTAGCAGAAATGATTTTTAAAGACAATGCTTCTATAACAAGAATTATTGATTTGATGGTAAAAAAGGACTACATCAGTCGGAAAATTCATGAGACGGACAGACGCAAATTCAATCTTGAAATCACAAAAAAAGGAATTGAAACCATTGCTATACTCACTCCCACTATTCAAAAAAACAGAACAGATGCTCTAGCCGGATTGTCTGAAAATGAAATAGTTCATCTGGACCAACTATTAACTAAAGTAATCATCAACTGTAAAACGGATCATGAAAAATAGAAATCAAACTAGTATAAGTCTCTCACTGCTCCTATTCACAATTCTGCCAACGGTTCTTTTTTGTCAAAAAAACACATCCGCAGCTATTGAAAAATACATGCAAGCACAGCTTGAAATTAATAACTTTAGCGGTACTGTTTTAGTATCAAAAAACGATACTGTACTTTTCAAAAAAGCATATGGATTTGCCGATTACGAACAAAAAATTAAAAACACGATCGACACTAAATTTCAATTGGCATCGGTTACTAAACAATTTACTGCGGCGGCAATCCTTCAATTGGTGCAGGAAGGAAAATTATCTCTAAATGATCCTCTAAGTCGTTTCATACCTGACTACCCCAAAGCAAATCAGGTTACCGTACACATGCTATTGTCTCATTCTTCTGGACTAGCCATGGGTTTCAAAAATATTGCAACAAGTACCATGTCTGCTGATTCAGCCTACAACGAAATTAAAAAAATGCCCTATGAATTTGAACCCGGCACAAACACAGCCTACAGCAATATTGGCTATTATTTGTTAGCTAAAATTATAGAATCTGTTTCTGGCGAAAAGTACAGCACCTATCTTCAAAAACATGTATTTGAAAAAGCAGGTATGTACAACTCTGGTGTAATTAGGAATGACGCATTAATTCCTAACAAAGCAAAAAATTATATCAAAGAACAGGACCGCTACATTAGTAACCCTTACATCAATTGGGACATCAATTATGGACATGATGGCGTATACTCAACTGTTGATGATTTGGCTCTTTGGGACAAAGCGCTTTACGGCACAAGCCTTTTATCCGAAAAAATGAAACAACTAATGTTCACACCCTACAATACACAAAATTGGGGATATGGTTTTGTAATCAACCCATTTTACAATCACGGTCATGAACTGATTGCGCATGACGGTGGCTTTTTTGGTGCTATGACATCCTTCAATCGGTTTACAAAAGATCGCCTTTTGGTCACTTTGCTTTCCAACAATGAATCTCTTTCACATATCATTGCCTACGGACTTTCGGCTCTGGTTTTTCAAAAAGAGGTTTCACTACCCTACAAACACAAAAAAATAAAGGCAAACCTATCTAATTATAAGCATTACACAGGGCAATTTGGTACAATTGAAATCATAAAAATGGGTACCAAACTTTATTACAATAGTATGGAACTAGAGCTTATCCCTGAATCAAAAACAAAATTTTTTAGATCAGATGACAATGACAGAACAGTAGAATTTTTAGCGGACAAAAATGGCAATTACAATTCGATTGTGGTCACAAAAGGAGGCGTAAAAGAAATCTTCACAAAAAATAACCCAAACTAACAACTTTAAAGAACAAAAAATTAAGGTGTCGAAAATCAAGGAAAATGCAACACTTGGTTATATTATTTGGAAATACAATGACAAGAAATTAGATACTATTTTTCTGTTTGGTGCCAGTAAAACCGAATTTTTGAACTTACTTGTTTACACCAAACTGTGGGAAGAAAAAGAAAAAATCGCTTTTTTAGAAAACCTCCTTGAATTAAACCAATAGATTTCTGATTGCTAATTCCTTATGAACCTAAATTTAACCAAAAGGTAACGCAACCAAAAAAACCTTTAGTTATCTTTAAGGAAACATTTGACTATGAAAAAAACAGTACTTCTATTGCTGGGTTCAATTTTGTTTGTTTCCTGCTGGCCAACAACCGATCCCAATGACTTTCCGAGACAAGAATACCAACCTGTCATTATCTCTCGGAGCGCCCTAGAAACTTCGATCGTTTTTCAAAACACACAACCCATTGTTAAATCAGGAAAAATTTACATTAAAGGAGATTTAATGTTTATTAATGATGTCAACAAAGGTTTTCATGTTTACGATTACTCAAATCCAAGTAAACCTGAACGACTCTATTTTATAAAGGCGCCAGGAGCCACTGATCTAGCCATCAAAGGCAATACGGTGTACATTAATCAAGCTGTAGATTTAGTCACCGCCACGTTCGATCCAACGACAAAAATTTTTAAGGTTACCAACCGAAATAAAAATGTTTTTCCGCAAAAGCAAGCACCAAACGGGACATTTGGCTACACAAAAGACAATGAAATTATAATTGACTGGAATTTAAAAAAATAATCATGAAAAAAATTATATTCTTCTTCCTATTGATAGTTACAATCGGTTGTTCTAACAGTGATAGCGCATCAAACGATAGCATCGGACAAGGCGGTTCACTCGCTGTTTTTGCTCTAAAAGGCAATTATCTATATAGTGTAGACCATATGAAATTAAATGTATTTTCGTTAATAGACGGCGAAAAACCTGTTAAAGTGAACGATATTCCTATTGGCTTTGACATCGAAACGCTGTTCTCTTATGGAGACAACTTATTTATTGGTTCCAGAAATGGAATGTTTATTTATTCTATTAGCAATCCTGAAAACCCAACCAAATTATCAAGTGTACGACACTTTACCGCTTGCGACCCTGTCATTGCCAATAGCACACATTCCTATGTAACTTTGAACTCAAATACTACCTGTGGCAATAATATTAACGTTTTGCAAGTTTACGACACGAAGGATCTTACAAATCCAAAATTAATTCACAGTCGGAATCTCATGCAACCCAAAGGAATTGGTTTTTATACGGCAAAATACCTAGTAGTTTGCGACGATGTTCTCAAAATATTTAATATCGAAAATCCGGTAGAACCGGTTTTGGTTCACTCAATCGACAAAAATTGTTTTGATGTAATTATTCGAGACAACACCTTATTTGCAATTGGGAACAAAGGGGTTTACCGCTATAAAATGAATCCAAACGACATCAAAGACATACAACTTGAGAGCGAAACAAATTTTTAATTTTCTCTTTTGAGTAATAGATAAAACGCCTTTTTAGTAACTAAAGACCTTAGTAACTAATAAGAAATGTTTTTTTTTATAGTTTTATTCTGCTATTTTTACATTAAAATAAAAATCTATTTAATTACCAACCACTATTATGAAAGAATACAAAGTAGAAAGTTTGATTTATTACTCTAAGTTAACACTTGATTCAAAGCACATTGCTAATGACTCAAAAAAAGAAATTCAAGAAAAACTAGATGAGTACTCCGCCAAAGGATACAGGTTTACAACCTCAACTTCAACAAATTTTGGAGCTGCGATATACATTCATTTGTATTTTGAGAAAGATATTTAATCCTTGTTAGAAACATACTTTATTCAAATTATACAGATATATTACTAAAAACCATTTCAATAGCAAGCTGTTGAAATGGTTTTTTTATTTCATACCCGAGGATTCTCTTCAAAATACCGTTTTTCAATTCTTTTAATATCTTTAATAGAATTTTTGGCCCAAGCCAAACGTTTTTCTAGGATTTCGTTCTCGGTTAAGTGCCAATCAATAGTAGAACTTCGCAATCTATTGGTTAGGTTTTGAATGATGATTGCTGCCGAAACGGAGATATTCAAACTTTCGGTGAAACCCACCATGGGGATTTTTAAAAAACCATCAGCACGTTGCAAGATTTCCTCAGACAAACCGTCGCGTTCGGTGCCAAAAAATAAGGCGCTTGGTTTAGATATATCAAAATCTTCCATCAAACAATCGTTGTCGTGTGGCGTGGTAGCAATGATTTGATACCCTTTATTCTTTAAAGTGTCAACACAAGTTGTTACACTATCAAACGTGTTAATGTCAACCCATTTTTGGGCTCCCATGGCAATTTCTTTATCGATACTTTTTCCGTAACGCTGTTCAATTACGTTCAGTTCTTGAATACCAAAAACCTCGCAACTGCGCATAACAGCACTCGTATTGTGCATCTGGAACACATCTTCAACAGCTATGGTAAAATGTTTGGTTCTGTTTTGCAATACTTTAAGGAATTTCTCTTTGCGATTATCTGTGAGGATATTTTCAAGAAACTCGAGATATTTTAAATCGATCATGAGGGATTATTTTTTGGCAAAAATAGTAAAAAAGAGTAGTTTTATGTTTTAAAGAACAGCGAGTATTGATCTCTTACGAATTGTGCTTTGAAAGTTAAACGAAGTACGCTTACGGGATTTGCGTGAGGGATTGACGCGGCATCCTTTATGGGCTTTTTTTGCCCATAAAGATAGAGCAGAAAGCCCGGTCGCCTCGGCGAACACGCCCAAAAAATTAGAACATGAAAAAGAAATTAGTACTTTTGACTGGCGCTGGAATTAGTGCGGAAAGTGGTATTAAAACGTTTCGGGATAGTGATGGACTCTGGGAAGGGCATAACGTTCAAGATGTGGCCACGCCCGAAGGTTGGCATAAAAATCCGGCTTTGGTACTTGATTTTTACAACCAAAGGCGCCGACAGCTCAAAGAGGTTACTCCTAACGCAGCTCATTATATTTTAGCAGAACTGGAGTCGGAATTTAATGTGCATATCATCACTCAAAATGTAGATGATTTGCACGAGCGTGCTGGCAGTACGCAAGTATTGCACCTGCACGGGGAATTGTTGAAAGTGCGTAGTACGCGCAACCCTGATTATATATTAAACTGGACCGAAGATTTGAATTTTGGCGACTTTGATGAAAATCAAAATCAATTGCGCCCGCACATTGTATGGTTTGGCGAAGAAGTTCCTGCACTTGAAGAAGCAGTTTCGATTACAGAAACTGCTGATTATTTTGCCGTGATAGGCACCTCTTTACAAGTGTATCCAGCGGCAGGTTTGATTGATTTTACCAAAGTAACAACTCCATTATTTTACATTGACCCCAAACCGATTAAGATTCCGAATTTGAGAAATCAGCTGCAAGTGATTCCTGAAATGGCATCAAAGGGAATGGAACAATTAAAAGCAACACTCTTGAGGGATATTTAAAAAAATATTCCTTTTATAAATTGCCTTTAAAGGTTTATATTTGTGCTTTTCCAACAAATAACACAACAATGACTACTTTAAACGAATTGAATGCTATTTCTCCAATTGATGGAAGATATAGAAGTAAAACCCTTTCTTTAGCTCCATTTTTCTCTGAAGAAGCTTTAATCAAATACCGCGTACTGGTTGAAATTGAATATTTCATTGCTTTGTGCGAAGTGCCTTTGCCACAACTTGCTGGGGTGAATTCGGATTTATTTGAAAGTTTACGCAACATTTACCAAAATTTTTCGACAGAAGATGCCCTTTGGATTAAAGAAACAGAAAAAGTAACCAACCACGATGTAAAAGCGGTAGAATACTTTATCAAAGATGCTTTTGAAAAACTAGGTTTGTCACAATACAAAGAGTTCATTCATTTTGGGTTAACTTCCCAAGACATTAATAATACTGCGATTCCGTTATCGACTAAAGAAGCTTTTGAAAAAGTATACATGCCCTCGTTAATCGCTTTGACAGCAAAGTTGAAAGAATTAAGCGTAGAATGGAAAGACGTACCTATGTTGGCACGCACACATGGACAACCTGCTTCACCTACTCGTTTGGGTAAAGAAATTGGAGTTTTTGTAGAACGACTAGAGGAGCAAATGCGTTTGTTATTCAATATCCCTTTTGCAGCTAAATTTGGCGGTGCTACTGGAAATTACAATGCCCACCATGTAGCTTACCCTCAAATTGATTGGAAACAATTTGGAGGGAAATTTGTCGAAGATATTTTAGGATTACACCACTCCTTCCCAACCACACAAATAGAACATTACGATCATTTTGCAGCGTTTTTTGATGCGTTAAAAAGAATAAACACAATCATTATTGACTTGGATAGGGACATTTGGACGTATGTTTCTATGGAGTATTTCAAGCAAAAAATAAAAGCAGGCGAAATTGGATCATCAGCCATGCCGCACAAGGTAAATCCAATTGATTTTGAAAACTCAGAAGGGAACTTAGGGATTGCCAATGCTATTTTTGAACACCTTTCGGCAAAATTACCGCTGTCAAGATTGCAACGTGATTTAACAGATAGTACTGTTTTAAGAAATGTGGGCGTACCAATCGGTCATACCATCATAGGATTTGAAGCTACTTTGAAAGGATTGAATAAATTACTCTTGAACGAACCTAAATTTCACGAAGATTTAGAGAAAAACTGGGCTGTTGTAGCGGAGGCTATTCAGACTATTTTACGTCGTGAAGGATATCCAAATCCATACGAAGCCTTGAAAGGATTGACTAGAACTAATGAAGCCATTGATAAAAATGCCATTCATGGTTTTATTGCAACACTAGATGTATCTGAAGCGATAAAAGCCGAATTAATGCAAATTACACCTAGTAATTTCTTGGGAATCTAAACCTCGATATTGTTATACTTTTCTAAAATCTGCTTTTGTCACTTGATAAAAGCAGATTTTTTTGTTATTTTAGTCAAAATTCAAAATTTATGTTTCCCTTTTTATCCGCTTCAATAGTTCATTTACCCGATTTAATTACTGATTTAGGTTTAATCCTAATCACTGCTGCTATAGCTGTATTGTTATTTCGAATTATGAAACAGCCTTTGGTTTTAGGGTATTTGGTTGCAGGATTTTTAGCCAGTTCTGAATTTGATTTTTTCCCAACAGTAAAAGATGTTAATAGTGTAAAAGTTTGGGCCGAGATAGGCGTTATTTTTTTGCTATTCAGTTTAGGACTCGAATTCAGTTTTAAAAAATTGGTAAAAGTGGGCGGTACGGCTTCTATCACTGCGTTTACACAAATAATTACATTAGTAACCCTGGGATTTTTTACCGGTCAATTTTTGGGATGGAGTAAAATGAACAGTATTTTTCTTGGCGTAATATTATCCATTTCTTCCACGACCATAATTTTAAAAACCTTTGATGAACTGGGCGTAAAATCTCAAAAATTTGCTGGAAACGTAATTGGCTCTCTTATTGTTCAAGATATTATTGCCATTTTAATGATGGTTTTGCTCTCAACAGTTGCGGTGAGTCAGCAGTTTTCTGGAATGGAATTGGTGCAATCCGTTTTAAAACTGATTTTCTTTTTGACCATCTGGTTTGTAGTAGGTATCTTTTTTATACCAACATTATTAAAAAAAGCCAAACATTTATTAACCGATGAAATGATGTTGATCATTTCGTTAGCCTTGTGTTTACTAATGGTGATTTTTGCAGCAAACGTTGGATTTTCACCTGCTCTTGGCGCCTTTATTATGGGATCTATCATTGCCGAAACCACTCAAGCGGAACACATAGAACATCTTGTAAAACCTGTAAAAGACTTATTTGGCGCTGTTTTCTTTGTATCCGTTGGAATGTTAATTGATCCGAATACACTGCTAGAATATGCTTTCCCTGTCGCTGTTTTAACATTGATTGTAATCTTTGGGCAATCCATCAGTTCTACCATAGGTTCTTTGCTATCGGGACAACCGCTTAAACAATCCATACAATCCGGAATGAGTTTGTCTCAAATTGGAGAATTCTCATTTATTATTGCCACATTGGGAACCACCTTAAAAGTAACTAGTGATTTTTTATATCCTATTGTAGTCGCCGTATCTGCCATTACCACTTTTACCACACCTTTCATGGTCAAGTTTGCCGAACCGTTTTCGGTTTTTGTTGAAAAGAAACTGCCTAAACGATGGGTAAAAAGAATTCAACTCTACAGCTCAAATACCGAAGAAATAAAGTCATTAAGCAATTGGCAAATTGTAATGCGAAGTTATCTCACACAAGTAGTACTACACTCTATCATTATTGTTGCTATTATTTTACTTTCGTCAAATTTTATTCTTCCGTTAGTAGAAGATTCAAAATTTGGAAATGCTATTGCGGCACTTATCACATTGATTATATTATCACCCTTCTTGTGGGCGCTATCTTTAAGAAGAGTAGCGGTCAAACAGGTTCAAATTTTATTGGAGCAAAAAAAGCATTATGGCCCAATTATCATGCTAGTGCTTTTTAGAATTGCTCTTTCACTATTTTATGTGGGTTTTATTTTAAATACTTTTTTCTCTGCAGGGATTGCTGCAATTGCGTTTTTAATTGCCATAGGTGCTTATATCTTATTCCCAAAAAAATTACATGCCGTTTATCATAAAATTGAAGATCATTTTATGACTAATTACAATGATCGAGAAATTAAAAAAGAAAACAAACGTCAAAATACGCTCTCTCCTTGGGATGGTCACATGACAGAGTTTGAAATTGCCAAAGAATCTAATTTAGCTGGAAAAACTCTTGAAGAATTAAAAATTAGAGAACAGTTTGAAATCAACATCGCCTCAATTAAAAGAGGAGAAGTAGTTATAAACATTCCATTGCGAACCGAAAGATTATTTCCTGGTGATGAAATAAGTGTAATAGGAACAGACAAACAGGTAAAGGAATTCAAAATTTACTTGGATAAAAATGAAATTGATGTTGCCGAAAAAGTGGTTGAGACTGACATTATCCTTCAAAAATTGGAATTAAAAAACCGAGTTTGTATAGGCAAAAGTATTCGAGAATCGCAAATTCGAGAAAACACACATGGGATTATTGTTGGTATTGAACGCAATGGAAAACGTATGTTAAATCCGGAATCTCATCTCATATTAGAGGAAAGTGATATTTTATGGATTGCCGGCGAGAAGAAAAAAATCGCCGCCTTTTTGAGAGCTTAGTTTAACTTCAATAAAAAAACCATTAAGTAAATTAAAATACATTAAGTTTTTTTATCCTTGAATTCCTTAACTTTCTTAATGGTTTAAATTATTAAGATTCCGGGAGAATAACAAATTGAATTTACATCTTTCAAAGATACACCTTAAGGATTGCAGGCGAGAAGAAAAAGTAGCCGCCTTTTTGAGAGCTTAGTTTAACTTCAATAAAAAAACCATTAAGTAAATTAAAATACATTAAGTTTTTTTATCCTTGAATTCCTTAACTTTCTTAATGGTTTAAATTATTAAGATTCCGGGAGAATAACAAATTGAATTTACATCTTTCAAAGATACACCTTAAGGATTGCAGGCGAGAAGAAAAAGTAGCCGCCCTTTTAAGAGCTTAGTTTAACTTCAATAAAAAAACCATTAAGTAAATTAAGACACATTAAGTTTTTTAAATCCTTAATTCCCTTAACTTTCTTAATGGTTTAAATTATTTAGATTCCAACGGAATGAGAAACTGAAAAAACTAACGAGAGTAATTCGGAGCTTCTTTTGTAATGGTCACGTTATGTGGATGACTTTCATTGATACCACTAGCAGTAATGCGAACAAAACGACCAGTTTCTTGCAAAGTAGGAATGTCTTTTGAACCACAATATCCCATTCCGGCACGAAGACCACCAATGAATTGTTGCATACTTTCGTTCAATTCTCCTTTGTAAGGTACACGACCAACGATTCCTTCAGGAACTAATTTTTTAACATCATCTTCTACATCTTGAAAGTATCTGTCTTTTGATCCTTCTTGCATGGCTTCAACAGAACCCATACCGCGGTAGGATTTGAATTTACGGCCTTCAAAGATAATTGTTTCTCCTGGAGACTCCTTTGTACCTGCTAATAAAGATCCTAGCATCACACAATCAGCACCAGCAGCAATCGCTTTTGGAATATCACCAGTATAACGAATTCCTCCATCAGCAATAACTGGAACTCCTGTTCCTTTGATAGCAGCAGCTACCTCAAGCACAGCAGAAAATTGAGGAAAACCAACTCCGGCAACGATACGAGTGGTACAAATTGAACCAGGTCCAATTCCTACTTTTACACCATCAGCACCATTTTCGACTAAATAACGTGCAGCTTCGGCAGTAGCAATATTACCAACAATTACGTCAATCTGCGGGAATTTTGATTTTACTTCTTTTAAAGTATTTACTACACCTTGTGTATGTCCGTGAGCGGTATCAATAATAATGGCATCTACACCTGCATTTACAAGTGCTTCTGCTCTTAAAACTGCATCACCGGTTACTCCTATAGCTGCAGCAACACGCAAACGTCCGTATACATCTTTGTTGGCGATAGGTTTTTGAGTTAATTTGGTAATGTCTCTAAAAGTGATTAAACCTACCAATTTATAATCTGCATTTACAACAGGTAATTTTTCAATTTTATATCCTTGTAAAACTACTTCGGCTTGTTCTAATGAAGTTCCTTCGGCAACAGTAACTAGATTTTCGCTAGTCATTACCTCAACAATTGGTCGAGAACCGTTTTTTTCAAAACGTAAATCTCTATTGGTAACAATCCCTTTTAATGTTTTATTTTCATCAACAATTGGAATACCACCAATACCAAATTCTTTCATGGCATTTTTAGCATCTGCAACAGTAGAACTTAATGGTAAAGTTACCGGATCGATAATCATACCCGACTCCGCACGCTTTACTTTTCTAACTTTTGCAGCTTGTTGCTCAATAGTCATGTTCTTATGTAAAACACCAATTCCACCTTCTTGAGCCATAGCTATTGCCATAGCACTTTCAGTTACTGTATCCATAGCAGCAGATACAATTGGTACATTAAGCGTAATATTTTTAGAAAATTTTGATTGAATACTTACTTCGCGTGGAAGAACGTTAGAATAGTTTGGAACTAATAGAACATCATCGTAAGTCAATCCTTCACCGATAATCTTAGAGTTGTGTGCGATCATTGCAATTGTAGTTGGTGTTTAATTGCGTGCAAATATACATTTTTTTTCGCAAAAAAAGAACAGATTATTTATAAATCAATAAACAAGAACCTCATAAATACAGATTTGGTCACAAATAAATCTACAACTATTGATTTTAATATAACTATTAAACACATTATCTAATCTGATAAATGACTAATAAGAATCAACTAAACATTGCAAATTGCACTTATAAATTGGAAATAATTATTTCACAATTACATTAAGTCCTAGTTGAAAAGACAAACTATTTGCTTTTGTAACATCTCTGTATTCCAATAGATTATCAGCTATAAGATAAAAGTTTACGGGGCCAGCCGTAGTAAACAAGCCTAAACCAATGTTTCTACTTGAAAAAGAATCGATAGTATAGGTAGCCTTTGCTTGCAATCCTTTCAAAATTTTTCTTGAAAAATAAGTGGTAAAAGCTGCCATAGGCATTCTAGGTGTTGACATGACAAATAATTGTGCTCCTACGGCACTTTTATACACTACATCACTACCATTACCATCGCAGTTACAATCTTCTTCGCTATCCTCGTCAAACGAATATTGAAAGGAAGTATTCAACTTGATAGGGCGCCAAGTTGTGAATTTTGTATTTATCGTGTCTAGTGGAATAGCGTCTTGAAATTCTTTGTAAATATTTTCGGCTGAAGCTCCTGAACTAAAGCTAGGAACAACTCCTCTATAGTTGTACCTTCCTTTTAAGGTGTAATTTTCTACATCCTTAGTATGGTTTATAAATCCTACATCCAGAATGCTTCCTGTTATTTGAATGTTTTGTGTGGGATAATAAGTGAAACCCGCATCAAAGCCAAAGCCTAAATTTCCGCCTAACATTACACCTTTTGTGATGTCTTTAACCACATCTGAATCATTATTTTCATCATCATACTTTGCCAATCCAGAAGTATTTAGTTGCATATTAGCATAGATACTTTGATCATAAACCCCCAAATTTGATGGGCCTGTATAAATATAACCCGAGTTCTTTGTAGAATTTGCATTGAAAATACTAGAATATATTTTAGCTCGAGCACCCACAATAAAATTTTTGGTAATATTTTTATGTGCCCCAATGTGCCAAACAGATAAAAGTTCAGCTTTTGTATTCAAATCTCCTAAATCGAATATTTTACCTAAATAATTACCATTGCCTTCCAAAGCTAGAATAGCTAAGTCCTTAGGCATAAAATTCATCATATCAAACTCCTGGTATATCCCAAAGGAAACATACGTATTTGAAGCATCACGGTCAGCACCCGGGATTTTAAATCCACCACTAAAAATTTCCATTTGTTGGTTAACTGCCAATTTATCATTTCTGTTAGTAGTCATCACCACATTACGCAACTTGGTGTTAAAATCTATGCCATCATTAGCAAAAAGGTCGTAAGCAGCAAAACCACTTGAACCTACATTAGCTGAAATTCCAGATAGTAACGGTATTCCTGCATACCAATTATATTTAAAATCCGCACCGGGATTTGTCATCATAGATTGAGGAACAGCTGTAAAATTATATAAAACTTGCTTGTTTTGAGCAAAACCACAAAAAGCAAAAAGGATTATTAAAAGGTAAAGTCTTTTTTTCATTCTACAACAAGATAAGCGGTTACACCTGAACGCAATATAAGTTTCCCTGTACTTGTCTCAGTCAAAGGTTGACCTGGTAACATGCGTAAAATGAAAGCTATTTTAGTAGTTCTTTTTAATAAATCAAGTTGTACATTTTCAAATACATCCGTTCTACTCACTTTATTTGCCGTTCCTGAATAAGCAGGTACATTAAAATCAGCAGTATAAACAGTAGCATTATTATTGTCTAAAAACAAAAGCTCTACTTGATAAGCTCTGTTGATTGTGTTTTCCATTTCAGTAAAAATGGAAGCCTTTCTTAAATTATCTTTAAAAAACTTATCCGAAAAAACATCTACCGCTGGAATATCAAAAACAAAATTTTGTTCTTGGCCATTAGTTACAAAATCAGGAGCAGGGACTTCAAAATACGCTAGATTTGCTATAAAAACTGGCTCTAATTTTATATCATTAACTTGATCAAAATCAACATCACTGGCACAGGATGAAAAAAGCAAAACAAGAGCAATGCAAGAATATAGAGATTTAAAGATGGCTTTTTTCATGTACTTCAAAAATTAGGTTGCTATAAAAATACATACTTTTTGTTAAAAAACGAAAATAAATTAAATCTAGTATGGCAATTCGTTGCAAAAACGCTAATGCACTTATTAATGAAACTCGCCAAATAATTTAGAAGCCTCATTGTATGCACTTTCAAAACTCATGGGACTCATGCCTGCATATTCTTTTTTGGCAGTGAAATAAGAAAGTAACTTTTCTGTTGGCATGTTTCCAGTAAGATTATCTGTAGCCATAGGACAGCCACCAAAACCTTGTATAGCGCCATCAAAACGCCTGCAACCCGCTAGGTATGCAGCATCAATTTTTTCAAACCATTTATCAGGAGTAGTATGCAAATGAGCTCCAAACTCAATAGTAGGATATTGTGGTATTAAATTTGAAAACAAATACGAAATCACATCTGGGGTTGAACTGCCAACGGTATCCGAAAGTGATAAAATTTTAACACCCATAGTAGCTAATTTTTGAGTCCATTCGCCCACAATATTTACATCCCATGGATCGCCGTATGGATTCCCAAAACCCATTGACAAATAAGCAACAACCTCTTTTTTTGATTTATCAGCAATTTCTAAGATTTCTTGCAGTGTTACTAGAGATTCGGCTATGGTTTTATGCGTATTTCGCATCTGAAAATTTTCAGAAATAGAAAAAGGAAAACCTAAATATTGAATTGCGTCATGAGTCGCAGCCTGAGACGCTCCCTGAGTATTGGCAATTATTGCCAGTAATTTACTTTTTGTTTGTGACAAATCAAGTTGTTCTAATACTTGGGCTGTATCCTGCATTTGTGGAATTGCTTTTGGAGAAACAAAGCTTCCAAAATCAATACTGTCAAACCCCACTCTTAATAAAGATTGAATGTAAGCTACCTTTCTGGCTGTGGGAATAAATGGTTTTATGCCTTGCATGGCATCACGTGGGCATTCTATAATTTTTATTGGCTCCATATGAAGTCAAAGATACTAAAGTAATTGTTTTTACGAAATCGTTTTTTCTGTTTAATACAAAATTTGAAAATTCCGAAAATTAGCAGTAATCAATTCCATTTTTCTTAAATTACAATTACAAAAAAAAAGCTTCGTTTATGGACATTTATTTTATTTAAGATTTTGACTTTCGTTTTAGCAAGGCTCTATTAATTGCAACAACAAGTGCTGGACCTTCATATATAAAACCAGTGTATAGCTGAATCAAACTGGCTCCAGCATCTAGTTTTTCAAGAGCATCGGCAGCGGAGTGAATACCCCCTACTCCTATTATTGGAAAAGCTTTATTACTTTTTTCTGAAAGGAAACGAATCACTTCTGTAGAGCGTTTTGAAAGTGGTTTCCCTGAAAGCCCACCCATTTCATCACGATTCTCAGATTGTAAACCTTCGCGAGAAATAGTGGTATTTGTTGCTATTACTCCTGCAATACCAGTTACACTTATAATATCTATAATGTCAAGCAATTGATCATCAGTTAAATCCGGAGCAATTTTAAGCAAAATTGGTTTTTGTTTTGGCTGAGCCAAATTCTTGGTTTGCAAGGTCTGTAACAACAGTGTTAACGGTTCTTTATCCTGAAGCGCTCTTAAATTTGGCGTATTAGGTGAACTTACATTGACAACAAAATAATCTACATAATCATACAAAGCATCAAAACATAATTCATAATCTAAGGCAGCATCTTCATTTGATGTGATTTTATTTTTACCAATATTTCCGCCAATTAAAACCTTATCATTACTTTTCAATCTATTAACGGCATCATAAACACCTCCGTTATTAAAACCCATACGATTGATAATAGCACTGTCTTCTTTTAAACGGAACAATCTTTTTTTAGGATTTCCTTCTTGTCCCTTGGGAGTTAGTGTTCCAATTTCGATAAATCCAAAACCAAAATTAGAGAGTTCTTTATAAAGCTTAGCATCCTTGTCAAACCCTGCAGCAAGTCCCACGGGATTTTTAAATTTTAATCCAAAAACTTCAGTTTCTAATTTTGGATTATCTACTAGATAAAGTGATCTAAACAAAGAAGGAAAACCTGGTAATTTAGATAAAAATCTAATGCAAGAAAAAGTAAAATAATGAACCTCTTCTGGATCAAACCAAAAAAGAATAGGACGTAAAAGTAATTTATACATGATTGTGTAGTTGTGTGATGCAAAAATAGAACTATCTCATCGATAAATAAATTTTTAGAAAAAAAAATATAAAATGATACGTGAATAGTTATAAATGCAAAACAAAACAGAAGTCTTGAAAAGACTAAAAGACAAACTTTTTACAGTACTAGAACACAAAACAAAAGCTTTGTTTATAAATTTTTAGACTCATTCAACTTGTTTTTTGCTCAAAATGGCATAATTTTAGCAAATTGAAAAATATCTCTAACAAATGGATGAATAATAATTTAAATTAAAATCTATGAAAATAAAAATAATAACAACAGCAATATTGCTTTGCACTGTTCAAGTATTCTTTGCTCAAGATGTAAAAAAAGACACGCAATTACCAAACACTAAATCCTCTGTAGAAGCCACTAAAAATGACAGTATAAAAAAAGCTACTGAAGCAGTAAATAAAGCTTTGAAAGCCGATGAAAAAATGCTCAAAGAAAAACTGAGAAATGATAAAAAAGCACTTAACCAAGCATTAGAAACAGAAAAAGAAAAACATAGAGCAGATAAAGAATCCCGAGAATTTTCTTTAAAACAAAGTAAAATACTTGCCGCTGAAAAGTCAGTTCAAAAAAGCAAAGAAAAGCTTGCTACTACCGAGAAAAACTTGCTAGACAACATGGAAAAATTCGAAAAGAAAAAAGACAAAGGAAAGCTAGATCCTACTCAAATAGAAAAAGAGAACATTAAAATTAGCAAGCAACAAATCAAAATCAATAATTTAAAAGAGGATGTTGTAAAAGCTGAAAAAAAATTAAGTAAAGCAAGAGATTAAATTTAAAACCACTTTCGAGTGGTTTTTTTTTCGTGAAAAAATTAAATTATTTGAGCCATAAAAATCTAATAAAAAATCAAAAAATGTTCTTAATGAAAATCAGAATCCATGTGGAAAAAATTATATTTGCATAAAACAAATTAAACCATGCAACATATCATTGACCGCTTCATCAGTTATGTTATAATTGACACAGAATCTGATGCTAACTCACCAACCACGCCAAGCACTGCAAAACAATGGGACTTAGCCAACAAACTGGTTGAAGAGTTAAAAAATATTGGAATGCAAGATGTAACTATTGATGACAAAGCATATATCATGGCTACGTTACCTAGCAATGTAGATTATGAAGTCCCTACAATAGGCTTTATATCACACTTTGATACCTCACCTGATTTTTGTGGTGCAAATATAAAACCGCAAATAGTTTCCAATTATGATGGTAAAGACATTATACTAAATGCTGAAAAAAACATCGTTTTATCCCCAGATTATTTTAAAGATTTGTTACAATATAAAGGACAAACCTTAATAACAACAGATGGAACTACATTATTAGGAGCAGATGACAAAGCCGGAATCACTGAAATTGTAACGGCAATGGAATTCTTAATCAACAATCCTGAAATCAAACACGGGAAAATTAGAGTTGGTTTCACACCAGATGAAGAAATAGGTCGTGGCGCTCACCATTTTGACGTTGAAAAATTTGGAGCAGCATGGGCATACACTATGGACGGAAGCCAAGTAGGAGAACTCGAATATGAGAATTTTAATGCGGCTGGAGCTAAAATAACTTTCAAGGGAAAAAGTGTTCATCCTGGATATGCCAAAGGTAAAATGATCAACTCCATGCTAATTGCCAATGATTTTATCAATCAATTACCATCAGACGAAACACCTGAGCAAACAAAAGGCTACGAAGGTTTTTTTCATGTTCACCACCTTTCTGGAAATATCGAAGAAACAGTTTTAGAATTGATAATCAGAGACCATAACAAGAAAAAATTTGAGAAAAGAAAAGAACTCATTGAAAAAATCACGGTAAAAATCAATAAAAAGTACGCTAAGCAATTTGGTGAGGACATTGTAATTACTGAAATAAAAGATCAGTATTACAATATGAAAGAAAAAGTATTGCCCGTAAAATACATTGTTGATATTGCTGAGCAAGCAATGAGAGAATTAAACATAAAACCATTAATCAAACCTATACGCGGTGGAACTGATGGATCACAACTTTCATACAAAGGACTTCCATGCCCTAATATTTTTGCTGGTGGTCATAATTTTCATGGAAAATATGAATACGTACCGGTAGAAAGTATGCAAAAAGCTGTTGACGTAATTGTCAAAATAGCTGAATTGACAACAAAACTATAAAGAAACATTTATTTCTTAATTCAAAAGTCTCCATCTCTGATAGGAGACTTTTTTTTTGAATACAAATCAATAACAGTATTCTGCTCTAGAAATACATCCTTGTAAAAAAAAACACCTAAAACAAAAGCTTAACATTGGGCAATGAATAAAATCATTACATTTGCTAACATAAAAATAACAATTTATTAATATTAGAATATAATTTACAATAAACAATAATTAACTACTTACTTTATGACATCACACGAAGAGGAAACAAACCTCACACCAGAATCTACTCCTACACCAGAGCCTATCAAACCCGTAAGAGCAAGACGCACACCTGCAGCAAAAAAACCAACACCTTCTCCAGATTTAGAAATAACGTCAGAGAATGTAACTCCCGAAATTGAAACTACAGACATTCCTGTTGAACAAACAGAAGATGAAATTGCACCGGCCATTACAGAAGAAGAAGATATGACCAATGTGGTAGACAAAAAAGAAAAGAAAGACAAAAAAGAAAAGAATAAAAACAAAGTAAAAATGAAAGATAAAGAAAAGAAAAAAGTAGCAAAGGCGAATGCCAAAGAGAAAGCTAAAGCTAAAGCTAAAAAAGCAAAGAAAACTAAAAAAGATAAAGCAAAAAAAGCTAAAGTAAAAGCAAAACTAAAAGCGAAAAAAGCTAAAGCTAAATCAAAAAAAGCTAAAAAGAACAAGAAGAGTAAAAAATAAAAATATTTTTTAAATACAAAAAGTCCCAAAATACAATGTAATTTGGGACTTTTTTAGTTACCGTTTGGCATCTTATTTTTTAACTAGAGCTGCGCTCATTTCCATTGAAATGGCAGAACGCTCCATTTTTAATTTACCTGACATAGTCTCAATTACCACTGTAGTTTCTGCTAGTTCAGCTACTTTTCCGTGCAATCCGCTTTTGGTAATGATTTTATCGCCTACTTTCAATGCACTTTCAAATTCTTTTTCTTGTTTTGCTTTTTTCTGTTGTGGTCTAATCATAAAGAAATAGATTACTACAAACATTAAAATAAAAGGGGCAAACTGCTGTAATTGTTCCATGTTTTTTTTATATTTTTATTACATCAAACCGCGACCGGCTTTGATAATTCTTTTATTTGTATTTAATTCTTTTACTAGGTTATCTAGAATACCATTGATAAATATACTACTTTTAGGTGTAGAATATTCTTTGGCAATTTCAAGATATTCATTCAGAGTCACTTTTACCGGTATAGATGGGAATTTTAGAAACTCACAAATTGCCATTTTCAAGATTATCGTGTCAATTTCTGCTATTCTTTCACTATCCCAATTAGGTGTCTTATCCAAATACTCTTTGGCTAGTTCTTTTTCGTTTAAAACTGTTTTACGAAATAACTCTTTTACATAATCTCTATCCTCATTATCCTTATACAATTTTGGAACTCTAAAATTGTCATCTTCACCATCTTTGATTGCTTTTAACTGCTTAATGATATGCGTGTTAACCAGCGGAATATCATCAACCCATGTTAATTTATCATCTTCAAGGTAATCATACAGTTTTTCATTTGGAACAATCACTTGCATGAATAAGTCCACAATAAATTGTCGATCTTCTTCAAATGTGTTTATACCACTTTGCATGTAGTCCAGATATAGCTTACTAGCTTTAATTTCGTTAAGTAGCAAAACAATATAATCATCATTTAATGACCAATTGTTAATTTTACGATTCTCAAGTGCTATGCTTAATGAATTATTATCAGAGAGGATTTGAAAAATTTCATTTTTAATAAATTTTTCATTTGGATTGCGTTCTGCAGGGGTAGCTAAATGTTTTAAGCTTGATTTATGCAAATAAACAGTTTCAGTCTTACAAATTTCAATCAATGAAGATAGCATTATAAGGTACAAATCTTGGATACTATCTATACTGTAATAAAGGAATTTTTCCTCTTTTTCCAAACTATCTGAACCGCTTTGATGCATTGCATAAATGGATTGCATGACCTTTACGCGTATGTGTCTTCTATTTACCACCTTGTAAGAACTTTAAATTTATTAGGGTGCAAAAATAAGAATTTCATTTTTTAAAATAAAATATATGATTGCTTATTTTGAAGTATTCAGCAATCAGTATTTAGTGATATCAAATAATACATCACTAAATACTGGCAGCTGAGTATGAAAACTATTTTTTACTGTTCTCTAATTTTCTTTGATCAATTCTATTTTGTGCAATAGTAAGTGCCGCCTTGTGTGTGGTACATCCATTTGCAATAGCATAATCAAATATTTCTAACGTAGTGTTATAAATATTTTCGGTTTTACGCATGATTTCAGCCTTGTCATAATGTGCTAACTCTGCATATACATTAATAATTCCACCCGCATTAATCAAGAAATCAGGAGCATATAAAATTCCTTTTTCTTGTAACAAAGCCCCATGAATATTCTCATCAGCTAGTTGATTGTTTGCTGCACCAGCAACAACTTTTGCTTTCAATTTAGAAATTGTTACGTCATTTAATGTAGCGCCCATAGCACATGGTGCGTAAATATCTACATCAGCAGTGTACAGATCTTCACCTCTATAAATTTCGGCGTTATACTTTGCTCCTACTTCAGCAAGTTTTTCTTCATTTATATCAGCAATAGTAACAATGGCTCCTTCTTTGGTTAAATAGTCAACCAATGTTTCGCCTACGTGTCCTATACCCTGTACTAATACTTTCTTACCACTTAATACATCGGTACCAAATTGTTGTTTAGCAGCCGCTTTCATTCCTAAATACACCCCGTAAGCCGTAACTGGAGATGGATTTCCAGCACCACCTCTAGATTCAGAAATCCCAGTGACATAAGGAGTTACATCTCTTACAATATCCATATCTGCAGTTTCCATTCCCACATCTTCTGCAGTAATGTAACGCCCACTTAATGAATGTACAAACTCTCCAAATTTACGCATTAATGCAGGATTTTTTTGAGTCTTAGCATCACCTATAATAACCGCTTTACCACCACCTATATTTAGGCCTGTTATAGCTGCTTTAAAGGTCATACCGCGTGAAAGACGCAAAACATCATTTAGTGCTTCCCACTCATTAGCATAATTAAACATCCTTGTACCACCTAATGCGGGTCCCATTACCGAATTATGAATACCAATAATTGCTTTTAAACCCGTATCTTTGTCATTACAAAATACAATTTGCTCGTGATCATCAAATGATAATTGACCAAAAACAGGATCCATTTTTTGAAGTTCTTTTCCAGTTGTAAAATCTGCTTTCATTGTGTAAGTTTTAATAGTGAGACATTTATGAATTTGTCAAAAAGACTAGCCAAATCTACATAAAATTTAAATATGCAATAGCATTTCTGGAAAAAATCATTAATTTATCAATAACTTTCACTTGATATTCAGCAATATAATCTTGTAAAAAGTTAGCAAAACATTATAAAAAAGTTACAAAACACAGAATACCTTACTAAAAATGAAAGAATTACGTTATTTAAATAAATATTTCGTTAAATACAAATACAGCTTTTTACTTGGAATTGTGTTCACCATCATTGCGCAAATTTTCATGCTATTTACCCCTAAGTTGATCAGTCAATCTTTTATGGTAATTGAGGCTTTCGCCAAAGATACATCAGTTGCTAAATCCGTTATTAAAGACGAATTGATATCTAATATATTACTGATTATTGCAACTACAATTATAGCCGGTTTTTTAACCTTCTTGATGCGACAGACGCTTATTGTGATGTCTAGACATATTGAATTTGATTTAAAAAATGAAGTATTTAGACAATATGAAAACTTAACTCAAAATTTTTACAAACAAAACCGAACGGGAGATTTAATGAACCGCATTAGCGAGGACGTTTCTAAAGTGCGCATGTATGTAGGACCCGCTGTGATGTATACCATAAACACAATAATTAGGTTTGCAATAGTAATTGTATACATGTACAACGTCTCTCCTATATTAACTTTGTACACCTTATTACCGCTTCCTATTCTATCTTACGCCATCTTTAAATTGAGCTCTGAAATAAATTCTAGAAGTACCATTTTCCAACAGTATTTATCAAAAATTTCTAGTTTCTCCCAAGAGATTTTCTCTGGAATTAGAGTTATAAAAGCCTACTCTCTTGAACAGCAACACCAACAAAATATGGTAAACCTGGCCGAGGAAAGTAAAAGCAAAAGCTTAAACCTAGCCAAAGTACAATCCTTATTTGGTCCTTTAATGATGGCTTTAATTGGCATAAGTAACTTAGTTGTAATTTATTTTGGTGGTCTCATGTACATCAACGGCACAATAAAACATATCGGTACTATTGCTGAATTCATCTTGTACGTTAATATGTTAACTTGGCCAGTTGCCTCACTGGGTTGGGTTTCATCTATGGTTCAAGAAGCGGAAGCATCTCAAAAGAGACTTAATGAATTTCTTAAAATAAAACCCGAGATTAAAAACAACAATCCTAACAAATCTGTTATTGAAGGCAGTATTGCATTTCATAACGTGAGTTACACCTATGAAGACACCAATATTCAAGCCTTAAAAGACATTTCATTTACCGTTAAAAAAGGAGAAACATTGGCCATTTTAGGCAAAACGGGATCTGGTAAATCAACTATTTTATCATTAATTTCTCGTATGTATGATGTATCAAGTGGTCAAGTCACAATTGATTCAGCTGAAATTAGTACTCTAAATCTTTTTGACCTTCGTAACAACATCGGTATTGTTCCTCAAGATGCTTTTTTATTCTCGGACAGTATTAAAAACAACATCAAGTTTGGTAAAGAAAACGCAACGGATCAAGAAGTACAGGCTGCCGCCAAAAGTGCCGTTGTTCATGACAATATTATGGGATTCAACAAACAATATGAAACCGTACTAGGAGAACGCGGTATCACACTTTCTGGAGGTCAAAAACAACGTGTTTCTATTGCAAGAGCTATCATAAAAAACTCGCCTATTTTATTGTTTGATGATTGCCTTTCTGCTGTGGATACCGAAACCGAAGAGGCCATCTTAAACAATCTAAATGCTATTTGTAAAGACAAAACAACAATTATTGTTAGCCATAGAATTTCATCAGCAAAAAATGCCGATAACATAATTATTATAGACAACGGACAAATTATCCAACAAGGTTCTCATAATCAATTGATAAATCAAAACGGGTATTATGCCGACTTACACTTGAAACAACTTTCAGAAAAAGAAATGCTTTAATTGTTGTATAATACATATTTTTTGTAGATTTTTGAATGCTAGTTAACAACCATAAATTGACTGAAAGGAATATGAGAGAACATGACATGTTAGAAAAAGAAGAAATATTTTCTAAAGTTTTAAGAGCTGGAAGAAGAACTTATTTCTTTGATGTGCGCGCTACTAAGGCTGATGATTACTACATTACCATTACCGAGAGTAAAAAATTTACAGAAGAAGACGGATCGTTTCACTTTAAAAAACATAAAATCTACTTGTATAAAGAGGATTTTGCTGCTTTTGCAGAAATTCTTGACGAAATGACTTCTTATGTATTAAATCACAAAGGTGAAGAAGTAATCTCTGAAAGACACCAAAAAGATTTCAAAAAAGAATATACATTAGAGAAACAAGACGACGATAGCTTACCACAAACATCAACATTTACAGATATAGATTTTGATGATATTTAATTTTTAGTTCCTTACTTACCCCAAGAAAGTCCAAAAACTATACGTTTTTGGACTTTTTTTTATCTTAAAAACCAAGAAGTTTTATTTCTTTGTCAAAATAAAAAACATGACCTCAACAATAGTATCGGTAGATTGGCTATACAATAATCTTGATTTACCAAATCTGATAATATTAGACGCTAGTCTTAAAGAAAATCAGGCTAAAGCACTGTCTAATTTTGAAAATCTCAGAATCCCAAAAGCTCGATTTTTTGATTTAAAAACTGCGTTTAGTAATATAAATAATCCGTTACCCAATTCCCTACCGAGTCCGAGTCAATTTGAACAAGAGGCCACAAAACTTGGTATCTCAAAAAACAGTATTCTGGTAGTATATGACAATTTAGGAATATACTCGAGCCCAAGAGTTTGGTGGTTATTTAAAGTTATGGGATTTAACAATGTAGCAGTGCTTGATGGCGGTTTACCACAATGGATTAAACACAATTATACTGTAGAGGCCATTCCAGAGAATGAAATATATAATCTTGGTAATTTTAAAGTTGATTTTCAACAAGAACTGGTAAAAACCAAACATCAAGTTGAAAGAAACATTATTGACCAAAAATATCTTGTAGTTGACGCCCGTATTGAAAATCGCTTTAATGGTACTGTTAAAGAAACTAGAGTTGGTTTACAAAGCGGACATATTCCAAAAGCGATAAACATTCCCTACACAAGCGTGTTAAACAACTACACTTTTTTACAACCAGAAAAACTTAAAGCCATTCTAAAACCAAGCTCTAAGCCAATTATAGTTTATTGTGGATCTGGGGTTACCGCTTGCATAATCGTTTTAGCGTATGCTTTGATTGAAAGTGACAATTGCTCTGTTTATGATGGCTCTTGGACTGAATGGGGTTTAAAAAAGAATATATAGCAATTTTATAAATCAATGTTTCAACCCCCTTTAAACAAAGGTTAATTAACTGAAAATCAATATTTTTTAAATGTTTATTTACTACTTTTAATTCTTAATTACTATCATGAAACAATCTTACACTATTTTTCAGTTTTTGTATCGCTTGCTTTTATCCGAAGAAACTAAAAAAAGAGCTGAAAAGTTTTTTGTTTCCATGGCCATTATTTTTTTCTTGATACATCTTAGTATCATTGTCATTATTGATCTAGGCTGGATCGATACCCCAAAATATTCTAAGCTATTGAGTAATCCTATAGCTGCAATTTACACGCCATTTTCATTTATTTTGATCTATGAGGTCTATCTTTTAATTTATTATTTGCCAAAATCAACCACTATATACATTGGTAAACAATATGAAATCATTACGCTTATTATCATCAGACGTATCTTTAAAGATTTGACTAAACTCGACTTTAAAGACAACTGGTTTGACTCTGCTGCCAATGTAAATTTCACATTAGACATTCTGGCTACCATAATGCTTTTCTTATTGCTTTTTTTCTTTTACAAGTTAAGTAAGGAGAATGAAATCAACCAATCTAAAATTCAAAAAACTACCGCAATTGCTTCGTTTATCAAATTAAAGAACATTTTTGCTATCATATTAATCCCTGTCTTTTTAAGTTTATCCATGTACAGCTTGGGACATTGGATTTATGAAAATTTCTTTTCGATTGCAGAAATTGTAACAAAAATGAAAGACATTAATAAAATTTTCTTCGATGATTTTTTCACCATCTTGATTTTGATTGAGGTGCTATTGTTGTTGTTTTCATTTTTCTTATCGGATAAGTTTAACAAAGTCATTCGCAACTCTGGCTTTATCATTTCAACAATATTGATCAAACTTTCTTTTGGCACTGAGGGATTTCTAAACACTATTTTAATTGTCTCGGCAGTATTATTTGGAGTAATTATATTAGCCATTCACAACAAGTATGAAACGCTTGATGCTAAGGTTCAAACTTCATTTAATGAATAAATTAACCTATTCGTAACCCATTTTCAACCTTAAAATCTGGTGCGAGCAAAACAATATCGCCCTCAGCTCCTACTGATCCTAAAACCAAACATTCGCTAAAAAACTTCCCAATTTGTTTTCTAGGAAAATTGACAACAGCAACAATTTGTCGGTGTAATAAATCTTCTTTTTGGTATCGCTTAGTAATTTGTGCAGATGATTTTTTAATTCCTATTTCAGTCCCAAAATCCATTATCAATTGATAGGCTGGTTTTCGGGCTTCGGGAAAATCATGAACTTCTAAAATGGTACCCACACGCATTTCTACTCTTTCAAATTCGCTCCAGTTAAGGTCTTCCATAATTATTTATTTTTTAAAATACTGAATAACAAACCTATAAAATTTACAACTATTTAAACTAATTCTGTAAAACTTTTTTTGTAAAACAGTTCTAGATTTACAAAAGACGAATACTAAATTCATCTTTTAAATTGTAACTATTATGGAAATGAGTCAAATGAACAACAACGAAGCCAGAAAAAAAGAAACAATTGGCATTGACCAATACATACAAACAGCGCCAAATGTACAATTGTACGTGAAAGATTATGGAGAAGGAAAACCCGTAATTCTAATTCATGGCTGGCCATTATCCAATGAAATGTGGGAATACCAAATGGAGGCTTTGATTCAAAACAACTTTAGAGTGATTGCCTATGACCGTCGTGGTTTTGGTAAATCCTCACAGCCTTGGGATGGTTATGATTATGATACTTTGGCTGACGATTTGAAAGCCATTATTGAGTATTTGAATCTGGAAGATGTGGCTCTTGTAGGTTTTTCAATGGGTGGTGGCGAAGTAGTGCGCTATTTTAGCCGTCACGGCGGAAAAGGAGTTACAAAAGCTGTCCTTATTGCATCTATAACCCCATTTCAATTGCAAACCGATTCAAATCCCAATGGTGTACCACAAGAAAAATACGATGCAATGGCAAGCCAGATTAAGGAAGATCGCATTAGTTTTCTAGATAATTTTGGAAAAACATTTTTTGGTGTAAGTTTTATCAGTAAACCTATAAGCTCTGCTTTGCTGCACTACTATCGCATGCTATGTTCTTTTGCTTCGCCACAGGCAACTTTGGCATGTGCCAAATCATTTTCGTCAACAGATTTCCGAAACGAGATGAAAACCGTGACAGTACCAACCCTTATCATTCACGGAGATGAGGACAAAACCGTTCCCATAGAAATAACCTCAGAAATTGCGGCTAAACTTATCCCTGACAACACCTTTCTTATATATGAAGGAGCGCCTCATGGATTGTTTTATATAGAAAAAGACAAACTAAATGCTGATTTGATTCAGTTTTTAAATACGTAAATTTTCTTTGTTATACCTAAAAAAAATCCCATTAGCCGCTAAGGCCAATGGGATAAATTAAATATGCAAGTTAAGCTAAAGCTTATTTTACATCCATTAATTCTACATCAAAAATAAGAGTAGCATTTGGTGGAATTACTCCTCCAGCTCCTCTCGGACCGTATCCTAAATCAGATGGAATTACAAAACGAGCTTTGTCACCTACTTTTAAAAGTGCAATACCTTCGTCCCATCCTTCGATTACTTGACCTTGACCCAATCTAAATTCGATTGGTTTTTTTCTTGGGTATGATGAATCAAAAACTTTTCCGTTTTCAAGTGAACCTTCATAGTGTACCGAAACAGTTTTACCGCTTTCTGCTTTTTTACCTTCACCTCTTTGAATGAATTGGTAACGTAAACCGCTTTCTGTTTTTTCAAATCCAGCTGCTAATTTTTCCATAGCTGCTTCTGCTTCTGCTTTTAAGGCAGCGTCACGCTTGTTTCTAGCCCCTTTAAAAGTGATAAAAGCCTCAATTGCGTTCCAGTTTTTAGCCTCTTCACCTTCTCTTATGATTTCTAAAGATTCTAATACATCACCTTGAGCTACAGCATCAACAATATCTTGTCCTTCAACAACGTGTCCAAATACGGTGTGTTTGTTATCCAACCAATCTGTAGGAACGTGTGTAATGTAAAACTGAGAACCATTTGTACCTGGTCCAGAATTAGCCATTGCCAAAACTCCCGGACGGTTGTGTTTTAAGCTTGGGTGAAATTCATCATCAAATTTGTACCCTGGATCTCCCGTTCCTGTTCCTTGTGGACAACCACCTTGAATCATAAAATCAGGAATTACTCTATGAAATTTCAATCCGTCATAGAACTTAACTCCTTGTGGTTTTACTTTGTTTTCAAGGTTTCCTTCGGCTAAAGCTACAAAGTTACCTACTGTTCCTGGTGTTAAATCGTGTGTGAGTTTTACTAAAATAGCACCTTTTGTAGTGTTGAATTTAGCATATATTCCGTTTTCCATTGTTGTTTAATTTTTATTGAATCGCAAATTTACGAAAATAATTTTAAAAAGGGAATTTGGAGATTCGTTGATTTAGAAATGAAGAAAATGAGATGTTGGCAATAATGGATGAACTATAATTTTACACTAAAAATATCTCAAGTAACTTACATCTTCTCTTACTTTTGGACGATAAGGGATACCTATAATTAGTTTGCTATCCACTGGAACTTTATCTCTCAACCCTTTAATGGAACTATTCCATTCGCTTTTTTTCATAAGCTCTTATTTGTTAATGAAAAGTAACTTGCTTCAAGTGCCTTTTTTGAAAATTTTATAGACTTCCAGCCAATAAAAAACAATGATTGAAAAAATTAGCAACAATAAATTTACTTGAAATTCAAGCAATTGATGCAAATAAATCCAATTGTATTTGATTGTTTTCTCGTTTTCATTACAAATATACCCAATCCCCTTTTGTTTATGAATCCAAGCGTAATAAAAATATTGATTACTGTTTAATGGATTTTCAAATGCTTCTACATGCATCTTTTTTTCTACTACTGCGCTCCCATCTGGCACGTTTAAGTCGAAAACAGTTTTATAATTATCATAAGTTTTAGACAATCCGTAATAATAAACATACTCGTTGCTACTTTTAGAGCCACTTTTGACTACAGTAAATGTTGAATCAATTAATACATACTTTTTAATATAATTCTGCTCCTGGTGGTATATGTCTTTATTTTCAAAGTAGAAACATACATTTCGACCAAGCCAAGCTATTGATGTGAAGAAGGTGAAAACTGAAAATAAAAGTAATATTAATTTGAGACGAGCCATGACTATGATTTCTTTTTGCTTGTTTGTTTATTAGCTACAGTTTGCTTCCATAAAATATAAGAATGTTGTTTTAAGAAAATAGTACCATTTTATACCATTATAATTTATTAAAACGCTGCATTGTTTTACCATCATAGCGAAAAACGCCATCAAAGGTAGCCAACCATATGTTCCCATCTCTTGATGCACTGAGTCCAAAAATCATTGGTAAATTGGGAATTGTGACTCCTTTAAAATATTCACTACGGACATCATTTGAACGCAATTGAGAAAGATCCCACTTGGGTGTCATTCCATTTTTTGCAGAGCCTATCCATATAGCACCGTTTTCATCTTCGACTATGCTAGACACGATAGTTTTAGAAAAATTACTAAAAGCATTGTTCTGGCAACGCCATAAACCGTGGATACCAGCCAGCCATATAGATCCGTTTGTATCTTTCATAAGGAGACGAACGTTATAAAAAGGTGTTTGATCATGAGTCATTACAGTTGCTTTCTCTTGATTGTATTGGTATGTTTTGTCTCCTGTTGCAATCCATAAAACACCTTTATCATCTTTCAAAATGGAATTGACGGTATACTTAAAAGATTGCCTTTTTTCGAATGTTTTTCCAGTTTTGTCTTCATGAATTCCGTTTTCGTCTATGATAAAATTTTGAAAAGAGCTTCCATCAAAAAAACTAAACCCACCCGAAACGCCAAACCAGAACGTACCGTTTTCATCCTCATAAATACTACTCACTTCATTATTAAGAAGTCCTTGCGCAGTTGTAAAATTTTCGAAAAATTTTCCGTCATACCGATACACTCCCGAAGCATCTGCACCAACGGTACCAAACCACAAATTGCCTTTCGTATCTTCGATAATAGAATAGAAGCGTGATGTTGTTAAGGACTTAGTGATGTTAGTAAAAAACGTTCCATCATATTTAAAAACTCCGCGAAACGATGCCATCCACATCATCCCTTTTTTATCCTGAATGATATTTCTAGTAATACCTACAGGTCCGTGTGTAGTAGCACCTTTAAGATCATTTATATTGACTTTTGTTATTTTTCCTTCTAATTGATGTTGTGTACACGAAACATGACAAACAAAAAGCAGGTAGAGAACGATTATTTTTATGGACTTTGTCATGTTGTTTTTTGTTTACTAAAAAATAAAATCACCTCAAATACAAAACTAATTTCAGATTAAGCTAAGCTCCAAATGTACTGTATTGGGTAATCGCTGATACTTTTAACTTATCCATGTTCTCCGTTTGTTTATTATTTTCCACTGACCGTTAATTTTAATCAGAAATATTGATAAACCAACGCCGCATAATCTGCCACAATAATAATTTAGCTCTAAATAAGCTTTCTCATTGTCAGAAGAAAAAATTGGTATTGTCATTTCATAAAATTTATAAGGCTTACCTATTTTACTTGTATTTTTTTCTTTATCAATAGTTGTTAAATTAATTTTTTCGACAACTTCTTTTTCAATTTTAAGTTTTGGAGGATTTATATTTTGTTGAAGTAAATACAATGAATCATTAGAATTAAAAAACAATTCATTCTCTATTTTATAATGTAATAAAGTTTCTAATGAGATGACATTAAAAAATGATGGAAGTGGAGGAGGAATTGGATTGTTATTTTTTCTTTTTTCAGGAATATAAATATCAAGTTTAATTAAATCTTCGCAAAACATTTTGGCCTCTTTTTCATTTTTTAAAACGTTTAAACTGTCTTCTAAAATTACCGTTTTAAGAATTTCACTAACGTCTTTAATTTTTAAAGAATCAAAATTGGTTTCACTATTATTCTTACATGATGTAAAAAACAAAGTAATCAGAAAAATTAACAATACCTTTTTCATTATTTAAACTTATCATTTGTTTACAATTTCCAGCAAAATATGTACTCCCACCTTAAAACACTGATTGTCAATCCAAGCTTAGACTTAAGAAATAAAATTTTACATAACCGAGCAATAGGTTTCTTTTTATTTCTATTTTCAATGAAACAATTTTGAGACTAAATTTTAATTGAAAGCCAATGAGGCGAGCATAAATATTCCTAAAAGAACAAGAAATTTTATAAATCTATTTTTTAAGAAAGGAAAATTTCTTCTCCAAAACTCTGTCATTGGCGGGAACAAAAGCAATCCAACCATTGAGTAAGAAAAAATTACGAGCCAAATTTGATCTCTAACTAAAACCATAAAAGATGCAGTTAGAAATAATAAGGAAAAAATCCATTTAATAATTGTCAAAAAAACCGATTCTTTTGTTTTGCTTACTTCTTCCATTGTATTTTTATGAATTGTTACGATTATGGACTAACGGATAATCATTTAGTAATACTGTAAATTTAAATAAAGGTACATTTTCAGATTTGCCAGTCATACCAAATAAAAAAATATTTTTCCATTTCACCTATTGCCCATATCCGTTGTAATAACCTTTATCTACTGGCTCTACAATTTCATTGTTATAAAGTATTCTGCTATTCTCAGTATTACAAAACAAATAAAAGCAATTACTAATTTGATTATAAATTTAAATCTTGGTTGCTGAGATGTACTAAAATTGATTAAACTCTTGATGCTTTGAATAACTTTATCTTTATTCAACCATAGAATTATTAAAATTAATAATTGGTATAGAATCGCTGCTTTTAGAGCTCCATTATGCACTTGAAAATATATGTCTTGTAAAATCACATTTACAAGTATGGTAGATATGAACAAACAACCAATAATTCTGGTTCTTTTTATCAAAATCAATGTTCCTCCAATTATTTCAAAAAATCCTAAAGTTATTGCATATGCTTTTGAGTAACCATAAAAAGCCCACATCAATTCCATACCAGTCATTTCTGAAACAGTTTTGTCAATTTCAGCAGCTCCATCAAATTGAACTATTTTACCTCCCCCATAAACAAACATTGCAAATACTACAATCCAACTAATTGCATTTTCAAAAATTTCTATTTTATCATTTCTGTCGAATTTCATTCTTTTGTTTTTCTTTTAGATTGTTGCCTGGGTTAGACTGCTTTGAGATGTGGCGGATTAAGGAAGCCTAATTTTTCGGTTAAATACTGACTTTGCAAGTACTAAACCAACTTCAAATTAAACCCAAAACCCGCCATATATCCATACTGATATGATTAAATCAGTTGTATTTTATCTTAAAGCTTTCAACTTTGATTTGAAATACTATTTGCTATTAGTTTTGATCCAATCAATATATTTATTGAAAACAGGATTAAATAAAGGTCTGTCTAAACCTCCCCAGTTAAAAGCATTATGTTTTATATGCAATAAAATTTCAGCATTTGTTGGATTAATAACTTTATATTCAAAGGCAAAATCATACCCTCCTTTATACTCAACGTTACTTTCACAAATAAGAAATTTACCTGCACTTTTACTTAAATTTAACAAACCTATATTATCAGAAATACTGGTAACTTTGTCCGTCAAATTATTTTGAATAACATATTGTTCTAAATCGTTTTGCGTATAATACTTTTCAAATCCTCCAATAGTCTTTAACGTTCCTAAAATATAGTTTTCATATTTTTCCATATTCAAGCCGCTTTTTTTAACAAATAAAAACTGAGAATATTCTTTTAGATTCACACTTTTTTCCACGAGAATTTCTTCTTGGTTTAAAACCGTTTCAGTTGGTAATTTTCCAGTTTTTGCATTTAATTCTTTAACTTTTAAAGTTGGACTGCACGAAAATAGGACAACCGATAAACCAATAATTAATAAACTTTTTTTCATTTTTTCAATTTGCTTAAGTTAATTGTATTTTGTTTATAATTCTTATATTTATAGATCTTCTAAAATATTCAGCTAACTCCTGAATTTGAATATTAAAATTGCTAAAAACCAATTTTTCAAGCAGTTACGATCTATAACTTTCAGATTTTATTATTCTTCAAATATATAAATAATTAGTTACAAAGCAGTAAACACACTTTGCAAAAAAGAATAGTTTTCGTACTTGTATAAACGGAAACTATCTTGAAATACGCACGCCCTAGCCCAGATAGCAGGGGAAATCCTTATGCGCCGGTCCCGAAACCTCGGGATGGCGTATAAGATTGTAACGTATAGCTGGATCAAGCTCCTAAAGAAAAGTTAATTGATTGAATTGGGTATTTGATTATTAGAAAATATCTAAGTGCACTTAAAATATATATCTTGTAAAATTACATTTGCATGTACTTGGCTGAGAACAAACAATCAATAATTCTAGTCCTTTTCATCATTGTTTACCTTGTTTAATTATTTTTTATTTTTCTTCTGTTTCGTTTTCTTCTTCTTCAGCTGGATAAAAGGAAATCCAAACTTCTACTAAATAGTCGTGAAAGCCCCAGCCAATTCCTCTTGTATCGTCAACAACTTTATCAACACGTTCTTCAAATTTCTCCAAAAGATTTTCATTTTCCATTAAGGTTAAACTTTCATAGAAGGTTGTTGCCAAACTCTTGTAAAACGGCTCGTTTATATCACCATAGTTATTTGTAAAACGTACTCCAGTTTCCACATAAAAAAGCATTAGGTCAGCGAGTAAATCAGCTGAAGATCCCATTTTTTTGAAGTCGCTGATTGCTTGTTTTCCGTCTTTGAGTTTGTAGATGTTACCACGTTTTGGATAAAACGCTTCAAAAATTTTGTCACGGTATTTCTCAAAAAGTTCTCTTTCGTTTGGATTTACATAAAAGTCAAAAAACTCCTTAACGGACTTGTTCTTTTTATACAGGTCAGCAATAAGGTCAATGAGTTTGTCCTTGTCGAGTTTTTTTAATTCCTTTTTTACATCTGTTAGTCCCATATTTCTTTATTGTTACAGTTGTCGTCCATTGGCAATAAGGCTTTGTAGGTTGCAGAAGTGGCAGATTAAGGAAGACTGAATTTTAGACTAAAGACTGAATTTTTAACTACAAAACCAACTTCAAATTAAGTCCAAAATACGCCATTTTTGCAAACTACTGTTAACGGCTGGCAAAATTTTCCGTTTGTTTTTTAAGATTATTTTTTACATTTTCATTCCATTCTGTTTTGATGATACTCAATCTTGTTGCATCAATTCTTTCTCCTTTTGCATCAGTACTACAATTCCTCAAAACTCCTTCAACTACACAACCAATACTTTTCATTGCATTTAGACTTCTTTCATTTTTTGAGTTTGCAGCAAACGCAACTCGTTCCATTTCTAATTTGTAAAATGCAAATTCTAACATTAGGTACTTACAATTTTTATTTATGCCACTTCCTTGATATTTTTTTCCGTACCAAGTGTAACCAATTTCAATGGTTTTCATTTCTAAGAATATGCCATAAAATCTTGTGCTTCCCACAAATTTTCCACTTTTTTTGTCAAAAACAATAAATGGATACTCCTTTTCACTTTCTCTATTTTTAATTGCGTTTGCAATATATTTTTTAAGATTTTCTTTTCCGTTTGCTCCACCCGAATTAAATTCCCAAATCTCAGGTTCATTTTCAGAATACTCTAATAAATTATCAAAATCTATATTTTCTAGTGGTTGCAATTTTACATATTCGTTTTCTAAAATGTATTTTTCTTTAAAATCAAATTTCATTTTTCTGTTTTTAGTTCTGTTTTAGATTGCTTGCCGTTAAAATTCTAGTAATACAGCGGGTTTGGGTTTTAAATTAAGATTTATTTTTCGGTTATCACTAAACTGCCAAATACAAAACATTTTTCCATTAAGCCTGATTCCCTAACATATAAAAACTTGTTTGCTCGTGGTTTTTTAAATTTTATTTTCCAACAAGTCCTTAGCCAAACTTGCAATTTTAAGTTTTCGGTTTCTAATTACATAGTTTAAATCAGATGTGTTGTCTATCATTAATTGTCTATTATAATAATTGATGTGTTCCAGAATGCCAAAAACGTTTGCTATGATTGCCCACAACATCAAATTCTCTGTTTTTACTTCCCAATTAGAAAAATAAAGCTGGATAATAAATACTAACGGGATTAAACCTATCATAAAAAGATTGTTTTTTTTTGATTTTCTAAAAAACATTAGATTCTTGTTTTGGTCAAATGCCTTTCCTGTAAGCCTATCAAGTTTTAGTTTCCAGTAAAGTTGCCCTTGAAACAATATGCAAATACACAAAACTAAGCCATATAAAATAAATAGTATATCAAGAAATGAATTAGTAAAGAGCAAATAAATCCCAATTAACGGAAAAGTAATAAATGCGTGCGACCGTTCCAATGGCTGATACCACTTCAACCGTTTTATTAAATCTTTTTTTGTCATTTTTCTGTTTTTAATTATAGTCAGTTTGAACACGTGCAGCTAGTGTATTGGGACTTCAGCAAGTTTGGTAATAAATAAAACCCAATATTCGGGTATGCAAAATCTTTTAAATGCAAAGCCTCTTTTAAATAAAGCTTAAAGCTCAAAATGCGCGCGGCGTAAGTTTGTAGCTGACCTTTTCATTAATTTTGTTTAAATCTATCAAAGCATTGCCAGTACTTATCTTTAAAAATATCGTACTCTATTTCAAAAACATTTGAATAGCTTTGTTGAATTTGGTAAAATACTTTTGATGGTTTACGGAAATCTTTACAAGCAAAATAAATTTCTCTTTCTCCATTTGCAGTTTCTCTACCTATGTTTAAGTAACCGTCAGAATCTTTTAACACTTGCATTATTTCTTCTTCAATAGCTGTTAACTTTTCATAGTCAATATTATTCGGCATTCCATTGTTTTTACTACCATCATATTTTATTTTCAATGCAGAAATCCATGGATGTGAAGCTTTTCTATCCCAATTCAATAATTCAGAATTAACAACAGCAATCAAAACATTACCACTTTCAAGTTTTGCCTCAAGAATTTTGTACTCATCATTTTCTGTGTTATAGCGAACACCTTCATATTTTTCGATAAATTCCTTTTGTCTCCAAGTTAAAAAATCTTTTAGTTTCTCTATCGGGATTAGTTCTTTTTGTGCTTCTTGTTTGCCAACGATTGTTAAGTTATCGATATTGTTTAAAAAGTCAAGTTCTCCCAAATAGTTATCCAAAAAGATATAGGTTCCATTTCCAACTTCAGACCTGTTATTTTCGGTTAAGTCATTGTGAATAATAGTAATATCAATTTCGTCTGGAAAATCAGTAAATTCGTTTGAATAAAAATTAATATTTTCAGAATTAAATTGATAACCTGCCATTTCTATACTTATATTTTTAATATCTGTAGCAGGTTTAAGTGCGGTAAATCTCCAACGTTCAAGATTTGGAGAATGACTTATAAGTTCTTCAATAAATACAATGTTTTTTGTATTTCCATCAGCCGTTAAAATTAATTCTACAGTATCTGAATTATACATTCCACACAAATAGTAAAAACCATCTTTGAGTTCATCTAATTTAGGCGAGATTTTATTTAAAAAACCTTTTTCAATGTTACTATTATTTTTAACTACTTCAAAAAAGATTTTTTCGTTTTTTTCAAACCAAGCCCAGAAGTCTTCGTTTGATTTAATTGGGTCGGTTTTCTTTCCAAAGAGATTTTTAAAGAAGTTCATTTGTTTATATTTTTTTTGTTTAAATGTAGTATTTATTTCCCTTGCCAATAATGTTGTGCAGCTTCTCAACAGAAGTGAAATTCGGAAATGCTTATTTGCTCTTGAAGATGATTTTTTCGCGAGAAATAAATATAAATCTACAAAGAAATTTATAATCTTGCCAACGCCTGTTACGCAACGTTTTTTTAATATTCGTAAGCGTAAAATTCGTCTTTTATGTTTTTTCTTTTTAGTACAACATATTCTTTTCGCAATTCAATTTTATCATAAATAGGCTCTTTAGCTACAGTTCCATCAACATTTATCAATCCAAATTTGTTATTCTTCTTGATTATAAAATATCGCCAATTTTGTGAAGATTTAATTTCATCATAAATGATTGGTATTATTGTTTCATTTTTTGAGTTTATAACACCAAATTTATTTTCCTTTTTTATAATTTGAAATAAAGTTTCACCCATTGAATAATGTCTAAAAGTTTCAATTAATTCAATATTATCGCATAAAAAAATGTTGTTTTTAGAATTCTGTAAGTCTATGATTTGTGGATTATTGTTTTTTGTTGCAAATATTCTATACTTGTCAATGGTGTAAAATTGATACTCTTCTGGAATTATAATTTTTCCGTTATAATTAAAAACGCTATTCAAGTTATTTTCGTTTTCTGTTATATAAAAATCGTCGTTTTCTGTTGAAGAAACTCCCTTATATTGTAGTGGAATTATGATTTTCCCATTAATATCCGACAATCCGAATATTGATTTCTTTGTCCAAAGAATAAATCTTTCATTGTTCCGAGGTAATATAAATTCAAACTCTATAGGAAGAAGTTCTTTATTATCAAGTGAAAAAAGGCCATTTAAGTTATTCTTCCGAATGATCAGTCTATGATTTTTAAACTCAATAAAATCATATATAAATGGAACTATCACATTTTTCAAACTGTCCGTAACTCCGAATTTGTCTTCTCTTCTTTCAATAAATCTATTCTCCTCAATCTTTGTTTTAGAATTCTGAGAATAAATAAATGTTGTTAAAAGAAGCAATAATATAATTGAAATAGTTATCTTCATTGATGTAGTTTTAATATGTTGCAAAACACATACAGTTCCGACAAAATCAGACCTTTTATTCTACAATTAGGTAAAGGTGTCTGACAAACGCCTTACTATAATTATCCTCAAATATATAAATAATTAGTTACAAATCACGAAACTATGTTTATATCAAAAGAATAATTTTCGAACTTGTACAAACGAAAACTATCATAAAATACGCACGCCCTAGCCCAGATAGCAGTGAAAATCCTTATACGCCAGTCCCGAAACCTCGGGATGGCGTATAAGATTGTAACGTATAGCTGGATCAAGCTCCTAAAGAAAAGTTTAATGGTTGAAATAGGTATTTGATTATTAGAAAACCTTAGCATCTTTGTATCTTTGTCGCTTAGAACCTTTTTAAGAAAAATTATGCGCATTGATATTGTTACCGTTTTGCCTGAGTTGTTGAGAAGCCCGTTTGAAGCTTCGATTATGAAACGTGCTATTGACAAAGGATTGGTGGAAGTTCATTTTCATAACCTGCGCGATTACACGACTAACAAACAAAAAAGCGTTGACGATTATCCCTATGGTGGCGGCGCTGGAATGGTAATGACGGTACAACCTATTGATGCTTGCATTACACACTTAAAAAGCGAACGTACCTACGACGAAGTGATTTACATGTCGCCCGATGGAGAAACGCTCAACCAGAAAATGGCCAACACGATGTCCTTATATGAAAACATTATTATTTTGTGTGGGCATTACAAAGGTGTAGACCAGCGTGTGCGCGATCATTTTATAACCAAAGAAATTTCTATAGGCGATTATGTTTTATCGGGTGGTGAACTTGGTGCTTTGGTATTATCGGATGCTTTAATTCGGTTGATTCCTGGTGTTTTGAGTGATGAAACTTCGGCTTTGACTGATAGTTTTCAAGATGGGTTGTTGTCAGGACCTATTTACACACGACCTGCAGACTACAAAGGATGGAAAGTTCCGGAAGTTTTAACGAGTGGTAACTTTGCCAAAATTGACCAATGGCGCGAGGATATGGCCTATGAACATACTAAAAATAGAAGACCAGATTTATTGGAGGATTAAAAATTAGTTTAAAGTTTCAGGTTTAAAGTTGTGATTCAAGAACTTCGAAACTTTAAACAAGAAAAACTTTAAACTTTAAACATTTTTCTTTACTTTTGCGCCCACATTAAGTTAACCTCTGGCGAGATCCGTGAATGTTGACCTAAATTAAACCATAATAAAATACAATCATGGCAGATTTAATGAAATTCGTTCAAGACGAGTTTGTAACAAGAAAAGATTTCCCAGTTTTTGCAGCTGGAGATACTATCACTGTTTTCTACGAAATTAGAGAGGGTGAAAAAACAAGAACTCAGTTCTTTAAAGGAGTTGTAATTCAAAGAAGAGGTTCAGCTAATACTGAAACTTTTACAATTCGTAAAATGTCTGGTGCAATTGGAGTAGAGCGTATTTTCCCAGTGAACTTACCTGCATTACAAAAAATTGAAATCAACAAAAAAGGTGCAGTTCGTAGAGCTAGAATTTTCTACTTCAGAGAACTTACTGGTAAAAAAGCTAAGATCAAAGACAAAAGAAGATAGTCAAATATCTCTTTATAATAAAAGTCCCAACATGTTTGGGACTTTTTTTTTGTTTATAACTTCCTTATAAATTTAGAATTCAGTAGGATTGTAACCTGAAATATAACAATTTGAGAATAACACGTTAGTAATCCTTAAATTCAAGTTTTTCTCTCTCAAATCGTCCCTCAATTACATCTGATTTTCATATATTTGTACGTCTTATTTCAAGAAAATTCCTTGAATAAGCTACATTTAACGTGATTCGATTATAAAAATAAAAAAATGACACAGAAATCAAAAATTTTTTACACGCTTACTGATGAAGCGCCATTACTGGCCACTTATTCATTTTTACCTATTGTACAAGCATTTACAAGAACTTCTGACATTGAAATTGAAACTAGAGACATTTCATTAGCGGGTAGAATCTTATCTAACTTTCCGGAGTTTTTGACTGAGGATCAAAAAACAGCTGATTCCTTACTTGAACTTGGACAACTAGCCACCACTCCAGAAGCTAATATTATAAAATTACCAAACGTATCTGCATCTGTTCCGCAATTGAAAGCAGCTATTGCTGAACTACAATCTCATGGATACCAATTACCAAACTTTCCTGAAGAGCCACAAAACGAAGCTGAGACTGCTATCAAAGCAAAATACTCTAAAATATTAGGATCTGCTGTAAATCCTGTTTTACGTGAAGGAAATTCAGATAGAAGAGCACCAAAAGCGGTTAAAAATTATGCTAAAGCCAATCCACATTCAATGGGAGCTTGGACTGCAGACTCTAAAACATACGTTGCCTCTATGGAAAGTGGCGATTTTTACGGTAGTGAAAAGTCAGTTAGCTTAACTGAAGCTACAGATGTAAAAATTGAATTAGTAGCCAAAGACGGAACAACAACTGTTTTAAAAGCAAGCACTCCGCTAAAAGCTGGAGAAATCATTGATAGCGCCGTATTGAACTTACATGCACTAAAAACATTTGTAGCGAAGACTATTACCGAAGCAAAAGAATTAAACGTTTTACTTTCGGTTCACTTGAAAGCTACGATGATGAAAGTATCGGATCCCATCATTTTTGGCGCTATCGTAGAAGTATATTTTGCATCAGTATTCGAAAAATACGCTACTTTATTCCAAGAGTTAAACATTGACACCCGCAATGGTTTAGGTGATATTTATGCTAAAATAGCTGGAAATCCATTACAAGCCGAAGTTGAAGCCGCATTAAACGCAGCTATCGAAAATGGTCCTGCATTGGCAATGGTAAATTCTGACAAAGGAATTACAAACTTACACGTTCCATCTGACGTAATTGTAGATGCATCTATGCCTGCAATGATTCGTACTTCGGGTCAGATGTACAACAAAGAAGGCAAGCAACAAGATACTGTTGCCATGATACCAGACCGCAGTTATGCAGGTGTGTACACAGCAACTATTGATTTTTGTAAAAAACACGGCGCTTTTGACCCTACTACCATGGGAAGTGTTCCAAACGTAGGTTTGATGGCACAAAAAGCCGAAGAATACGGATCTCACGACAAGACTTTTCAAATTGCAACGGATGGTGTAGTTCGAGTAGTAGACACTAATGGAACTGTTTTAATGGAGCAAACTGTTGAAACAAATGATATTTTTAGAATGTGTCAAGCCAAAGACGCTCCTATTCAAGACTGGGTAAAACTAGCTGTAAACAGAGCTCGTTTGTCTAATACTCCAGCGATATTCTGGTTAGATAACAACAGAGCACACGATAGAGAATTGATCATAAAAGTAAATCATTACTTGAAAGATTTTGATACTACTGGTTTAGATATTCAGATTTTAAACCCTATCGAGGCTACTAACTTTACCTTAGAAAGAATTGTTCAAGGTTTAGATACTATTTCAGTAACAGGAAATGTATTACGTGATTACTTAACTGATTTATTCCCAATTTTAGAAGTAGGAACATCTGCAAAAATGCTTTCTATCGTTCCATTGATGAATGGTGGTGGATTGTTTGAAACTGGCGCAGGCGGATCAGCTCCTAAGCACGTTGAGCAATTTACAGAAGAAGGATACTTGCGTTGGGACTCTCTTGGAGAATTCCTAGCACTTGGAGCTTCTTTAGAACATTTAGGACAAACTTTACACAACAACAAAGCAATTGTTCTTGCTGAAACATTAGATGTAGCTACTGAAAAATTCTTAGCAAATGACAAATCGCCTGCACGTAAAGTAGGTGGAATTGACAACAGAGGGTCACAATTTTACTTGGCTATGTACTGGGCAGAAGCTCTTGCAGCTCAAGATAAAGAACCGTCATTAAAAGCGATTTTTACTCCTATTGCATCTGAGTTGTTAGCTAATGAAGCAAGCATTAATACTGAACTTATTGCAGCTCAAGGCCAACCTCAACATATTAATGGACATTATCAACCTAATCCAGAGTTGACAAGCAAAGCCATGCGTCCTAGTGCAACATTCAATGCCATTTTAGCAAAAATTGCATAAGTAGAATAACAATAGTGTGTCTAGTCCTGAAAAAGTGATACAGGATTAATAAAAAATAAAAGTACAATTTTAGACAGTAGCAAGCTCTGGTTTGCTACTGTTTTTTGTTTTATAGGTTCTCATTTTAATTTTGTTTTGGTGATGCATCTGATTTGGAGTAAGCATGTAATTAGAATAATGAGGTCTGATTTCATTATAGATATCAATAGCTTCTTTTACAATTTTTTGCATGATTTCTGCTTTTTGATTGTATTTGTCAATCCTAAATTCCTGTTTTAAAATACCATTGATCCTTTCTGCCACTGCATTTTCATAAGGGTCAGAGTTTTGTGTCATACTGCATAGAATTTTATTTTTATTAAGTTGCATTTGGTAGTCATTAGCACAATATTGAATCCCTCTGTCTGAATGATGTATCAATGGTAAGTTTTTGTTGTTTCTGTGTTTAAGAGCCATTTTAAAAGCCTTCAAACTGCTTTCTGTGTTCATGTTATCGGCAACATAATATCCCATAATCTTTTTAGAATAAGCATCTGTGACTAAGCTTAAATAGCAAGGATTATCTCTTTTTCCTATATAGGTTATATCAGAGACCCAAACTTGCTCTGGTCTGTTAATTTCTAAATCTAGAATTCGATTTTGATGTTTATTAAATCGATGATGTGAGTTAGTCGTTACATGATAACTTCGTTTAGGATGTATCAATAAATGATTGGCTCTGAGTATATCAAAGAACTTATCTCTTCCAATTTTCATTAATTGAAGTTTATCAAACAAAAGATAATATAGTTTTCGAGTACCTATTCTAGGCATTGTCTTCCTGATATTATTCACCATCAAAATCACTTCTTTGGCTTTGTTTTGTTTGGATGCTATTCTTCTAGTCTTTCGATAATAAACCTGTCTGTCTATCCCGAACAAATAACAGGTAAACGCTACTGTTTTTTGTTCTTTTGCTCTAAAGCGGGCGATTGTTCGGGTGCAGAGTTTTTTCGGATATCTATATGATATTCTTTCTCAGCTAAATCAATCATCATGTCAAACAAGATTGCTTTTTTATCTGCAACGTAAGCTTGTCGTTCTAAAAGAGCCTTTTGTTTTTCTAATAGCTTGACTTGGACTTCAAGTTCCATAATTTTTTGTTCGGGTGACTTTGCCATATTCAAAGGGGGTTGGTTTTCCCAATCAAAGTTACCAAATTTTCGTAACCAGCCCAGAACTGTAGCATGGCTTTGAATGCCATATTGTTTTCTAATTTGGGTAATTGATGAACTACCTTGCTCAACTTCTCTAACGATTTGAAGTTTTAAGGACATGCTGTTATCTCGCTGGGTGCGCTTTACATAATTCGTGTATTCTTCCATAACGATTGTTTTTGTGTATCGCTATTTCAGGACGGGACAGTGATACAAAAAAAGAAGACAACTGTAAAAAGTTGTCTTTTTTTTATCTTAGCAATACCTTAACATGTGTTATATGCAAATTACCAAACTATTTGAGGTAATTTGTACTTTCATTCTGATAAAAACAAAACAATGAACTCAAAAAAATACATTCTGTACTTTATAGTTGTACTAACGTCATTTTGCTCTTTTGCTCAGGAAAAATTCACCCTTAGTGGGACTATAATCGATGCAAGCAGTAACGAGTCTTTAATAGGTGTAAATGTTGTTTTACCAAGTTTAAAAACAGGTGTTACAACTAATGAATATGGATTTTTTTCAATTACAGTTCCTAAGGGAATTTACACCATACAGGTAAGTTACTTGGGTTTTCAAACGCTTGAAGAATCTATTGATCTGAACCAAAATACGATTCGAAATTTCAAACTAGTGGGTAATGAAACCATTTTAAAGGAAGTAATTATCACCGATAATAAAACCAAAATTGACATCAAAAAACCAGAGATGAGCGTGAATAAACTCTCCATTTCTGCAATCAAAAAAATGCCCGTTGTATTGGGAGAAGTTGATGTTTTAAAATCTATTTTACTATTGCCTGGTGTTACCAATGCTGGCGAAGGTGCCTCTGGATTTAATGTTCGAGGTGGTGGAGCTGATCAAAACTTAATTTTATTAGATGAAGCAACGATTTTCAATTCTTCACATGTTTTTGGATTTTTCTCTGTTTTTAATCCTGATGCTATCAAAGATTTAAAATTGTATAAAGGTGGAATTCCAGCGCGATATGGCGGAAGAGCTTCATCAGTTTTGGATATTTATCAAAAAGATGGTAACAGTAAAGAATTTCATGTAAACGGTGGAATTGGGTTAATATCCAGTAGAATTTTGGCCGAAGGACCATTAGTAAAAGACAAAGGATCTTTCTTAATAGGCGGTCGCAGCTCTTATGCACATTTGTTCTTGAAACTTTCTGAAGAGCAAAAAGACAACTCTGCTTATTTTTATGACTTGAATACCAAATTAAGCTATAAATTAAACCCAAATAACAGTTTATATTTATCGGGGTATTTTGGCCGAGATGTTTTCAGTCTTAGCGACAGTTTTACCAATATTTATGGGAATGCTACTTTAAACCTTAGATGGAATCACTTATTTTCAGAAAAATTATTTTCAAACTTATCACTAATCTACAGTGACTATTATTATGGTTTGGATTTGGATTTTGTAGGTTTCAAATGGGATTCTGGTATTAAAAACTACAATGTCAAATACGACTTTAAAAACTACATTTCAAATAAGTTCAAATTAAATTATGGACTGAACGCCATTTACTATGAATTCAATCCCGGCACCATAAAACCTAGCAATGAAAATTCTGGAATTAACTTTGACCAGCTAGATAAAAAATACGCTTTTGAACCAGCGCTTTACTTAAATGCAGATCATGAAATATCTAATAAAATAGCGCTTTCTTACGGACTTCGTTACAGTATGTTTTATAGATTAGGGCAATCTACAGTAAATATTTATGAGAACAACAATCCAGTCCTTTTTGATCCTGAGTTGCAAATTTATGAAAAAGCTACACCCATAAGTTCTCAATTTTATGGTAAAAACAAGGTCATTAAGAACTATAATTATCTTGAGCCACGCTTGTCCATTGCGTACCAAATTAATGACGAACAATCTGTAAAAGCCAGTTACAACAGGATGGTACAGTATTTACAATTAATATCAAACACCTCATCTCCTACTCCGCTAGACGTGTGGACACCGAGTGACAATTTTATCAAACCTCAAATTGCAGATCAAGTTGCGTTGGGCTATTTTAAAAATTTCAAAGATGACATGTATTCTCTTGAGGTAGAAACTTATTACAAAGAGGTTCAAAACCGATTGGACTATATTGACGGAGCCGATTTAATTGCAAATAAAGCTATTGAACAAATTATTTTAAATGGTCAATTACGATCCTACGGTTTGGAAATACTTTTCCGTAAAAACGAAGGTCGATTAAACGGTTGGATTTCGTACACATTGTCAAGATCAGAGCAACAAACACCAGGAAGAACTCCGCTAGAAACAGGAATAAACAATGGTCAGTGGTACAACTCTGTATATGACAAGTTGCATAATATTGCTGTAACCTCATCCTATAATTTAAATGACAAATGGTCTTTTGGCGCTAACTTTGCACTTCAAACAGGGCAACCAGTAACCTACCCAACTGGGCAATACGAGTATTTGGGCATAGTTGTTCCTAGCTATGGATTGCGCAATGAAAATAGATTACCAGCCTACCACCACTTAGATCTAGCAGCTACCTTAACTCCTACAAAAAATAAAAATAGACAATGGAAAGGCGAATGGGTTTTTAGTATCTACAATATATACAACCGTCGTAATGCTGCGTCAATCAATTTTAGACAAAACGCAGACACAGGCAATAATGAAGCCGTAAGAACCTCTATTTTTGGGATGGTTCCAGCAGTGAGTTACAACTTTAAATTTTAGTACTTAAAATATTTTTAAAATTTCAGATGATGAAAAAAATAATCCTTCTCTTAATCCTAATTAGCACTTGCATTACCACTGGTTGTGAAGATGTAATAAATGTTGACTTGAATAATGCTGCGCCAAAACTAGTGATTGAAGCGGCAATAAACTGGAAAAAAGGAACAAGTGGTACAGTACAAACCATTAAACTATCAACAACTACTGGTTTTTATGACACTAAAATTCCAAAAGTTTCAGGAGCTACTGTGACTATAAAAAATAGTGCCAACACAATTTTTGTTTTTACTGAAACAGGAACGCCTGGAGAATATGTTTGCACCAATTTCAATCCAGTTCTTAATGAGACATACACGCTAAATATCATTAACAAAGGCGCCACCTATACAGCCACAGAAACATTAAAACCTGTTGCTTCTATTACCAAAATTGTTCAAAATGACAAAGGTGGCTTTACCGGAAACAATAAAGAAATAAAAACTTTTTACCAAGATCCTTCAGGAATTGCCAATTATTACCTCTACAAATACAGCTATTCTAATCAAGTAAAAGCAGATTATTATGTGGATCAAGATGAGTTTTTCAACGGCAATGAATTTTTTAGTATTTCTCAAAACGACGAACTTAAGAAAGGAGATCTTATTGCGGTAACGCATATCGGAATTTCAAAAGCCTATTACAATTATATGAGTGTTCTAGTAAGTATTGCTGGTAACAATGGAGGTGGGCCATTTCAAGCACCGCCAGCAACTGTAAGAGGAAATATCATCAACTCGACCACACCAGAAAACTATCCGCTTGGGTATTTTTCATTAAGCGAGACGGAGGTAAGAAATTATACAGTTGAATAAGTATATTTGTACTCCAAACCAAAATTAGTAAACATGTCATCACATCATATCGTTCGGGACGATCAAGAACCTGCCTTAATAATTGCTAATGGCGCATCCTGTAATCCTGAACTTTTAGGTCAATTGCTGGAGTGGTCTCCTCTTGTAATTGTACTAGACTCTGCTATGGTGAGGGTTATGGAACTAGACATAAAAGTAGATGTACTTTTGGGTGATTTTGACCGTGGTTTTGATCCTGAAATCTATAAAACTTCTCAATATCCGCTCGAAATTGTTCATACACCTGACCAAAACAAAACAGACCTTGAGAAAGCTTTTGATTATTTAATTAATAGAAAAATACCTGCTGTAAATGTGGTTTGGGCAACAGGAAAAAGAGCCGATCACACGATTACAAACCTAACCAACATTCCAAAATACCGAAACCTACTGAAAATTGTGATTCTGGACGATCACTCTAAAGTATTTTTGTTGCCTAGAAAATTCGAAAAATGGTATACGGCACAAACTCCTATTTCCTTAATCCCAATAGGACAAGTAACAGGAATACACTCTGATAATTTATTTTATCCGCTTCAAAACGATACTTTAACTATAGGATATCGAACTGGTAGTAGTAATCACGTGACTCAAGACGGCTTAGTTACCATACTTCATGAAGAAGGTGATTTGCTACTCATGGAATGTATGGATTAATTCATAGTTTCTTCGTCTAAAATTACGTTTTTAACAATATCGTAATGACTCCATGGAATAAAATGATTGGCTTCGGGAATGGTTTTTACAGTCAATTTCTTAGCGTTTACAAACTTCTTTTTCATGTAATCCACATTGCTGTAAGGTACTAAAACATCCTTAGTGCCATGTACAATGGTCACTTCGCAATCAATTTTATAAAGTTGGTTTTCTAAGGTTACCAAGTCTTTTTTTAACCACCACAATTCATCGTTTGAGGGTCTCAACGCTCCTGGAATTAAATATCGCAACGGAATTGTCTTAATTACCGTGCGCCATTTTTCTGGTTTTTCAGCTTTTGGATCAAGAGATCCCGCTAAAATTACCAGCCTGTGATACCACTCGGGATGATCAACCGCAAGTTGTGCAACAAGCGGACCACCTAATGAATGACCCACCAACGTAACTGGTTTTTTAAAATGTTGAGATTTTATAAATGCGGATATGAATTGTGATTGTGTTGCTAAATTTTGAGCATCGCCAAAATCACTGTACCCAAATCCAGGACGATCAATAGCAATCATTCGGTATTTCTTTAGTAAGTCTGGATCTACTAAATACTCTTTGAAAGCATTCCAACTTCCTGGCGAACCATGAACAAAAAGCAATACCGGATTTAATACTGATCCAGTGGCTACATAATGCAACTTAAAACCACCGCTTTGAAAGGTCGTGTCTTGATACGTCGTTTGAGATTTTGAAAAAAATGAAGTCGCTTCTTTAGGAGTAAACCGCATAGTCATGCAAGCTTGACACAAAAACAAGTAGAGTACTATTCCTAAAATTACTAAATAACGCTTCTTAAAAACGAATCGAGCTGCTATAAAATTCATTTTTTTCATAAAAGTAGCCGTTTTTAAGCTTCAAAAAAAGTCTCAATTAAATTTTATGATTTCTTTTCCAGCTGTTTAATCACATTAACTTTACATTAGCAAACTACTTATGATTATCTTTGCACCCAAAATAAGAACGAACGATTTAAAATGAGTACTGAAAAAACAAATTTACACCCAAGGAATCTGGACAGGACAGGGTATGATTTTAAAGAATTAATTACTACATATCCATCCCTAAGTGAATTTGTTAAAACCAATGAGCACGGAACTGAAACCATCGATTTCAGTGATCCTGAAGCGGTAAAAGCTTTGAATAAAGCGCTTTTGATGCAGCACTTTGACATTCAAAATTGGGATATTCCTAACAATTATTTGTGCCCACCTATTCCTGGTAGAGCTGATTATATTCATTATTTAGCAGATTTATTAGCCTCTAGCAACAACGGAGTCATTCCTGAGGGCGAAACTGTTCAAGGGTTAGATATTGGTGTGGGTGCCAATTGCATCTATCCGCTTATAGGTTGTTCTGTTTACGGCTGGAGTTTTGTAGGAACTGATATTGATACAAAAGCAATTCAAAACTGCAGTACTATCATCGAAAACAACCCAAAACTCATTGATTTAATTAGCTTGCAACAACAAACGGAATCACGTTTTATATTTAAAAATATTATAACGCCTGAGGATAAATTCACCTTTACAATTTGCAATCCTCCTTTTCACGCATCACAAGATGAAGCTACTAAAAGTACCTTAAGAAAAATAAACAATTTACAATCTAATAGCGGTACAAGTAAAACTACAAAGCCTATATTGAACTTTGGAGGTCACAATGCTGAATTATTTTGCGAAGGCGGAGAACTAGGGTTTGTTACACAAATGATTTACGAAAGTGCAAAATATCCGATGCAGTGTCTTTGGTTCACGACTTTAGTGTCCAAAAAAGAAAATCTTTCTAGTTTATACAAAACACTAAACAAAGTAAGCGCTGTCGAAATCAAAACTATTGATATGGCTCAAGGCCAAAAAACAAGCCGCATCTTAGCTTGGACATTCTTGAGTTCAGCACAACAAAAAGCGTGGAAGTTTTAAGTTTTTAAAAACATATTTTCTTGAATTGAGTCGTATCTTTGTATGAAGTAATTCCAAGACATGAATTTTCAAGTAGTATCCGATTACCAGCCCAAAGGTGACCAACCCCAAGCCATTGCAAAATTAGCGCAGGGTATTGTGGATGGAGATCAATTCCAAACGCTTTTAGGAGTTACCGGCTCTGGTAAAACGTTTACTGTGGCCAATGTCATTCAAGAAGTGCAACGCCCTACCCTGGTTTTAGCACACAACAAAACATTAGCGGCTCAGTTGTACTCGGAATTCAAACAATTTTTCCCGAATAACGCCGTAGAATATTTTGTTTCCTACTACGATTATTACCAGCCTGAAGCTTTCATGCCTGTTACCGGCGTTTTCATTGAGAAGGATTTATCCATCAATGAAGAGCTGGAAAAAATGCGAATGTCAACCACTGCTTCGTTGCTTTCTGGACGTAGAGATATTTTGGTTGTCGCATCTGTTTCGTGTTTGTATGGTATTGGTAACCCTATTGAATTTCAAAAAAACCTAATCCCAATAGAGAAAGGACAAGTTATTTCTCGGACCAAATTATTACATCAATTGGTGCAAAGTTTGTATTCTAGAACCGAAGCTGATTTTAATCCCGGAAGTTTCAGGATAAAAGGTGATACCGTTGATGTATACCCTAGTTATGCCGATGAAGCCTATAGAATTCATTTCTTTGGGGATGAAATTGAAGAAATAGAAAGCTTTGACACTAAAAATTCTCAAGTTCTTGAAAAATTTGACAGACTAACCATTTATCCTGCTAATATGTTTGTGACTTCGCCAGATGTATTGCAAAATGCCATTTGGGAAATCCAACAAGACTTGGTAAAACAAGTTGATTATTTTAAAGAAATAGGTAAACATCTTGAAGCTAAAAGACTGGAAGAACGAACCAATTTCGACTTAGAAATGATTCGGGAACTGGGATATTGTTCCGGTATCGAAAATTACTCTCGTTACTTAGATGGGCGTTTGCCGGGTACTAGACCTTTTTGCTTGCTAGACTATTTCCCAAAAGATTACTTGATGGTCGTAGATGAAAGTCACGTAACACTCTCCCAAGTGAGTGCAATGTATGGCGGTGATCGCAGCCGTAAAGAGAACTTGGTTGAATACGGATTTAGACTTCCTGCCGCAATGGACAACCGTCCTTTGAAATTTGAGGAATTCGAAGCCATGCAAAATCAAGTTATTTACGTTTCGGCAACACCTGCTGATTATGAGTTACAAAAAACAGATGGTGTTGTGGTAGAGCAAGTGATTCGCCCCACAGGACTATTGGATCCTATTATTGAAATAAGACCTAGCTTGAACCAAATTGATGATTTAATCGAAGAAATTCAAGTTCGATCCGAAATTGACGAGCGTGTTTTAGTCACTACTTTGACCAAAAGAATGGCCGAAGAACTGGCTAAATATTTAACCAAAGTTCATATCCGTTGTCGTTATATCCATTCTGAAGTGGATACTTTGGAACGAATTGAAATCATGCAAGACCTCAGGAAAGGAATTTTCGATGTTCTAATAGGTGTCAACTTACTTCGTGAAGGATTAGATTTACCTGAAGTTTCTCTTGTAGCAATCTTAGATGCTGACAAAGAAGGCTTTTTAAGAAGCCATCGATCGCTTACGCAAACAATTGGTCGTGCAGCAAGAAACCTAAATGGAAAAGCAATCATGTATGCCGATAAAATTACGGCCAGCATGCAAAAAACCATCGACGAAACTTCATACCGAAGAACCAAACAAATCAATTACAATACGGAACACAATGTAGTTCCTATGGCGTTGAACAAAAAAATAGAAAGCGCCTTTACCAAAAATCCTCTTGTAGATTATGAATTAGGTGCTACTTTAAACACTGCAGCAGAGCCAGAAAATCTTTATCTGTCTAAACCTGAACTGGAAAAACTCATTCGAGAGAAAAGAAAATCAATGGAAAAAGCGGCAAAAGAATTAGATTTTATGCAAGCCGCAAAACTTAGAGATGAGATCAAAGCGTTGCAAGGTCAATTGTCCTAGTTATGTTGCTCCTGAAAAACATTCAATAAAACCGCCCCGTCAATTATAGCGTTGGGTGATTCACTCATTAATTTTAATATACGTTTGGTAGCATTAGGATTCAATCCCATGTCAATAGCTATTTGCTGGATAGACGCTAATTCTTTTTCATGTATCACACCATCACAATACATTAACAAAGCCAATCTATAAAATTGTTGAATTCTCAGAAACTCTGTTTTTATAGTCAATTGAGGAACTTCTTGATGAAATAAATCTTTGAAAACATCTTTTTCTATTCCTAAAGCTTGTGCTACTATTGACAGAAATTCATATTCGCGTTTATGTAATTTTCCATCAACGGTTGAAAAAGCTATCATTTCAAGCAACAAACTGCGTCTTTCCTCAAATTCGTTCATAATCTATATTTTGTGCTAAAATATTATTTTATTTTAAATTATCAAGTAGAAATGCGATCGCAAACCAATTCTAAATTGAAAATTGTATTCTAAATGCTTTTAAAACGTACCTTTGTATAAAATTAGAATATGATGACAAATAACGATATCTTTAAAAAACTTCGCGTGGCACTTATGCTTCGTGACGACCAAATAGTTGAAATATTAGAATTAGTAGATTTTAGAATTACAAAATCGGAGTTGGGTGCTTTTTTTCGTGATGAAAAACATGAAAATTACATGGAATGTGGTGACCAAGTATTGCGTAATTTCTTGAACGGACTAGTGATTCACTTGCGTGGAACTAAGGAAAATCCAAAAAATCCAAATGATGTTTTGGCCAAACACAAAGCACAAATTCCAGTAAAAGAAGGCGCCGGGGAAAGAACAGAATTCAAAGCAAAAGCAAAAGATTCTGAAAGAGCAAGAGGTGACGAAGCTCCATCAAAAACAAAACCTGCCGCTAAAAAGCCTTTCAAGAAAACATTTGCTAAAGGAACACCAAAAGTGCAAGTGGTGGAGAAAGTGAAATATAATTTCGGGAAAAATAAAAAATCATAATTGTGAAAACAGCCTTGATTATTGGCAGCACAGGTCTTATTGGATCTGAATTACTCCAAATACTTTTAGACAATCCTGAATATACAAGCGTTGTAACCTTTGTAAAAAGAGATACGGGAATACAAAACCCCAAATTAACCCAACACGTCATTGACTTTGACAAGCCCGAAAGCTATAAAGAATGGGTTGTGGGCGATGATTTCTTTTGCACTATTGGCACTACCATAAAAAAAGCTGGTAGCCAAAAAGCATTTAAAAAAGTAGACTTTGAATATCCTAAACAATTCGCCCTTTTTGCGCAAGAGAATAAAGTGAAAAATTATTTGTTGATCTCTTCACTGGATGCCAATGCCACGTCTTCAAATTTTTATTTAAAGACAAAAGGCGAAATTCAAGATTTTCTTAAAACTTGTAATTTTGAAAGCGTTTCCATTCTGCAACCTTCCCTACTATTGGGTGATCGAAATGAATTTAGATTTGCAGAAAAAGCTGGTGCTTTTGTGATGAAATTAGTATCATTTGTATTCGTTGGAAAACTAAAAAAATACAAAGCCATACACAGAAATACAGTTGCGAAAGCACTTTATCGCATAGCGCAAAAGAATACGAAAGGTTTTCATATTTACGAATCGGATGTGATTCAAGAAATAGGAAATTAATACCTAACTAAATCCTGAATGAGAGTTCGGGATTTAGTTAGGTATTTTTAATTTTCCTGAAAAATAAAAACAAAATCTTAATTAAAAGAGAAGATATTATTGCTATTAAATAATTCTAAATTCACTTTTAAGAACTACAGCTTAACATACTACAGCCTACTTTATCTCTAGCCCAATCCGGTCTTTTGGCAAACCATTTTTGAAAATTAGGTTGCTCATCATAAGGTTTTTGGAGCATCTCAAATAATTCATTTAGCAAACCGTAATCTCCTTTATCCGCATCATCAATGCACAATTGCGCCATGTAATTTCGCAATACATACTTGGGATTTACTTTATCCATTTGATCTTTTCTTTCCAAATCAGAAATAACCTCTTCATTAATTCGAATACTGTACTTTTCAAACCAATCGTACCATTCACTCAAGATGGTTTCATCTAAATCCTTTTCATTGTAAAAAGCAGCTTTAACAGTATTAAAAGCGGCTATCGAAGTAGCTACTTTGGTAACATCGCTTAGATTCCTAAAGAAAATAGTCATATCGGTTTCTACTAGTTGAAGTAATTCAACCAAACTATGAATCAAGACAACATCCTCTTCTTTTTTGATTTGGAGACCAATCTTATTTTGCATCATTTTCAAATACTCCTTTTCGTAATTGGTACTGAATGCCTCAAGAATAGCTTCCAGCGGCTTGGCATCTTGAATTAAAGGATATAATGCATTTGCTAATTGGTATAAATTCCACAATGCCATTTCAGGTTGATTGCCATAACGGTACCTTTTATGCTGCCTGTCAGTGGTATTAGGAGTCCACCCTGGATTAAAATCTTCTAACCAACCGTAAGGACCATAATCAATTGTAATCCCGTGAATAGACATATTATCCGTATTCATTACACCATGCACAAAACCAACGCGCTGCCAGTTGACAATCATATTGAGCGTGGTTTGAGTAACTTCTTGAAAAAAGGCTAAGTATTTTTCGATTCCTTCTTTTTGAATTTGTGGAAAATGATGTTTAATAGTAAAATCTGTCAGTAATTTTAAATTTTCGTGATCTTCACGCGCGGCAAAAATTTCGAAACTTCCAAAACGAATAAAAGATGGAGCCACTCTTGCTACAATTGCGCCTTTCTCATAAGCAGGATTTCCATTGTACAAAACATCGCGTAGAACGGGATCTCCAGATAACATTAACGAAAGCGAACGAGTTGTGGGAACTCCTAAATAATGCATGGCCTCGGCACATAAGTATTCTCTAATGGAAGAGCGCAAAACCGCAAATCCATCTGCATTTCTAGAATATGGTGTAGGCCCAGCACCTTTCAGTTGCAACGTATACGATTCATTGTTATGTAGAACTTCAGTTAAATTTATGGCACGCCCATCACCCAGTTGTCCAGCCCAATTCCCAAACTGGTGACCTGCATAACACAAGGCATAAGGCTTAGTTTCAGGATAAATGGTAGTACCTGAAAACGTATTTAAAAATGCAGTTGATGCAATATCTTCTTCACTAAGTCCGATAGTATTAGCTACTTCAGCAGAAGCATGAATTAATTCAGGATTACTCGGTTTTAATGGTGTTACATAGGAGAAGCACGCTTGTTCAACTTGCCTTGGAGTATTTTCAAGGTCAAGATCAGCCGGTAATTCAGATGTGAAGTTATTTTTTATATGAAGTTTCATGATATCAAATTTAAAAAAACAAAGGTAATTGATCCGTGCTATACTGTTTTGTACTTTCCAATAATATTATGAATTGTTTACTTTCCACTAATTATTTGGCATAAAAAAACCTGTTTACTAAAGCAAACAGGTTTCTAATATATAACAATTTTCTAATTAAGAAAGTGCCGCTTGTACTTGATCAGCTGCTTCTTGAAATTCAACAGCAGATAAAATTGGCATTCCTGAATTATCAATTAATTCTTTTGCAATAGCTGCATTGGTACCTTGTAAACGAACAATGATTGGCACTTTAATAGCATCACCCATATTTTTGTAAGCGTCAACAACTCCTTGTGCCACACGGTCACAACGAACAATTCCACCAAAAATATTAATCAAAATAGCTTTTACGTTTTGATCTTTTAAGATAATACGGAAAGCAGTTTCAACACGTTTTGCATCAGCAGTTCCACCTACGTCAAGGAAGTTTGCAGGCTCAAAACCAGCATACTTAATTAAATCCATAGTTGCCATTGCAAGACCTGCTCCGTTTACCATACATCCTACAGTTCCGTCAAGATCTACATAGTTCAAGCCAACTTCTTTTGCTTCAACTTCGATTGGGTTTTCCTCACGAACGTCACGCATGTCAGCATATGCTTTTTGTCTGTATAATGCATTGTCATCAATGTTAACTTTTGCATCAACAGCCATAATTTTATCATCAGATGTTTTTAAAACTGGGTTGATTTCAAACATTGAAGCATCAGATCCGATGTATGCATTGTATAAAGAATCGATGAATTTCACCATTTCTTTGAACGCATTTCCTGAAAGTCCTAAGTTAAAAGCAATTCTTCTTGCTTGAAAACCTTGTAAACCTACAGAAGGATCAATTTCTTCAGTAAAGATTAAATGTGGTGTGTGCTCAGCAACTTCTTCAATATCCATTCCACCTTCGGTAGAATACATGATCATGTTACGACCAGTAGCTCTATTTAATAATACAGATACATAAAACTCTGATGTTTCACTTTCTCCAGGATAGTACACATCTTCAGCAACTAATATAGTACTTACTTTTTTTCCTTCAGCTGTTGTTTGAGGTGTAATTAATTGCATCCCTATGATTTGACCTGCAATTTCTTCTACTTGTTGTAAATTTTTGGCAAGTTTTACTCCTCCACCTTTTCCACGTCCACCTGCATGAACTTGTGCTTTAATAACATGCCATCCTGTACCCGTTTCGGCAGTTAATTGTTTCGCAGCTTCAACAGCTTCAGCTGGACTATTTGCTACAATTCCGCGTTGAATGCGTACTCCGTAACTTGCTAGAATTTCTTTTCCTTGATATTCGTGTATGTTCATAATATAGAATTTGACTGGCTTCTGAATTTCTTCCAGAAATAAAGTGCCACAAAAATAGCAAAATTTAATGTAACTGTTATTTTTTTTAAATAAATTATTATCCAATTTTTCAACAGATATCTACGTCCATTTCACATTGGTACGATTCTAAAAAATATCAATTTTTCAAACAATTTTGTTAGAATTTCATTTCAATGTTAAAAACAAACCTATTTAGGCTGTTTCAGACCCAATTTTAAAAATAAATCCTTTTACTTTTTATTAAAAAAAACAAAACAGCTCGTTCAAAATATCAATATTGATTTTTATTCAATACTTTTCTATTACAACTGTAAAAAACACTCTGTTTTAACTCATATACCTTTTATATTATAACGATTGTTTAATTTTACATAAAAAAATTCAAAAATGATAGTTAAAGAACAAGGACTTTATTTACCCGAATTTGAACACGACAATTGTGGAGCGGGATTCATTTGCAATCTAAACGGAATTAAGTCAAATGATATTATACACAAAGCATTAGATATTCTTATAAAACTAGAGCATCGAGGCGCTGTAAGTTCTGATGGTAGAACTGGAGATGGAGCTGGTATCTTATTTGATATCCCGCATGATTTTTTTAAAAAAGTATGTGATTTTGAACTTCCAAATGCTAAAGAATATGCTGTTGGAATGGTTTTTATGCCAAAGAGCAACAATCAAGTTGTTTTTTGTAAAACTGCGTTTGAAAATGCTATTCATGATCAAAATCTAGAAATTTTAGGATGGAGAGACGTTCCCGTTGACGCATCAAATTTAGGCCAAATAGCTGGAGAAAAAGAACCTACTGTAAAGCAAGTCTTTGTAGGTAAAAAAGGTTTGGATTTGACAGAGCACCAATTTAATGCTAAAATGTTTGCCGTCAGAAAAATAGCAGAGCACACAATTCGGAACTCAAGAATTTCCGAAAGTCACATGTTTTATTTCTCAAGTTTTTCTACCACTACAATAATATATAAAGGTTTGCTAATGCCAGAAGATATTAGCAGATATTACACCGATTTACTCGATGATGATTTAGTAACCCGATTGGCATTGGTTCACCAACGATTTTCGACCAATACTTTTCCATCTTGGGAACTCGCTCAACCCTTTCGTTACATGTGTCACAATGGAGAAATCAATACGTTACGTGGTAACATAAGCCGCATGCGTGCCCGTGAGGAGTTAATGAAAAGTGATGTTTTTGGCGAAGACATCAAAAAGCTTTTCCCAATTATTCTGGAAGGAAAATCAGATTCTGCCTCGATGGACATGGTTATTGAATTGTTACTGATGACAGGACGTTCCTTGCCAGAAGCCATGATGATGGTGGTTCCTGAAGCTTGGGAAAAACACCAAACGATGTCAGAAGATAAGAAAGCCTTTTACGAATACAACGCTTGTATTATGGAACCTTGGGATGGTCCAGCCTCTATTCCTTTTACAGATGGTAACGTTATTGGGGCGCTATTGGATAGAAATGGATTGCGTCCCTCTCGATACACTTTAACCAAAAGTGGTTTCGTAATCATGTCTTCTGAAATTGGGGTTTTAGATATTAAACCAGAAGATGTGATTCAACACGGTCGATTAGAACCTGGGAAAATGTTTTTGGTTGACATGAACGAAGGCCGAATTATAGAAGATGACGAAATCAAAAATGCAATTGTCACCAAGCGCCCTTATAAACAATGGCTTGACGAAAATTTACTTTCGCTAGCTCAAATTCCGTACACTGATAATCTCATTCCAATTGAAAATATTGATTTTGAAACCAGACAGCGCTTATTTGGATATACGATTGAAGATTTAAAAACCATCATCAACCCAATGGGTACTGAAGGAGCCGAAGCACTAAGTTCAATGGGGAATGACACTCCGCTTGCTGTATTGTCTGATCAGCCTCAATTGTTGTATAATTATTTCAAACAACTTTTTGCACAAGTAACTAACCCTCCACTCGATGGTATTCGCGAGGAAATCATTACGGATATTAGCTTGGCAATTGGTGGCGATTATAATATTTTTGACATTGTTCCCAAACATTGTAAAAAACTAAAAATCCAAAATCCTGTTATCTCCAACGAAGATTTAGACAAAATAAGAAACATCGATCATGCCGATTTCAAGTCGGTCACTATTTCGATGTTGTACGAAATCAAAAAAGGAGTAAACGGCTTAGAACGCGCACTTGAAAAAGCAGTCCAAGCCACCTACAAAGCAGTTACAGAAGGCTGTAATATTGTGATTTTGTCAGACAGAGGTGTTAGCGAAAAAATGGCACCTATTCCAATGTTATTGGCCTGTTCGTACATTCATCATTCTTCGAATATTTTAAAAGTCCGTTCGAAATTTGGTATTCTTATCGAATCGGCGGAACCACGCGAGCCGCATCATTTTGCGCTATTATTTGGTTATGGAGCAAGTGCCATAAATCCATATATGGTCAACGAAATCATCCACAATCAAGTAAATGCAGGATTTATCACTGGCGTAAAAGCGGATTATGCCATCAAAAATTACAACAAAGCCATTGCAAAAGGAATTCTGAAAATCATGAATAAAATCGGAATTTCTACTTTGCATTCGTACCGAGCGGCACAAATTTTCGAAATCTTAGGATTAAATAAAACCTTCACTTCCAAATATTTCCCATACACGCCATCTCGTATTGAAGGAATTGGATTGATGGAAATTGAAAAAGAAGTCAAAAAAAGATACCAAAAAGCCTTTCCAAATTCCAAAGTCAGTAATTTACTTCCACTCGAAATTGGTGGTGTTTACAGATGGAGAAGATCAGGAGAAAAGCACATGTTTAATCCAACAACAATCTCTAAATTACAACAAGCAGTTCGCTTAAACAGTCCTGAAAGTTATAAAGAATACTCTAAAATGGTCAATGACCAAAGTGAAAATTTGATGACCATAAGAGGTTTATTTGAATTCAATAACTTAGATCCTATTCCTTTAGATGAAATAGAACCTTGGACTGAAATTGTAAAAAAATTCAAAACAGGCGCCATGTCTTATGGATCCATCAGTCAAGAAGCACATGAAAACCTGGCGATTGCCATGAATAGAATTGGTGGAAAAAGCAATTCGGGAGAAGGCGGAGAAGATCCAAAACGTTTTCAAAAAGACTTAAATGGAGACTCAAGAAATAGTGCCATCAAGCAAGTTGCTTCTGGACGTTTTGGGGTTTCGATCAACTATTTGACCAACGCTCGTGAGATACAAATCAAAATGGCACAAGGAGCAAAACCTGGTGAAGGTGGTCAATTACCTGGTGAAAAAGTAGTGCCTTGGATTGCCGAAACTCGAAACTCAACACCGTATGTTGGATTGATTTCGCCACCACCTCACCATGATATTTATTCGATTGAGGATTTATCGCAGTTGATTTTTGACTTAAAAAATGCCAATCGAGAAGCTAGAATTAATGTCAAATTAGTTTCTGAAGTTGGTGTAGGTACAATAGCAGCTGGAGTCGCAAAGGCAAAAGCAGACGTGATTTTAATTTCAGGATACGACGGAGGAACTGGAGCTGCTCCATTGACCTCATTGACTCATACCGGAATTCCTTGGGAACTTGGACTTGCGGAAGCACAACAGACATTGATTTTGAACGATTTGAGAAGCCGTATCGTTTTAGAATGTGATGGCCAATTAAAAACGGGTCGCGATGTGGCTATTGCAGCCTTACTTGGAGCAGAGGAATTTGGTTTTGCAACAGCGCCATTAGTAGCTTCAGGTTGTATCATGATGCGAGCGTGTCACTTGAATACGTGTCCGGTTGGAATTGCAACACAAGATCCTGAATTGAGAAAAAATTTCAAAGGAACGCCAGAGCACATTATCAACTTCATGTATTTTATTGCCGAAGAATTGCGAGAAATCATGGCTCAATTAGGCTTTAGAACCTTGAAAGAAATGGTTGGACAATCACAAAAACTGAATGTAAACAAAGCCATCAAGCATTACAAAGCAAGTGGATTAGATTTGTCTTCCATTTTATACAAGCCTGAAAAAGCAAAAGAAGTTCCCAATCACAATACAACTACTCAAGATCATGCTTTGGAGCACGTTTTGGATTTTGATATTATTAAAGCGGCGATTCCATCAATTTACAGAAAAGAAAAAACAAGAGTCACTTTCGATATCAAAAACACCGATCGTTCTGTAGGAGCCATATTGAGTAACGAAATCTCAAAAATTTATGGCGCACAAGGATTACCTGAAGATACTATTTTAGTTGATTTTACAGGATCCGCTGGACAAAGTTTTGGAGCTTTTGCAACAAATGGTTTATCTTTTAAAATTCACGGCAACTGTAATGATTATCTTGGCAAAGGGCTTTCTGGCGGAAAACTAATTATTAAAGTTCCTCCTACTGCAACTTTTAAACCCGAAGAAAACATCATTATTGGTAACGTGGCGCTATACGGTGCTATTACTGGCGAAGCCTACATCAATGGTATGGCGGGAGAACGTTTTTGTGTTCGAAATTCCGGAGCGACAGCCGTTGTAGAAGGAATTGGAGATCATGGCTGCGAATATATGACTGGAGGAACTGTAGTAGTTTTAGGAAAAACTGGAAGGAATTTTGCAGCCGGTATGAGCGGTGGAATTGCGTATGTTTTCGATCCCAACAAAAAATTTGATGCACGAGTTTGTAACATGGAAATGGTTGGCTTGGAATCTTTAGAAGAGGACGACTTCACTAAACTACGTCGTTTGATTAAAAATCATTCGCTGTATACGAGTAGTCCTTTAGCAAAAAGGATTCTGGAAGATTGGGAAAATCAACAGCAACATTTTGTAAAAGTAATGCCTACAGATTACAAAAAAGCGTTGCAGCGCTTAGCCGAAGAAAAAGAAATTAAAGAACTTATAGCATCATAGTCATGGGAAAAATAGGAGGATTTAAAGAATATTCTAGAACCGACGAAAGTAATGTTGCAGTTCCAGAAAGAGTAACAAATTATAATGAATTTACAATTCCGTTAACCAAAGATAAAATCAAGGAACAAGGTTCCAGATGCATGGATTGCGGCATTCCCTTTTGTCACAGCTCGTGTCCGTTAGGAAATTTAATTCCTGATTTTAACGATATGGTGCATCAGGAGGAATGGGAAAGTGCACTGAAAATATTACAATCTACTAATAATTTTCCTGAGTTTACAGGAAGACTTTGTCCAGCTCCTTGCGAAAAATCATGTGTTCTAGGAATCATTAGCGAGCCAGTTGCTATCGAAAATATTGAAAAAAATATTATTGAAAGAGGCTTTGCCGAAGGTTGGATCAAACCACAACCTCCAGGGGTTAGAACCGGTAAAACAGTCGCCGTAATTGGCTCTGGGCCAGCTGGTCTGGCAGCAGCACAACAATTGAACCGCGCCGGACATACCGTTACCGTCTTTGAAAGAGACAACGCCATTGGTGGATTATTGCGTTATGGAATTCCAAATTTTAAACTAGAAAAGGGAATTATTGATAGACGTATAAAAGTTTTAGAAGCGGAGGGAATTACTTTTAAAACCAATGTCAATGTGGGGGTAAATTATGAAATTTCAGAACTCAATAATTTCGATTCTGTTGTATTATGCGGTGGTGCTACAGAGCGTCGCAGTTTACCAACAAAAGGAATTGAAAGCAAAGGTGTGGTGCAGGCAATGGACTTTTTAACACAGCAAACCAAAGCATTATACGGTGAGTCAATTCCTGATCAAATCAAAGCAACGGATAAAAATGTTATCGTTATTGGTGGTGGAGATACAGGCTCGGACTGCGTAGGAACCTCAAACCGTCATGGTGCCAAATCAGTTACAAATTTTGAAATTTTACCAAAACCTCCGGTAAGCCGAAGCGAGTCCACTCCATGGCCTTTTTGGCCTTTGCAATTAAAAACTTCAAGCTCTCATGAAGAAGGTTGCGATAGAAACTGGCTCATCAATACGAAGGAATTTATAGCCAATGAAGCCGGAGAGTTGGTTGGCTTAAAAACCGTTGAAGTAGCTTGGAAAATTATCCCTGGTCAGCGACCTGAATTAATTGAAAAAGAAGGTTCCGAAAAAATCTGGCCTTGTGACTTAGCTTTGTTAGCACTCGGTTTTACTGGCCCTGAGAAAACATTAAGTGAGCAGTTAGGCATCAAAATTGACACTCGTAACAACTATCAAGCTACTAATTACCAGACCAATATTCCGCATATTTTCACTGCAGGCGACATGCGTCGAGGCCAATCCTTAATTGTTTGGGCAATTTCTGAAGGTCGTGAAGCCGCCAGAGAAGTAGATAAATACTTGATGGGTTATACCAACTTACCTACCAAAGGAAATGGCGATTTACCTAGCCTATAAATAGTTTTTAAACAATCAAAAAATGACTGCCAATTTAATTAATGGCAGTCATTTGATTTTTTAGGAGGTGCCCCTACCTCCACTATCGTTTCGGTAGCGTCGGGCTGTTCGCTTCAAGTCCTCGCCGCTTTCGTAAAAACTACAGCGTCTGTGGGCTATCCGCTACCATCCCTCACCCAAATAAAAAATTCGCATCTAAAACACTTCTTTGTTTAAAATATAACTTTTTGTTACAATTTGTTAGAATTCATATCTTCCCTTGTGGGACTAAATAAAGAGTAATAAATTTGCTCAAAATTAATAAATATGCAATCAAAAGACTTAGTACAATTAGCAGAACAATTTGGTAGTCCATTATACGTATATGATGCCGAAAAAATACAATCTCAATACAACAGATTATCCAAAGCTTTTTCTAAGGTAAAACAGTTGCGCATCAATTATGCTATGAAAGCCTTATCAAACGTGGCGATACTTCAATTGTTACGAGAAATGGGTTCAGGTTTGGATACAGTTTCTATCCAAGAAGTACAATTAGGCTTGCACGCAGGCTACGAACCGGAAAAAATATTTTATACTCCAAACGGTGTTTCGCTTGAAGAGATAGAAGAGGTTGCAGCAATGGGAGTTCAAGTAAACATTGATAATTTATCAATTTTGGAACAATTTGGAACAAAATATCCAAATGTACCAGTTTGCATCCGAATCAATCCTCACGTTATGGCAGGCGGAAACGCCAATATATCTGTAGGTCATATTGATAGTAAATTTGGAATTTCAGTTCACCAATTACCACATTTAGTTCGAATTGTCGAAAACACAAAAATGAACATTGTGGGTATACACATGCACACTGGTTCCGATATTTTAGATATTGAAGTATTTTTATATGCAGCTGAAATATTATTTGATGCAGCTAGAAATTTCAAAAACTTAGAATTCTTAGATTTCGGAAGTGGATTTAAAGTACCTTACAAAAAAGACGATATCGAAACAGACATTGAAGAGTTGGGTAAAAAATTATCGAAACGATTCAACGCCTTCTGTGATGAGTACGGAAAAGAATTAACATTGATTTTCGAACCTGGAAAATTCCTTGTAAGTGAAGCTGGATATTTCTTAGCAAAAGTTAATGTCGTTAAACAAACAACATCAACTGTATTCGCAGGAATCGACAGTGGTTTCAATCATTTAATTCGTCCAATGTTTTACGGTTCACAGCACCATATAGAAAACATCTCAAACCCAAAAGGGAAAGAGCGTTTTTACTCTGTAGTAGGATATATTTGTGAAACAGACACATTTGCAAACAACAGAAGAATTGCCGAAATCAAAGAAGGCGATATACTCTCATTTAGAAATGCTGGAGCCTATTGTTTCTCTATGGCCTCAAACTATAACTCCAGATACAAGCCCGCAGAAGTTTTATGGATGAATGGCGAAGGACATTTAATCAGAGCACATGAAACCTTTGAAGATTTATTGAAAAATCAAATTCCATTACCACAAGCAATAGCAGCGGTTTAAAATAGAAAATCCCATTTACACTATCAATCAGTTGTAAATGGGATTTTTCAATTCAAAAAACTATTATTTATCAAGTAAAGTTTCTAAAACTTCTGACTCAGTGCCATTCGTAAACGGAATTTTCAACATCTGAGACAGCGTAGGTGCAATTTGAGTAATATATTTTTTAGCGTGTAATTCTCCTTTAGGTACATGCCATCCATAAAAAAGAAGCGGTACATGAGTATCATAACTATTTGGAGATCCATGTGTTGTTCCTGTAGCTTGATATTCCATATAGCCCGTTTTATCTAAAATCACTAACTCACCATTCTGTTTAGGATCATAACCTTTAGCTATAAAAATCAAAAAATAATCATCACCTGATGAAGCTAAAATTTCTTCCTCAGTATAAACTCTTTTGATATGCTCTTGTGTCATCAAAAATCCTTTAAAGCTCTCTTTTACTTTTGTCAATTCTAAACCTTTTTGTTTTACCAAGTCCAAATTGAAAAACACATTGAAATTAGAATAGTCCAAAATAAGATCTGCTCCAAAAGTTTCATTTGAAAATTTCTTTAAGGATTCCACAAAACCTTTAGTAGGAACATTTTTTACATTGTATTTATTATCCTTTAAATAATTCGGATTTTCTGCCCCAGCATGATCAGCAGTTAAAAAAACCAAATAATTATCCTTTCCAACTGTCTTATCTAAGTAATTTAAAAATTGATCTAGATTTTGATCAAGGCGTAAATAGGTATCTTGTAATTCTATAGAACGAGGTCCAAAAGTATGACCAACATAATCTGTTGAAGAAAAACTAACCGTTAAAAAATCCGTTATATCATCTTTTCCTAACTCCTCCTTTTCAATAGCTTTCATCGCTATATCGACCAAAATATCATTACCAAAAGGTGTAGTGCGTAAAACATCAGCACCTTTTTCTTTGTAGATTTTAGCTAAATCATAAGGAAAAACAGGACCATTTGCTTTATCCAATTTCCCCTCGTATGGATTATCATCTGCTAAACTTTCATTATACGTAGATATAGGCTTTAATAAATTCCAACCTTTATTTATGTAATTCATATACCTTTTTTCCTGATTGAATTCCGCTATCCAATTTGGCAAATTTGCACCATAAAAAGTACTTGAAATAAAGGAACCTGTTGAACTATACCAAAATGCCCAATTTGCAAAGTGTCCTGCTGGTAAAATAGCACCACGATCTTTAATACTCAATCCGATTACTTTACCTCTAAAATTGGTTGCCATACGCAACTCATCTGTAATAGTAGTACTTAGAAGATTTCTTGGTGACATTGCACCCTCTTTATCTGTACCGTCTCCTAGAGTCCTAACAGATGCATCGTCAGTACAATAGAGATCTTTTCCTGTAGCTTTGTTAAACCAATCATTACCAACAATACCATGAGTTGACGGAGTAGCTCCAGTATAAATACTTGCGTGACCTGGAGCAGTATAAGTTGGCATATAGTTATAATGCATATTATGAAAAGTATATCCATTATTCATCAATCTTTTAAATCCATTGGCAGAAAAATCATCTGAAAAACGGTATAAATACTCCATTTTCATTTGATCGACTACTATTCCCACTACCAATTTGGGGCGTTGCTGCGCTTGTGAGTTTAAAGACAAAATAATTGTCAAAAACAAAATAATTCTCTTCATATTATATATTTATATTTTAGGCAAAAATACAACATAAAGTTCAAACCTACTCTTCACAACATCCTCATGGTACTAAATTAATAAATTATTAACCTAATTATAAAACATCAAATAAATTCAATAATACATAGAGTAAACATATAAGATATAAAATCGTTTAGAAGTGAATTTAGAACGAGATAAAAAATAGATTTCGAAATTTTAAGAATACCAAAAAATTTTAAAGTTCTCAAAATTTAAACGCAAAAAACCCTCCAACTTTTAAAGTTGCAGGGTTTATTAAAGTACTCAGAGCGGGACTTGAACCCGCACGAACATTGCTGTTCACTGGATTTTAAGTCCAGCGTGTCTACCAATTTCACCATCCGAGCTGGTTGTGGTACCTCCAGGGATCGAACCAGGGACACATGGATTTTCAGTCCATTGCTCTACCATCTGAGCTAAGGTACCTTACTTAAATAAGTAAATTAAAAAAAAAGCCCATCTTTTCAGATAGGCTTTTCAAAGAAAGGCGACGACATACTCTCCCACATAACTGCAGTACCATCTGCGCTGGCGGGCTTAACTACTCTGTTCGGGATGGGAAGAGGTGAGCCCCGCCGCAATAACCACCTTAAGGTTGTTAGTCTAAAGTCGAAGGTCTTAAAGTCTAAAGTTACCTTTTGGACTTGTGACTTTCGTCTTTTGACTGCTCTTGCGTCGAGCAAATATCTTAACATACTGAGATAAAGAATATAAAAAGTGTATTAGAAAGTTTCTCCCTCCCGATTACTCGGGAGGAAAAGGGTGTACATAAGCTTACGGGTTATTAGTACTACTCGACTATGACATTACTGCCTTTACATCTATAGCCTATCAACGTGGTCATCTCCCACGACCCTTAAAAGAAATCTCATCTTGTGGTGGGTTTCGCGCTTATATGCTTTCAGCGCTTATCCCTTCCAAACGTAGCTACTCTGCGGTGCCACTGGCGTGACAACAGATACACTAGAGGTTTGTCCAATTCGGTCCTCTCGTACTAGAATCAGATCCACTCAAATTTCTTGCGCCCACAGTAGATAGAGACCGAACTGTCTCACGACGTTCTGAACCCAGCTCGCGTGCCACTTTAATGGGCGAACAGCCCAACCCTTGGGACCTTCTCCAGCCCCAGGATGTGACGAGCCGACATCGAGGTGCCAAACCCCCCCGTCGATATGAGCTCTTGGGGGAGATCAGCCTGTTATCCCCGGCGTACCTTTTATCCTTTGAGCGATGGCCCTTCCATGCGGAACCACCGGATCACTATGCTCTACTTTCGTACCTGATCGACCTGTATGTCTCTCAGTCAAGCTCCCTTATGCCATTGCACTCTACGCACGGTTACCAAGCGTACTGAGGGAACCTTTAGAAGCCTCCGTTACTCTTTTGGAGGCGACCACCCCAGTCAAACTACCCACCAAGCAATGTCCCCCACATTATGGGGTTAGGCCTCAGATAAACAAAGGGTTGTATTTCAACAATGACTCCACAACGCCTAGCGACGCCACTTCACAGTCTCCAACCTATCCTACACATCATTTATCCAAGGTCAATACTAAGCTATAGTAAAGGTGCACAGGGTCTTTTCGTCCCACTGCGGGTAAGCGGCATCTTCACCGCTACTACAATTTCACCGAGCTCATGGCTGAGACAGTGTCCAGATCGTTACACCATTCGTGCAGGTCGGAACTTACCCGACAAGGAATTTCGCTACCTTAGGACCGTTATAGTTACGGCCGCCGTTTACTGGGGCTTCATTTCAATGCTTCTCCGAAGATAACATCTCCACTTAACCTTCCAGCACCGGGCAGGTGTCAGGCCCTATACTTCATCTTACGATTTTGCAGAGCCCTGTGTTTTTGATAAACAGTCGCCTGGACCTCTTCACTGCGGCCCCGATTGCTCGGGGCGACCCTTCTCCCGAAGTTACGGGTCTATTTTGCCTAATTCCTTAGCCATGAATCTCTCGAGCACCTTAGGATTCTCTCCTCGACTACCTGTGTCGGTTTGCGGTACGGGTACTTATTACCTGAAGTTTAGAGGTTTTTCTTGGAAGCCCTTAGGCGCACTATCTCTTCTACCGAAGTATCCGAGTACTATCGTATTTCCCCAAAACCCGTGGATTTGCCTGCGGGTCTTATAGGTAGGTACTTCAACGAACTATTCCGTCAGTTCGCGGCGCTTTCATCACTCCGTCACCCCATCACAGTAATAACTAGTACGGGAATATTAACCCGTTGTCCATCGACTGTCCCTTTCGGGTTCGCCTTAGGTCCCGACTAACCCACAGCTGATTAGCATAGCTGTGGAAACCTTAGTCTTTCGGTGTGCGGGTTTCTCGCCCGCATTATCGTTACTTATGCCTACATTTTCTTTTCTAACCAGTCCAGCATACCTTACGATACACCTTCAACCCTGTTAGAATGCTCCCCTACCACTTGTAATAAATTACAAATCCATAGCTTCGGTAATACGCTTATGCCCGATTATTATCCATGCTCGTCCGCTCGACTAGTGAGCTGTTACGCACTCTTTAAATGAATGGCTGCTTCCAAGCCAACATCCTAGCTGTCTGGGCAGACAAACCTCGTTCTTTCAACTTAGCGTATATTTGGGGACCTTAGCTGATGGTCTGGGTTCTTTCCCTCTCGGACTTGGACCTTAGCACCCAAGCCCTCACTGCACGGAAACATTATATAGCATTCGGAGTTTGTCAGGAATTGGTAGGCGGTGAAGCCCCCGCATCCAATCAGTAGCTCTACCTCTATATAACTTTACGCCGTGCGCTGCACCTAAATGCATTTCGGGGAGTACGAGCTATTTCCGAGTTTGATTGGCCTTTCACCCCTACCCACAGGTCATCCGAAGACTTTTCAACGTCAACCGGTTCGGACCTCCACACTGTGTTACCAGCGCTTCATCCTGCCCATGGGTAGATCACACGGTTTCGCGTCTAACACTACTGACTAAAGCGCCCTATTCAGACTCGCTTTCGCTACGGATCCGTGGCTTAACCACTTATCCTTGCCAGCAACGTTAACTCGTAGGCTCATTATGCAAAAGGCACGCCGTCACCCCACTAAAGGGCTCCGACCGCTTGTAAGCGTATGGTTTCAGGATCTATTTCACTCCGTTATTCACGGTTCTTTTCACCTTTCCCTCACGGTACTGGTTCACTATCGGTCTCTCAGGAGTATTTAGCCTTAGCGGATGGTCCCGCCAAATTCAGACAGGGTTTCACGTGCCCCGCCCTACTCAGGATACCACTATTTATTATACTCGTTACCCATACGGGACTATCACCCTCTATGGTGTCACTTTCCAGTAACTTCCGGTTCCTTGTACATAAAATGTCGTGGTCCTACAACCCCAACATTGCCGTAACAACATTGGTTTGGGCTAATCCGCGTTCGCTCGCCACTACTTACGGAATCACTTTTGTTTTCTTCTCCTCCGCCTACTTAGATGTTTCAGTTCAGCGGGTTTGCCCACCTATCGGTGTACTATGTCTTCAACATAGTGGGTTGCCCCATTCAGGTATCTACGGATCGTACGATGTGTGCTCGTCCCCGTAGCTTTTCGCAGCTTATCACGCCTTTCATCGCCTCTGAGAGCCTAGGCATCCCCCATACGCCCTTAGTTTGCTTATTGTACAGACACGATTAATCGTGTCTCTACGTTTATGATAAATCACAAACGTGTTCTTTCTACTTTTTATTATTTCTTATCTCAATATGTCAATGAACTTTATTTAGGTCGAAAGTTATAAAGTCTAAGGTCATAAAGTCATACTTTTGACTTTCAGACTTTAGTCTTTCGACTAAATTTGTGGAGAATAACGGAGTCGAACCGTTGACCTCCTGCGTGCAAGGCAGGCGCTCTAGCCAGCTGAGCTAATCCCCCAATTTAATTATGAATTGTGAATTATGAATTATGAATTATTTGTAATTCGTAATCTTTCAACCCTAGAATTTCCTTTCAATCTGTTTATATGAACGTGTTGTATTAATACTTACTACTAAGTACTTAATACTTTTTTTGTTGTCTCGGACAGACTCGAACTGTCGACCCCTACATTATCAGTGTAGTACTCTAACCAGCTGAGCTACGAGACACTCTTTATTTTGAGTAAAGAATAAAGATTTAAGATTATAGACTACATCTATACTCCATTTTCTATCTTCTTTCCTCTCTTTTTTTTTAAATTAACAGCAAGAGTAATAAAATGTTGGTATCTGTTTCCAACTTGAACTTTCGTCTTCTTTCCCTAGCGTGTATTACTACTAACACTAAGGCTCTAGAAAGGAGGTGTTCCAGCCGCACCTTCCGGTACGGCTACCTTGTTACGACTTAGCCCTAGTTACCAGTTTTACCCTAGGCAGCTCCTTGCGGTCACCGACTTCAGGCACCCCCAGCTTCCATGGCTTGACGGGCGGTGTGTACAAGGCCCGGGAACGTATTCACCGGATCATGGCTGATATCCGATTACTAGCGATTCCAGCTTCACGGAGTCGAGTTGCAGACTCCGATCCGAACTGTGACCGGTTTTATAGATTCGCTCCTGGTCGCCCAGTGGCTGCTCTCTGTACCGGCCATTGTAGCACGTGTGTAGCCCAAGGCGTAAGGGCCGTGATGATTTGACGTCATCCCCACCTTCCTCACAGTTTGCACTGGCAGTCTTGTTAGAGTTCCCGACTTGACTCGCTGGCAACTAACAACAGGGGTTGCGCTCGTTATAGGACTTAACCTGACACCTCACGGCACGAGCTGACGACAACCATGCAGCACCTTGTAAATTGTCTTGCGAAAAGTCTGTTTCCAAACCGGTCAATCTACATTTAAGCCTTGGTAAGGTTCCTCGCGTATCATCGAATTAAACCACATGCTCCACCGCTTGTGCGGGCCCCCGTCAATTCCTTTGAGTTTCATTCTTGCGAACGTACTCCCCAGGTGGGATACTTATCACTTTCGCTTAGCCACTGAAATTGCTCCCAACAGCTAGTATCCATCGTTTACGGCGTGGACTACCAGGGTATCTAATCCTGTTCGCTACCCACGCTTTCGTCCATCAGCGTCAATCCATTAGTAGTAACCTGCCTTCGCAATTGGTATTCCATGTAATCTCTAAGCATTTCACCGCTACACTACATATTCTAGTTACTTCCTAATAATTCAAGTTTAGCAGTATCAATGGCCGTTCCACCGTTGAGCGATGGGCTTTCACCACTGACTTACTAAACCGCCTACGGACCCTTTAAACCCAATGATTCCGGATAACGCTTGGATCCTCCGTATTACCGCGGCTGCTGGCACGGAGTTAGCCGATCCTTATTCTTACAGTACCGTCAAGCTCCCTCACGAGGGAGTGTTTCTTCCTGTACAAAAGCAGTTTACAATCCATAGGACCGTCATCCTGCACGCGGCATGGCTGGATCAGGCTTGCGCCCATTGTCCAATATTCCTCACTGCTGCCTCCCGTAGGAGTCTGGTCCGTGTCTCAGTACCAGTGTGGGGGATCTCCCTCTCAGGACCCCTACCCATCGTTGCCTTGGTAAGCCGTTACCTTACCAACTAGCTAATGGGACGCATGCTCATCTTTCACCGTTGTGACTTTAATAGTGGTTTCATGCGAAACTGCTATACTATGAGGTATTAATCCAAATTTCTCTGGGCTATCCCTCTGTGAAAGGTAGATTGCATACGCGTTACGCACCCGTGCGCCGGTCTCTAGATCCGAAAACCTATACCCCTCGACTTGCATGTGTTAAGCCTGCCGCTAGCGTTCATCCTGAGCCAGGATCAAACTCTTCATCGTATATTGTTTGTTCGCCGTGGCGAACTATTGTTATTCGACTCTGTTCTAGTGGTTTTTTCAAATCTTCCGATTCTATTACTCTTATTCTTTATGTTCTGTTCTTGCGAACAAAACGGCTGTCAATTCAATATGTCTAGGAACGTATTCTTACTATTTTTTCGCCTTTCGTTTGTTTCTCAAAGCGGGTGCAAAAGTAGTTATTCTTTTTTTAACTGGCAAGAAAATTTTAAAGTTTTTTTGAGATAATTTTTATCTCGTTTACTTCTCTTTTTCTCATCAATCTTTCAAGGAACTTCCAGCGTTTTGCGGGGTGCAAAGATAACTTTCGTTTTTAAATCTCACAAGCTTTTTTTAAAGTTTTTTTAAAGAATAAATCTCTAATCACTTTGTTTTTCTTGCCAATCATTTAAAGAACGTCTGCGTCATTGCGGGTGCAAAACTACAACCTTTATTCGCTTTTACAAGCTTTTTTTGAACCTTTTTTTATTCTTTTCTTAACTTTTAAACTAAAACCCTGATTAAACGACTCTTAAAACCTAAACTTTTTTTTAGCTTATTTGAATTTTGATTGCCAAACAGTGAAATCAAGCTTTTGGAGGGTATTTGATAGTTTTATTACTATATATAGGTAGGTAGACTTTCTATACTATATATAAGGTACAACTCAAATCAACTCTTATTCCATTCTCGCTATTGACTCCTCTCTATTAAAGAGACACATACATTATAAGGAAAAACAACAATTCTTTAATTGTGCTTTTTTAAGGTATACTAAAGTGGAACGGAGATCTATTCTAGAAAAAATCAAATAGCACTAACACTTATTAAAACTCTAATTTAATAGAAAGAAATATAGACGATCATTTTTTTAAATTCTCAGCTCGTTTCACCCAGGAATCGTTTAAAGTATCATAATCTATAACAATTGCTGGTTTTTGGTTTTGAAGTCTTCCAGCTTCAAACGCTCTAAATAATATAGTTTCTATTAAATAGTCTTCGTTTACGGTATATGGAGCATATTTTGTTTTAAGATTGATATCAAATAAACTTGCTGCGGTATTTGACCAAAATGCTTTCCAACCGCTCTTGAGGGTTTTTACAAGCTCATAAGTAGTAGTACCTGTTTGCCTGTGAATAAGCTTTACTAATATTTGGCCTTGCTTGCGGGATAGTTTTTTGAGTTTTGCTTCGAATTCATTGCTCAAATAACCCTCAACGATTTTAAAATATTTTTTCTTTTCTTTATTCGTTTTCAAATTCGCCATGCCTTTGTTAAGATTAGTCAATCGCTCCGATGCTATTTTTGCATAAGGATACACTTTATATACTCTACTTTGTAGCAATAAGAATTGTTTTCTAGCTTCTGGATCTAGTTTCTCTTTTGAAATTAAAATTTCTGGCAGTTGTATGGTGTCATTTATTTCATATTCATCTTCACCAAGTTCATAACCTATTTTTGTAGTGTCTTGAGGTGTTGTCTGTGCATTTGAGAAGTGAACACAAAAAATAATTAATAACGCTATAAGCAATGGTTTCATGTTTCGAATTTTTAAAATCAAAATTATACAATATATGTACAAGTGTGATGCCAAATTTTTAATTTAGCAAAAAAAATATTTTATGAGTACAACAACACTATTAAATACAACTTCCTTAGCCTTTTTAGAAAAATACTTAAACAACGCCTCTCCTACGGGCTACGAAAGCGAAGGTCAGAAAATATGGATGGATTATTTACGCCCATATGTAGATACCTTTATTACGGATACCTATGGAACTGCTGTAGGAGTTATAAACCCTGATGCTCCATATAAAGTAGTTATTGAAGGACATGCCGATGAAATTTCATGGTATGTAAATTACATTACTGAAGATGGATTACTGTATGTGATACGCAACGGCGGATCTGACCATCAAATTGCTCCATCAAAGAGAGTGGATATTCATACTAAAAAAGGTATTGTAAAAGGGGTATTTGGCTTGCCAGCCATACATACAAGAAGCAGAGGAAAAGAAGAGACTGCCAAAGTTGAGAATATTTTTATTGATATAGGTTGTGAAACCAAAGAGCAGGTGGAAGCTATGGGTGTTCATGTAGGCTGTGTAATTACGTATCCAGACGAATTCATGATTTTAAATGAAAACAAATTTGTTTGCAGAGCCATTGACAATCGTATGGGTGGTTTTATGATTGCCGAGGTAGCCAGAATGTTGCACGAAAATAAAATCACACTACCGTTTGGTCTTTATATTACCAATTCGGTGCAAGAGGAAGTGGGCTTGCGTGGCGCAGAAATGATTACCAAAACCATACGACCGAATGTTGCTATTGTAACCGATGTATGTCATGACTCAACCACGCCGATGATTGATAAAAAAATAGAAGGCGACACCAAAATAGGTAAAGGACCAGTGATTACCTATGCTCCAGCTGTACACAATACACTACGCGAAATAATTCTTGATACAGCCATTGAAAATGAAATTCCCTTTCAAAGATTAGCTTCGTCAAGAGTAACAGGCACAGATACTGATGCATTTGCCTACAGTAACGGAGGTGTAGCATCGGCTTTGATCTCTTTACCGCTACGTTACATGCACACTACAGTGGAAATGGTTGATCGCTCGGATGTAGAAAATGTGATACAGCTTATTTATAAAACCTTGCTTCAATTAAAAAACAACGATACGTATTCTTATTTTAGTAAGTAACCGTATATATTTAAAAACAACTCAAAACCTTCCTTGAGTTGTTTTTAAATTTTTCTTCGCTATCTAGATTATTCCCTGGTAGCGAAGAAAAAATTTTCTATTTGGTTTGTCAAAAACTTTAGAGTTCCATTTTATTTTTGAATCTAATGCTTGACAAATGCCGTAAATAAGACTACTCGACCATTTTTATGACAACTATTTGAATCTGTTATAGGATTATATATGCGCTAGAGTTTCCCTAAAAATTTAAGTTTAGCATTCTTGTGTTACACTTTACTCCTATTGAAAAAGAATATATTCTATTTAGCCCTGATAGCAGCGGCATCCTTTTATCCCGATTTTTTCGGGATGAAAGATATAGCGGATAGCAGGAGGAGTTTTACTTACTAAGAAAGAAGTACTGCTCCTTAAAAAAAGCTTTTGAAAACTCAGTGTGAATTGTTTTTTGATATCCTTTCTAAATTGCTAATTTGCGCCCTTAAATGTATATGAAGATGAAGGTATGTATTGCAGAAAAACCTAGTGTGGCAAGAGAAATTGCAACAGTACTGGGTGCCAACACTAAACGAGATGGATATTATGAAGGGAATGGTTATGCGGTTACCTACACTTTTGGACATTTGTGCACGCTTAAAGAGCCTAATGATTACAAACCACACTGGAAAAGTTGGGATTTAAATAACTTACCCATGCTTCCTGAGAAATTTGAAACCAAAGTGGTGGAAAATTCAGGAATCCAAAAACAGTTTAAAATTGTAAAACAATTGTTTGACCAAGCAGAAATGGTTATTAATTGTGGTGATGCCGGCCAAGAAGGAGAACTCATTCAGCGCTGGGTTATGAACCAAGCACACTATAAAGGAGTGGTGATGCGACTTTGGATTTCCTCTTTGACAACCGAAGCTATTAGAGAAGGTTTTCAAAACTTAAAACCCTCCAGTCAATACGACAACTTGTTCTATGCTGGTTTCTCTAGAGCTATTGGTGACTGGTTGCTGGGTATGAATGCCACTCGACTGTACACTGTAAAACATGGTGGATACAAGCAAGTGTTATCTATAGGTAGGGTACAAACCCCTACTCTTGCTATGGTTGTAGAACGGTATAAAGAAATTATGAATTTCAAGCCACAACCTTACTGGGAATTACAAACCATGTACCGTGAAACTCTTTTTAATTATGAAGAAGGTAGGTTTTTAAAGAAAGAAGAAGGTGCAATTCTGGCTCAAAAAGTAAAAGAAAGCCCGTTTGAAATTATTGCTGTTGACAAGAAAAACGGCAATGAGTATGCTCCAAAATTATTTGACCTTACTGGATTACAAGTGTATTGCAACACTAAATTTGGTTTCTCAGCAGATGAAACTTTAAAAATAGCACAGCTGTTATACGAACAAAAAGTAATTACCTACCCTAGAGTAGACACCACTTTTTTACCTAATGATGTGTACCCAAAAGTGCCTGGTATTTTACAAAAATTAACGGCTTACACACAATTGACCGCGCCCTTACTGAATAAAAAAATTAAAAAATCAAGTAAGGTTTTTAATGACAGTAAGGTAACAGATCACCATGCAATCATTCCCACGGGTGTACAAAATAACTTGTCCTACAACAACCAGCAGGTTTACGATATTATAACCAAACGCTTTATTGCTGTTTTTTATGACGATTGTCTTGTGGCCAATACTACGGTGCTGGGTAAAGCTGCCGATGTAGTTTTTAAAACAACCGGTAAAATAATTTTAAAAAAAGGATGGAGAGTTGTTTTTGAAGATCCAAATGCCAAGGAAAAAGAAACCGATCTTTTACCCTTATTCACCATTGGCGAAAGCGGCCCTCATGAACCTTCTTTTTTAGAAAAAGAAACGAAAGCGCCCAACCAGTTTACCGAGGCTACCTTATTAAGAGCCATGGAAACCGCCGGAAAACAAGTTGAAGATGATGACCTGCGCGAACTTATGAAAGAAAATGGTATTGGCAGACCATCAACCCGAGCTAACATTATTGAAACCTTATTCAAGAGGCAATATATTATTCGTAATAAGAAACAGGTATTACCCACTGCAACCGGCATTCAACTGATTGACACCATTCAAAATGATATGGTAAAATCAGCAGAACTCACGGGTTCTTGGGAAAAACAACTTCGGGATATTGAAAAAGGAACGTATTCTGCTGCTTCATTCATTAATAATATGAAACAAATGGTAGGAGTACTTGTTGATGAAGTTCGTCTAGAAACCCGTCGAGCCATACATGCAACACCACTGCATGAGGAAAAGAAAATTGCAAAACCCGTAAAAAAATCACCTGCCGGAATTGCACAACAAAAATGCCCAAAATGCAAACAAGGATCGCTACTAAAAGGAAAAACAGCCTACGGTTGTAGTGCCTATCAATCTGGATGTACTTTTTTATTACCTTATGTTTATGCCGAAAAAAAGATTTCAGAAAATCAATACTTGCGCTTATTGCATAAAGGATCTACCGTAAACTTGAAAGATTTTAAAACACAATCCGGTACAGTAGAAGGATTATTGCGTTTAGACGAAAATTTCCAACTTATACTTGAACAAAAGAAGACTTTGGCGAAAGCCGTTCCCGACGAATTAACTTGCCCAAAATGCAAAAAAGGAACCGTATTAAAAGGAAAACTAGCCTATGGATGCAGCCAGTATAAAGTAGGCTGTACCTTTAACGTTAGTTTTATTAAGGTTCGGGAGCAGTTAAACGGAGTCGCTGCCACAAAAGATCTTGTACACCAAATTCTTAAAAGCAATAGTTAGTTTTCTGGAGCTTAATCCAGCTATCCGCTATATCTTTTTATGATTTAAAAAAATCATAAAAAGGATGCCGCTTCTATCTGGGCTAGGAACAACATGTAAACTATAATTGAAGAATAAATATTTCAACAGAAATCACATCTTTTTTATAAATTTGTAAGGCACAAAATATTCATCCTTAAATACATTCCATGAAAAAATCAGCCCTAATTATCTTGTCCGTAATATGTATTTTTAGTTGTAACAAAAACAAAACTAGCGAAAAAGAAAAAATTAAAGCAGCCCAATGGATCATTGGGAACTGGAAATACAAAACAGCAACCGGAACTCTTACTGAGAACTGGACAAAAGGCAATGATAGTACTTTACTAGGTACCTCATTTTACATACAAGATAAGGATACTATACACCATGAAACAATTGTACTGCAACAAAAGGGTGATAATCTAACTTACACGGCTACAATAAAAGGACAACATAATGATCAACCTGTTGTTTTTACTTTAAATAGCGCAACAGAAAAATCAATGGTTTTTGAAAACCCGAAAAACGATTATCCTAGAACTATTACCTACCAGCAAGTGTCATCCCAATCTATAATTGCCAAAATAAGCGGAATCCAGCAAGGAAAACCTTTGTCTGAACAGTTTGTTTTGAAAAAGTAGTTAGAATCTAATTTCAGTTAAAAGTCTGTAAATTAATTTTTTATATGATACAGCCCTAAGAAATTTGATAATTTTTTACTTTACTATTCATATTTATTCTAAATAATTTTAATTCTTCAAAAAGGGTTTCTATATTTGCAACATATTATTTTTATTTAATCTAAATAAGTAGCTAAAAATAGAAATTCAAATACTATTGACATGAAAAATAAACTTTTTGTTTCGTTGGCCTTTGTAACAACAATGTTAGTAAGCGCACAGCAAAAAAATACCTTATTAGAATCCACTTTTTGGAAAACAAAACCAGATGTGAATATTGTAAAAGCTGAAATTGACAAAGGCAATAGCCCATCAGCATCCACAGCAAATGCTTTTGATGTTACCGTAATGGCAATTAATAATGATGCGCCAGAAGCGACTATAAAATACCTTTTAGAACAACCCGGCAATGAAGTGAGTAAATTGACACATGACAATCGTATTTACTTACATTGGGCAGCAAACAAAGGGAATACGGCAATTGTAGAGCTTTTAATTGCAAAAGGGTCTGACATTAATCTGGAAGATAGTAAAGGCGAAACCCCACTTACTTTTGCCGCAATTGGAGCCCAAAGCAACACGGCACTTTACGAAGCTTTTTTTAAAGCAGGGACAGATCCTAAGAAAAAATATAGAGATGGAGTAAACTTGATGCACATGGCTATTGCTGGTGATAAAAGTTTAGCACTTACAAATTATTTCACTTCAAAAGGAATGTCTTTAAAAGATACTGATGCTGATGGAAACACCGCTTTTGATTATGCTGCAAGATCAGGAAATATAGCCTTGCTAAAATCACTTATTGAAAAAGGAGTAAAATATACCAACAACGCATTACTTTTTGCTGCTCAAGGATCAAGAAGAGAGGTAACTTCAATAGAGACCTATAAATATTTAGTAGAAGATTTAAAACTTAAACCTACTACTGCCAATAAAAACGGAGAAACGGTTTTGCATTTTTTAGCAGGAAAGCCAAACCAAATTGAAGTAATCAATTATTTTCTGGCAAAAGGTGTTCCTGTAAACACTAGTAATAATGAAGGAAATACTCCGCTCATGGTGGCGGCAGCAGCCCGAGACATAGCTGCATTAGAATTATTGTTACCACTTGTTTCAAATATCAATGCTCAAAATGAAAAAGGAGAATCGGCTTTGACGCTTGCTGTGAAATCGGGAACTCCCGAAGCAGTTACAGCACTACTAAACAAAGGTGCAAATCCAAAAGTATTAGACAAAGATCAAAACAATTTAGGGTACTATTTAATTCAATCCTACAGACCAATGAACGGTAAACTAGACAACGCAAACGGTGCCGTTCAAGACCCATTTGATCTGAAAATGAAATTTTTACAAGAAAAAGGTCTTGATATGGTTGCGCCACAAAAAGACGGCAGTACTTTAATCCATTTTGCAGTTGCAAAAAATGATTTGGGTTTGGTAAAAAAATTGTCTTCTTTGCCAATAGACTTAAATTCAAAAAACAAAGACGGATTAACAGCACTTCACAAAGCCGCCATGATTGCAAAGGATGATGTTATGTTAAAATATTTATTAAGTATAGGAGTAAAAAAAGATATTACTACTGAATTTGATGAAACGGCATACTCTTTGGCTAAAGAAAATGAGACGCTTACCACAAACAAAATTGATCTAGAATTTTTAAAATAAAAATATGAAATCCATACTTAAAATATCGTTAACCCTATTATTATTGTGTTTTACAACAAATCAAGCAACTGCTCAAAGTAGTAAATACAAATGCATGTTACAAATGTCAAACTATATGGGCGAAGGAGCGTACATTGTAGTTTCACTAGTGAATGCAAAAGGAGAATACGTAAAAACGCTTTATGTAATGGGCGATGATAAAAAATGGTACAAAACATTAAAGGAATGGCATAAATTTTATGCTAAAAAACCTGAAAATTTAAGTGCTAAAACAGGCGCATCTGTAACAGGAGGCGACCGTAGCATCACGACTATTGAAATTGAAGATGCTAAAATCAATAAAGGATTTAAATTGCGTTTTGAAACCGCTGTAGAAGATCACAAATACCACACCACCGATATTGAAATTCCACTTACTACTGAAGGAATTGCCGCTAAAACTGAAGGTAATAATTACATCAGATATGTGCGTTTAAATAAAATTTAGTACTCCTATAGTACTTCAATTCAAACTAATTGACCCTTGCTTTTTAAATGAATGCAAGGGTCATTTTTAAATAAATCATCTACTTTGATCCACTTTCAATTTTATAGTTAGAACGGATAAGTAATTATTTTAATATTATGACTCTTTCTTTTTGGCGATTATCACATTTAGCTCTAGCTTTATTCTCAGCGTTGTTTTTAATATTAGCATCAGTTACAGGAGTGATTCTTGCTGTTGATGCTATTCAGGAAAAAACTCCACCTTACAAAGTTGCTAATTTTGATACCCTCACGTTAGACAAAACTATTACAGCAGTTAGAAACGTTTACCCAGAAATAACTTCGGTACGTGTAGATCACAATCAATTTGTAATTTTAGAAGGAATAGACGGTCAAGATCAAGATGTCAACGCATACATAGATCCTAAAACTGGGGAAATCCTTGGGGAACCCGAGAAAAAAAACGAATTTATCTTGTGGACTACTGCCCTTCATAGGTCTTTATTTTTAAAAGAAACAGGAAGATTCATAGTTGGTTTTATCTCTTTTTTGTTGGTTTTAATCAGTATTTCTGGATTGGTACTGCTGATCAAAAGACAGAAAAATTTCCGTGGTTTATTTTCAAAAATTGTCAAGGAAAACTTTGCTCAGTACTACCACATTGTTTTAGGAAGATGGTCTTTGATTCCGATTCTAATACTTGCCATTACAGGAACTTTTTTGACACTAGAGAAGTTCAATTTTTTTATGGATTCTGCTGAAACAGAAACTAAAAATACAACTACTATAACTCATACTCCAACAAAAAAAACAGCTCAATCATTTTATAAAAACACCTTACTGAGCGAAATTCAAAAAATTGAATTTCCGTTTTCTGATGATCCTGAGGAAAATTATATTATAACTTTAGGTGACAAAGAAATTGAAGTAAATCAATTAACTGGAGCGGTAGTGCGCGAAACACCTTTCCCATTGCAAACGCTTATTTCAAGCTGGAGTCTCAATTTACATACCGGGAGAACAAGTATTTTATGGGCATTAATACTGGGTTTTGCAAGTATTAACATATTGTTTTTTATCTATTCTGGGTTTGCCATGACACTCAAACGTAGATCAAGCAGATTAAAAAACAAATTCAAAAAAGACGAAAGCAACATCATTATTTTAGTAGGATCAGAGAATGGTAGCACACTCGTTTTTGCAAATGCGATTCAAAAACAACTTATTGCGGCAGGAAATAAAGTCTTTATAACGGAACTCAACTCATATCAAACCTATCCTCAAACAGAACATATCTTAGTTTTTACTGCAACGCATGGCTTAGGTGATGCACCTGCAAATGCTGCTAAGTTTACATCACTAGTAAATCAAAACAGTCAAAACCAAAAGATAAATTTTTCAGTATTGGGTTTTGGATCTCGTGCTTATCCTGACTTTTGTGAATTTGCATCTACAGTTGATCGTATTTTAGAGGAGCAAGACTGGGCTGTACGATTACTCGATTTACAAACTGTTAATGACAAGTCAGTTACTGAATTTATAGAATGGGTACGCTTGTGGAATGCCAAAACAGGAATCCCGCTGGCTACTACCCCATCTTTATACAATGCTGTACCAAAGGGATTAAAAAAACTTATTGTACTTGATAAAACAGAAGTCACTCCTAAAGACCAAACTTTTATTATGAATCTAGGATATGCCAAAAGAAACAAAATAAAATCAGGTGATTTGCTTGCCATTTATCCTGCAAACGACAATCAAGAACGACTGTACTCAATAGGTATACTACAAGACACTATGCAACTTGTAGTGAAATTACATCCGTATGGTTTGGGTTCTCGATATTTGTATCACTTAAAAAAAGGAGATGTTTTTGAGGGTAGAATATTACCTAATCCGTCATTTTATTTTCCTGAGCAAGCTACAAAAATTGCAATGATCTCAAATGGAACAGGAATTGCTCCGTTTTTAGGAATGATTGACCAAAATAAAACAAAAGTTTCTACCTCTATATACTGTGGTTTTAGGAAAAAAACCGAAACCGTACAAGGGTATGAATTTTTCCTAAATGAAATGATAGAAAAAAAGAGGCTAACAGAATTTCATGTAGCGCTATCTCGTGAAGAAAATGCTATGTATGTCATGGATTTAATTCAGCGTGATGCTTCCTTTTTTATAGATTTACTAGTTTCTGGCGGCGTAATCATGATTTGTGGTTCACTAGCCATGCAGCAAGATGTAGAGCGTGTTTTAGAAAATATTTGTCTTGAGCATACCAGAGTTGGAATTGACTTGTACAAAAATAAAAATCAAATTCTGTCTGACTGCTATTAAAAAAAATACCTTACTGTACGCATGTTTTTGCGTGAGTGATGGCAGTGGAGCTCTTTATAGGAAAGCCTTTTTCAGGGTTTTTCTATAAAAGCGGGAACGAACAGCACGACCCACAGTTTCGTCCTTTGGAAAGAAACTGAGGGTCACGCCCTAAAAAATTAATAAGTAATGATCCAATTTCGTATATTTTTATCGCTAGTAACCTTCTTATTGGTCCAAAACCTAGAAGCTCAAGTTTTAAAAAAAAGAACCACATTATTGATGGGTGGTCGCTTTGACATTTCTATAGTGGCTCAAGATACTACAACAGCTGTACAAAGTATTGATGAAGTTGTTGCCGAAATTACACGTATAGAGAATTTGATTTCGGACTGGAAGCCTACTTCTCAAGTTTCGGAAGTGAATCAAAATGCAGGTATTCGCCCCGTAAAAGTTGACAAAGAAGTATTTGAATTGACGCAAAGAGCGCTTGAATTATCAAAGATTACTAAGGGCGCGTTTGACATTAGCTTTGCGGCTATGGATAGGATTTGGAAATTTGACGGGTCGATGACCGAGATGCCCACAGCAGAAGCTATTCAAAAATCAGTAGAAAAGGTGGGTTATGAAAATATCATTTTAGACAGTTTAGAGTCTACCATTTACCTCAAAGTAAAAGGGATGAAAATAGGTTTTGGCGCCTTAGGCGAAGGATACGCAACCGATAAATGCCGTGCTATGATGCTGTCCAAAGGCATTCCTGCTGGAATCATTAATGGCTCTGGCGATATGAGTACGTGGGGAACGCAGCCTAATGGCAAACCTTGGAATATTGGTATTACGAACCCTTTTCGACCTGAAAAAATTATGTCGATCGTTCCATTAAGGCAAGAAGCCGTAACCACTTCTGGGAGTTATGAAAAATATGTCGTTTTTGATGGTAAACGCTATTCTCATATTATAAACCCTTTGACGGGATATCCTGCAACAGGTTTGTGTAGCGTAACAATTATAGGTCCAAATGCTGAAACGGCTAATGGATTAAGTACCTCTATAATGGTACTTGGTCAAAAGGATGGATTGCAGTTGTTAAAAAGATATCCGTACTATTCGGGTATTTTGATATTAGATACCGGAACAACAATTAAGACGAGTAATTTTAAAAAAATGAGAAAGAGTTCATTTTTACAATTGAAGTAATATATGCCTCCCTTTGTATTATTCTAGACAAGAAACTTCATTAACACTCTTTATCCGTATTTAAAATAAATAGCTATTTATATCACAATCTTAAAATCTTTTTTGCTGATTGCCATACCCCCTATTTTCCAGGCGCGTCATTTAAAAGACTAAGCTTGCCGTTTTTCATTTCCTTTTTTACAATTTAATTGGTTTAATTGAGACATAGAAAGTTAAGTTAGACTTTCATTCTTCAAAAAATACTATTTTAATTCACTACAAATCAATGCACTAAATTTTTATTAGTTTTTTATTAGTATTTAATCTAAATAAGCTTTGTAATTCAAAAGATGGGTTTTATATTTGCAAAGTTATTTTTAATTATTCTAAATAAATGCAAATGAAATATATTTTTTTACCCGTAGCTGCTTTTTTTATGAGTCTTTCTAGTTTTTCACAAACTGGATTAAACACTACAGAGACCAAAGAAATTGAAGCTTACATGGAAACAGCAGTAGACACTGTAAAAAATAAAAAAGGACAAATATTAAAAGAAGTTGTGGTTTCAAGCAACAAAGACAAAAAAACAATATCTGCTTTGCGTTCTGGTTTAAAACCAATGGATACTCCACAAAGTTTACAAGTTATAGGATCTGAAATTATTGGTCAACAGCAATCTATTAGGTTGAGCGATGTAATTAAAAATGCCAACGGTATTTATGTGGGTTCAGCAAGAGGTGGTGCACAGGAATCATTCTTCTCAAGAGGTTATGACATGTCAGGTAACAATATGTTTAAAAATGGGTTTAGATACAACGGGGGTTCTATTCCTGAGGTTTCTGGTTTAGAAAAAGTAGAATTTTTAAAAGGTGGATCGGCATTATTATATGGAAATGTGGCTCCAGGAGGTATTTTGAACTTGGTAACAAAAACTCCAAAGTTTACGGCTGGAGGCGAACTATCCATGCAAATGGGAAGTTTTTCGTATTACAAACCATCTATTGATTTTTATGGCCCTTTGAGTAAAACCATTGCTTATCGCGTAAATGCTTCTTACGAAAAATCAGAAAGCTTTAGAGACTTTGTAAAAAACGATAGAATTTACATTAATCCATCTTTATTAATTCATGTTACAGACAAAACTCAAATCACCGTACAAGGGGATTATTTAAGCGCTGATTGGACACCTGATTTTGGGACAGGAATTGTTGGAAAAGAAATATTAGATTTACCAAGAAATCAGTTTTTTGGAGCAAAATGGTCTAATGGAAACACCAAGTCTTCAAGTGCATCGGTTCAATTACACCACGATTTTAATATCAATTGGAATTTGAATTTTAATTCATCATTTCAAAATTATGATCGAAGCCAAAAATCTACAGCGCAACTTTCCAATTTAAACACTTATTCGGTGCCTGGAACGTGGAACAGAGGATTGGTTCAAAATAAAAATTTAGAGAAAATATTTGGTGACCAGTTAAGTATTCAAGGTACTTTTTATTCTGGAAAAGTAAAACATCAAATCTTTACTGGGGTAGATTATGAATTGTCTATTGCTGATAACTACACCTATGTTTTTAACGAAAAAGCGGTTATGGTAAATGGAAAATACGATCCGAGTTTATACGACACAATCAATCTTTTTAGTTTCATTCCTAACTCACAAAGAAACGACATTCCAAATGCAGCCAATACACAAATTGCAATTACAGAAACTAGTCGTTTTGGTGGATTTGCACAAGACTTGATATCGATTACAGATAAAATTAAAGTTTTGGCAGGTATACGTTGGTCTTGGCAAGAAGCTCAAGTAGTAACCACAGATTTTACAAAAAACACAGTTACTGAAGGAGCCAAAAATTTAAATAAAGCGTTTTCTCCAAAAGCAGGCTTAGTATACCAACCTAATAAAACCACAACCGTGTTTAGTAGTTATTCTAATTCTTTCACGCCAAATACAGGAACGACAGTTGATTACAAACCACTTGATCCTTCTATTATTGACCAATATGAAGTAGGAATCAAAAAAGATTTTATGAAAGGTTTGTTTACAACAAACATTACCGCCTATATTATTGAAAATAATAATCTTGCACAAACAGCTCCTTTTGCAGCTGATGGAGTTACCCCAAATGTAAATACGAACTTGAGAGAATTAGTAGGAGGAACGAAAGGAAAAGGGATTGAAATTGACATCAATGCTAACCCAGTTAAAGGTTTAAACGTTTTGGCAGGGTATAGTTTTAATGAAACCAAAATCACTAAAACTTCTGGTACAAGTGGAAGTTTAATTGAAGGTGATTTATTAACCAGAACACCTAAACACACTGCCAACTTTAGTGTTTTTTACAAAATTCCAGAAGGTTTTTTCAAAGGAATAACACTTGGTGGTATCGCTAGCTATGTAGGTGACCGAGTGGGAGGTTGGAACGACCGTTATGTGTGGACTGAAAACAAGCCTTCAACTACGCCAAAAACCTACACTATTACTATAGAAGACCGAGACATCCCATTAAAAGGTTATACAACTGTAGATGCATCTCTTGGCTACGAATGGAATAAAATTTCACTTTTATGTAAACTTTCTAACATAACAAATGAATTGAATTATACGGTGCACGAAAATTACAGTACAAATCCTATTGCTCCAAGGCAAGTAATGGCTATTTTAAAGTATAAATTGTAATTCTGAATCAATATTTAATACTTTAACTGGATAAAAAAACACCTCCAAAGCAATAGCTTTGGAGGTGTTTTTTTATATTTAATTGCTCTAGCTTATCCCATCTCTATACCTATACTGTCTAAAACATTTAGTAAGGAAACGCTATAATCTGGTTCATATTTCTCAGTACCACTTTGGTACCATTCTGCAATAATTCCAAGTTGATAAGAAGTATATCCTGAATCATCTATGGGTAATCCTAATAATCCCGCAATTAAAAAATCTTCTAAAACTTTTTCGGTAACAATTCTACTAGGAATACCGTCTCTTATAAAACCATTCATTCGCTCATAATCTGACCTTCCTGCATTAAATCCTGCTATACAAGCATCGTTTTGCATGTTGCTATTGTATTCTAAAAAAGGATTTAGTCCAATAGCGTATCCTTTATTATAATCTTGCTTATAAGCAATACTAAATATTTTTCTCATGTATTTGTAAATGTGGTATTTATACAATTATCCCCCAAAATTACACACAAAAAACAGCAACTCAATTTAATATCGATTAAAGGATAAAATACTCTTTAAATAGCAGCCAGCATGTCTTTCATCGATGTTTTACAAGTATTTTAATTTAAAAATAATACTTAAAATAAAAAACCCATTTCAATTTGTCATTGAAATGGGTTTGAAATAAATAAAAATTAAAAATTTATTGAAGTCCTGCTAAACTGTGCTCAATGGTTTCGATTTTTGATAGAGCATCCGCTTCTTTTTTTCGCTCGTTTTCAATTACCTCCGGTTTAGCATTGGCAACAAATTTTTCATTTGACAATTTAACTTGAACTGATTTCAAGAAACCTTTAATGTAATTGAGCTCCTCTGTTAATTTTGCAATTTCGGCAGCTACATCGATTTTTCCAGTAATTGGAATAAAATATTCGTTAGAATTAACACGGAAAGAAAGTGCTCCCTCTACTTTATCTGAAACGTATTCTAAATCATTAATATTTCCTAATTTAACAACAACGCTATCAAAATAAGTTGACGCATTTTCATTATTTAGTACTCTAAAGTCAATAGCATCCTTAAAGGGTATGTTTTTATCCTTACGAATTGTTCTAATTCCTGAAATTACTTCTATTGTAGATTCAAAATTTGTAATTAATTGTGAATCAAATGATTTTAATTCTGGCCATGTTGCAACTATTAAAGCTTCTTCAGCCGTTCTCTCTGCAATTAAATGCCAAATTTCCTCAGTCAAGAAAGGCATAAACGGATGCAATAATTTCAGGTTATTTTCAAGCATTTCAATCGCTTTCGCAAAAGTTATACTGTCAATTGGTTGCTGATATGCTGGTTTAATCATTTCTAAAAACCAAGAACAGAAGTCGTCCCAAACCAATTTATAAATAGCCATTAAGGCATCAGAAATTCTATATTTTTCGAAATTATCTTCAATTTCAGCTAGAGTTTGCTGCAATTTAGCTTCGTACCATTCAATTGCTACTTTTGATGATTCGGGTTGCTCAATTGTATCTGAAACTTCCCAACCTTTTATCAATTTGAAGGCATTCCAAATTTTATTAGTAAACGCTTTCCCTTGGTTGCACAACTCTTCATCAAACATAATATCATTTCCAGCAGAAGCACTCAAAAGCAATCCTACACGAACTCCATCAGCACCAAATTTTTCAATCAATTCTAAAGGCTCAGGAGAATTCCCTAAAGATTTAGACATTTTTCGGCGTTGTTTATCTCTTACTAAACCAGTCAGATATACGTTCGTAAAAGGTTTCTGCCCCGTGTATTCATACCCTGCAATGATCATTCTGGCTACCCAGAAAAACAAAATATCTGGACCTGTAACCAAATCATTCGTTGGATAATAATATTTAAAATCTTCGCTTTCAGGATCCATAATTCCTCCAAAAACAGACATTGGCCACAGCCAAGAAGAAAACCAAGTGTCTAAGGCGTCCACATCTTGTTTTAAATCTTTTGTTTCAAGTTCAAGGTTTAAAGTTTTCTCTCTTGCTAACTTTAAGGCATCATCAATATTCTCTGCAACTACAAAATCCTCTTTTCCATCACCGTAAAAATAAGCTGGAATTTGTTGTCCCCACCACAATTGACGGGAGATATTCCAGTCTCTAATATTGTTTAACCAATGTGCATAGGTATTATTGAAACGCGCTGGATGCAATTTAATGTCACCATCCTCAAGCACTGATTTGATTGCTGGTTTAACTAATTCTTCCATTTTTAAAAACCACTGATCAGACAAGCGTGGCTCGATAACAGCTTTGGTTCTTTCTGAAGTTCCTACTTTATTAAGATGCGTTTCTGTTTTTGCTAAAGCACCTATTGTTTGCAATTCTATAGCAATAGGTTCCCGAACCGCAAAACGATCTTGCCCTTGATAGTGCAGTCCAAAACTATTTAAAGTTGCATCCTCGTTAAAAATATCAATAATCTCAAGATTATGCTTTTCTCCAAGAGTTTTGTCATTCATATCGTGAGCAGGAGTCACTTTTAAACAACCTGTTCCAAATTCGATATCAACATACTCATCTTCAATGATTGGAATTACTCTTCCGCAAATTGGGACAATTGCTTTTTTACCTTTCAAATGAGCAAAACGTTCATCGTTAGGGTTGATGCAAATTGCAGTATCTCCAAAAATTGTTTCTGGACGTGTTGTAGCAATGGTTAGAAATTCTTCTGTACCCTCAATTTTATATCTAAGAAAAAAGAGCTTTCCTTGTTGTTCTTCATATATAACTTCTTCGTCAGACAAAGTTGTTTTAGCTTCAGGATCCCAATTTACCATTCGGTATCCTCTATAAATCAAACCTTTGTTGTATAAATCAACAAAAGATTTAATTACCGAAGCTGACATATCAGGGTCCATTGTAAATTTTGTTCGTTCCCAGTCGCAAGAAGCACCAAGTTTTTTTAATTGATCCAAAATTACTCCGCCATATTTATCTGTCCATTCCCACGCATGCGCTAAGAATTCCTCACGAGTTAGATCATTTTTATTGATTCCCTCTGCCTTCAACTTTGCTACAACCTTCGCCTCTGTTGCTATAGATGCGTGATCAGTACCAGGAACCCAGCACGCATTAAAACCTTTTAATCGAGCTCTTCTTATCAATACATCTTGTATGGTATTGTTAAGCATATGCCCCATATGCAAAACTCCGGTTACATTTGGTGGAGGAATTACTATGGTATATGGTGTTCTATGATCTGGCTCTGAGTGAAAATAATTATTCTTCATCCAGTAGTCATACCACTTATTTTCAATAGTTTTAGCGTCGAATTGTGCAGGAATTGTCATTTTATTTAGAGTTTTAAAACCGTTGTAGCATTCCTAAAAATGCAGCTCTTGTTTTTGGTCTGATATTTGTAATTCAATAAGTGAACAAAAGTAAATAATTAAGTAGACTATAAAAAGAGAAATAAAATTTTGTTCTATAATTATAAACAAGGTATATTTACCTAACCGAATCTAACAATTATAATGAAAAAAACGATTACATTACTTACATTAATTTTGTTTTCAAGTATTGGCCTGGCTCAAAACGGACCTAAAATTAATTTTGAAGCTCCTGACAATACCATTGATTATGGAAGAGTGAAAAATACTGAAAGTGGAGTTCGAGATTTTGTTTTTACAAATACAGGTAACGCTCCGCTAATTATTACAAATGTGTTATCTACAAACGGATGTACTTTCCCGTACAAACCTACAGAACCCGTGATGCCTGGTAAAACTGGTAAAATAAGTGTAAAATACAACATGACTCTTGGACCTATAAGAAAAACAATTACAGTGGAATCTAACGCTGTAAATTATGAGGGTGGAAGAATTGCTCTAAAAATAAAAGGAGAAGTCGTTACAGACTAAAATAGTTTCTAGCTGGATGACACATTATAAAATGTTATCCAGTTGAAATTGAAATTTTAGCGGTATACTATTACGTTGTACTTCAATCGTAATCCATTTATTATCCTCATCTTTAAATATAGCTCTAATCTCTTGTAAGGTCATTTCATAAGGATTGAGTCTATTAATCTTAACAATTACATCACCACTTTTCAAACCTGATCTTGCTGCTGCTGATTTTTTTCTTACATGTGATATTTGAAAATTTGGTTTTAACTGAAACTTGTATTTAAAATCATTGGGATAAACTGTTACTCCTCCCCCACCTTCACTATAACCTAAACTTGAAGATACAGCCTCCATTTTTACTGTTTCTTGTACCCATACAAGACCATAATGTTCTACCTCTATGCCGCTTCTATTGTAAGTAAAAGAGCTTTTAAAATTATTATTTTTTTTCAAAAAAAGTTCATTATTTTTATAATCAAAAATTACTTTAAATCTACGCATAATTTCACCTCCAACCGATCCCATTCTACCAGGAACCATTTCAACATTCTTTACAGACACACTATCAGGAAAGGCTGCTAATGGACTATCAAAATGAAAAGTCCCCAACTCAAAACGAGCTATTCTAGCTCTTTTCCCTTCAATATCTCCACTAAAACCTTTTCCAAGAAAATCATCGAAATTTTTAGAGGGAATTTGCAAATCATTTCTATTGTTATTAAACAACCATAACGCATCACTGTTGCCGATATCAATTAACAATTTAACAGGAATGATACCAGTATCAATAATTACATTACTAAATATATAAGGTTTAGATTTTTCTACTATTATAGGCAGAACAGCTGATTTTTTAGATACCTTTAATCGATTCTTTTCATCATGCTTATAAACAATAATTTTCTTATGCTGATAATCAATTTCTACTAAATTATTTCTGAAAAACTGGTAACCAATGATTCCATTTACTGGAATACCCACATGAGAAGAAAAATTAAATTCTGGATCTAATACAATATACAACAAATGATTTCTACTAATCATATGACTAAAGGCAAGTGTATTATTAGTTGATTTTAATCCTTCTACAGATTTTTGACTTCCCAAACCTCTTAGGGTTATTTTCTTTGTATTTAGAAAACGGAACTCTTTTTTTTCTTCCAGACTAAAAAGAATGGTTTCGGCAACACCTGTGTCCAATAAAAAATTAAGCTCAACACCATTTACTTTTATGGGTACAAAAACTAAATTATTAATCAACTGAAAAGGAACAACCGTTTTAGTCGCTTTACCTTGAAACTGAAAACCATCTTGAGAATAAACAGGAAAAATTACACACAGTAAGAAGAAAAGTAGAATTGATTTCATTAAATTTATTTATTATAAAGTTAGTAAATAAATAGTTTAAAAATAAAGATTTAACAATTGATAAACCTTTTTATTGCATTTACTTTCAAAAAAAAATCGCAATTTTGTGCATCTATAATTCAAAAATATGCCAACTATATCTAACAAAGGCAAACAAATGCCTGAATCACCAATACGTAAATTGGTCCCATTCTCTGAAATTGCAAAAAAGAAAGGTCATAAAGTATACCACCTAAACATTGGACAACCAGACATAAAAACTCCTGAAGTTGCAATGCAAGCTGTAAAAAATATTGACTTAACCATCTTAGAATACAGTCATTCTGCTGGAAATGAATCGTATCGTAAAAAATTATCGAATTATTACACCCAACAAGGTATTGATGTATCTACAGAAAATATTATAATTACCACTGGAGGTTCTGAAGCATTACTTTTTGCAATGGGAAGCACCATGGATCAAGGGGATGAAATTATTATTCCAGAACCTTTTTATGCAAACTACAATGGTTTTTCAACTGCTTCAGGTGTTACCGTTGTTCCAGTAATATCGACTATTGAAAATGGGTTTGCACTGCCAGCAGTAGCCGATTTTGAAAAGTTAATTACAGCAAAAACAAAAGCAATCTTGATTTGTAATCCTGGAAATCCAACAGGTTATTTATACTCAAAAGAAGAAATTCTGCAACTGGCAGAACTTGTAAAAAAGCATGATTTGTTTTTAATCTCAGATGAAGTGTACCGTGAGTTTACTTATGATGGTGATGTACATTATTCTGTAATGAGTATTCCTGGACTTGAGGAGCACGCAATTATGATTGATTCTGTATCAAAACGTTACAGCATGTGTGGCGCAAGAATAGGCTGTATCACATCAAAAAATAAAGAAGTGATGGCAGCGGCTATGAAATTTGCACAAGCACGTTTGAGTCCACCTACCATAGAACAAATTGCTAGCGAAGCAGCTTTAGATACACCTCAATCTTATTTTGACGAAGTTATATCAGAATATAGAGAAAGACGTGATACCTTAATTGAAGAGTTAAACAAAATTGATGGTGTTGTTATCAGTAAGCCAAAAGGTGCTTTTTACTGTATCGCACAATTACCAATAGATAACGCTGATGCTTTTGCACAATGGTTACTAGAAAGTTTTGACTTGAATGGTGAAACTGTTATGGTAGCACCAGCTGCTGGCTTTTACTCTTCTCCAGGAATGGGTTTAAACCAAGTACGTATAGCGTATGTCTTAAAGAAAGAAGATTTAATTAAAGCCGTTGCCATTTTAAAAGCTGCAATTCCAGCTTACAACGCGTTATAAAAACAATTTTTATCCATGAAATGAAAGGCAAATCTACTGTAGTTTTGCCTTTCTTTTTTTTAGAAAAAAAACGATAAAAAACAACATGCAAAGCCATAAAGTACTCTTAAATAGTAAGCGCCATTGAAAAACTTTGTTATTTATTATTATCTTTACCGCTTGAATAAATATACCCACTATAATAGTTTCTTTTAATGATAAAAAACGAAGAATTTCAAGACGAAATAGGTGACAATCACGTGAGTTTGTCCGCAAATAATCCAATTAGAAAAGATGCATTTGACATCTCTGATGATGATAAAATTGAAAAAATAAAAAAAGATGTTGAAAACATTCTACTAACCCTAGGAATGGATTTAACGGATGATAGTCTTAAAGGAACCCCAAATAGAGTAGCAAAAATGTTTGTTAAAGAAATTTTTGGTGGATTAAATCCTAATAGAAAACCAAAAGCATCAACGTTTGACAACAATTACAAATATGGAGAAATGTTGGTGGAGAAGAATATTATCGTGTATTCTACTTGTGAACATCATTTATTACCTATAATAGGTAGAGCTCATGTAGCCTATATTTCAAACGGAACTGTTATTGGTTTATCCAAAATGAATCGTATCGTAGAATATTATGCTAAAAGACCTCAAGTTCAAGAGCGTTTAACCATGCAAATTGTTCAAGAATTACAAATAGCGCTTGGGACTGAAGATGTAGCTTGTGTGATAGATGCAAAACACTTATGCGTTAACTCAAGAGGAATAAGCGATATTGAAAGTAGTACCGTAACATCTGAGTTTGGTGGAAAATTCAAAGATACTGTAACAAGAAGAGAGTTTTTAGATTACATTAAATTAGAAACAAAGTTCTAGTCTAAATCTCCTATTATCAAAAAAATTCGAAAAGTTAATCTTTTCAAATAGAAAAAGATAAAAAAACACAATAACACATTCACAACTCAACTCCCCTTTTCATGGGGATTTGTTGAGTAAAATATACAGCCAAAATGCCATTATACAGTAACCAAAAACTCAGAATTTACAATTCATTATCTGGAGAAAAGGAACTTTTTGAACCCATAATTGAGGGAAATGTAGGCATGTACGTTTGTGGACCTACAGTTTATAGCAATGTTCATTTAGGAAACGTAAGAACATTCATGTCATTTGATATGATTTTTAGGTATTTTTTACATCTTGATTATAAAGTGCGCTACGTTCGTAACATTACTGATGTTGGTCATATTGTAGACGATGTAGACGAAGGAGAAGATAAAATTGCAAAAAAAGCGCGTCTGGAACAATTAGAACCTATGGAGGTTGTACAACGCTATACCGTAGATTTTCATGATATTTTAAGTGCTTTCAATTTTTTACCTCCAAGTATTGAACCTACTGCAACAGGTCATATCATTGAACAAATTGAAATTGTAAAAAAAATTATTGCATCAGGAATAGGCTATGAAGCAAATGGATCTGTTTATTTTGATGTTGTTAAGTTTAACGAAACCAATCATTACGGAAAATTAAGCGGTCGAAACATTGAAGACATGCTTGCCAATACACGTGATCTTGATGGACAAAGTGATAAAAGGAATTCTCAAGATTTTGCACTTTGGAAAAAAGCAGAAACGCAACATATCATGCGCTGGCCTTCACCATGGAGCGATGGCTTCCCAGGATGGCATTTAGAGTGTACTGCCATGAGCACTAAGTATTTAGGAAATCATTTTGACATTCACGGCGGAGGGATGGATTTAAAATTTCCGCATCACGAATGTGAAATTGCACAAAATGAAGCTTGCACAGGACAAACTCCTGTAAACTATTGGATGCATGCAAATATGCTAACTCTAAATGGTAAAAAAATGGCCAAATCTACCGGTAATAATATTTTACCACGAGAGATTTTGACTGGTGAAAACACTATCTTAAGTAAGGCATTTTCAGCATCTGTGGCACGTTTTTTTATGCTACAAGCACATTACAGAAGTATTCTTGATTTCTCTGATGATGCAATTGTAGCAGCCGAAAAAGGGTTTAAAAGACTTATGGAAGCGATGAATTCATTATCTGAAATTCCTGTTTCAAATGCAAGTACGCTAGACATTGCTTCCTGGAGACAATCATGCTACGATGCAATGAACGATGATTTTAATACACCTATATTAATTGCTCAACTATTTGAAGGTGTTCGCTTCATAAATCTTTTAAAAGACAATAAAGAAACACTACATCAAGAGGATTTACAGATTTTCACTGCAACAATGCAGGGTTTTGTATTTGATGTTTTAGGATTAGAAGATGAAAAACTTTCGGATACCACTAATAATAAATTAGAAGGCACAGTAAACATGCTTATTGAAATGAGAAAACAAGCAAGAGAGAATAAAAACTTTGCTTTGTCTGATCAAATTCGAGATCAATTAATTGCACTAGGAATTCAATTAAAGGACGGTAAAGAGGGAACTACGTTCAGCATTAACTAGTTTATAAATGACAAGCAGAAAATATGATCAAAAAAGTTTTAATTTTTCCGCTTGTCTTTTTAGTACGATTTTATCAAGTCGCAATTTCTCCATTTACACCTGCAGCATGCCGTTTTGAACCAACTTGTTCACATTATATGATTGAATCTTTGCAAGTACATGGTTTATTTTACGGAACTTTTCTTGGTGTAAAACGTATTTTGAGCTGTCATCCTTGGGGAAAAACGGGATATGATCCAGTACCCAAAAAAACAACAAAGAGTTAATACCTTCTCTTATAATAATCACTATTTTTACTATTCAAAAATAAAAACACACACATGACACACGCATTAAACTTAGTTTGGAACCCATCAGAAGGAATTGATTTAGGTTTTTTCATGATTAGATTTTACAGTTTAATGTTTGTTGTAGCCTTTGGTTTAGGCTGGTATATCATGAAACACATATTCGAAAGAGAAGGAGAATCTATTGAAAAACTAGATTCTTTGTTCATTTGGACTGTCCTTGCTACCTTAGCAGGAGCACGTTTAGGACATGTCTTTTTTTATGATTGGGAATATTATCGCAACCATTTACCTGAAATTTTATTACCATTTCGTTTTAGTCCAAGTTTTGAATTTACAGGTTATCAAGGATTGGCAAGTCATGGTGCTGCTATTTCTATCATCATTGCCATGTATTTTTACAGCAAAAATATTTTAAAAAGACCTCAATTATGGATATTAGATCGGGTTGTAATACCGGTTGCTAGTGGCGCTATTTTTGTACGTTTAGGAAACTTTTTTAACTCCGAAATTATTGGAAACGAAACTACTTCTACTTTTGGCATCAAGTTTTTAAGAGATCATTTTAGCCCACAAGATGCCGTTAATGCAACACAAATCTCAAATCCAAAAGATGCCTATTATGCTATTGCAAATGACCCAAAGTTTGCAACACTACTAGAACAAGTACCCGTTAAACACCCAACTCAGCTGTACGAAGCTTTTGCTTATATTTTTGTATTTACTGCATTATTTTTCTTGTATTGGAAGACCGATAAAAGAAATTACAGTGGTTATATATTCGGGATGTTCTTAGTGCTTTTATTCACAGTTCGATTCATCGTTGAATCTGTTAAGGAAAGCCAAGGAGGTTTTGAAAATGCACTTGGTTTATTTTCAACAGGACAATGGCTTAGTATACCCTTTGTACTAATTGGATTGTATTTTGTTATCAGAGCTAAAAAAAATTAGACAAACATTTTTCTTATACAAAAAGCGTTAATTCAATATAGATTTAACGCTTTTTTTTGGAGTATAAAGAATTCCAAATTCAATGTTTTTAGTATTGAAACCCGCATTACTATTTTGCAAACCTGCATTAGAAGTATGTCTAAAATTAGGTCTTATATCCAGTATAAACTGGCCCACTTTATAATTAAAACCTAAAGCTAAAACATCTGCAAATGCAAAACCTTTTGATAATCGCTCTGTTGCTGTATCAATATACATAGGACCTACACTTCCTAAAACATATATACTTGACTTTTTTGATAAAGAATAGCGCATTAATAGCCCAATATTCAATATGTATTCATTACACGTTTTTAGCTTTGTGTACCGCTCCCTTTTTTCAATATAATTTTCCTCTTCAGGCTTAACAAAGTAAAGATTTAAAAGCTGATGTGCGCCACTATTATACTCAGGTTGCAAAACCAAATCATAGCTAAATCTGTTGGTCGATTTAACAGTTTTCATAAACTGAAACTTAAAATATTGATTTGAATACGTGTAGTTTCTATTTCTAAACTCACTACCAAAACCTACGGAAAAACCAAACTTTATATCGTTCGGAGTTTGTTGCGCATTGCATGTAAAAGACAAAGCATACGCACAAAAAAGGAAACCAGTAATCTTGTTATACATCATATAAAACAATTCATCATTAAATTACAATTTAAACAAAAAAAATAGGTACAACTTACGTCAAACCTATTTTTATTACGTGCATACAAACTTTAATTATTCTGCAGCATGTTCTTTTTCAATTGTGCTTTTATCCTCTTTAGTAAAAGTATCTACTACAACAGGAGTAGCAATAAATAAAGATGAATATGTACCCACAATAATACCTACTAACATAGCAAAGATAAATCCTCTGATTGACTCACCTCCAAAAAGGAACATGGTCAATAATACAATAATCATTGTCAAAGAGGTATTTAAAGTTCTAGATAAAGTTGTGTTAATAGATGCATTTACTATGCTTTCAAAACTTCCTTTTCTTTTTCCTAAAATAAATTCTCTAATTCTATCAAATACAATTACAGTATCGTTCATAGAATATCCAATTACAGTAAGAATAGCAGCTATAAAGTGTTGGTCCATTTCCATGTGGAAAGGCATAAATTTATAACATAAAGAGTAAATTCCTAATACAAAGATAACGTCATGTGCAACGGCTGCAATAGCTCCTAATGAATACTGCCACTTACGGAACGAAATCATAAGGTATAAAAAGATTACTGCAAGAGCACCTAAAACAGCCCAGTAAGAGTTTGTTTTGATGTCCTCAGAAATAGAAGCACCAACTTTTGAAGCTTGTAATACTCCTACTTTTTTACCGTCAAAAGTGTTTGTAAATTTATCATAAGACGTATTTGGAAAATACTTAGCCAAAGCGTTGTATAATTTTTCATTCACCTCTTTGTCTACTGCAATACCATCCTCTTTGATTTTGTATTTAGTGGTAATTTTCAATTGGTCATCATCACCTAAAACTTTTGCTTCTACTGGTGTACCAAATGCTGTAGATAATTCTTCTGAAACTACAGAAGCATCTATTGGTTTTTCAAATTTAACTTGGAAAGTTCTACCTCCCACAAAATCGACACCTTGATCTAAACCATTAACAAAGAAAATAGAAATCAAACTTACAATTACAACAACTGAAGAGAAGATGTAAGTAAACTTTTTGATTTTGATAAAGTCATAGTTAAAGTTTGTAAACCAGTTTTTGGTCAAATTAGTACAGAAAGTTAAATCTGCCTTACCTGCAATATTTCTATCAATAAAGATTCTTGCTATGAAAATTGATGTAAATAATGATGTTGCTATACCAATAAGTAATGTTAATGCAAAACCTTTAATTGGACCTGTTCCAAAAATAAACAAGATTGCTCCAGTTAAAACGTGTGTAACGTTAGCATCAATTATTGAACGCATAGCACCATGCCATCCGTAAGCTGAAACTACTGCATCAGATAATGTTTTACCGTCGCGCAACTCCTCTTTTGCTCTTTCATATATAATAATGTTTGCATCTACCGCTGTTCCTAATGTCAATACAATACCTGCAATACCTGGCAATGTTAATACAAAACCAAAACTTGCCATAATACCAAACAAAAACAACAAGTTTAATAGCAAGGCTAAATTAGCATACCAACCCGCTTTTCCGTAATAAAATACCATCCAGAAACAAACTAGTAAAAAACCAATGATTGATGAAATCAATCCAGCATCAATAGAAGCCTGACCTAATGAAGGACCTACAACAGTTGACTGAATAATATCTGCCGAAGCTGGTAATTTACCCGCATTAAGCACGTTAGCTAAATCTTTAGTTTCAGTTACGTCAAATGCACCTGAGATTTCAGATCTTCCACCTGAAATAGGTCCGCTTGATACACCTGGAGCTGAATACACTACATTATCTAAAACAATGGCAATATTACTTTTTTGTGTAAAGGCTCTTCCAGTCAATTCTTCCCAACCTTTTGCGCCTTGTGAATTCATCTGCATAGAAACAGCAGGCTTACCTAACTGATCAAATGTATCTTTAGCATCAGTAACAACAGCACCTAACATGGCTGGATTATTATCTCTGTTCCCACGTAAAGCATATAATTCTACTACTTCAATTTGCTTTTGCTTATCATCAGTAATATTAAGTGGTTTACCCCAAACAAATTTAGCGTAAGTTAATGCTGCAGGTAATAAGATTTTTATGTCTTGTCTCTTGAAATATGCGTTAATTGTAGCAGTATCTTTAGGAGAAAACAAACCTAAAACTGGTCCGCCTCCTTGACTCACTATTTTATCAAACAAAGGATTTTGTCCTTTTTTTGCAGCTGTAGAATCTTTTGTATCAGTTAATAATGCGCTTAACGAGTCTTTAACAACTGGTTTCACAACATTTGTTTTGATTTCAGTTTTTTTCAATGCTTCATTAGCAGCCATTAAGAAATTACCAACTTCTTCAATTTTGTACGTTTCCCAAAATTCAAGTTGTGCTTTACCTCCTAATAATTTTTTTATTCTATCAACATCCTTAGCACCAGGAAGTTCAACAAGAATTCTTCCTGTTTCTCCTAATTTTTGAATGTTAGGTTGTGTTACTCCAAACTTATCAATACGCTCTCTTAGTACTTTAAAAGCACTTTCAATAGATTCGTCTACTTTTCTTTTGATTACTTTTTGCACTTCAGCGTCAGTCATTTGAAAACTAACACCACCTTCACCTTGTAAAGATCTGTTTGCAAAAATATCTGGAGAAGCTAATTTTACAGAACCTTTTGAATTTGCATCAAAAGCCTCATAAAATTTATCTAAATATGTTTTGTTTCCTTCAAAATTAGCAGAAGCATCAGCTAACGACTTATTAAAAACTGGATTTTTAGAGTTGTTTGATAAACCTCTCAAAACATCTTTAATAGAAATTTGAAGAATTACGTTAATCCCTCCTTCTAAGTCAAGACCTTTATTGATTTGTTTGTTTTTTACTTCATCGTAAGTAAAATCAGTAAATCCAAGGTTTAATATTTTTTCTTTACCAATAGAATCTAAGTATTTCAGTTCTTTATCAGGATTACCTCCTGCAAAAACTTTAGCATCACTCTTGATGTTATTGGCCACAAAAGTGAAAGAAAGTTGGTAAATACTTACCAATGCAAATAGAATTGCGAAAAATTTAATAAGTCCTTTATTCTGCATTATTACTAAAAATTAATTATTTTATATTTTAATTTGAACTTAAGTATTGACAATCAGTTTTTTAAATTTATTCAATTAGAAAAAAAATAGATTTTATACTACAGCATTTTTTTTAAACCGAGCAAATATATAATTAAGGATATGATTAACCAATTTATTTATTGATTAATATCAAGAAAAAGACTGCTATGCAACTAGCAGTCTTTGATTTCTTATATATTTGATATTTCTATAAAATGTCCTTTAAGGCATCGTTCATTTGTCTTACAGCATCAGCGCTTTTGGCAAACAAAGCTTTTTCAGCATCATTTAATTCGATATTTAATATTTCCTCTACACCATTTTTACCAATAATACATGGCACTCCAATACAAATATCATCTTGCCCATATTCTCCTTCAACAAATACTGAACATGCAATCATTTTCTTTTGATCATTCAAAATACTATCTACTAAAAAAGCAACAGATGCTCCTGGGGCATACCAAGCAGATGTGCCTAGTAAACCTGTCAGCGTAGCGCCACCCACCATTGTATCGGCAGCCACTTTTTGCAACTCTTCTTCTGATAAAAATTGAGAAACTGGTATGCCATTATAAGAAGCCAATCTTGTTAATGGAATCATGGTTGTATCTCCGTGTCCACCTATAACCATTGCTGAAATATCATTTGCTGGCTTGTCTAATGCTAGAGACAAATACGTTCTAAAACGAGAACTATCTAAAGCACCTCCCATTCCTATAATTCTATTTTTTGGCAATCCTGTAGATTTCAATGCTAAATAAGTCATTGTATCCATAGGATTTGAAACTACAACTATTATGGTATCCGGAGAATATTTCAATACATTTTCAGCAACCGTTTTCACGATTCCTGCATTTATGCCTATTAACTCCTCGCGTGTCATACCTGGTTTTCTTGGTATTCCAGATGTAATTACCACTACATCACTTCCGGCAGTTTTTGCATAATCATTTGTAACACCAGACACTTTGGTATTGAAACCTGTATTAGTTGCACATTGCATAATATCAAGGGCTTTACCTTCGGCAAAACCTTCTTTTATATCCAGCAAAACTACTTCGCTAGCAATTCCTCTGTAAGAAATCACATCAGCACATGTCGCACCTACATTTCCTGCACCTACAATGGTAACTTTCATATTATTAAGTTTATTCGGTTAATTGTTATTTTGGTTATTTAGTTTTATTTATTCAGTAGTTATGCATCTATGTTAGCATAGACTGCATTTTTCTCTATAAATTCTCTTCTTGGCGGCACCTCATCACCCATTAACATAGAAAAAACTCTATCAGCCTCAGCTAAACTATCGATGGTTACTTGACGTAGTGTTCTAAAATTAGGGTCCATTGTAGTTTCCCACAATTGCTCTGCATTCATCTCCCCAAGACCTTTATAACGTTGAATTCCTGCGCTTCCACCCATTCTTTCATTCGCCTGATCGCGTTGTACATCGTTCCAAGCATATTCCTTTTTATTTCCTTTTTTAACTAAATATAAAGGTGGTGCTGCAATGTATACGTGACCTTCCTCTATTAACTCTTTCATAAAACGGAAGAAAAACGTTAAGATTAGCGTAGAAATGTGACTACCATCGACATCGGCATCACACATAATAATTACTTTGTGGTAACGTAACTTTGATATATTTAATGCTTTACTGTCTTCTTCAGTTCCAATTGTAACACCAAGTGCTGTAAAGATATTTCGGATCTCTTCGTTTTCAAAAACTTTGTGATGCATTGCTTTTTCTACGTTCAAAATTTTACCACGTAATGGCAAAATTGCTTGAAAGGCGCGATCACGTCCTTGTTTGGCAGTTCCACCTGCCGAATCTCCCTCGACAAGATATACCTCACATTTTGCAGGATCTTGCTCAGAACAGTCAGAAAGTTTCCCAGGCAATCCTCCACCACCCATTACGGTTTTACGTTGAACCATTTCACGAGCTTTCTTAGCAGCATGACGTGCTTGCGCTGCAAGAATTACTTTTTGAACAATTACTCTGGCGTCATTTGGATTTTCTTCCAAATAATTTTCGATCATTTCACTTACTGCCTGACTCACTGGAGAAACAACTTCTCTGTTTCCAAGTTTGGTTTTAGTCTGACCCTCAAACTGTGGTTCAGCAACCTTAACAGAAATAATTGCTGTAAGACCTTCACGGAAATCATCACCAGAAATATCAAACTTTAATTTATCTAACATTCCAGATGCATCAGCATATTTTTTCAAAGATCGAGTTAAACCCGTTCTAAAACCTTGCAAGTGCGTTCCTCCTTCATGCGTATTGATATTATTTACGTATGAAAAAATATTTTCGGTATAACTAGTGTTATAAATCAAAGCCACCTCAACTGGAATTTCTCCCTTTTCGTGGTCCATTGATATTACATGCGCAATAATAGGCTCTCTATTACCATCTAAATAACGGATATATTCTTTCAATCCTTCATCTGAATGAAAAACTTCAGAAACAAAATTACCATCTTTATCTTTTTCTCTTTTATCAGTAAAAGTGATTGTAATTCCTTTATTCAAGAAAGACAATTCACGCATACGTGCTGAAAGTGTATCGTAAGAATACTCAATAGTTTGAGTAAAAATAGTTGGATCAGGGTAAAAAGTTACAATAGTACCTCTCTTAGTCGTTTCACCAATTTGTTTTACTGGATATAATGCTTTCCCTTTTTCGTATTCTTGCTCGTATATTTTACCATCACTGCTATGAACAGTGGCTCTTAAATGGTTTGATAATGCATTTACTACAGATACACCCACACCGTGTAAACCTCCAGATACTTTATAAGAATCTTTATCGAATTTTCCTCCTGCACCAATTTTTGTCATTACAACTTCAAGCGCAGATACACCTTCTTTTTTGTGAATACCAACAGGAATTCCACGACCATTATCTTCAACAGAAATCGAACCATCTTCGTTGATATCTACCCTAATGGTATCGCAATGGCCACCCATAGCCTCATCAATAGAGTTATCTACTACTTCATATACCAAGTGGTGCAAACCTCTTACACCTACATCACCTATATACATTGATGGACGCATCCTTACGTGCTCCATTCCTTCTAATGCTTGAATACTATCCGCTGAATAATTGTCCTTCTTGATTTCTTCGCTCATATCTTTATTCTAAAAATGTAATTTTTGTATAACACGCAAATATATAAAAACGCAAATTATATTACCGTTAAAATCAGTTTTAAAGGCTTTAAGTTATTAACATTTGTTTACAAAAACAGATAAAAAAAGAATCGTATCACTGATTCAGTATGAATCACAAAATAAAAAATTAGGAAGCACAAAAAAAGACTTTCAAAAACCACTGTTTACAGGTGGTTTTGAAAATCTTTCAAGATAAAATAATGAATATCGTATTTAAAATTTACGCTTTTCCGGCGTATGCTGATTCTTCGTGAGCAGCATTAGCCCTTCCACTAGGATCTAAATTTTCTTGCCACTTTGGAATCCACTTTCTTACTGTTTGCGCAGCGCTCAATTGAGGGAAATGCTTTTGAAAAATAGAACGATAAAGATAAGCTTCTTTTGTTGTAGGCGAATTATACGGAAAAGTTGTTGAAGCTGTTGCCAATTGTTCATCAGATACTTGAGTTGCACAATAAGCAATTAATTCATCGACCCAACTGTAGCCTACTCCATCTGAAAATTGTTCTTTTTGCCTCCACAAGATTTCATCTGGTAAATAGGGATCATCAGGAGTATCAAATGCTTTTCGTAAAATATATTTTTCTTTACCACCATACGTTTTAGGTAGTTTCTGCTCTGGGTTAATCCTAATGGCAAGATCCAAAAAGGCTTGATCTAAAAACGGTAATCTGGCTTCAAGACCGTTAGCCATTGTTGCTTTATCAGCTCTCAACAAATCGGCAGTAAATATTTTTTGTACTCTCTCTATTGTTTCACGTTGAAAATCTGCCACTGAAGGCGCATTTGCAAAATATAAATATCCTCCAAAAATTTCATCGGCACCTTCGCCAGATAAAACAACTTTAATCCCTTTTTCAACAATGACTTTCGATAAAAAATACATTGGAACACTAGCTCTCACTGAGATTACATCATATGTTTCTATTTGGTAAATTATTTGTTCAAGTACTTCAATACCCTGCTCCACTGTAAAAAAAACCTCATGATGTTGTGTTCCTAAAAAATTAGCCACTTTCCTAGCAGCAACAATATCTGGAGCATTTTCATCTATTCCTATTGCAAAGGAGTGCAAGGGCTCTGATTGATTTTTAAGTAAACGGGAAGCAATTGCTGTTGTTAATGATGAATCTAAACCACCTGATAACAAAACCCCTAATGGAACATCTGCCATTAACCTTTTTTGAGTAGCAATAGTCAGATATTCACGGATTAATTGATAATCTACATCTTGGTATTCATTTACAAAATACTCGTATTCTGGCTTGTAATATTTTACAAAACCTGTTTTTGCGGTATAATAATGTCCTGGCGGAAAAGTTGAAAAGGTTTTGCATTGATCTGCAATAGCTTTCATTTCTGATGCAAAGTACATCCTACCTCTTTCATCTAATCCATAATACAAAGGCTTTACTCCTAGAGGATCTCTTGCTGCCATGTAATCATCACCATCAATGATTACAAAAGCAAAATCTCCGTCTAATTTATGACAAAAATTATATCCAAACTCTTCATAAAGATGCACAATTACTTCCGAATCTGATTGGGTACGAAATACATGGTTACTCAAATATTCTTGCTTTAATTCTAAGTAATTGTATATTTCACCATTATGAACCATGTAAGCTGTAGTTGTGCCTTGAATAGGTTGTTTTCCTGAATGCAAGTCAATTATAGAAAGTCGCTCATGGCTTAAATAATGACCATTAGGCATGGCATACAAATCCCGTTCATCAGGTCCACGATGTGACATTCGACTAGAGAGATCTCTAACCAATTGCTCTTCTTTTCCTTTACCAATGATGGCCAATATTCCACACATACTTATTCTATTTAATTGTTAAACAAACGGGAACTGCAAATATGCATTGCCGACTAATCATACAAAAGACAAAGATCATTTTTAATATATATTTAAAAGTAAAAACATGGTATTAGATTAAATATGAAACTTAAATCCTTGAATTCATCGCTTTTTAAACTGAACTGACAGCTATAAGTACTTTATTTTACTTTTTGTCCTTTTATAAAAGTACTAATTGGTTTCATTTTGACCATCATGTTTTCTTTCACTTTCATTAAATCTTCGTCATAAATTACAAAATCAGCCCATTTACCAACTTCTAAACTTCCTTTTTCTTTTTCTTCAAAATTTGAATAAGCGGCCCAGAGCGTCATTCCTCTCAAGGTTTCAGCACGTGTAAGTGCATTTTCCATTTGAAAACCACCTTTAGGATAATCCTTAACATCTTTACGAGTTACGGCAGCATGAAAAGTAAGCATTGGGTTCACTTCCTCCACAGGAAAATCTGTTCCTAGCGCTACTGTTCCTGCTTTTTGAAGGAGTTTTTTAAAGGCGTACGCATTTTTTATTCTCTGTTTTCCTAGACGTTCTTCGGCCCAATACATATCTGATGTAGCGTGTGTGGGTTGAACAGATGGAATAATACCAAATTTGAAATAATCAAAATCAGCCTCTCGCAACACTTGAGCATGTTCTATTTTCCATCGTCTGTCTTTGGTTCCAGCCAATACCTCTTTGTAAATTTTTAAAATTACTGTATTTGCAGAATCGCCAATAGCGTGTGTATTCAATTGAAAATTTGAATTCGCAATTTGTTTCGCAACCGATTTTAGCCCTACAACCGGCGCTAGTAAGGCTCCATATTGACCTGGCTTATCCGAATACGGTTTGTGCATACACGCGCCGCGCGAACCTAAAGCTCCGTCACCATACATTTTAAAAGATCTTACATTAAGTTGATCTGTTTTGTAAATTCCTTTTTTAAGGTACATATCAATATTTTTTTGATTGGCCGTAACCATAGCATACACATTAAGCTTCATCAATTTTGCTTTTTGTAAACTATCCATCAAGTGAATAATATCTGGATCAAGTCCAGCATCATTTACAGTTGTTAAACCATAATCAAACATTACTTTTTCAGCGTCTAATAAAGCTGCTATTTGAATTTTACGAGTTGGTTTAGGTATAATTTTAAAAATCAATTCCATCGGATTGTCTACTAAAATTCCTGTAGGCTCACCGTTTACAATTTCTATTTGACCACCTTCGGCATTCGTATCTTTTGTAATTCCTGCCAGTGCAAGAGCTTTACTGTTTACAATAATGGCGTGACTGTCAACTCGGTTTAAAACCACTGGGATATCAGGAAATGCAACATCAAGATCAGCCTTTGTTGGATATTTTTTTACGTCCCAATCGTTTTGGTCCCAACCATTACCAACAATAAACGCAGGATTTTTTTCTTTTTGAAAAGCTTTTAAACGACTTATGATGTCTGCCATACTCGTTGTTCCACGCAAATCGACCTCTTGCAAACTCAAACCGTACGTGTAAAAATGACAGTGCGCATCTATTAATCCTGGATAAATGAACTTCCCATCAGCTTTTGTAGAGTTATTAGACTGGTATTTTTTTTCAATATCAGTATCTGTCCCAATTGCAACAATTTTACCTTTATCAATTGCCATAGCGGTAGCTTTCTCAAAGGTGTTGTTTACGGTATAAATGGTAGCATCAGTAATGATGGCATCCACCATAATTTTTTCGTTTTGGTTGCATGAAATTAAAAATAGTGTAAAAAAAAGTAAAGCAAAAGCTCTCATAAGTTATGATTTAGTTATGCTAATATAAAAAACTGTCCTGAAATAGAGCGCATTAATTTAGAATTAAAACCATTTTAAAGTTTAATGTTATTTTTATTCATAAAAAAACGCACTCCTTTCGGGTGCGTTTCTTATCGTAATTAGTAAGCTATTCTACTACACTTTTGCGTAAGCATCATCATGAACACTTGCTACAGCCCTACCCGATGGATCGTTCATGTTCTTGAAAGCTTCATCCCACTCCAAAGCAATTTTTGTACTACAAGCCACACTAGCTTCTTGAGGCACACACAAGGCGGCAGCGTCACTAGGAAAATGGTCGTGAAAGATAGAACGGTAATAATATTCCTCTTTTGACGTAGGTGTTTGCAACGGAAACTTATATTTGGCATTTGCCAATTGTTCGTCAGAAACCTCAATAGCAACAACTTCTTTTAAAGTATCAATCCAGCTGTACCCCACACCATCACTAAATTGCTCTTTTTGTCTCCATGCCACACTTGGAGGCAACATATCTTCGAATGCTTTACGAACCACCCATTTTTCCATAGGATGTTCTTTGTTGATCATTTTATCTTGCGGGTTGATGCGCATGGCCACATCCATGAACTCTTTGTCAAGGAAAGGTACACGACCTTCGATTCCCCAGGCCGCTAAACTTTTATTGGCACGCAAACAATCGTACATGTGCAGCTTACTTAGTTTTCGTACATTCTCTTCGTGAAATTCTCTTGCATTTGGCGCTTTGTGAAAGTACAAGTACCCACCAAAAAGTTCGTCAGCTCCTTCACCAGAAAGTACCATTTTTATACCCATTGACTTAATAACTCTCGCCATCAACCACATAGGTGTTGATGCTCTAATGGTAGTAACATCATAAGTTTCTAAGTTGTAAATGACATCTTTGACCGCATCTAAACCTTCTTGAATCGTGAATTTAATTTCGTGATGAATGGTTCCTATGTGGTCTGCTACAATTTGCGCTGCTGCAAGATCCGGAGAACCTTCTAATCCTACTGAAAATGAGTGCAATTGCGGGTACCAAGCATCGGTAGTATCACCAGACTCAATTCGTTTTTGTGCAAATTTTTTGGCTACAGCCGAAGTTATAGAGGAATCTAACCCGCCAGAAAGTAAAACACCATAAGGGACATCACTCATTAATTGTCTGTGAACGGCTGCTTCTAATGCTACTTTTATATTCTGAATGTTTGTTTCGTTATCTTTTACAGCATCATAATCAGTCCAATCTCTTTTATACCATTGTACAAATTCGCCATCAGTACTCGTCATGTAGTGTCCAGGAGGAAACAATTGAATTTTTGTACAATAACCTTCTAAAGCTTTCAATTCAGAAGCAACATAAAACGTACCGCGCTCATCCCAACCGATGTATAATGGAATAATTCCCATGTGATCCCTTGCAATGAAGTACTCATCTTTCTTGACATCATAAATGGCAAAGCCAAAAATTCCGTTCATTTCATCAATAAAATGAGGTCCTTTTTCTTTGTAAAGTGCCAAAATAACTTCGCAATCACTTTCTGTTTGAAAGTTGTATTTACCTTCAAATTGTTTGCGCAATGCTCTATGATTGTAAATCTCACCATTGGCAGCTAAGATAAGTTGTTTGTCTTCGCTAAATAAAGGTTGTTTTCCCGATGCTGGATCCACAATTGCTAAACGTTCATGTGATAAAATGGCTTTTTCGTTGCTAAAGATTCCGCTCCAGTCTGGTCCACGATGACGAATTATTTTTGACATTTCTAAAACCTTAGGTCTTAAAACTTCTGCTTTTTGTTTCAGGTCGAAGGCACATACTATTCCACACATAATGCTATATTTTATAAATGAATTTATTTATTTTGATAAAGCAAAGATGCAGTTATAGTTTCATATGTAAAACATAAAACCAATATTCAGTTACATATTTAAACTAAAAATAACTAAAAACTATAAAAAACTAATTAAAACCTAAATAAAAAACAGAGTCTACTTGTAAAGTGTAAATAGCATAAAATTTTATTGAATTGATTGAATTACATAGTTTGAACCATTAATATCAAAAGTAAATCCTTCTTGGCTCCCCATTAACTTCGCTCCCAATGGTGATTGCGGAGAAAGTGCAATCACATTGATACCATCAACAGCAATTTTAGGAAGTGCTGCACTTAGATACAAATAAATCCCATTGGCTTTGACCAAACTTCCCACAATAATAGTTTTAGCACTTGTAGTGGAGTCAATTTTATCTAAAATTGATTTTTGACCCAATACTTCTTTCAGTTTATGATTGAGTTTTTCTTGCTCAAGGTGCATCATCGATAAAGCCGTTTCGTGTTTATCGCCTGCGGAACCTTTGGCATCATTTTTTGAATCCTCAGTAAGTGCCGTGATCATGTCTTTAAAAACATCTATTCGGTCTTGAACCAATTGTAAATAATGAGTGTGGATTTTTTGTTTGAAAGTCATAATTTAAAATTTAACCACAAAGTTCACAAAGAAAGCGCAATGTTCAAGAAGTATTATAATTATATTTTCTGTGGTCTCTGTGCATTCTTTATGAACCGTGTGCTTCGGTAAAAAAATTAAAAATCAAACTTATAATTGGCTCCCACTAAAAATTGAAAACCTTGCACTGGGAAATTCAACCATTTTTGATAGTTGTTATTCGTTAGATTGTTTAATTTTATAAAACCTGTTAATTGATCATTGTATTTGTAACCCACATTTGCATTCACATCAAAATATCCTTCTAATATAATCGGAGTAGTTGATGGTAAAAAAGTAGTACTGTTTTGAAGATCTTTGCGTTCTCCTACATAAAATACATTCGCGCCAGCATACCATTTCTCTGTGATATCCACGTCAAGATTTGCTTTAAACTGAATTGCTGGTAAGTTCCAAGCCTCTTGTTGAAAATCATTTGTAAAACTGCTAAAGCTGCCGTTTATTCCAAAAGAAATATCCTTTGAAAAATCAGCTTTAAGTTCTCCGAAAAAACAAAGGGTACGCATATCATCATACACCACTTGAAATGAGTTCCCAAAACCATAGTTCATATTAGTAGCGGTCTCACTATAATCATTGCTTTTAAACAAAGCCTTGTTGCGCTCATTGTTATACGAACCTCTCAAGGTATAACTCACAGTATTGCTCAACTTTCCTTTAAGACCTGCATAGATTTCATATTGATTATCGGTTGGATTAATCAATAAGGTTGGAGACAAAAATGGGTTTTCGGTCACAAAATCTTGATAGGAATTTTGGTTTAAATTACCTTCAGCACCAGCATAAAATATCATCAAATCGCCCACCACTTTGTAGGAGGCAGTAAATTTTGGATAGATATATAAAGAGCTATTGCTGTTTTTGGTATCCAAACTATAATAAAGAGTGGCACCAAGGTTTAAAGTCCAATCTTTCTCTTGCATCACAAAACTTGGCGAGAGACCAAAATTTGTAAAACCATAATCAATGGCTGCTGTATTGCTGTTATTAGTGACAAAATTTCCGCCTACATAATCCACAATAACATCTGTTTTTACAGCATAATCCATTACTTTAAGTTCTAGCGTGGGCTTTACTACAAAACGATTTTCGGCCGATTTATAAAGATCGGTAAATCTATTGAACTTGACAGTTGCCTTTTCCAATATTCCCTCGGCAAGTACTACATTTCCTGAGAAAGACAACGTATTGTAAGATTGTTTAGGATCAATACTGGCAAGCAAACTTGCTTTATCAGAATTGGTTAATGAACTTCCAAAATTCATTGGCAAACCATACCAATTATTTATTTGGTTATTGTAACCCAAATCCAGATTGTACGAAAGTGTTTTTTGATTTGAACCGTACATAATATCGAATGCCGTATCATAAAAACTGTTATCTAAATCTATGGCATTAATTCCGCCTTGCGAGGAGTGATGCCTGAACATTCCTCCCACATAATCAGTAGTATTTAAATCATGATTCACAAACAGTTCTCCTACCAATGTTCCATAATTACCAGCACCAAATGTGGCATAATTTTTAAAAATATGAGGTTGTTTTTCCTTTTCAACCCCTTGTGCTTTTCCCTTTGAAGGAGTAAAAGTTGATGCTACAGGGAATGAAAAAATAGCATACTTAACCGTTTCTTTTTTCGAATTGGCCTCTTCCTCAAGTTCTGGAACTTCTTTGACTTTAAAGGCATCTGAAATTTTAGGAGTAAATGGCTTGACTACGTTTACCGTTTCTGTCCCTATTTGCTCTTTTTTTTGTGACCAAGAAATTGGAATTATACCCATAAACAAAAAGCCTAATAGAAACGGCTTTAAAATTCCTGTTTTGCTATAATTCTGTACGTTTATAATGGATGGATTCAATGTCATTTCTGTTGTGTTTACTTCTTGTTTTTTAAATGCTTTTTTACGCAAGCTTATACTTCCCAAACTCCTTTTGCAAGAAACTGAGACTTCCCTCCTATTTTAATTTCATAATTTTCACCACTTTTTGTTCCATCAAAATAAATTTGAGAAGGCCTTTGTATAAAATGCCCTTGGTGATTGACAAGCTTTATTTTTGGATTGTGATATTGTAATAAAAATGCTTGCAAGCATGTACTGGCACTACCTGTAGCTGCATCTTCAATCAATTGATTGTTTTCAATACACATCATTCTGCTAGATAATTTTTCATTTTCTAAACAAAAAAAGTAAAAAGCTCTATGTGGTGTTTTACAATTTTGGCGCAACCATTGTTCTGCTTTATTTTTATCCAAAACAATCTTGCCCAGCACCTCTTCATTTTTTACGGGTACCATAACAAATGCACTACCAGTAGTCACCTCTTGAATAGGGAAATTTTTATCAAAATCACCTTGTGACAAAGTACTAAATGAGGAAAAATCATCTTTTAAATAAACATCTAAAAAAGTAGGTTGCGCGGCTTGAAGCCAAATAAATCCATCTTTTTCATGAACAGGAATTGCTCCCACAGGAACCTGCATTGTAATCGTTGATGGATTATTATTGAAAATTTTATTCATTAAAACCCATGATGTCCCAATGATGGGATGCCCTGCAAACTGCATTTCATGTTCAGGTGTGAAAATTTTAATTTCGGCAGTATTTGTTTCCGTATTGATGTGAGTGATAAAAGTACTCTCGGCAAAGTTTATTTCCTTTGCAATTTGTTGCATTTTATCTTTGCTCAAATTTTCGGCACCCAAAAAAACAGCAAGTTGATTGCCTGCATACTTCGCATCCGTAAAAACATCTACTATATAAAAATCTAAATTCATTTTTCTATTTTATTAAAAATCAAACAACATTTCCAAACAATTCTGTGAAGCAATTATTTAGTTACGGATGAGTTTGTTTTGGCCTCTTCTATTTTGATTATATCTAATTCTTTTTGAGCATCAGCAACAACATCTGGGAAATCAGTAAAATTCTGAATTACATTCTCTAGAATATAAGTGGCTTGAAAACTATCTTTCAGTCCATAAAAATTCTTAGCCATTAGCACCAATCCTTTAGCACCAAAATATTTATAACTAGAATAACTTTTAGCTAATTTTTGTACCGCTGCATTCGAAGCTTCATAATTAGCCTCTTTGTTTTTAAAATAGGCATCATAATACAAGGCCTCTGCTGCCAGTTCTCCTTTGGCCGTAGCCATTAATTTTGCATAAGCGCTTTTCGCTTTTACTTCGTCTCCGTTAACGATTGCAGCGCGGGCAATGATAATTTGAGCATCACTTTTTACTCCATTATCCGTTTTAGGATTTAGCAGTACTTTTTCGGCATAAACACCAGAATTAGGATAATCTTTTTTGTCGTAATACAATTTCATCAAATTAGACTGAGCAAAAGTTTTGTTTTGAGACGTTTCTGCTTCGTTTTCTAATCTAGTTAGCATTGCAATTGCTTTCTCTGAATCTTTATTTTTAAGATAAATTTGAGCCAAGCGAGATAAAGACTGCTCTGTAAATTCATTTCGAGGCTGAGCCACTACATACTCATAATGCGGAATGGTTTTGTTTTCGGCACCATCTGTAAAATACAGTTGCGCTAAATAATAGTTAGCTGGTAAAGCATGAAGACCGTGTGGAAACTGACTCACATAACTTGCAAATCCATCAATAGCTTGCTTTGTATTGTTTTGCTGAAATTGTTTTTCGGCTGCCTCATAACTGTCATTGTCTAATTCTGCATCAGTAACCGCAACAAAGTCAAGTGTTTTGACCCACGTTGCATATTCATTTACTCGTCCTGTGTCTACATAAATCAATCTTGCTGTTGCTACAGCCTCTAGTGCCTCAGGAGTTCTAGGGAAATCAGCAGCAACTTTTTTAAATTTGACTAATGCTTGATCGTCTTTATCCGTGTTGTAAAAAATTAAACCTTGACGCAAAATTGATCTAGAAGTAAATGTTCCGTTTTTAAACTCGGTATTCAATCTGTCGTAGGTCTTAATTCCTTTGTCATTTTCGTTCTCAGCAACATAGGTATTTGCTAGTTCAAACAAGGCATCATCTCTAAAATCAGATTTTTGATAAGCCTCTAAAAATGAATTCAAATCATTTATTTTTTTGTCATTCTTACCCATAAAGCCATACGAAATAGCTCTTTGAAAATAAGCATAATCAGCATCTACACTTTTTGAGTCTACCACTTTTGAATACGCTTGTAAGGCCTCCGCATATTTTGAAGTTACAAATCGACAATCAGCAAGTCTTAAATAAGAATCTTGAAAACGAACTTTATCCGCAGTAGCGTTATCAATTTGTTTTTGAAAATAATTCCCAGCTTGTTCGTATTCTTTCAACTTAAAGTACGTGTATGCTATATTGTAATTGTGATTTTTAAACTCAGGAACCGTGTTTGCCTGAGCCGCATTTGTAAACTGTTTGAAAGTGAGTAAAGCCTCTTTAAAATCATTTAAAACATATTCTGTTTCTGCTTTCCAAAAAATTGTTCTCGCCGTAAAAACAGGATCTTTTTGTTCGGTTAAAGCCTTGGTAAACATTTTCAAAGCTTCATTAAAATTTGCGTCGGTGTACAATTCTAATCCTCGGTAAAAAAGAACTTTTTGGTACGCTACTTTATTTTCGGGTGACTTATTTTTTTCTAATAATACGAGCGCTTCCTTGTAATTTTTAGAAGAAATATAAGAGTCTATCAATAATTTCTCAATCTCATTTTTATTCGCATTCTCTGGATATTTCTTTAAAAAAGCTTGTAAAACGGCGGGTACACTTTGATAGGAATTGCCTAATTCATAACTCAATTTAGCGTAATTTAAACTTGCATCTTCTTGAATGGCGAGATCAAAATCCATTTCAGAGGCATTCTTGAAAGCGTTTAATGCTTGTTGTTTCTTGTCCGTGTCCAAGTAACTTTCGCCCAAGTGATAGTAGGCATTTTGTGCCACAAAATCTTTCCCTCCTATTATTTTATTAAACTGACTTATTGCATTTTCAAAATCTTTTTGCTTGTAATGCGCATAACCTAATTGGTAAAAATCTGTATTTGTCCACTTTCCTTTTTTACCTTTGTAAGCCTCTAAAAAAGGGATTGCGTTGCTGTATTGTTTTAAATTAAAATGGCTTTCGCCAATAATTTTATTCAGTTCTGATTTTTCTATAGCATTTGAACCAGCCATTGCTTTTTGCCCTAAATCGATAGCTTTTTGAAAATTACCAAGCTTAAAATTCATATCGGCTTGGTAATACGACAATTTCTCTTTGTACTTCTCCTCACCCGAAACTTCATCAAAATACTTAGTTGCTTGCTTGTAATCATCGCCTTCATAAGCCATAAATCCTAAATAGTATTTGGCCTGAGATCCATATTCTTGTGAGTTAATTACTTTGTTAAAATACGTTGTTGCCTCCTTGCGTTTCTTAGCATTGAAATTCCCATACCCTTTTTGAAAATTAAACTTATCTTGATCATTTCTACTCAAACTAGACTCGTCTACTTTATCAAACCATTGCAAAGCTTGAGGATAATTTCCTTGCTTAAAGTGAAATTGCGCTACCTCTATATATGCTTGATTTTGTTTTACACTCGTGGGATAATCTGTAACAAACTTTTCCATCAACTCATCTGCATTAGACTGGTTGGTTCTAATGGCACAGTTTGCAGCATAATAAGTACAATCTGATTTTAGCTCCTCGGTAGTGGCTGATTCTTTTACTTTATCAAAAATCAATTGAGCAGATGTGTATTGAGCATCTTTGAACAACGAAACTGCTTTGTCAAATTCCCTGGAATCATGTGTATATATTGCTGTTTTTTGTGCACTAAGACTAGTGGCGTAGATAAAAAGGCTACCTATAAAACATTGAGAAAGTTTGCGCATTGTACTTTTATTTTAATAATTCAAATGTATTATATTCTGAGTCTATAACGAATTGATTACGGGATTTATTATGATTTTTTTACAATTGCTGTGTGTTCGCATACTGTTCTAGGATTATTATTAAAAAACAGTGGGGTTGATTTTGTTCTTTGATTTTTTTATCGAATTCTAAGCATTAGAATAGAATTTATTTTGAATCGTTGCGTTTACTTATTACTTTTACCCCATAAACAAATGTAAAACATGTCACAATCCGTACTATCCTTAAAAAATGTAACTATTTATCAAGAAAATAAATCAATTTTATCTGATGTAAACTTGGAGGTAAAGCATGGCGAATTTCTTTACATCATAGGTAAAACAGGTTCTGGTAAAAGTAGTTTGATGAAAACACTTTACGCTGATTTGCCTTTGACTGAAGGAGAAGGAACAATTGTTGACTTTGATTTGGCAACCTTAAAAGAAGATGACATTCCGTTTTTGAGACGAAAAATAGGAATTGTATTTCAAGATTTTAAATTACTACCAGATCGCACCGTAAATGACAACATGTTATTTGTGCTTAAAGCTACAGGCTGGAAAGATAACGGTGAAATGGAAGCTAAAATTGAGGAAGTTTTAAATAAAGTAGGGATGGGTGAATTTGGCAAAAAAATGCCACATCAATTATCTGGTGGAGAACAACAGCGAGTGGCTATTGCTCGTGCATTACTTAATGACCCTGAGCTAATCCTTGCCGATGAGCCTACTGGAAATCTTGATCCTCAAACCAGTGCCGAAGTTCTTGAAGTACTAAAAAAGATTAACGCAATAGGAAAAACAATCATTATGGCTACCCATGATTATGCTTTATTGATGAAATTCCCATCCAAAACATTAAAATGTGAGGATTCTAAAATATTCGAAGTGATACAGCAACGCAATTCTTAATGCTTTCTATTCTTGTTCCTATTTACAATTTCAATGCATTTCCTACCGTTCAAGAACTGCATAGACAATGCGTAGAACAAGAAATACCATTCGAAATTATTTGTCAAGATGATGCTTCACAATCTGATTTGAATTGTTTTAATGAAAAAATAAACGACTTATCTAATTGTAGCTTTGTTTCCTTAAAAAATAACATTAGCCACCGAGAAAATAGAAATAATCTAGCAGCACAATCAAAATACGACTGGCTGCTGTTTTTAGATGGCGATTCGATTATAACCAACAAAAACTTTATTCACCACTACATTAAAGAAGTAAACACTTTCGATATCGTATATGGTGGCCGATTACATCCTGTAAAGTGTCCTTCAAATAATCAAAAACTGCGGTGGAAATACGGTCGCTATATGGAAGACCAAAGTGCCCCTGAACGAGAAAAAAAAGGGTATTCGGCTCTGCTTTTTAACAATACCCTCATCAAAAAAAAGTGTTTTGTTACGGTGAAATTTGACACGAACACTACAAAATACGGTCATGACGATACACAACTTTCCTATCGCTTAAGTCTCAAACTTTTTTCTTTAAAGCATCTTGAAAATCCTATAGAACATGGTGATATTGACACAAACTATGATTATTTAAGTAAAACCAAACAATCTCTGGAAAACTTACAGCAATTGTATCAAACAAAAACAATTGATCCTAAGTTTGTCAAATTGCTTTCACTATATGATTTTTTAGTTCGTACTAAACTTCAATACGGTATAGCGCTATTTTTCAAAATATTTTCAAAAGCATTAGAGCAAAATTTAAAAAGCAACAATCCAAAATTATTCTTTTTTAATTGTTTTAGATTGGGCTATTTATGTTCTATTTCAAACCCAAAGTCTTTACGTTAAGGACTTGATTAATTTTTGCCATTCAGGCATTACTTGCTCTATCTGGTAAACATTACTTGTAGCTTGCGCTTTTTTGCCCATTTCTAAACGAAGCGTTTCACTGCTCATCAACAACTGCAATTGTTTTATAAATTCATCTTGATTACCATCTTCAACGAGCAATCCATCAACACCATGATTGATAATTGCTCTTGGACCACAAGGACAATCATAAGCAACACAAGGAACTCCAGCAGCCATTGCCTCCAGTAAAACCATAGGAAAGCACTCGTACCGAGACGTCATAACATAAATAGCTGCTTGTAAATACACCTCTTGAATCGTTTTGGTTGGGTCTAAAAAAACTACCGAATCTTGTATTCCTAACTCTCGTGCTAACAGTTCAAGATCTTGGTAGTTGCCACAATGTAATTCTAATTTCCAGGATGGATACGATGCTACGACTACTTTCCAAATAGGCAACAACCTGTCAAGCCCTTTTTCATAAGTATTTCTAGCTACAGCAATCACCTTTCTCGATGAAAGCGGCGCAACAGAATTTACGGCAAACCATAATGGATTAGGAATTATTGCTTTCTTCCTAACATTCCATTCAAGAGCACTTTCATTGGATAAAAATACAACTTTAGTATACTTTTGAGCAGCATACTTTTTGAAGTGATATTGCAAATTCTGTTTCAAAGAATTGAATACAGCATGCGACGAAGGATGTTCCTGTACATAAATTGAACTGTGAATTTCTAACAAAAGTGGAATTTTGCAGCGAACTAAAAAAGGAAGTAAAAAAGCTTTTAATCCATTATCGCAAACCAGAATACAATTTGGTTTAATGAGAGAAATATATTGATTTAACGCCTTATAATATTGAAAAGCAAACAAAGGAGCAGCACCTTTTAATTGCATGTCATGAAACACAACATCCTCATGAAAAGAGTAAAACAAGGGCATATTCCCATTATTCTGAGTTAAAATATGAACTTCATAACCGCATTGTGTAATAAAATAATTCGTTTTCAAAGATAAGATTCTTGCAACCCCTCCTTCATTATTGATATTTGGAACTATATAAAGTAGTTTCATTTTTTTGAGTTGATGAAAGTATCAAAATCCCTAATATAATCCTCCTCATCAAAAGTGGCTGATGCCAAGACAAGACAAACGGCACCTGATGAAAAATTTTCAAGTTCGCGCCACGTATCATTTTTAATCAATAATCCCTTGTCAGGTTTATTTAAGGTAATGGTTTTTTCTGTAATTCCATCTTTTAAAACTACATCAAAACTTCCTGAAATGGCAATTAAAACTTGCTGTAGCTTTTTATGAGAATGTCCGCCTCTTTTTGAAGAACTAGGAATATCAAACAAGTAATACACCCGCTTAATTTCAAACGGAATCACCGCATTTTCTATGACTGCAATATTCCCAAGCACATTTTCAATCTTGGGTATGTCTATAATTTCTATTTGCATCTTAACTCTTCGTATTTAAATAATCAAGCCATTCATTTCCAATTTTTTCTACTGAAAACCGAAGCGCACTTGGTACACTATTCGCTTTGCAAAATACTCTCAATTCAGCATCCGTATAAAGTAAATCTATAGCTTCAATCAGTTTCTGCTTATTTTGATTTTCAACTAGTAAACCATTGAATCGGTCTGTAATAATTTCACTTGGCCCAGCAAAACAATCATAGGAAATAGCAGGAGTTCCTACTAACAAACTTTCTATAATCACATTTGAAAGTCCTTCATATTCACTGGTAACTACTGTAAAAAGAGCGTTTTTTTGGTAACAAAAAGGATTTTTTTGATAACCCACAAACTCTACTAAATCACCTAAATTTTTCTCAGCAACAAGCCGTTTTAAATCCTCAAGATAGATGCCAGAACCAATGATTTTTAATTTTATTCCATTTTGTGGCAATACCGTTTTGGAATACGCCTCTATCAAAACATCAAATTGTTTTACCTTTTCGTTCATTCGACCCACAGCAATAATATAGGTATCATCCATTGGCATACGAACCTGAGCGAGTTCTTGAATCTTTTCGACTTCAAAAGGATTGTAAATGGTTTGCGCTTTAATTTTGTACTGTTGGAGCAACGCCTTTTCCAGTGCTTTACTTACGGATACAAAATTATGTTTTCCATAAATAAAACGGGCAATCCAAGGTCTTTTCGAAATGTAATTGTGTAAAATCCCGCTATGAATGGTATAAATAACACTCGATTGATAAACATAATGTGCCATCAAAAATTCATTTATCGTATTCACCCGATAGCGAAAATCAAGAACAAAATCAAAATGATGTTTTTTAAAATAACTTCGTAATTCGTATAATCGTTGTAGCTTTTTGAAGGTTGTCGCGGTATTTTTTTTACCTAAATTCAGCACAACTCCTTTGTAATCATAAACGATATCGTCAACAAAAATAATATTGTGAACTTCAATTCCTTTGCTTTCAAAAAAAACAGACAACACGGCATGCACACGTTCTGCACCACCGCCACCCAGTGAATCGCCCACGAGAGCAATTGTTGTTTTTTTCGGAATCATTTTTAATTTACTAATTTAGCTTCAAATATAAACACTTCTTTGTTCAAATGAATTACAATCCACTAGTTTCCGTTATCTGCCTTTGTTACAATCATGAAAAATTTGTTCAAGAAGGACTGGAATCAATTGTAAATCAAACACATAAAAATATTGAAATTATTATTGTAGATGACTGCAGCACAGATAATTCTGTGGCAGAGATTGAAAAATGGCTCGTTAACTACCCCAATGTTATTTTTATTGCCAATCGTGTAAACCAAGGGAATACAAAATCTTTTAATACCGCCTTCAAGCGCTCTACTGGCTCCTATATTATTGATTTTGCAACTGATGATTTACTCCATCCCGATTGTGTAGCCACGCAACTAGAGCAGTTTAAAAACAGCACTTACCCTAATCTTGGAATTGTATATGGTAATGCCGAAATGATCTTTGAAGACAACACGCATTTTAGATATTTTTTTGAGGTAGACCAAAATAAAAAAAGAATTCAAAGCCAGCCGACAGGCGACATTTATTTAGGATTATTGCGTTTAGACAACAATGTTTGTTCCGTTTCGGCAATGGCAAAAAGAGAAGTTTATGAAAAGCTAAATGGCTATAATGAAAACTTACATTATGAAGATTATGATTTCTGGATACGAGCAGCGCGCAGCTACAACTTTGATTACATAGACCAAATTCTGTTACAAAAAAGAGAATTAAAAAATTCCTTGAGTACCTACCGTTTTCGAAGATTGAATTCAAAAACGCGAAAATACAATCGGTCTACTTATACAATTGTAATCCATGCTTTAAAAATGAATATCACTACCGAGGAAAACAAGGCCATTTTAAACATGATTCATCATGAAATGGAAATAGCATTGCGAACAATCGACCCAATTTTACTTCTCAAATATATCGTATTAGAAGCCAAAGTATTAACTTTAATCGCACTAAAAAAAAGATACCGATAATTCTTAGTTGGGTTTTATAAAAAATCTTTAGTCGTAAAAAAACATCTAAATTAAATACTAGTCTTACAAAAAAACGGTGTTCACAACACTTTTTTTGCAATAACTTCACACTCGTTTAGGCAAGAATATAGCCGTAGAACCTTATTTTTGTTATCATGAGATATTTTAAATCGGTTACAATGCCATTTGGAATTCTTTATTTTTTACATCATCTAAATCGAATACAATGGAAACCGATACATTTATTTTCTGTCTTGAGGCTGTAGCCGATGTGGAGGAAAATCTAGATACCGAAGTTGTCAAACATCTAGAAAAACTAGCATCAGATCAAGGATTGACAAGCATTTATAAAACATGTGACACCATAGAAGGACTAGAAGAAAGCTTGAACACACTCCTATACGACGATCATAATTTCACCAATTACGAAATCATTTATCTGGTAATGCCTGGCGAAGCCAATACGATTTGCATCAACGAATATTTTTACAGCCTTGAAGAAATAGCCGAATTATTTGAAGGGAAAATGAGAGGGAAAATTGTTCATTTTGCGAATTCAAAAATTCTTGATTTATCACCAGATGAGGCACAATATTTTATTGATGTTACTGGTGCAAAAGCTGTATCGGGCTATGGCGCATTCCTTCCTAATGTGAGTAGTACTGCCCTAGACCGTTTGTTTTTTGGACTGTTTGAAGAGCAAGATGATATTTTTGAAATTGTTGAAGAACTGCATCAAAAACAATATGCATTGTGCAAATTACTTGATTTTAGAATGTATTATTAATTCGTTCATAGCATTTTAGATATTGAAACGAGTTCAAACAAAAAGTGACTATAATAGCTTCTTAAACTATTTTTATATGTTAAAATGACGGCATAAAGACTAATTTTTTCACAATAAGAGATTCAACATTGCATAAAATCTTTATATTTGAAATACAAAATTCAAAAATCAAAACTCATGAAAAAAATAGTATCCCTAGCTGTAATTGCTTTTTTTACACTTCAAATGAATGCACAAGAAGTTAAAGCAGTAGCCAAAGAAAAATCAAAAAAAGAGGCTTGTTGTTCTAAAAAAGGTGGAAAAGCAGCCATGTCAGCAGCTGAAATTGAAAAATGTATGGCAGCATGCAAAGCCAAAGGAAAAAAATGCGATGCATCAAGTGCCGGTAAAAAATGCTAAAAACCGATATGTATTATACAAAAAACGCCTCTTTCTAGAGGCGTTTTACTTTTATATAAGTAGGTAATTATTTTACTCTCACACTCCACTCAAAGTCCATTTCTGAAACTTGCACTCCTTTTTCATCCGTGCCAATGGATTTCATCCAAAAGGTCTGCCCCTCTCCTGTAGCAATAGTTTCCTGAATTGCTTTCTCGATTAAATGTCCGTCATTACACGTAAAAGTAATGCGACCCGTGGCTTTTTTGGTGAAATTTCCTTTGTTGTTTGCAACTAACATTGATATTTTACGACCACTTTTTTGAATTTGAAACATCACAAGTGCTCCCGTGGTTAATTCTGCTGCCATAGCTTGAACGGCAAAATACATGGAGTTAAACGGATTTTGATTGATCCAACGGTGTTTTACAGATACAACACATTTTTTTTCGTCAATGTTTTTTACGCGAACTCCGCAAATAAAAGCCGATGGTAATTTGAAAAATAAAAATTTATTAAGTTTTGATGCAGTAAGTAACATAGGCTTTCTAGTTTATGAATTTTAATTACAAATGGTAATACATGGGCTGTCAGGGGTATTGCCATTTGATATTTTGCTAAAATACAAAAAAATACTATGCACGCCTATTAAATTTATTTGTTAATTTTATGTTAATGTTTGGTACTATGCGAAACAAGATACTGTTTTTTAAACATATATTTGCATAAGAAATTACTAGGTAGCCTAATTAATCTAAAAATCAAATCAGTTTCAATCATCATCAAAAATCAAAAAAAATGGAATCATCTACAGAAAAAAACATTGCCACATTTACACACTTGAGTACACTGACTCAATATTTTATTCCTTTTGGGAATTACATATTCCCAATTGTATTGTGGAGCACTAAAAAAGGAGAATCGGAATTTGTGAATCACCACGGGAAACAAGCTATTAATTTTCAGTTGAGTTTATTACTCTATTCCTTAGTATTGTTAATGATAGCAATTCCTTGTTTTTTAATCACTGTTTTTAAAAACATCCCGTTGAATAGCTTGCATGAAAATCACAATTTTATCTTGTCTGATTTTAATTTTAGTGACAATGCTGGATTTTTGACCGTAGGAATTGTGAGTCTTTTACTTTTTTTAATTTTAAAAGTTGTTGAGTTCTTTTATATTATTTACGCTTCGATGCAAACATCTAATGGCATAGCATATAAATACCCGCTTACCATTCCGTTTTTAAAATAGACATGAAAGTACTAGAAGTTCTGTATAGCCCTGATTGCAACGGCATCCTTTTATGGTCTCGTTTTTTAGAGAACAGAAAAGATAGAGTGAAAAGCAGGAATAAAAGTTCTTAAAAAAACGGGAGTTGACTGCTCCTAAAAAATCATCATAATAATCAATCAAGCTGGAGTAAAATCCAGAAAATTAATCAAAGAATGAACAGTTTTAATCACACAAAATCAAAAAAATGAAATTATGAACATTGAAAACACAAAAGCACAAATGCGCAAAGGTGTTCTTGAATTTTGCATCCTATCGGTACTAAAAGAGAAAGACGCATACACATCAGAAATATTAGACACTTTAAAAAACGCAAAATTACTAGTTGTTGAGGGCACTATTTACCCTTTATTGACTCGATTAAAAAATGACGGTTTGCTCAATTATCGTTGGGAAGAGTCTACATCAGGACCACCAAGAAAGTATTATGGCTTGACCGAAATAGGACAAACTTTTTTAAAAGAACTTAGTGGCACCTGGACTGAATTATCAGATGCTGTAAACCTTATAACCAACCAAAAATAATAATCATGAACAAGACTGTAAATATAAACCTAGGCGGAATGGTTTTTCATATAGATGAAAATGCATACCAAAAATTAACTCGATACTTTGATGCTATTAAGCGCTCATTATCAAACTCATCTGGACACGATGAAATATTAAAAGACATTGAAATGCGCGTGTCTGAATTATTGAATGAAAAACAAATAAGCGACAAGCATGTTATAGGATTGAAAGAAGTTGATGAAATGATTGCTGTTATGGGACAACCAGAAGACTATATCATTGAAGACGAAAATGCCGAAGCAAAACCATACCAAAACACGAGCAGAAGAACTAAAAAACTGTATCGTGATAAAGAAAAAGGGATGCTAGGTGGTGTAGCACAGGGATTGGGTTACTATTTTGGGGTTGATTCTGTGTGGATCAGAATAGTACTAGTATTGCTGGTTTTTGCTGGTTTTGGAACTGGTATTTTAGCGTATATTATTTTATGGATTGTAACACCAGAGGCCGTAACAACCTCTGAAAAACTTGAAATGACTGGAGAACCTGTTAATATATCAAACATTGAAAAAAAAGTTAGAGAAGAGTTTGAGAACGTTTCTGGAAAGCTAAAAAATGTAGATTATGACAAATACGGTGTCCATATTAAAACTGGAGCAAACAAATTAGGAAGCTCGTTTGGAGATTTTATCATGACCGTTTTTAAAGTTTTTGCAAAATTCTTAGGCATATTATTGATCTTGTCTGGAATCACCGTTTTGTTTTTCTTGTTGATTGGTATTTTTACATTGGGTTCTGGATTGTTTATCGATTTCCCTTGGCAAAATTTTATTGAAGCAGGCAATTTTACTGATTATCCTGTTTGGTCTTTTGGATTACTTATGTTTTTTGCAGTTGGGATTCCGTTCTTTTTCTTAACGTTGCTAGGGTTTAAATTACTAGCACCAAACATGAAATCAATAGGGAATATTGTAAAGTATACCTTGCTTGCTATTTGGATTATTGCAGTTTCTATTGCTATCTCAATTGGAATTAAACAAGCTAGTGCATTTGCAGTAGATGGTAGAGATGTAAAAAAAGAAACCATTAATTTAAAACCTACAGATACATTGTACATCAAATTTAGATACAACGATTATTTTGCCAAGAACGTAGATGACAATAGAAATTTTGAGGTAACTCAAGACTCCATTGGAACTAACATTATTTACTCTAATGATGTGCGTTTTAAAATTGAAAAAACAGATGAAAAACTACCTTACCTTCAAATAGAAAAAGAAGCTAGAGGTATATCATTATCTGAGGCTAAAAAAAGAGCTCAGAAAATTAAATATGCGTATACCATCAATGGGAATCAAATTGTTTTAGATAATTACATGATTACTGAATTAAAAAATAAATACCGTGATCAAAGTGTAGATATCACCCTATTTGTTCCAGTAGGCACTTATATTAAGCCTGATTCATCTGTACAAAACTACGACAGATCTGACGATGAATTCTTTAATTTACACTACAGCTCAGATAATTACGTTTACAAAGTTACATCAGATAAAATAAAATGTTTAAATTGCCCTGCTGATGAAAATGAATATAATGATTCAGAAACTCAAGAGGAAGAGGTATACAATTCTGAATATTCAAGTGAAGTTGATAGTACTTCAATAGAGAGCAATGTAGAAAACTCAAACGAAACTAAAAAAGGCTCTGGAAAAGGGTTATCAATAAACAAAGACGGAATAATTGTAAAAAATAAATAATCATGCTAAAAATTATCACACTCATTACTAAGTTTATTGTAGGTGTACTTATTGCCTTATTTTGCACCTCTTGCCATTTCAATTTTGACGCTGTTGAAGGAAACGGAAATGTAACCACAGAAAACCGAAAAATTACAGAGCGTTTTAAAAGTATCGAAGTAAATAGCGGCATTGATGTTGAAATAGAACAATCAGACAAGGTTGAAGTCATTGTAGAAACGGACGAAAACTTACAAGAATATTTGACTACTGAAGTTGAAAATGGTACCCTTGTAATCACTTTTGACAAAAATTTAATGAATGATGCAGATGTTAAAAAAGTAATCGTAAGAATGCCAGTTATTGATGAACTCGAGGCCACAAGCGGAGCAACAATTGTGAGTAAGAACACCTTAAAAGGAGAAAACATTAGACTTAATACCTCAAGTGCAGCAACCATGGACCTTAGCATAGAAGCTGATGTTGTAAGCTGTGACACTAGTAGTGGTAGTGAAATAAAAGTAAACGGAAAAGCGCTAGAGACTAAAAATTCTGCGTCAAGCGGAAGCGAAATCAACGCTTATGACTTGTTAACAAATGTAGTTAGAGCTGATGTTTCAAGCGGTGCTAGTATTAATGTGCATCCCATTGTGAGTTTAAATGCAGAAGCTTCTAGCGGTGGTGTAATTCATTATGACATACAACCCAAGTCAATCCAAAAAAATACTAGTTCGGGCGGTAGCATTAGCGCAGAATAAAAGACTTTTTCAAACAAAAAAATCATCCCTAACTAGTGGATGATTTTTTTTATATTTGTAAGTAATAAATATCAAGACATGAAAAAAAATTTCCTCTTAGTGCTACTTATAGCCACAGCAAATGTAGCATTTGCTCAAAAATCTGACAAAGTAAAAGGTTCCAAAATTGTTACAATTGTAGAGCGAAAAATTGCAGACTTTGAAACCTTACAAATTGAAAACAATCTAGAAGTACATCTAGAAAGAGGAGAAAAAGCAGGCATAAAAGTTGAAACGGACGATAATTTACAGGACGTAGTGGCACTTGACGAAAACGAAAAAACATTACGCATTTATACCCTAAAAAAAGTAACTGCATATAAAAAATTGATTGTAAGAGTAACCTATACCGAGAATTTAAAAACAATTCAAGCCAAAGACGAGACTACCTTAAATGCCATCCAAGAATTATTATTAGATAGCGTAATCCTAAAAGCAAGCGGCACGTCTAAATTATTTTTAAACATCAATTCTAAATCAGTAGTTTACCAAGCCGATGACAAAGCAAAAGGCGAGCTTAATATCAAATCAGAAAAAACTACTATTGAAATGAGTAAAAATTCTAGTTTAAAAGCGCTGATTACAACCGTTGATTTAAAAACAGATTTGTACCAAAAATCGGATGCAACTATTGAAGGTGATGCCTCGAATGCTATCTTGCGTTTAGACAACAACTCTAGCTTAACAGCCAATAAATTAACCCTGAAAAATACGGAACTAACTATTGAAGGATATGCTAGTTGCATCATAAATTCAAGCACAACATTAAGTATTGATGCAGCCAATAAAACTGAAATCCAGCTCGTAGGAAACCCTAAAATAACCATCAAAAAGTTTGCTGACGAGACTAAATTAATCAAGAAGTTAAAGTAACAGTAACTTTACTAAAAACAAGAAAACAGGCAATTGCCTGTTTTTTTTGTGCTTTTGTTTTTTGTGGATGCCCAATCGGGAAGTTTACCGGTTTACAAGTTGCTTTATCTTAATTCCCCGTGTGGCAAATACTCTGTTCTATTTTCTAAGGAATAGCTTTACTATTCAAAATTATTATCAGTCAATATATTCAGGAAGAATAAATTTAGTCAATTAAAAACGTTGTAGATGGATTAAATAATAAAAGAAAAAATATATTTGCAAACCCATATTCTAAAACCTAACCTATGAAACAAGTTCTAAAAAATGCAATGCATTGTTTTTTACTATTGACTGTTTTGTCCTTATTCACAAATTGTGAAACCGAAGTAAACTACAAAAATTACCAGCCCAATTATTTATCAAGTATTGATGCTACCAATTTACCTGCTGGTAATAAACCCATGACACTTTTTGAAGACAATGAAGACCCAGCAAGTATGTATGACAAAAAAGATCGTTGGTTTCGAGTTAACCAGCCTCTTCAAGTCATACTAAAAGGAAAGGATTTTGTACAAGTTTCCTTGTATTCACCTGTTGCCTTAACAGATGTAAATATATATGCTAAACTCCCAAATTACGAAAACAAATTCGTACTCTTTCACTTTAGTAAAATTCCTGCGTTTCATCGCTCGGTACATCAAATCCCTTTAGTAGTTGGCAAAAATGATTACTTGTTAGAAAATGGTAAAACTGTAACGATTGATAAAATAGAAGGATTTTCATCGGGATCTATTGAATTTTCTGTTACATCAACAGATCCATTATTTGCCAAATTTAAAAAAATAAAATCCAATCATTTAGTGCAATTTCACGATGGTTACCATATCAATGAACCAGGAAAATTTCTTCCAATGAATCCTGTTTTGGCCAAAGAAGCTATCACAATGATCATCAATTACTCCTATGCTTTAAGTCACCCACTGTATTATCAAACCTTTTCCAATTTTGATAAATACAAACAAGAACAAGCAACATTAGCAGGAACAGCAATAAATGGCGCTTTAAATTGGCATGGTAACACTGATGATGTGAATGGCGTTTATGATTATTACACGAAGGAAGAAATAGAAAAAATTTATTTGAATTACTTAGACTCTAGAGCCGTTTACCTAGCAATGGTAGGAGGCGGAAGTGCTTGGGGAGGAGGCGCGCTGGCTTCGCAATGGGAGTCAGACTACATCACTGGACATTGGTTAGGTGAAATGTCTATTTGGTCTCATGAATATTCTCATCATATTGGATTTAGCCATAGTAGTAATTTAGCTAATAGTGGTGAAGGTGGAGGACAACAAGAAATGCTCACTTATTTTTATAAATATTTGATTTACCTAAACGACCTTCCGTTTATAGATCCTGAAATACTAAAAGGATGGACAAAAACAGCTTATCTAAACAAAAAAGACTACAAAAAACCCGTTTTCAAAATCAGCCCTAACAACCCCTTCTTACTTAAATACAAAGGAGAAGGAAAATGGAATTAATACCACTTACTACTATGAAAAAGATTATATATATAGCTATCTTATTTATTTTAGCTTGTTGCACTAAAGATTCTGATATGGTTTATGAGCCTACCAATTATCAATCTTATTACTTGAGTAACGAAACGACTATCAAAGCCAATCAAATTACTGGAGGAAAAGGTACTTTAGAAGCTAACGCTATCACTATTGCAAATAACAAATTATACATCTGCAATGGTGATATTCTTGAAATATTTGATGCCACAACTTTATCTTATCTTTCGAGTGTCAAAAGCTATACAAAAGGATCTACCACAATTCCGTTCACAAAACTATCCTCTATTTCTATTGACAATGACCGTATTTACCTTGGTAGCATTGACTCAAGAATTTTTGTTTTGGACGAAAAAACATTATCAGGCATCAACACGATTGGAAATGGACAATGGTGGCAAACTTTTGTTCACGTATTTGGACTAAAAGCAAAAGATGGTTTTCTTTTTGTCAAAGAAAAAGAAAATTCAATTAAGGTATTCCAAACTGCACAAATTACTGAAACCAGCAATTGGAACTTAGCTCCAATAGCTAAATTAAACACCCTGAAAGGCTACACCGAAATCTATTCGATGGATATCTCCAATGGAAATTTAATAGTAGCTGGACAAAATGCTAACGGGTTTTTGAATTACAATTTAAAAGATATTGAGAAAAACGCAACTAGCTCGTTGACAGTTCCTATTTTACCTAATACTAAAACACTAACCGACAACCTTCCAGTATCTGTAGTATTTAGCGAGGACTGGGCTATAACAACTGAAAAATTAAAAGGCACTAACTATATTCGACTGTATCCCAAAAACATTTTTTTAGATCAAAATTACACCCCAACTATAAACAATTCGGATATAATGGGAGAAAATGCGTTTAACTCAATTACTAATTGTGCATTGCTAAAAGACCGTTTGTTTGTAGTAGATAACACCAATCAAGTAATAAGAGTTTTAAAATTAAACAAAGTAACTATTGCGGAACAAAAATAAAATATATTGATTTTCAGTTACAGCATGACTCTATTAAGTATATTAGCTCTTGGCTAAACATGAGCAGCCAGTTCTAACATATTAGTAATGCCCACAAATCCAAAATCAATTAAACTCAATCTCTACTGATATATGGGCATCGTTGGTATACTTTGATATGTAACTACATTTGAGGTCTTTGAGCTTATTATCGAATGCAACTGTACTAAAACCGCTTTACAAAAAGGAGTTCTATCGAGACCTAACAGGTTTTTAAACCTGTTAAGTCTGTAACACCTTGTACAAGTTAACGATAGACTGAATAGCCAAAATGATACAGATTTTAAGCGGAAGAATTGATTCAAAAAAAAAGTCTCTTTTGAAATAAAAGAGACTTTTTTTGAGTGATAGATAGTTGTTACTCCCTAGCTGCCAAATATCTTTCAGCATCCAATGCAGCCATACAACCAGTTCCCGCTGCCGTAATAGCTTGACGGTATACATGATCAGCAGCGTCACCAGCTACAAAAACACCTGCAACATTTGTAAGTGAAGAACCTGGCGTGTTAACAATATATCCTGTTTCATCAAGAGTAATAAACTCTTTAAAAATATCTGTATTCGGCTTGTGACCAATGGCAACGAAAAATCCTGTTGCCGGAATTTCAAAAGTTTCACCTGTAGTTTTGTTTAACGCTTTTACACCTGTAACTACTTGTTCATCCCCAAGTACTTCTACAGTATCGTGGTTCATCAAAATGGTGATATTTTCTGTTTTGCGTACGCGCTCCTCCATAATTTTTGAAGCTCTAAATTTCTCGCTACGTACTAGCATGGTAACTTTTTTACAAAGTTTAGACAAATAGTGTGCCTCTTCACAAGCTGAATCTCCTGCACCTACTATGACCACCTCTTGGTTTCTATAAAAGAAACCATCACAAACAGCACATGCAGAAACACCACCACCCATTTTTAAGTAATGTTGCTCTGATGGTAAGCCTAAATATTTAGCCGAAGCACCAGTTGAAATGATTACTGTTTCACAGTGTAATTCTTTAGTTTCATTAATCCAAACTTTGTGAATATCTCCAGAGAAATCAACTCTTGTAGCCCAACCGTCACGCACATCGGTTCCAAAACGTTGCGCTTGAGCTTGTAAACCTACCATCATTTCTGGCCCTGTAATTCCTTCTGGATTCCCTGGCCAGTTCTCTACTTCGTTTGTAGTTGTTAACTGTCCGCCTGGTTGCATTCCTTGGTACAATACCGGATTCATATTAGCTCTTGCTGCATAAATTGCTGCAGTATATCCTGCAGGTCCAGAACCTATAATAAGGCATTTAATTTTTTCGATCGTATCTGACATGGTGTGATTATTAAAATTTTTTGGTACAAAAATAAGCTTTTATTACAGTACGTAATAAAGTACTACATCAGTTTTAATTATTTGGTAATAAAAAAATCCTTCTTGAATGAACAAGAAGGATTAAGTCGGGGTGGCAGTGTTTTTTCCGAAAACGGAAATTTGAACCTGCGGCCTTCCCGATTTGCAATCGGGACGCGATAACTGCTACTTATTTTGTAATTAATTCGACAATTTTTGTTTTACTTTTCCATTTTTTAATTTCCTGCTCTCGTGAAATTGCTAAAGATTTTTGGTCAAATAACTCCGAATAAACTATTACCCAATCTTTGGCTCTTGCTGTAAATCCTTTGTGTGTACTTAAATGTCGTCGCAGTCTCTATTCTAAAACCATAGAAGTAACCCCTACATAATACTTGTCTTGTGATCTAGAAAAAAGAATGTAAACGTGAAACATAATTTTTTTTATATAAAAAAAAGCCGAACGATCTCGTTCGGCTTTTGTCGGGGTGGCAGTGTTTATTCCGAAAACGGAAATTCGAACCTGCGGCCTTCCCGATTTGCAATCGGGACGCGATAACTGCTACTTATTTTGTAATTAATTCGACAATTTTTGTTTTACTTTTCCATTTTTTAATTTCCTGCTCTCGTGAAATTGCTAAAGATTTTTGGTCAAATAACTCCGAATAAACTATTGCCCAATCTTTGGCTCTTGCTGTAAATCCTTTGTGTGCACTTAAATGTCGTCGCAGTCTCTCTTCTAAAACCATAGAAGTATGCCCTACATAATACTTGTCTTGTGATCTAGAAAAAAGAATGTAAACGTGAAACATAATTTTTTTTATATAAAAAAGATTAGTAAAAAGCAAAAGTAAGCAAAATGGCGAACATCATTATTATACAGAGGTTTATAAAACAGTAGTACAAAGTTGGAAGTCGGTGTACGATAGGTTTTGGGCTTAAAAAGACAAGGTTAGGTTACTAAATCATTACCAGTTCAGCTTGGTAATGATTGTGATAAATAGCTATAATTCAATCTTTTGCATTCCTTTTCATAGTTCCTTGTAACTCATTGATAGTTAATTTTAAACATTAAACAATTGAGTTATGGAGACAGTGAAAAGATCCACCTTCAAGTTATTGCTTTACTTGAAGAAGAATGAACCAAAAAAGAACGGTAATGTACCAGTTATGGGGCGGATTACCATCGACGGAACGCCTAAAACATTTGGAACTAAACTAGAAATTGATCCCAATAGTTGGGATTTAAAACACGGCCGTGTATTGGGCAAGAGTAGCCTGGCATTAAGCACCAACCAGAAATTGGATAAAATCCGGGTACGCATCAATAAGATTTATGATGAGATGCTCAAAGATGAAGGCTTTGCAACTTCACAAAAAGTAAAACTTTCTTTTTTGGGGGTTGGTGTCATGGAAGACTCTCTGCTAAAAGTCTTCAAGAAAAATAATGAAGATTTCGAAAAAATGGTTTCTAAAGGAGAACGCTCACAAAGCACGTATTACAAGTATAAAATTGTCTTTAATCACCTCAAGGAATTTATCACTTGCCGGTATTATAGAGATGATATGGCATTTAGAGAATTGACGTGTGACTTTATTAGAGAATTTGATTTGTTTTTGCGGGTGGATAAAGGCTGTACGCATAATACTGTTTGGGTTTATACAATGCCCTTATATCGCGTGGCAGAAATTGCAATCAAGAATGGACTTATCAGAAGAAATCCATTTGAAGACTATGAGATTTCTATGAAAGAAAATGATCGAAGCTATTTATTAAAAGAACATGTAGAAACCCTTCTTTTCCATACACCTACAAAAGAAAAATATGAGCTTATTAAAGATCTTTTCATTTTTAGTTGCTTCACTGGATTAGCTTATATTGATATCAAAAAACTAAAGAAGAGCAATATCCAATCTTTCTTTGATGGCCATGAATGGATTATAAGCCGTAGGCAAAAATCTGATGTTGCTTCAAATGTGAGATTAATGGAAATTCCTAAGCGATTAATCGGAAAATATGCAGGTATTACCCGAAACGATTTTATTTTCCCTGTCCCAACCAATAAGATTTGCAATAGTTATATTGATAAATTAATTCAGGAAGTTGAGATTATTACAGAGCAAAAAGTAACTTTTCATACAGCAAGGCATACTTTTGGCACTATGTTTTTAACTGAAGGTGTACCTCTTGAAAGTCTCAGCAAGATGATGGGTCATAAAAATATTTCAACTACACAGATTTATGCCAAGATAACCAGTCAGAAGATTAGTAAAGAAATGGATTTAATATCGCATAAATTTAAGGCAATGGAAGAAGCCTTTATTGAAACCATTTGATATTTAGAATAACGATAATAGTAAGCAGGATTTAACGATCCTGCTTTTTTATGCCCCACACTTTTTATCCCCAAAGCACATTTATTTCCTTTCCCCAACCTCTTCGCATAAAAGAGCTTTGATTGGATATACTGAAAAAAATATCGGAAAATCCAGGGCAAATCCCAAGCAATATTTTCCAATATCCTTTTGGTGGCTTTCATAGCCACAAATAACTTAAAAATGGTTAAAATTCTGCCAGATAAATGCTGGTTTTGTAATCACATAGACCATTTCTTAATGCCTTTTCCATTGGCTTCCACACAGGTTTTTATCCAAGAGCCAGTATGCTGTTTTGTCCCATTTCAAGAGCAAAGGTATTTCCGTGTTCTTAACGCAACATCAAGGTCAAGCCCTGCGGGTTTGTCAAAAAATCTCCACCCATTCGGGTCGTATTTTTTGTCAAAACCTTGTTGTTGCTAAACACGAACCTTTTATGCTCGTGAAACGAAACAAAGCATACTCCGGCTCTTTAGACGAATAAAAAAAATGTCAGAAATGAAAAAATACAGCATTAGAAATGGGAAAAGAGAAACGAAACTTCAGCACCTCCTCTCATTACCGAATAAATTAAAAAAAAAATAATAACTCAAAAAAGTAGAAATCATGAACATCACAGGACGATTGACGAGAGATGCGGAAGTACGCACAACGTCACATCAAAAACAAGTAGTAAACTTTTCAGTAGCAATCAACGACAGCTACCGTAACAAACAGGGCGAACGCATAGAACAGACGACCTATTTCGACTGCTCCTATTGGATAAGCCCAAACGTAGCTTTGCTACTCACAAAAGGCACTTTGGTAGAACTATCGGGAAGAGTAAGTACAAGAGCGTGGACAGGGAATGACGGAGAATTAAGAGCAGGACTGAATTTTCATACCTCACAAATCAAATTACACGGAGGCAGTAGAAAAACTGATACCGTACAAGCTACTGCGCAAACTGAAAGTAACAAAACTACAAAACAAGGTACGGAAGACGACCTCCCATTTTAACAACGAGTATTTAATCATTTTTCAAACTATAAATTTTAAGCATTATGGCACATAATATCAATTTCAACGAGAGAACAGGACGTTATTCATTCTTTAGCGTTCAACAAAAAGCGTGGCACGGTTTAGGGCAAATCGTAGAGCAATACCCAACAAGCGAGGAAGCTATAAAACACGCAGGATTAGATTACGAAGTCGTAAAATCCCCACTATTTACAAAAGGTTCGGGTATTATCGAAACGGCAAACGGCATAGAGATAGGCAGTAGTGAATTGGAAGTACCAAACTATTTCGCCAACATACGCACCGATAACAATACAGTATTGGGCGTGGTGGGGAAAGATTACCACATAGTACAAAATCGTGAAGCCTTTAATTTCTTTGATGCGATTGTGGGCGGTGGCGAGGGTATTTTGTACGAAACCGCAGGAGCGTTAGGCAACGGAGAGCGCATATTTATCACAGCTAAATTGCCCGACTATATCCGTGTTGGAAACGGCGATGACATAACAGAAAAGTACATTTTCTTAACTACTTCGCACGATGGTAGCGGTAGTATCACAGCCGCATTTACACCTGTCAGAATTGTTTGCCAAAATACGCTGAACGCTTCGCTACGCAGTATGACCAATGTAGTTCGTATTAAACATACTTCGGGAGCAAAACAACGTATCGAAAACGCCCATAAAATTATGGGACTGGCGAACACTTTGAGCAACCAATTAGAGAATATTTTTAATGAGTGGGCAAGCGTAAGAGTAACAGACCGAGAAGTAAGAAAGCTAATCCAATTGGCACTTTGCCCGAATAAAGAAACGCTTGAGTTAATTAAAAAAGGTGCAGAAGATGAAATTTCAACCTTATTTAAAAACACCGTTGACGATGCTTTTTCTTATGCGATGATAAGCGACACGCAACAAATGGACACCACAAAAGGCACATTGTTCGGAGCATACAATGCCGTTACAGGCTACTATCAGAATGTACGCAATTACAAAAATGATGAAGCCAAGTTGCAGAGCATTGTATTGGGTGGAACAGCTCAACTCAAATCACAGAAAGCATTTGAATTGTGTACTGCCTTTGCAATGGACGGTGCGGAAATCTTAAACCTTAATTAAATAACCATAGGCTACCGTCTTAATCGGTGGTAGCCTACTATAAAACAACTATGAAAATAACAGATATAAATGGTTGCCAAATCGAAATAACAGATTTAAAGGAAGCTATAAAAATAACAAGGCGATACAAAGAATATAACCACGAGGACAGCAATTTTTCGGAGTTTGACAAAAGACAAAAAACCTATTGGTCAGATATGTACGAAAAACTAAGAGCAATCAAAACGCAGTTAATAACATCTTAAATTTTACAGCAATGAATACTAATTTTTTCAATCAGATAGCACAGTTGGACTTTACAGGAGTATTAAAACTGAACATTTCAAAAGGAGCAGAAAATAACCTAATTGTTTCGGTTATCCTCAACAACGAACAATGCGGAGATAAAGCCAAAAACCTAATTCCTCCACTAACATTTAATGCAACGCCCCAAGAGTTTGACGATGGATTTTTTGAGCAGATAACCGCACCTATCCAAACCGTTTCGGGTTTAATGGTGGATATGGAAAAATTTCTAAAACAATTAGAAGAAGTTAAAAAACAATCGGCTATGGAGAAAGAAAAAGCCGACAAACAGAAGAAAGAACAGGAAGCCAAAGACAAGAAATTTAAAGACGGAATGGCAAAGGCGGACGAACTCGAAAAAGAGGGCAAATTCCGTGAAGCGTGGATGAAAGTACCCGAGATAACAGAGTTTCCCGAAAAAGCGGACGAGATACGTAAACGTAAAAACGCATTGTCTGACAAGTTTGCAACACCGAGCCTTTTTGGAGCAATGGAAGAAAAATCCAAACTACAACAAGAGGAAGAAGTTACACTAGATTATCCTGCTGATGAAACGGACGAAGAAGAACAAGAGTATTAACCCAAAAAATCAGATTTATGTTATTAGCAACGCAATTAGAGCGAGTTTTTATACTCAAAGATAAAGGACAGGAAATTAGACTGACCGACCCAAAACCACATTGGAGCGTGGAAGCCGTAATGAACTTTTACGCTAATATGTACCCTATTTTGACAACGGCAAAAATATCTGCACCGCAAATAAAAGACGATGCAGTTGAGTACAAATTTGAAAGCGTAATGGGTACAAAAGGGTAAACCAAAATTGTAAAAAAATGAATTATGCAACCAAATATCATATCGGGAATTATCAGCATACCCGAACAGAAAAGACAAAAGCAATTGCATCGACAATTGGGCGAGTTCGCACAATGGATGCAAAGACCAAAAGATGCAAGCGAAGTGCAGAAAGACAAGAGGAAAGCCGTACCAATAGCGATGTTGCCAATGGTTTTCTAAAGTCGGTATTCCTGCCTAAACTGAAAACGCAACAATGCGTACAGGCTTGTAAGGAAACAGCAAAAACGGAGAGGTATTTTTATCAATCCCTTTCCAAACTTGCAGAACATTACAGTATTGAACCAATGCAAACAAAAATTTATGGCTATCCCTACAATATATCTTTGGCGATGTGGGATATAGAAACCAAGTTAAAACGCAGCAATTTAAATTGGGATAGTTTGCAATTGGTACAAGATAGTAAGAAAACCTTTTTTGTTAGCGAGGAACGGTACGATACAAGAACAACCCTGTATTTTATTCCTATTGTTCCGCTCTTTAAAATGCTCAACGACAAAAGACGTAAAAAGACCGCTCAATTATTGATTTCCGTATGCAGTTATCTGTATCACATTGCTGATATTCCGTATTACAGACAAGAAAATAGCTACCTATTTTGGATGTATGAAATGATGACCGATTGGGTGGAACAAGACGATGAAACGGACGAAACGGAAAGCTACAAAAGTGAGTTAAGGCAAGCCGAACAAATTGGCGACAAAATAGAAAAGAAACTATTCAACCGTATCAATTTAGAATTATTTGAACAGCGTTTGAACAACTTCAAAAGCCTTGATGAATTTGACCAAGAATGTTGTCAAGTAGCTTGTAAAGTTTTTGAACTTTTTACGGAATATCCAACAATAAGTATTTTTAGAAACGCACCCCTTTCCGAACAAAAACTTTATGATGATGATTACGACAATGAAGTGATTGGAATGGAAAAGTACATTTCATTTGTAGCAGATGCCAAAGGTTGGTTATATGAAAGTCTTTCGGATTGCATTAACAATGAATTTAATGAGTACGGAGCAATGGCAGAGCCCACCATTAGCAAACACTTTGACGGAAGCGAAATAATAGCGAGTAATCTTGATTTTGAGAACCGCTTGTTTCCGATACTGAACGATTTATGCGGTTTATTAGATGAATATAAAATGACAGCAAAATGAACAATTTAAACGACATCACAGAAAATTTCGGAACCTTATATTATCCAAAATCTGCTTTGGTTTACTATGAAACCAAAGGGACAAATTCAGATGTGTATGTAGAGCATTTTGATATGGACAGGAACGGCAACCCTATCAATGCACATCCTTTGACGGTAAAAGAAGCCAATGTATTGGCGAAGTCATTACAGACGGATGAAGAAATTAAAAAAGCTTTTTTAAAACCTAAAGGAATTTTGCCGACCAACATTTTACAAATCAATCCGAGCGAAAAAGGCACGGTACTTTGGTACACGAAAGCACAGCACAGGCAACTGTATTTTGTAGATGGTTTGGGCATTCCAAGTGGAAAAGCGCAAGTACCGCCAATGCTTTGGTTTGCCAATAAAAACAGCCTTTCAGTATTTGCTTTGTCAAGCGATAGAAGACCCACAGAAAAAACGCTTTTGCATTATGCACCATTTTTCAATGTGTATGAAAACGGCAACGTTTGTATGGGAACGGTAAATATTGATATTCAAAATTCGGCTTCCGTGGAAGAATTTATAAAAGCGTGGGAAAGTTATTTTTTTAATAGCTATTTCAGTCACTTATTAGGCGAATACAATACAATCAATGGAAATTGTGTAACCATCTGGAAAGACCTCATTGGTACAGATAAAGCCTTCCCGAAAGAGGTACTGAAACCAAATAACAAAACACTCAAAAATCTATTGTGATGAAAACGAATGTACATTTTACAGATAGTGATTTAATCAATCCGACCAATCCGATTTTAGTAAATTTAATTGGTGCAGGAGGCACAGGTTCAAAGGTTTTAACAGCCTTGATGGAAATGAACCACAGTTTAATTGAGTTGGGACACGCAGGTTTACAAATCCGCCTTTGGGATGATGATGTAATTACGAATGCCAATTTAGGAAGACAGCGTTTCGCAGAATGTGAAATTGGACTGTACAAATCCGTTGCATTGATAAACCGAGCCAACCGATTTTCGGGTACAAATTGGAAAGCTGAAACAGTAAAACTTGAAAAAGACCGTTTAGATAAATTGCCCGAAAATGCAGGAGCAAGTATTTATATTTCTTGTGTGGACAGCGTAAAAGCAAGATTTGAGATTGCAGACATTTTAAAAATTTTAAACAACGGTAAAGCCTATTCAAATCGCCCACGGTATTGGTTAGATTTTGGCAATAGCCAACATACAGGACAAGTTGTACTATCTACAATAGGAACTATCCAACAGCCCAATTCAGAGAGATTCGAAACGGTGGCAAGCCTGCCATTGGTTACTGATGAATTTGGCGAACTTTTAAAACAGTCTGAAGAGCAGGACGACACACCAAGTTGCAGTTTAGCTGAAGCATTGGAAAAACAGGATTTATTTATTAATTCGTCATTGGCACAAATAGGTTGTTCTTTGCTTTGGAACTTGTTCCGTTATGGAATGACACAATACAGAGGATTTTTTCATAATCTGAAAGACTTCCGCACCCACCCGATAAAAGTCGCCTGACCCGAAAAATCGGGTGGCAAAAATGCAATTCCTCGCTACGGTCGGAAACGCATTTTTGCATCTAATAAGGTGCAACCACTTTGGCAAAAATCTTCCATTTCATTCTTCCATTTCCCTATTTTCGCCAAACAAGTTGCGAGAAATTTTCGTGGGATATTCATTATCCCATTTTTGCTTTTAGCAAACTTCTTTTCTTTTCACATCTGCGACCAAAGAAAAGAAGCAAAAGAACGTCGCTTTGTTAATGATAGCTTTTGATTTGTTGTCGATCAAAAAACTTCGAACTGACAAAAAGTCTTGTTTCGATAATTGGGCAACTGTTTGATATATAAAGATGTATCGAAACTAAAATTATGAAGTTATCAAATAAAGATTTACAAAGCTTTATTGAGAAGATCAAACTGCAGCCTGAAAATATGGGTAAATACAGAGATCAAATCAATAATTTAAAACAAAAATTAGAAAAAAAAATTGCAGAGGATGAGAGCCACGGGTTAAAAGTTCAAAAGTATATTATTGCTGGTTCTTGGAAGAAGCATACAATTTTAAAAGCTACTGGAGAAAACCCTATTGATATAGATTTGGTACTCTTTATTGCTGGAGATAAAGAAATTCATAATGATCTACCCAAATTATATGATTACATCGTTTCTTATTTGGAAAGTATATATCCACAGAAGGATATTCAGAGAGATGTTGATGCTAAAGGTAATACAAAATCAATAACAATTTCCTTTAGTGGAACAGGGTTACAAGTTGACATTGTTCCTGTAGTTTCATTAGAAGATTTAGCCGAATATGTTTGGCAACCAAGTCGACGCGGTGGAAAAAAATACATAACTAGTATCAGTAAACAATTAAGCTTTTCACTAGAAAAAAGGCAAAAAAATCCGTCTTACACCTCCATTGTTAGAGCAATAAAATGGTGGAAAAATTATAAAGAATTACAGCCTACAGACAACGAACCAGGTTTATCATCATTTTCAATTGAATTAATTGTTGCTTATTTAGATGAGAACTATGGTATAGAAGAAAGTATTGAAGAGGGTGTAATTCGATTCTTTCAATTCGTAAGTAATCCGTCATTTCCCATAATTGAATTTAAAGATTCAATTAAATCAATTCCTGGCAATTATGACTCACCTATTTACATTGCAGATAATACAAACAAAGAGAACAATATTGTGAAACGTCTCGACAAAAACAAATGGAATGAAATTATTGAAGAAGCTGAAGATGCCTTTGATACCTTAAATATTGCCGAATCAAAAAATAGTAAAGGAGACACTATTCAAGAATGGAAACGTGTTTTCGGACCAACTTTTAATTTAGATTAATGCCTATGTACGGAACAACTACAAAAACCAGCACTTATACAGTTTTAGATATAAGAAAAACCTTTGAAGGCTGTGAAGCTGATATTAGAACAATTGCACGAAGAACTGGAAAATGGACAATGGAATATGTTGATAAACTATTCTATGACATACTTTTATTGGCTGAAAATGAATATTTATATTCAGTTGATGTTGTATTACTAAACAGCGAGACAGAAAGAGTAATTCGAGCTTCAAAATTTATTGTGAATTCTCTTGGAACATCTACAGAAAGTGAAAGAGCAGGTAAGAATAATGATTGGATTGACATTCCAAATACAAGATTATCAGTCATTTTGGCATATACTCAAAAATGGAAAAATTTAAATGCTTCAGAAAAAGAAAATTTTTCAAAAGGTTTTAAATTATCATGGACGGCATCCTCTATTGATAATTCATTCCCCAGTCTTCAAAGTTCAAATGCTCAATTATATGCTAGCAAAGGATATGAATTAAAAAAAACTAATTACAAATAGCTATGAATAATATTTTTGACAATATAGTTGAATTACCTAACAAGGGTATACAAGAAAGAGCAAAGAACTTAGTTGGTTTTGATTCAAAATTCGATAGAATTTTTTCTAACTTAAAATTATTACTTGATCAAGAAGGATTAAGTGAATGGAGTAAAAAGTTTCACAAAATAGAATTACCAATAATTTCTCAACTTCAAGATAAATATCCGCTAATTATACTGTCTGGAGACGCAGGTACCGGAAAAACAATTTCCGCTGAAGCAATTGCAGATAGAATGTTACGAGAACTTAAAAAAGACGGTTTTTTTCTCAAACTTAGTACAAGAGTAAGAGGAGAAGGTTTACATGGTCAAATGGGTAACTTAGTAAATGATGCGTTCAGTGAATTAAAAAATCAAGCGGGAAAAAGAAGAATTGCATTTTTATTGATTGATGAGGCTGATGCCATAGCCTCAACTAGGTCAACTATGCAAATGCATCAAGAAGAAAAGGCTGCTGTTAATACATTAATTCAAAAAATTGACGAATTAAGAGAATTAAATGGTAGAGCTATTTTATTCATGTCAACAAATAGACTTCATTTTCTGGATGAAGCAATTATTCGAAGAGCTGCAATAATATTAGAATTTGAGAGACCTACTTTTGATGAGAGAAAGCAATTGTTTGAAAAATCAATTGGAGAAATTGGATTAAACGATAAAGAATTAGAAACTTTAGCAGATTTAACTGGTGAAAAACATAATAATGGTTTAGCTTTTTCTTTTTCAGACATTAGATTGAGAGTCTTACCTGAAGCAGTATCTAAATGTTTTCCTTCAAAAGCATTGGACTTTGAATCGGTAAAAGAAACAATCATTCAATTAAATCCAAGTCCAAAAATAATATGAAAGATAATCTCATAAAATATTCCATACCTATTTTACTTATTATTATTGGATTATTTGACAATGATTTTTGGCATTCTCCATTTACAAGAGCAGGTATAATTTCTTTAATAACATTGATTTTAGGTTGGTTAATAGATAATTATAAACAACTAATATTAATTATTAATACTCAAATTTTGCACCGCAAAAAAGATTTTCGTTTATCAATTGCGTATCTGTACAGAATTAAAGTTGACAATGAGTATTTACTAGTAAAAAGTAGAACCAGAAATTATTACCAGCCAGTAGGTGGATGTTATAAAACATTACCTAGTAGTAGTGCTATTTTTGAAAAATTAGAAGTAAAACCTGATAGAAAGTTTGAAACAGAAAAAGGAATAGCTAAAAATGATTTGAGAGTTTATGTTAAGGGAAAAAATGTAATCTCTTTTCTTAAATGGTTCGATTCAAAAAAGGATAGGGAAATTTCTCCATGGAGAGAGTTTTGTGAAGAATTAATTTCAGAAGACATTTTACCCTGGAGACAGTTTCGCTTCATAGATTATGAATTTAAAAAAAAGATTCAATCTCCTATTATCAAATTAGATAGCGGGGGTAAAGGGATATTTATTTTTGAAATTTTTGATTTGGTTATTAATAATGAACAATTACCAATTCTAGAAAAACTAAAATTAGAAAAAGAATCAGACAAATTTATCTGGGTAACTGACGATTTGATACAGACACTTGGACATAGTTTAAATAGTAAGGAGTATATGTTTGAAATCGCACCCCATACAAAATATGCTCAAAACTTAAAATGGGAATAATATATGAATATTGATAAAAACAAATCAAACGAACAAATTACAATTAAACTTTTAGACCAAAAAGATTGGAAAATTGTTAAAGAAATAAGTGTTGTTTCAACAAACCAATTTGGTGTTGAAATTATTATTGGTGTTATTATTTATGATCGTCAAATTACGAGTGATTATAAGCTTAACGATGATCCAGAGCCAAATCAGATAAAAAGATTATTAGATTATCCTAAACAAGAACTATTTACAAATGATGAACTTGATGAATTAATCTTAAATGCAGTAAAAAGTAAATTTCCAAAATCATTTATAAGAAGTCACCAAGTTCTATGGGATTGTGATAAAAAAAGATATGATTATTTACTAAAAAGGCCAAGTGAAAAAGCATTTTTAGAAATTAGACCCGACTTTTCTAATATCGATATTTACAGTTTAATCGGTAAAACCTATCCTTTGTTCAATAAGGAAATAAATATTTATCAAGACTTTACCCTGGAAAGTATAAGATCTCTTTTTTTTACAACTAACTGTGATTTCGAAAGAAGAGAAAGTTTAATCGCTGAACTCCATAAAGTGGTATTCAAGTAAAAATTCAACTATAACATCCATATTAATTGTTAAAGCCATTGACTGACTCGTCAATGGCATTTCTAAAATCATTAACATCACTACCAACCAATAAATAACTCGAGAAACCAATATCAAACAAATCTTTACCGACTTTCTGATCATCAATATCACTATGAGCAATCAGTTTAATAGTTGGATATTGTGTTTTCAATTCTTGAAGTTGTGCCAGCACATTTCTGTTGTAAAAATTAAGGTCAATAATACAAACTATGGGGAGTGTTTTTAATGCTGATAATTGAGATAATCCGTCCTCAATGTTTTCTGAGCGGAATAAAACGTCCATTCCTGAAGCACTGAGGTCGTTGCAGGTTATATCCAAAATTGGACTTTTATCATTAATAAAAGCTAGGGTAATTTTTTCTTGTGTTGTACCAGTTTCCATATCATCATACTTTTTGAAGTTGATGTAGTCCTGCACAAAAAATAAGGCGCAGGCCACTACACTTACCGCACATTGAGGTACTGGTATACCCGACAACGAATAAGCGAGCACCTACGCCTATGGCATAGGTGTTCTTTCTTATTGTCCCGTTGTCTAAAAATTACCAGTTTTCAATGTGGGACTTAAAGTAAAAACACTTTAAGATTTTCTATATTTCGTTACAAAGATACTAAACTGCTTTAGATACTCATCATATCTTTAAAACCAGTTGAGGCAAAAAATTCATTAATTAGTGGCTTTATTGGTTACATAATTCTGCTCTAGTGCAGTGAGTATATCCGATTGTTTAAAAATAATTTTACCTCCTATTTGGATAAAGGGAAGTATTCTATCATCTCTATATTGCTGTAATGTACGTTTGCTGATATGCAACATTTCACATACATCGTGACCAGTCAAATATATCTCACCGTTCATCACAGGGCGGTAATGTTTCAATATTTCCTCAATGTAATTTCTTAATAAGAGTATCATTTCGTGATGGTCTATAATCTCTTCGTCTTCATTAGTCATTAAATCCATCGGTGTCGGTATTATATGGCTGCCCAGCTTCGAGTAAAGTCTTTACATCCGAGAGTTTATAATAATTTTTGCGGTTCAATCTGGTGTAAGACAATATGCCCTTATCCTTATAAGTCTGTAAAGTTCGTTTGGTAATATTCATCATCAAACACAGTTCCTGGTTATCTAACCACTTCTCTTTATTAAAAATAGAGACATATTTTTCGGTAGCATCTTTGGTCATTTCCAAAAGATCCTTCAGTTCATTTTTCATTCCATCCAATGCGGATTTCTGTATTGCGATTACTTCCATTTCTGCTCAATTTTTCTGTGAAAGTTAAATTTATAAAAGCTTTTAAAGAGATTGGTGAAGTTGGAACTGGTTGGCATTTAAAGGAAGTATTTGTCGTTACACTATAAATTATGAAAGCGTTTATTTTGTAAATTTGAAAAATAATAAGTCCTGCTGAAGAATACAGCGTAGATAACTACATCACAGAAACCGATGAAGTACAAAATAATAAAACCTTGTAAAGAATTAAATTCCTTTATAGATTTCTATTGGGAACTGAAAGGAAATGAGCTAGAAAAACAGTGGGAACGGGTTTTTCCCGATGGCTGTGCTGGAGTAGTAATGAATTTGGGAAATACTTGTGTGACTGATAACGGATTGGTTTCTATGGACTTCGGCAAAACTTACGTAGTAGGTGCAATGAATTCTTTTAAAGATAGTTTTATTGACAGAGAAACACACCTATTAGGTGTATGCCTGAAACCTGCAACTTTTGCTAATTTCTATAATTATGCTTCACAAAATGAGTTGACTAATAATACAGTTGAATTTGAAAAATCCTATTCATTTAATGTTGATAAAATGATTGAGAATCCCTTTAACCATTTTGACCATTTTTTTTCAGAAAGAATAAAAATTAAAAACAATCAGCTACAATCAGTTATCAATGATATATACTTAACAAACGGACAAATTAGCATTTACGAACTATCAAAAAGAAATTTCACGACTGTAAGGCAACTGGAACGAAGTTTTAAAAAGTATATTGGATTATCACCAAAAGAATATTCAAATATTATCCGCTTTCAGAATGCTTTGAGTGTAATCAGAAAAACAAATCACGACCGGAGTTTATTAGATATTGCATTTGAATGTGGCTACTATGACCATTCGCATCTTAGTAACGAAATCAAACGAATTACTGGACTTTCACCATCGCTATTATAATTTGTCGCATTTTTACAAAGTACATCTAATTGACAAAAAGTAATTTTGTCGAAACATTAAAATTTAAGACAAATGCGAAAAATATCACTTTTCATTGCAATGAGTTTAGACGGTTACATTGCAAAACCAAATGATGATCTAAGCTTTTTGAAACTTGTAGATAAAGAAGGAGAAGATTATGGTTATGCAGAATTTACGTCAAAAATAGACACTATAATTATTGGTAGAAGAACCTACGACTATGTAGTTAATGAAATCGGAGCATCTCATTACGATAACGGTAAGCGAGATGTTTATGTCATTACAAGAACTGAAAGACAAAAAGTAGGAAGAACCACTTTTTATACAGGAAACATAAACGAATTAGTCAAACAATTAAAGTCTGAAAACGGCAAAAACATCTATTGTGATGGTGGAGCTGAAGTAATAAATGAACTACTGAAACACGATTTAATAGATGAGTTTATAATTTCAGTTATCCCAATTTTATTAGGTAATGGAACAAGACTTTTTAAAGATGGAAGACCTGAACAAGTAATTGAATTTATCGAAGTCAAAACATTTGGAACCGGTTTAACGCAACTGCACTATAAGCGAAAAAGTAAACTGTAGTTTACTTTTATAATTAATCAAAAATCGGATAACCCAAAATGTTATCCGATTTTCTTAGAACCGTATTTTAAAAATGATTATCTGCGTTGGTCGATTTGTTCAGTTTTTATCTCCACTTTCGGTTTTTTCTTATCATTTTTTTCACGGGAATAAACCCATAATGACAATAATCCGAAGATAATCAAGGCATAAGCTACCCATTTGCCAACTCGTTCAATGAATTTAATGCCAACCGATTTTTCGTAAGAAGAAAAACTTTCTGCACCCATAGGACTTCGCCTATAAAACTTTCGGCGGTTAATCCAGTAGCGAAGCGCCAAGCCTAAAACCAAAAACAGGATCCCTATAACTAATGATGCAACCATAATAATAGCTATTACATTTCTACATATAAATTTACAAATATATTTATTTCGCTACATCACAAAAATATAAAATGTGAGCGTGGTAGTATAAAAAAATCCTGCCTTGTGGACAGGATTTTATTTATTAATCGCTACTATTGAATTGGAAAGTGAATTTCTTTTCATTTCCAAAACTATCAGAAATCCATACATCAAATGATTGCGACACAGTGGACGTAGAAGTATAATACAATCGAAACTGCTCTGTTGGTAAAGGATATAAATCGTTTGGTAGATACGCAGGTTCATTATAATATCTTAAAGTTCCCTGTCCATCAAACTGAAAGTAACGGATAAAATATTGTGTATTGCTGTAATTACCGCTTCGTTTTATTGTCATCCTTATTTCTACGGTTTGCCCATTCGATACGTCTTTGGGAACAGGCATAACCTGTACTTCAAAAGGAAAATCGTTCCGTATTTCGAGTTCGTCATCTTTGCTACAAGATACCAAAGTAACCGAACTTGTGAGGATTGCCAACAATACATATAGTGGCAGTAATCCTATTTTGAATTGATTGAAAAATGCTGTCATTATTATACGTTTTTAAAAGTTAAATCTTAATGCCACACCTGCGGACGGACGGAATTGTTTCATATCTGTACCCCATAAAACCTTTGTACGTCCTTGCAGGACTAACACAAATCGGTCGGATAGATACGTTTCAAAAGTCAGCCGACCACCAGCTCCGTAAATGAAATTGTCCTCACTCACTATTTTCGCTCCATCATCCAACATTGCTTCGCCACGGTTGATGGCTTCATAACCGATTACGCCAGTTATTCCGGCATTTAGCGTTATGTTTTTTCGGGCATCACCCAAGAGGAATAAACTGTAACCGCCTTCGGCTGTGTAAGTTTCTTGCGGAATATGCAAGTCTTTATAAGAATGGTATTGGTGCGTATATTCCAATGCCCAAAATTGGTAATTGCCGTTTTTGCCATTTATAGTCATTGCTAAATTGATATAATAATCGTTTCCGATTTTATCGCCAGATAATACACCGGCACTTACTTCCAAGCCTTTTTGCTTAGGTAACATTCGTTGTGCTTGTGCAATCGTAATGCCCATTAATACGAACATTACGGTATAGATATACTTTCTCATATTATTACTTTAAAAGGGTTATTAAAATTTCAGGTGCATATCATTAATTAGTCGAGCCTTGATTAAATCTGAATTCTCTACCTGAAGCGTTTGGTGTCTGCCACCGTTTTTCTCAAAGATTTCAATCAGCAAAACCTTGTCATCGGCAATGGTAAACTGGTCTAAAAGGAATACGTTTTGTTCGATTGCTTTCCCGCCAATCTCATTCAATGGCTTATAAGTACGTAATGGTATCATTGGTCTTTCCTGCACTACGGTACGCTTGGCTACTTTTTTATCTACTACTTTGAAATTGATAAAATCAATTCCGAAAGGCACATTGGTACGGTTTCTCAATTCTGTATGGAAATAGTATTTGCCATTGTGTATGTAAATTCCTTTTAGGATAAACTGAATACCGAAACTTTTAGCACCGATATGCTTTACAATTCGCTGGTCTTTTTTGTAAATCGTTTCCAAAAGCAAACCTGACAATGATGGCGAATTGTTACCCAATTCTTCAAAAAGCACATCATTTCCATTTTCCTTATCCACTGCTTTTTGCATTGTCAGCAGATCGTAACTCAACGCTTCCGGATAAGCACTATAATATACATTGAAGCTGTAAAATCGACCGTCATTGGTAATTACCGAAAAATTGGTTTCCGTTTCGAAATCTTTTACCGATGCTTTTACACGAAGTACGTTTTCCGCATCTTCTGCTTTTCCTGCAATCAGGTATTCGCTTCCCAAATCCACATAACGTATGGCGGTTGGGAAAATCAAATGAGTAGTCTTGTCATAAGTTACTTGCATTTGGTACGGTTCTATCTTGCCTAAATTTAGCGGTGCTTTTATACTGTCTTGTGCAAAAGTGTTTACGGCAAAGCCGATGATAAGGGCAAAAGCCCAAAAAGTTTTTATATGATTTTTCATTTTCTTAATTATTTGAGTTCAATATTATTTTTTAGAAACAAGGAAAACTTGATGTCCTGCTTTTAGCGTAACTTTTGGTGTTCGTATTTTTTTGGCGAAATAACCCGAAATACCTTGTACGGCACTTTTACTGAGGTCGGAACCAATCTGTTGTCCTGTTGACGAGTTCATACTGAAGCTTGAACCTGTGGCATTTCCCATATTGGCTACGATGTCGGTAACTGCATTACGTTCTGGCGAATAGGGAACGTACAAACCCTGCTGACCATCGAGGTCGTAGATGGTTATATCTACTGGGATAATATTGCCCTCAAGCTCAATAGATGTAACTTTTAACTGTAACCTGCCACCTTGAAACTTTCCGATTGCCGTTAAAATTGTTCCCTGCGGAATAGTACGGTTTGGCGTTTGTGCAGGTTCTAACAAACGCAGTCGTACACCGCTTTCGCCAATAATGGTCTGTGTTTCCTGTATGCTGGCTTTTACGCTATTTTTTGGTTGAGCGACTTGCTCTACTGTTCCAGCAGTATAGAAACCTCGGTTTTTTTTTTCGCTCCAGTCGGCTAAAAAAGCACTATCCGTAGGTTCTCTGTACAAAGCCGATACAGCTTTCTTTCTTGTAGGTGTGAATGCTACAAAATATTCTTTCTGAGAATTTGAAGAAGAACCTCGGCTAGCACTGTCGGTGCTTACAGGTTTTTCGGTATTTCCTCCCGAAGGCAGATACTTTGAAGCCATCTGATACGATTTTTCCATCAACGTCAATTGGTCATTTACAGTTACACCGACAGGTATATCTTTTTCAGCCAATTTTTCTTTTAGTTCGTCCAATTGCCTGCGTAGTTCTTGTGTTTCGCTGTTATTATCCTGATAAAATGAACCTAATGTGCTTTGTGCATTTCGGTAACTGTTTAGTGTAGAAGTGCCCGATTTTCCAGTCATCATACCATTGTTTTGGTCTTCTTCGGGCAATTCTTCTTTAGTCTGCTGTGTGCTATCGGTATTCCAATAATCCGATAGCGTAGTTAGGGCATTTCGGCTTTCCTGGTCTTTCTGTTCCAGCATATCTTGCTCATAAGCTTTTTGTTTATCATCCTGCATTCCTGCTTCGGTAGCCTGTGGAAAAGCATCGTTTAGTCCGATGTTTTCCATTTCTTTTTTATCTGCCGAGGGTTTAAATATCAGGTATAAACAACCCATAAAAACAATCCCCATTAAACCAAAAATGAGTGGTTTTTTAAATCGTTCAATGGCACTCTTTTTATCCTCCGTAAGGTTGGATACTTTGTTTTGGTCGCCTTCCTCAACCAGAATGCTGACCCTTTTTTCATTTTCTTTCATAAAATTTATTTTTAAAAATTGTTGTCAATGTGTCCTTCAGCTTTTCAGGACTTTCTTTCTTTTTGAGAACAGGATTTTCGATATGCTCAATGACCAAATTGTTATCGGCTTTGCCTGCATCATACCATACTTTTAAAATAACTCCTGCGGTAAGCAGTAGATAGCCTATAAAAAAGTATAAGGTGTATTTATGCTGTTTTCCAACGGGTAATGCCCGCCATCGTTCGTCCAACTTGTTAAAATACCTATCCATATTTGCTCTTAATTTTTTCATGTCTTAAATTATTATTGGCTATCACATTTTAAACCCTCTTTTTTGGGAAGAAATGTGTTGTTTAGGATCTTCAGATACTTGGGCTACGGCTTCCTTTAATGTAGGAACCGAACCTGTTGAAAGATTTGTTAGTTCTGATTTCTTCAATAGTTGTCCGTAGCGGTCTGTCCTTTCAATGTCCATCTTTTGTACATCGAAAATGCCGTTTTTATGTCTTATCCACATATTACATTCAATCCTCGGCTTGTCATCTCCATTCCATTGGAGGTAAGTCGATAATAAAAAAAGTTCATGTCTATTCGGTTTTTTCGTACCGTTGTGAGAGGCTTCCAAGTATTCACTGATGCTGTCTTTTAGTTTGCCAGGATAAGCCGATTGAGTGTGGAAATAACCGTTATAGCCTTTATCCGAAAGGTCTTTTGAGAACGTGTCTAAATCGAGTAATTGTTTCATAATCTTGGGTTTTAGCGTTGAATAACTTCAAGGTCCTTATTCTCTAACACGGCAAATTTTTCAATGTTGAAACCTTGCGGATTATTGTCTGAACGAACAGAGTTTACAAGGAAACAGGACGTTATCAAGCTTCGCCTTGTCACATTGCTGGAACGGATGATGAATTGCTTAGCGTAAGTACGCACTGCATAAGGATGATTATCGAAATTGCAGACTACACTATCCACCTCGATACGTTGCTGTACATTTCCCGATATGATACGGTTGTAGTAGCCTTTTTCCGAAAGGTCTTTGTAATAATCAAAGGCACTTTTATCCGCAAGATTGAATGCCCGTTTCATATTGCTTTCAATAGCATTTTTATCGGGTGCAAGTGTAAAAAAGAGTTCGTGAAAACGTCTGACGTGTTCCCTAGCCTCAACTGGTCGGTTGATAGACGCATCTTGCGACAGCGCCAACATCAATGATTTTCCATTGTCCAGTACATAAATTTTTTGGCGTTGTTCTGTTGCAAAGCTGTAGGATTTCCATACAGCATACCCGACAACGCTAATGCAGAGAACGGCAAATACAATGGCGTACAGCCTTATCTGTTTAAAGCTGTTTTCTATATTTCTGAGTGTTTTAAATTCCATTTCTTAAGTGATTAATGTTGTTTACTTATTGATTAGCCTGCCACCAATATTACCTGCAACAGATCCAGCTCCTGCACCAGCAAGATTTCCTGATTTCATTGCCGTTTGGTTAACATTACGGGTAAAATTTCCTGCACCGCCAGCCTGAATAATCCAGCCTGTTACTGTTGGGATAGTGAAATATCCTACGATTCCGATAATCATAAAGATGATATACACGGTATTTGAGGTATCAGGTATATAGGTTGGGTCATTCAGCATTTCGATGTCCCGTTCCAATATCAGCGATTGTATTCTTGCCAACATCGAACTGAACAAATCGGATACGGGAAGCCAGAGGTAAACACTTATATATCTTGTAAACCATTGCGAGAGCGTAGATTGAAATCCATCCCAAACAGATATAGCAAAAGCAATTGGCCCGAGTATGGACAAAACGATTAAAAAAAATGTTCTTATGGTATCAATAACCAGTGCTGACGCCTGAAAAAGTATTTCTAGTAAATTGCGAAACCATTCTTTTATTGCCTTCTCAATCTTGTAAGATTGCCTATCCATATACATTCCTGCCATTGTTCCTACATCAGATGGCGACCAACCCAATTCATCCAATTTCTTGTCGAATTCCTCATCCGATGCCATATAAGCAGTTTCAGGATTTCTTACCATTGCCTCATATTCCAGCTGGTCTTTCTGCTGTTGCAACTTATTCAGGTCAAGTACCTGGTCTTCGAGAATAGAATGGGTTCCCGTTACTATCGGATTGAGTACCGCATTGATGGTTCCCAACACGATTGTTGGGAAAAACATAATGCAAAGTCCCAAGGCAAACGGACGTAATAACGGAAACATATCGATTGGTTCGGCTCGGCTTAAAGCCTGCCAAACCTTCAATGCCACATAGAACAAAGCGCCTAATCCAGCTACACCTTTGGCAACTCCTGCCATATCCCCAGCAAGTGGCATCATATCATCGTACAGCGAACGCAGTACTTCGTGAAGATTATTCCATTCCATTTTCACCAGTATTTTTGGTTAGAAGTTCCATACAAGTCAAGCACTCTCTTGGCATCGTTTTTCTTTTTCGCTCTCAGGTAGCTTACAGAGATATTCTTGTTGGTGTAATAGCGAACAAGGCTGTGATAGTCTTTTACTTCCTTGTACACACGGTCGATAACATCCATTCGCTCTTTGTCATTTAGCGAAAGACTTGATGAGGTGATGATCTGCTTCAATTCTTTCAGCAGTTCCGTACTTTCATTTAGCAATGCTGAATAACCGTTGCCGATGGCTACCAATTCCTGTGGCGAAAAATTGGGGTCATTCATCATTTTGCCAAAATTTTTTACATACATTTCCGAAACATCGCCTACCAACAAAACAGTCAGTTGCACTTTACGAGCATCTTTTACAAGGTTGTTTATAGCCTGTAGTTTGTCGTAATATTCTTTGCCTTGCTTATATACTTTTTCTACTTCTTTGAAATTCTTAATCACATTACTCACAGTGGAAGAAGTCTGTATGATTTCGTTGGCACTGTTAAGAATACCTGAAGCTAGGTTCGTGGGGTCTGTAACTACCCATTGGGCTTTTGCAGACGGTGCTACTGCAAGTGTTAATACAGTACATACCATAAAAAATATTTTTTTCATTTTCTTGAATTTTAAATTATTAATGAACTATTGATTTGCACTATCACGCCGTTGCATAGCGATGTGTTTTATAGCGAGTTCTACATTGCCGTCCAGTTCGGATGCGAGTTGCATCACTTCCAGTTTTTCGGTTTCTTCGGTGGTGTATGCGAGATATTCCTCCAAACTAACTTCTGTGACATATACCGCAGAATGCGTTCCGCCCAAGCCAATCCATACTTCCTTATAAAGCCGTGATGGGTCGTTATTCATATTGATAGAAAGTACCTGCGCTTTTTCTTTATCAGTCAAACCTAACATTGCCTGTATATCATCGAACTTGTTCATATACTTACGTTGGTCGAGCAGGATTTTACAATCGGAATTATTGATGATACTTTCTTTGACAATGGGCGACTGAATAATATCATCCACCTCCTGCGTTACAACAATCGCTTCTCCGAAGAATTTGCGGACGGTTTTAAACAAATATTTTATGTATTCCGCCATACCTTCTTTGGCAATTGCCTTCCACGCTTCTTCAATTAGAATGAGTTTTCGGATACCTTTCAGCCTTCTCATTTTGTTGATGAAGACCTCCATAATGATGATGGTCACGATTGGAAAGAGGATTTTGTGGTCTTTGATGGCATCAATTTCAAACACAATAAAGCGTTTGGAAAGTAGGTCTAATTGTTTGTCAGAATTCAACAGATAATCATATTCGCCACCTTTATAATAAGGTTCTAAAACATTGAGGAAATTGGCAATATCAAAGTCTTTTTCCCTTACCTGTTTTTCTTCCAAGACCTTACGATAATCGCCTTTTACGTATTCGTAGAAACCATTGAATGATGGAAAAATAGCATCTTGTTTAATGCGATCGATGTAACCGCTTACGGCATTGGACAATGCCACTTCTTCCGAACGAGTTGGTGGTTCATCATCACGTTTCCAAAGGGTAAGTATCAAGGTTTTGACACTTTCTCTTTTTTCAATATCAAACACGCCATCATCGGTGTAGAAAGGATTAAAAGCAATCGGATTATCTTCGGTATAAGTGAAGTAAACACCGTCTTCGCCTTTGGTTTTGCCTTTAATGAGTTCGCATAAACCCTGATAAGAATTACCAGTATCAACCAAAAGTACGTGAGCACCCTGTTCATAATATTGGCGAACCATATGGTTGGTGAAAAACGATTTTCCACTTCCCGAAGGGCCAAGTATAAACTTGTTCCGGTTCGTGATGATACCCCGTTTCATCGGTAAATCCGAGATATCCAAATGGATGGGCTTTCCGGTCAATCGATCAGCCATCTTGATACCAAAGGGTGATGGCGAATTGTGGTAATTGGTTTCTTCTGTGAAAAAACACAAAGCAGGTTCAATGAACGTGTAAAAACTTTCCTCACTCGGAAAATCGCCTGCATTGCCTGGCATTCCTGCCCAATACAGTGTTGCTACATCTGTAGTGTTGTGGCGTGGTTTGCATTCCATTAATGCCAAAGCACTGCCGCAATCATTCTTTAATTGCTTAAGTTCGTTTGCATCATCTGACCAAGCCATAATATTGAAATGCGCTCTTATGGATGACAGTCCAAAACTATGTGCCTCGTTCAAATACTTTTCTATCCACTCTTTGTTGATTTGATTTGCCCGACTGTAACGAGCCAATGAGTGCATATTCCTTGCTGACTTTTCAAACTTTTGCAGGTTGGCTTCGCTGTTATCCAAAAACAAATACTGGTTGTAGATGTGATTGCAGCTTAACAGCAATCCCACAGGTGCAGCGAACGACAAACGGCAGTCGCTTCGGTCGGTAGAAAGTTTTTCGAAACGGGTATCAGCAGATACCGTTCCAGGCAAATCGTCAGTATCAGATAAAGTGTGTAGGCACAATCTTTTGTTACCGATACGGACTTCTTCACCACCCAATGCAATGTCTTGCATCGGTGTTCCAGCTTCCTTTGATAATGTTAGGTATTGTTCCAATAAACCCTGTTTCTCATCCGTACCGATAATTTCGTCTTCTGTAAGGCGTTGCATTTTGATAAATCCGCTATCGTTTACGATACGTTCAAATTGTGCAATGGCTTCCATAAAGCGATGTATCACTTCCTTATCCCTGATTTCCTTCGGTATCAGTGTTCCTTTGCAAAGCGAACTGAAATTACTCTGCATTCGCATACGTTCTTTGCTCGTTTTAGTTAGAAACAGATAACAATAATGGTTCAGAAAAGGACGTTCATTGAAATGGCGTTGGTAGGACTTTGCTAGAAAACTTTGGTCATCTTTTGCCAAATCTGGCGCATAATTTTCTTTGATGTACCAATCCTGTTTATGTACTATCGTAAAATCAGGTAAGGTTTTAATCGCCTTATGCCAAGCGGAATGAATAGCTTCATATTCAGCAGAACCTACCGTAAATAGTTCTGGTAGACGCACTTCAAAGCAGGCAGTAATGTCCGCATCCTTTGACAAAATACAATTGTTTTCTACCGCCAATAAAGGAAACTTGCTTTCCAATGTTGTGGATTTTGCTGTGTTTATCATCGTACATCAGGTTTAGTAGTAAACTTTAAATAGCGATGTACAGCCTTGCGACAAATGATATATCGGGGATGTCTTTTTCTTGCGCCCACTTTCATTAGTCCGTGTTCGCCGTACCTTCTATTCAGTGAAAAGGTCTGCCACACTATCAGCGAAGCACCACCTGTTAAGAGTAATAGGCAGATATAGGAATTAACCCCGATCACATATAGTAACATCACGAGGATTAATGTGCCGAGCAATCCACCTGCGAAAAGTAACAGGTATTGTGCTTTCAATCCTTTAAATTCAACCGTTTTTCCAATACCCTTATTGATGTTATAATTACTCATAAGTCAAAAGATTAAAGGAAGAATGAACGTAGAACAGTGGCCGCAACGATCAAGAAGATACACGCACCGAACCACGAAGCCGCCGTTTTGCTTGTATCAGGATCACCTGAACTAAATTTGTTGTACACTTTAACACCTCCAATAAGACCTACTACAGCGCCAATGGCGTAAATGAGTTGGGTTGCTGGGTCGAAATAAGAGGTTACCATTTGGGTTGCTTCGGTAATTCCAGCAGTACCATTTCCCTGTGCGAAAACACCCATTCCTGATAGCAATGCAATGACTGCCACCAATACTTTTTTACTTTGTTTTTTCATAATTGAAACACATTAAATTGTTGTTCTTTCCCACACCTTGTGGGCTTTCGTGACAAAGGTGTTTCAGAAATTGAGGCGAGATAACAATTTGGCAGTGAGTGGAATTACTTGGCGGTGGGTGGCATTTACTTTAGGATTATAATATCACTAAATTTCAGGAATCACATATTTGTATATCGAAAATCGCAATATGCAATATGAAGAATTAAAAAAATTTGCTTATACTATATTTTATAGTTAATATTGCATATCGCAATATGAAATATTAGAATGGCACAAGCAAAAAATAATCTCAAACCGCAAGACATTGTAATTTTGTTGAAAATAATTGCACTAGGTGAAAAATCTTGGTTTCATCATACTATTGCTCAGGAATTAGGCATGAGTCAATCGGAAGTAAGCCAGTCGTTAAATCGTTCCAAATATGCAGGACTAATTGATGATGCCCGAAAAAAAGTGAATAAAATTGCTTTTAACGAATTTTTAATTCATGGTGTAGCCTATACATTTCCGCAACAACCAGGAGCTTTGGTTAGGGGAATGCTAACAGCTCATTCAGCGGAACCTTTAAATAAAATCATTCAAGCAACGGATAACTATGTTTGGCCATATGCAAAAGGATTAGACCGTGGTCAAGCAATAGAACCTTTATATCCCACTATGGTGGAAGCTTCATTAAAAGACACTGATTTATACGAATTGTTAACTTTAGTGGATGCCATTAGAGTGGGAAGAGTAAGAGAAAAAGAAATGGCAAAACGAGAATTAGAAAAAAGGATACTGAATGCATAATAAAATAATCAATCTGGCATTAGTAGCTCAAGTGGCGAAAGGTTTAAAGCAATTAAATGAAAAGATGGTCTTCATTGGAGGAGCAGTAATTAGCTTATATACAGATGATCCTGCTGCAGAAGAAATTCGTCCCACTTCTGATATAGACATGACCATTAACTTAGCTAATTATTATGAATGGACTCAAATGCAAGAACGATTAGCGGAACTTAATTTCTATCCAGATCCTCAAGGACAATCCATCTGTTCTTATCAGTTTGAAAATATTGCAATAGACATTATGCCTGCTGACGACAGTAGTATTGGCATATCTAATAAATGGTACAAGCCTGGATTCAAATACTTGCAACAAATAGAATTGCCCGAAGGAATTACAATCAACGTATTGCCATCTCCTTATTTTCTAGCTACTAAATTAGAAGCATTCAAAGACCGAGGGCAAAATGACTTTTATGGAAGCCATGACTACGAAGATATCATCTATCTTATTGACAATAGAACAACAATAGTAGAAGAAATCCTAGCGAGTGAAGATGACTTGAAACAATACATCAAGCAAGAACTTACAGCCATTAAAAAACATCCACAAGCTAACGAAATTTTAGCCATGCACATCCATCCGTTAATTAGAGAGGAACGATTTCAGATGTTGATGGAGAAAATAGAAATAATTACACTTTGAAAGTCAATGAAGAATAATACTTTTTTAAGATAGAATAGTTAAAAATAAAGATTTACAAAAATAAAAAGAATGACAAGCACAGCACAAAGAGCAGAATTACTAGCCAAAATTTGGAAAATAGCCAACGAGGTTCGTGGGGCTGTAGATGGATGGGATTTCAAACAATTTGTATTGGGAACACTTTTCTATCGCTACATTAGTGAGAACTTTACGAATTATATAGAGGCTGGTGATGATAGCATTGATTACGCCAGCTTATCGGATGATGTAATTACACCAGAAATAAAAGATGATGCAATTAAAACAAAAGGATATTTTATCTATCCTAGTCAACTTTATGTAAATATTGCTAAAACGGCTAATACTAATCCAAACCTAAATACAGATTTAAAAGCCATTTTTACAGCAATTGAAAGTTCCGCAAATGGGTATCCGTCAGAAGAGGATATAAAAGGTTTATTTGCCGATTTTGATACTACAAGTTCACGACTAGGGAATACAGTTGAAAATAAAAATAGCCGTTTAGCATCGGTTTTAAAAGGAGTTGAAGAACTAAATTTCGGTAAGTTTGAAGACAATCAAATTGATCTTTTTGGAGATGCTTACGAAATTCTTATTGGTAATTATGCTGCCAATGCGGGTAAATCAGGTGGTGAGTTTTTTACACCAGTGCACGTGTCTAAGCTTATTGCGCAATTGGCAATGCACAAACAAGAAAAAGTAAACAAAATTTATGATCCTGCGGCTGGTTCCGGCTCTTTACTGCTGCAAGCAAAAAAGCACTTTGATGCTCATATCATTGAAGAAGGATTTTTTGGACAAGAAATAAATCATACAACGTATAATTTGGCTCGTATGAACATGTTTTTACACAATGTCAACTACGACAAATTTAATATAGCCTTAGGCGATACACTTCACAACCCTCACTTTATTGACGACAAACCTTTTGATGCCATTGTATCAAACCCTCCTTATTCGGTAAAATGGGTTGGAGATGATGACCCAACACTTATAAATGATGACCGCTTTGCTCCAGCTGGAGTGCTGGCTCCTAAATCAAAAGCAGATTTTGCATTTGTACTGCATGCACTGAGTTATCTTTCCAGTAAAGGACGAGCAGCGTTAGTTTGTTTTCCAGGTATTTTTTACCGTGGTGGTGCCGAACAAAAAATTAGAAAGTATTTAGTGGATAATAACTTTGTAGAAACCATCATCTCTGTAGCTCCTAATTTGTTTTATGGAACATCTATAGCGGTAACCATTTTGGTACTTTCAAAACATAAGACCGATACTACAACGCAGTTTATTGATGCCAGTGGTGAAGATTTCTTCAAGAAGGTGACCAATAACAATCTGATGACTGATAGGCATATTGAAAAAATAATGGAGTTATTTGATAGTAAAGTTGATGTAGAACATGTTGCAAAATCTATCGAAAACACTAAAATTGCTGAAAATGATTATAATTTATCGGTAAGTTCCTATGTAGCTCCCAAAGACAATCGAGAGCAAATTAACATTGAGAAATTAAACAACGAAGTTGAACAAACAGTAAAAAAAATTGACAAACTTCGTACATATATTAATGCCATTATAAAAGAAATTGAAGCATGAGTTATCTAGAAAAAATATTGGATGGTGAAGTCGTAAAATGGAAAACTCTAGGACAAGTTGTGGAAATAATTAGAGGTGTTAGAATAACAAAAAATGATTTACTTTCAGATGGACAATATCCAGTTGTTAGCGGTGGTGTAGGTTATATGGGTTACACTAACAGTTATAATAGGGAGTCAAATACAATTACAATTGCACAATATGGGTCTGCAGGTTATGTAAAATGGCAAACTAAAAAATTTTGGGCTAATGATGTGTGTTTTTGCGTAATACCAAATACATCAATTATTTTAAATCGATATTTATATTTTTATCTTATCAATAAACAACAACACATTTATGACATATCAAACCGTACTGCAACACCTTATAGTATTGAGAGAGATAAAATATTAAAACTACAAATTCCAATTCCATGCCCTAGCAATCCCAAAAAATCGCTTGAAATTCAACAAAAAATAGTTGGAATTCTCGATGCCTTTTCAGTGCTTACAGCGGAGCTTACAGCGGAGCTTACAGCACGAAAAATGCAATATAGTTATTATAGAGAGAAGTTGTATTCTTTAGATAAAAATAAAGTACAACATTTACCTTTGGGGGATGAAAATATAGGCAAATTTATTCGTGGAGGTGGTTTACAGAAAAAAGACTTTTCTGAAACAGGGGTTGGTTGTATTCACTACGGACAAATCTATACTTACTATGGAACATACACAGATAAAACCAAGTCTTTTGTTTCAGAAGAATTTGCGAAGAAAGCGAGAATGGCAAAATATGGAGATTTGGTAATAGCAACCACTAGTGAAACCGATGAAGATGTATGTAAAGCAGTTGCGTGGCTTGGAGATGAAGAAATAGCAATAAGCAGTGATGCTTGTTTTTATAGTCATAATTTGAATCCAAAATATGTGGCTTATTTTTTTCAAACAGAACAATTTCAAAAACAAAAAAGGCCTTTGATTACAGGAACAAAAGTCAGACGTGTAAACGCTGATGATTTGGCTAAAATTAAAATGCCTATTCCTTCCAAAGAAGAACAAGAACGCATAGCTACAATTTTAGATAATTTCGACATTCTTACCAACTCATTAAGCGAAGGTTTACCAAAAGAAATAGCGTTAAGAAAAAAACAATATGAGTATTACAGAGATTTGTTATTAACATTTCCTCAAGATAATTTATAATAAAAAAATATGGCACAGTCATTATCTGAAATAGCACAAACTCTTAAAGATGCCAATAAAAAAGTGCAACTAATTTATGCTTTTAATGGCAGTGGAAAAACACGGTTGTCACGTGAATTTAAAGAATTGATAGCACCCAAAAATCAGGAAGCGCAAGAAGAAGATGTAGAAGCAAAAATCAAGATAATGTACTACAATGCATTTACCGAAGATTTATTTTATTGGGATAACGATTTGGATAACGATTCCGATAGGAAGTTGAAAATTCAACCCAATAGTTATACCAATTGGGTACTTGTAGAACAAGGACAAGAGCCTAATATAACAACTCATTTTCAACGGTACACCAGTGATAAATTAACACCTAGTTTTAATGAAGATTTTTCGGAAGTTCGTTTCTCATTTGAACGGGGAAATGAAGAACCCTCTGAGTTCGTTAAGATTTCTAAAGGAGAAGAAAGTTGTTTTATATGGAGTGTTTTTTACAGTTTTTTAGAACAGGCTATTACTGTTTTAAATGTAGCTGAAGAAGCTGACCGTGAAACCGATCGATTTAATGATTTAAAATATATATTTATTGATGACCCGGTAAGTTCGTTAGATGACACACATCTAATCGAATTGGCTGTTAATATTGCTGAATTAATAAAGTCAAGCCAATCAGACTTGGAGTTCATAATTACAACTCACAATCCTTTATTCTATAATGTCCTTTTTAATGAATTTAGTAGAGTAAAAAAAACTAAAGAATGGCGACTTGAAAGATTGATAGATGGTACATTTAACCTAGAAGAGCAAATAAAAGATTCTCCTTTTTCATATCATTTATTTCTTCTATCAGAACTGGAAAAAGCTTTGCAATCAGAAGATATTCAAAAATATCACTTTAATTTTATTCGTAATATATTTGAAAAGACTTCAACTTTTCTAGGATTTAATAATTGGGAGCAGCTACTACCTCAAGATTCTCGGGAAGCTTATCACAAGCGAATAATCAATTTGTCTAGTCACTCTAAACATCATGGTGAGGAAATATCCATTCTTGATGATAATGATAAGCGAATGTTGCGCTTCTTGGTTCGGGAAATAATAATAAAAATATACAATTTTAAATCAAACAATAACCAACTAGTTACTGAAGAAGATGTCACAGTATAAAACCATAGCAGAATCAAACAATTTTATTGTTTTAGACAAATACACCAAGTATTCAGAGGTTAATGAGCCACCTACTGTTTATCAAACGGAAGCCGCTTTGGAGAAAGAATTTATCCAAGACTTAATCAATCAAGGGTATGAAAATCCCAACCTAAACACTATCGAGGCCATGATGGCTAATGTACGAGTACAATTGCAAGCGCTGAACAATATGGAATTTTTAGATAGCGAATGGGCTCGTTTTTTGGAAGAGTATTTAGATAAACCAAGTGATAATCTTGTTGAAAAAACAAAAAAAATTCATGAAAATTACATCTACGATTTTGTTTTTGATGATGGGCATATCCAAAACATTTACTTAATAGATAAAAATAACATTGCGCGTAATAAAGTTCAGGTAATTAAGCAATTTGAGCAAAAAGGTACACATGCTAATCGCTATGATGTTACCATTTTAGTCAACGGTTTACCATTGGTTCAAATAGAATTAAAAAAACGCGGTGTAGCTATTCGGGAGGCATTTAACCAAGTGCATCGTTATACTAAAGAGAGTCTTAACAGCACTAATTCTCTTTTTAAATACTTACAGATTTTTGTAATCTCAAACGGAACAGACAGTCGCTATTTTGCAAACACTGTAGAGCGTAATAAAAACAGCTTTGACTTTACCATGAACTGGGCAAAAGCCGATAATACATTGATTAAAGACCTTAAAGATTTTACGACAACCTTTTTTGAAAAACGCACCTTGTTAAATGTGTTGCTAACGTATTCAGTTTTTGACACAAGTGATACCTTGCTTATTATGCGACCGTATCAAATAGCAGCTACAGAAAGAATGTTATGGAAAATTTCAAGTTCGTATCAAGCTAAAAATTGGTCTAAAGTAGAAAGCGGTGGTTATATTTGGCATACTACAGGTTCAGGGAAAACATTGACCAGTTTTAAAGCAGCTCGTTTAGCTACTGAATTAGAATTCATTGATAAAGTGTTCTTTGTGGTTGATCGAAAAGATTTAGACTTTCAAACCATGAAAGAGTACCAACGATTTTCACCAGATAGTGTAAACGGTTCAGATAGTACAGCTGGTTTAAAAAGAAATATTGAAAAGGAGGACAATAAAATTATAGTCACAACTATTCAAAAGTTGAACAACTTAATGAAAACGGAAAGTGATTTAGCCATATACCAAAAACAAGTGGTATTCATCTTTGATGAAGCACATCGTTCTCAATTTGGTGAAGCGCAAAAGAACTTGAACAAAAAATTTAAAAAGTTTTATCAATTTGGTTTTACAGGAACTCCAATCTTTCCTGAAAATGCTTTGGGTGCAGAAACTACGGCATCTGTATTTGGTCGTGAATTGCATTCGTATGTTATTACAGATGCTATTAGAGACGAAAAAGTACTGAAATTCAAAGTAGATTACAACAACGTACGTCCGCAGTTTAAAGCGATGGAAACAGAAGTGGATGAGAAAAAATTATCTGCTGCGGAAAACACTAAGGCATTGCTTCATCCTGCTCGTATCAAAGAGGTTTCGCAATACATTCTAAATAATTACAGAATAAAAACACATAGAAATCAGGCAGGAAATAGTGGTTTTAATGCCATGTTTGCAGTCAGTAGCGTAATAGCAGCTAAGTGTTATTATGAAGAGTTAATGAAACTTCAAAAAGACAATGAAAAACCTTTAAAAATTGCAACAATATTTTCTTTTGCAGCCAATGAAGAGCAAAGTGCCATTGGTGAAATACCTGACGAAAACTTTGAGCCTTCTGCTATGGATAGCACCGCCAAAGAATTTTTGACCAAAGCGATTAACGACTATAATGCACTATTTAAAACAAGTTTTGGTGTAGAAAGCAAAGAATTTCAGAACTACTATCGTGACCTTGCCAAACGTGTAAAAAGTAAAGAAGTCGACTTAATTATAGTTGTCGGAATGTTTCTTACAGGGTTTGATGCGCCGACATTAAACACATTATTTGTTGATAAGAATTTACGTTATCACGGATTAATGCAAGCCTTTTCCCGTACCAACAGGATTTATGATGCCACAAAAACTTTCGGAAACATTATCACTTTCAGAGATTTAGAAAAGGCTACTGTGGATGCCATAACTTTATTTGGGGATAAAAACACTAAAAACGTAGTACTCGAAAAGAGCTACAAAGAATATTTAGAAGGTTTTACAGATATTGCTTCAGGAGAAGCGCGAAGAGGTTTTATCGATGTTGTAAAAGAGTTAAATGAAAAGTTCCCATCCCCTGATGAAATAGAAACAGAAAAAGACAAAAAAGATTTCTCAAAACTATTCGGAGAGTACTTGCGTGTAGAAAACATATTGCAAAATTACGATGAGTTCAACAATCTTAAAGCACTTCAAACAATAGATATTAAGGATGTTGAAGCTCTGGAAGCGTTCAAAGAATCTAATTTTGTAACAGACGAAGAATTAGCAATCATGCAAGAGATTAGCTTGCTTCCAGAAAGAACAATCCAAGATTACCGTTCTACGTATAATGACATACGTGATTGGTTAAGACGTGAAAAAAACGGCAAAGAATCAGAAGAATCAACTATCGATTGGGATGAAGTAGTTTTTGAAATAGACTTGCTTAAATCTCAAGAAATAAATTTGGATTATATCCTTGAATTGATTTTTGAGCATAAGAAAAAGAACAAAGACAAAGCCACTTTGATAGAAGAAATCCGAAGAGTAATTAGAGCAAGTATTGGAAACAGAGCAAAAGAAAGTTTAGTGGTAGATTTTATTAATGAAACAGACCTTGAGGTTATTCAAGATAAAGCCAATGTTATAGATTCTTTCTTCAAATATGCACAGGAAAAACAGAAAAAAGAGGTTTACGAATTAATTGTAGAGGAAAATTTAAATGAAGCAGCAGCAAAACGATACATTACAGCATCTTTAAAGCGAGAATTTGCCAATGAAAATGGAACAGAACTCAATACCGTATTACCTAAAATGAGTCCTTTAAATCCTCAATATTTGACTAAAAAGCAAAGTGTTTTTCAAAAAATAGCCACTTTCGTAGAAAAATTTAAAGGTGTTGGTGGTCAGTTATAATCAAATTTTTGAAAGAACAGATTGAACGAAACATTTTGACAAGTATGTGTGTTCTAACTGAATTTAATACTGATTGAATGTTTACAGTTATAATTAGGTACTTTTTGATTTTGAAAAGTGGGTAGAGAAAATGATATTGGGTTGCTTACACAAACTCCCCAATGTCAAAATCCTCGAAATCATTTTTCCGCAAAATGGAAGAACCAGTTTCCGTTTCAGAAGAAAAGCTATTGTCCAATAAATCAGTTATTTTACGAGAAGCACCTTCGATAGAATTCTCCAGTAGGTTGAACAATTCGGTTCCATGTATTTTCTGTACAATGGCAACCGCTGTTTCCTTTTGGATTGGCTCCCATTTGTCTTTCTGAAGCAGCTCCCCCACAGAATTTAGTTCTTCAAAAGTAACACCTTGGGCAAAACCGTTACCACCATCGGATAATTTATACATGTTCCATTCTTCTTCCTCTTCTTCAAAATCAGGCCTATTTCTGAAAATTTTGTCCAGCTCTTCCTGCGGAATTTGAATGCCGACGTTTTCATTTTCGTCGTATTCTATGTCAAAAGTATCAGGATTAATTTCCAGTTCTTCAACTTGGCTTTCAGTGGCATTGTTTGGCATCGAAAGGCTTCTCTTAGGTCTAGGTTGTCCCATAATATCGAGCAGTTTAGGGTTGCCTTTTTTCTGTATTGGTTTTCTTTCTGAACTTTTTTTGATTACAATCTTGTCCTGCAGAAGCAGGGCAATCACAATCAGCAGGCATATCACAATTACTATTTCCATAACTTATAAAATGGGTTTGTATTTATCATTAAAACTCTTGGTAATCTGCTCGCCAAATTCCTGAAAATGGTAGTCCAGCAAATTATCTAAATAGCCGTAAATGGTTATTTTGTCTTCACCGATTACTTGTGCAATTCGTGACAATTTTTCGTGAAAATCTGGTCGGATATATACCGTTTTTCCATCTCGGGCATTCGTGTCTGTTCTTTTGAAAAAGAGGCTTTCGTAATCTGTTTCGTTTGTTTTTTTAATTTTGGTCTTTTCCTTCACAGCAGGTTTCTCCAATGGTAGTTTTTCTGGCTGAATGTCTTCCTTTTCGGGTCTTTCAACAATCGGCTCCACAGGTAATTGTAATCCCTCTTTTTTTACACCATCTACCATCAGGCTCATCATCAGTTCCTCGTTAATATCGGGCGTACTTTTTTTCTTATTTTCTTTTTCCATTAGACTATAATTGAATGATTTTTAAAAACTCGTTTATAAATTGATCTAACTGACTGGCTTTCATCAAGCGTTCGTCGGGTGGCATTACCGTAGAGCGGAAAACGGCTTTGCTATTGACTTCACTTTCTTTGCGAAAACGGGTGCTGTTTTTGATTTGGCTCTGCATCAGGCTTAAACCCAATTGTTCGATCAGTTGGTTATAAACCTCGTATAAAGGTGTACTTTCTCTACCATCAACCTGATTCCAAAACAGGTTAATGGTTTCTATGTAAGTTTCGCCTTTTTTCATAATCACATCCTGCAAAAGCTGTGTAAAAATCAGTGTGCTTTCCATTACCACTCGGTCTGCCGTGATAGGTGTAAAAATGTGGTGCATTCCTGCCAGTGCATTCAAAATGCCAGGCGTGTTAACCGTTCCGGGCAGGTCAAAAAAGACCACATCAATAGGTACTGAAGAACTACTTAAAAATTCGTGAGCGGTTTCCAATACGCTATCAGCTTTGGATTGCATAATCGGATAGGCTTTTTTGTTGATGGTGGTAAATTGTTTGTAAGCCAGCTTTTTTAAAGCTTCGTTTTCCATTACCATCGCCAAATCACGTACCTTCATTTTCATCAGGCTGTGCTGGGGGAAATCGGCATCAAATACGGCTACATTATAGCCTAACCGATAGTGCATCGTACTTGCTACCAATGTTGTAAATGTACTTTTTCCCACACCGCCTTTTTGAGATGAAAAGGCGATAAATACTGTTTTGTGTTTTGTATTCATATTTCAACTGTTTTTAAAATTTATATCCTCAATTACTTAGGTGCGCATATAGGTTTGTAGCTCTATACAGAATTATAGAAATAAGCAGGTAATTACGTAGTAGGCTATTTATTCACTTGAATACATTTTTATGGTTGTAGGCAAATAGATTTGTACAACCATAATTACTTATTTATGTACCTGCTTTTTTGCGTACACAATTGCATATTCAAGTATTTCAATAGGTGCTTTTTTACATCTGCACATTTGTATTTATTTACATCGGTAATGAAGTACTTACGTTGTTACCTGCATAGCTAACTACGTCCCTATATGTGTTTATAAGTACAAATAAATGCAGATAAATAGGTATTTACATTATCGTGGTAGTGTTTGGCTTCCAAAGGCAGAGTTTGTCCTAGTATCACATTGCAATACTCTTATCAACAGTTGGTTACTTTGTAAAATGAATTTTACTAACGGATTTATGCAAAGCATCTTGATATAATGGACACGAAGCAGAACGGCATCGAGCCGATTTTCCCTGCTACATTTAATCCGTCCCGCAGGGCGGATTTTTGTGTTCATCAGAACACGGCAAGTTGTGTTTTGAGCATCTCGAAACGATTTCGGATGCTCAAAACAACTTGCCCTGCCAGGGGCTGAAAAACACCTTCCGAAGTCAGGGTTTTGTGTAAATTATAAATGGATTTGTGATGAACGAAAACAACAGAAAACAATTAAAAAAGACCGGACGCCGACCTAAAGAAGACCCGGCGAAGATTAGATATACAATTTCCTTTAATGAAGAAGAGCACAGCCGATTTCTTTCGCTCTTTGACCAATCGGGAATGCTGGTAAAGGCACATTTTATAACGTCCTGCATCTTTGAAAAAACGATAAAGACCATTCAAATTGATAAAGGAACAGTTGATTTCTATATGCGATTGACCTCGTTTCACAGTCAATTTCGCTCGGTCGGTGTAAATTATAACCAAGTTGTAAAGCTATTGTACAAGAATTTTTCAGAGAAAAAAGGATCTGCCTACCTCTATAAATTGGAAAAACAGACGATTGAAATGGTATTGTTATGCCAAAAAATCATTCAACTAATCGAAGAATTTGAAGCTAAACATCTAAAAAAATAGGTCTAAAAATGATAGCAAAAATTGGAAGAAGCAGTAATTTATATGGTGCTTTGGCGTACAATAATATTAAAGTGGAAAAGGAAAACGGACAAATTCTGTTTGCCAATAAGATAATTGAAACACCAAGCGGGCATTATTCTGTAGCACAATTGAGCCAATCTTTTACGCCTTATCTTATTGCAAATCGAAATACCGAAAAGCATACGTTGCATATTTCGCTCAATCCCGACCCGAAAGATAATGTTAGTGATGAAAAATTTAGGGAGTTGGCAGAGCAGTATATGCGTGAAATGGGTTATGGCGAACAGCCTTTTGTCGTGTTCAAGCATACTGATATCGACAGAACTCACATACATATTGTTTCGGTTTGTGTGAATGAAGAAGGCAAAAAAATTTCAGATAAATTTGAGAAAATGCGGTCTATGAATGTGTGCCGAGAACTCGAAAGGCAACACGGATTGGTATCTGCAACAGATAAGGAACACAAGCAGAACGATAAGATTTTTAGCCCTGTGAATTACCAGAAAGGTGATGTAAAAAGTCAGATAGCTTCGGTAGTTCGCCATTTGCCGAACTATTACCAATACCAGACATTGGGCGAATACAACGCATTGCTTTCGTTATTCAATATTACCACTGAAAAAGTTGAGGGCGAATTGCAGGGAAAATCTCAGCAGGGTTTATTATATATTCCGTTAAATGAAGAAGGCGAAAGAGCCGGACATCCATTCAAGGCTTCTATGTTCGGAAAGAACGCAGGACTTCTGGCTCTGGAATTGCAATTTGAGAAAAGTAAAACCAGATTAAAAGACCACCCAACTAAACAGACTTTAAAATCAGCTGTCAATATTGCTCTGCAATCTACATCTGATGAACTGAACTTTAAAAAGCAGTTGGCAGACCAAGGTATTAATGTAGTGATAAGAAGAAATGATACAAAGCGTATTTATGGAATTACTTTTATAGACCATAATTCCAAAATGGTCTGGAATGGTTCCCGTTTAGCAAAAGAACTTTCTGCCAATACCTTTAATGATTATTGGAAAAATAACATCAAACCCGAAATCAAGGAAACTGATGAGCCACCAACTAAATTATCTCAATCAAACAACATAGAGGATTTACCTGCTGAAAAACCTCATCATTTATTCGACTTCCTGAATACTAATGAAAAACACGAAGATGGTTTGATTGAAGCATTAGGCGGATTGTTACCCGAAGCGCAGGGCGAAGATTATGAGGAACTGGATTTTGCCAATAAAATGAAGAAGAAGCGGAAACGTAAAAAGGGTCAATAAAAGCCAAAGACCGCCAATGAGTTCCATATTATTATAACCACCCTTTAGACCTTTTAAATTCACGCCCGAACATTAAAAATTAAAATAATGCAGGGAGAAGATGATTTAAGAGGACTTGCCAAGATTATGGCTTTTATGCGGGCAGTCAGTATTCTTTTGGTACTGATGCACCTTTATTGGTTTTGTTATGGTTTCTTTATAGAACGTGGCTGGACACTGGAACTCATCAACAAAATATTAGGCAATTTTCAACGGACCGCTGGATTGTTTTCGCATACCTTATATACCAAAGTATTTGCTTTGGTATTGCTGGCTTTGAGTTGTTTGGGAACCAAAGGTGTTAAAAATGAAAAAATAACTTGGACTAAAATTTATGTGGCTTGGGGAATTGGCTTTGTCCTGTTTTTTCTGAACACACCTTTACTAAAGTTATCATTAAACACAGCTACATTCCTTTATGTCCTTACCACAAGTTTAGGCTACATCGCTTTGATGGTAGCTGGCGTTTGGATGAGCCGTTTACTTCGCACCAACCTGATGGACGATGTTTTCAATAATGAAAACGAAAGCTTTCAGCAGGAAACCAAATTGATGGAAAATGAATATTCTGTCAATCTTCCCACAAAATTTTATTACAAAAACAAATGGAATAAAGGCTGGATAAACATCGTCAATCCTTTTCGCGCAACCATTGTTTTAGGAACGCCAGGTTCAGGAAAATCCTACGCCATTGTAAACAACTATATCAAGCAACAGATTGAGAAAGGGTTCTCAATGTACATCTACGATTTCAAGTTTGACGACCTTTCTACTATTGCCTACAATCATTTATTAAAGCACAGAGATAAGTATAAAGTACAACCCAAATTCTACATCATTAATTTTGACGACCCGAGAAAGAGCCACCGATGTAATCCACTCAATCCAGATTTTATGACGGACATCTCTGACGCTTACGAAGCAGCATATACTATAATGCTGAACCTCAACCGAAGCTGGATACAAAAGCAGGGCGATTTTTTTGTGGAAAGCCCAATTATTTTGTTAGCAGCAATTATCTGGTATCTCAAAATCTATGATAATGGGAAATACTGCACCTTTCCACACGCCATTGAATTACTGAACAAAAAGTATTCGGATGTATTCACTATCCTTACTTCATATCCTGATCTGGAAAATTATCTTTCGCCGTTTATGGATGCGTGGCAAAGTGGCGCACAAGACCAATTACAGGGGCAGATTGCATCCGCAAAAATCCCTTTATCAAGAATGATTTCGCCACAATTGTATTGGGTAATGACTGGCGATGATTTTTCACTGGACATCAACAATCCCAAAGAACCGAAAATCCTTTGTGTTGGAAACAATCCCGACCGTCAAAATATTTATTCGGCAGCTTTGGGATTGTACAATTCAAGGATTGTCAAACTCATTAATAAAAAAGGACAATTAAAGAGTTCTGTTATTATTGATGAGTTGCCCACTATTTACTTTCGTGGATTAGATAATCTCATTGCAACTGCCCGAAGTAATAAGGTGGCAGTTTGTTTGGGTTTTCAAGATTTTTCGCAATTGATAAGGGATTATGGCGATAAAGAAGCAAAGGTTATCCAAAACACTGTGGGCAATATATTTTCGGGTCAGGTAGTTGGCGAAACTGCAAAGAGCCTTTCGGAAAGGTTCGGGAAAGTATTGCAAAAGCGTCAAAGTATATCAATCAACCGAAATGATACGTCAACTTCCATTTCTACACAATTAGATAGTCTTATTCCAGCTTCCAAAATTTCAACACTAACACAAGGTATGTTTGTGGGTGCTGTTTCGGATAATTTTGAAGAACGCATCGAACAAAAAATATTCCACGCCGAAATTGTAGTGGACAATGAAAAAGTTGCAGCAGAAACTAAAGTATATCAGAGGATACCAGAAATTCTATCCTTTGTTGATGAACAGGGAGAAGATAAAATGAAGCAGGAAATAGAAACGAATTATAAACAAATCAAACAAGATATTGTTCAAGTCATTAAAACGGAATTGGAGCGCATTAAGAATGATCCTGATTTACAGCATTTGATGCAGGAATAAAAAACAATATTCAACATAATATTTATGCTTTAATTTAAATCGTAAATTTGGCTATTCTGCTTAATATGAATAGGTAATAAATATGACGACACTCTTTATTAAAAACATGGTTTGCAACCGCTGTATTATGGTAGTACAAAATGAATTGGATAAATTCGATTTAGAGGTAAAAAATATAAGGTTGGGAGAAGTCATATTGGATAAAGAGCCTACTACTGAGGAAAAAGATAAATTGGAAAAAGCTCTAATTTTGTTAGGTTTTGAGGTAATAGATGATAGAAAAAGCCTCATCATTGAATAGATAAAGAATATAATTATTGACCTTGTGCATCATCAGGACAACGACACCAAAAAAAATCTTTCAGATGTATTAAGCAGCAAACTGCATCATGATTATAATTATCTGTCCAACCTGTTTTCTGATATAGAAGGTACTACGATTGAAAAGTATTTTATTGCCCAAAAAATAGAGAAGGTAAAAGAATTATTGGTATATGATGAACTGTCTTTGAGTGAAATTGCTTTCCGTTTAAATTACTCAAGTGTAGCCTATTTAAGCAACCAATTCAAAAAGGTAACAGGACTAACGCCAAGTCATTTCAAGCAAATACGGGAAGATAAAAGGAAGTCTTTGGATAAGGTCTAAGTAAATCTTACAAATCATTCCCAAAATTCCACAACGAAAAAATGGAAACAATATGGAACTTTGTATCACAATAAAACTCATACAAAATGGTACACAAATTTCAAGTAACAGGTATGACCTGTGGAGGTTGCGAAGCAAAGGTAAAATCGGCTTTATTAAAGGTTGAAAATGTGACAAATGTTGAAGTTTCAAAAGATGAAAACTCAGCTACCCTGACAATGGATAAACACATTTCAACTACACAATTGCAAAAAGCATTAACCGCTGTTGGAAAATATACCATAGAAATGAGCAATAACAAAAGCCCACAACATACCACGACAAATGAACCAGTTGCAAAATCCTGCTGCTCCGCTCATTCTCACGATGATAAAAAAATAATCGAAGTGACTAGCAATATAAAAGGCAAATACTATTGCCCAATGCATTGTGAAGGCGATAAAACCTATGATAAAGCTGGCGATTGCCCTGTTTGTGGAATGCATTTGGTAAAAGAAGCAGAATTGAATGTAAAGAAAACGATGTACACCTGCCCAATGCATCCCGAAGTTATTCAAGATAGTCCGGGTTCATGTCCTATATGCGGAATGGATTTAGTACCCATGGAACCAAGCGATTCCGAAGAAAAAAAAACCTATCTGGATTTGCTTAAAAAAATGAAAATTGCAACCCTCTTTACGGTGCCAATTTTCATTATTGCCATGATGGAAATGGTGCATAACAATCCGTTATTTCAAATAATGGACAGCAACATGTGGAACTGGGTGCAATTTCTGTTTTCAATTCCTGTTATTTTCTATGCTGGTTGGATGTTTTTTGTACGAGCTTGGAAATCCATAATCACTTGGAATCTAAATATGTTTACCCTTATCGGAATAGGAACTGGAGTTGCATTTTTGTTTAGTATTGTAGGAATGCTGTTTCCGAATATCTTTCCCGAAGAATTTAAAACCGAACACGGAACCATTCATCTTTATTTTGAAGCAGCAACAGTAATCATTACACTGGTCTTGTTGGGACAATTGTTAGAAGCAAGAGCACATAGCCAAACCAGTGGAGCTATAAAAGCGTTATTACAATTAGCGCCAACAGAAGCTACTTTGATTGGTGAAGGAGGCGATAAAGTGATTTCCATTCATGATATTAAGAAAGGTGATTTATTACGCGTAAAACCAGGAGATAAAATTCCAGTTGACGGAAAAATAACCGATGGTGAAAGCAGTATTGATGAAGCAATGATTACAGGAGAACCAATTCCCGTTGACAAAAAGAAAGACGATAATGTAATTTCGGGAACAATCAACGGGAACAAATCATTTATAATGATGGCCGAAAAAGTAGGTTCTGAAACATTACTTTCTCAAATTGTACAAATGGTTAACGATGCTTCTCGTTCAAGAGCACCCATTCAAAAATTAGCCGATAGTATTTCTAAATATTTTGTACCCATTGTAGTAATCATTTCAGTAATTACCTTTTTTGTTTGGGCACTATTTGGTCCAGAACCAGCGAAGGTTTATGGATTTATAAATGCCATTGCAGTTTTAATCATAGCTTGTCCTTGTGCTTTAGGTTTAGCCACGCCGATGTCTGTGATGGTGGGTGTGGGCAAAGGAGCACAATCTGGAGTATTAATTAAAAATGCCGAAGCCTTAGAAAATATGAATAAGGTAGATGTTTTAATAACAGATAAAACAGGAACGCTAACAGAGGGAAAACCTTCGGTAGAAAAAATTTACGCATCAACTAATAACGAGGATGATTTAATGCAAAATATAGCTTCCTTAAACCAATACAGTGAACATCCATTGGCACAAGCAGTAGTCAATTATGCCAAAACAAAATCTATTTCATTAATTGAAGTCAAAGATTTTGAAAATGTTACAGGAAAAGGAGTTACAGGAACGGTTACCAATAGAAAAGTAGCATTAGGCAATAAAAAACTAATGGAACAGGTTAAGGCAACTATTTCTGACGATTTAGAAAACAAAATTATTGCAGAACAAAAACTTGGTAAAACGGTTTCTTACATTGCTGTTGATGGTGTTACAGTTGGCTTTGTTTCAATTGCCGATGCGATAAAAACTTCGAGTGCATCAGCGATAAAAGAACTAATGCTCCAAGGTGTAGAAGTAATTATGCTTACTGGCGACAATGTTAATACAGCCAAAGCAGTAGCGGATGAATTAGGTTTATCTTCCTATAAAGCAGGATGCTTACCCGAAGATAAACTCAACGAAATTAAACGTTTACAAGCAGAAGGGAAAATTGTAGCTATGGCTGGTGATGGTATAAATGATGCTCCAGCATTAGCACAAGCCAATATCGGAATAGCTATGGGAACTGGAACCGATGTAGCCATAGAAAGTGCCAAAATAACTTTAGTAAAAGGCGATTTATTAGGTATCGTTAAAGCAAAAAATTTGAGCCATGCTGTTATGAAAAACATCAAGCAAAACTTATTCTTTGCCTTTTTCTACAATGTGCTTGGTGTTCCAATTGCAGCAGGTATTTTATATCCGTTTTTCGGAATTTTATTATCACCAATGATTGCAGCTTTAGCAATGTCTTTAAGTTCTGTATCGGTAATCGTAAATGCATTGCGATTACGCAGTTTTAAACTTTAAGTGAATTATTCAATAAACAAAATGGAAAAGAATAATCAAGACTTACGATTCAAAACAAATATTAACTGTGGTGGATGTGTACATCTGTAAAACCTTATTTGGATAATGCCGATGGTATATGCCATTGGGAAGTAGATACAACTAAAGACAAGGTGCTTACCGTAAAATCACAAGGAATTACACAAGAACAGGTAATTGAAACTGTACAGAAAGCAGGTTTTAAGATAGAACCATTAAGCAAAGATTAATTTCCTTATCCTACTAATACCTGCTTAGTTATTTAGCTTATAACAAACACTTTAGGGAATTAACTAGATATTTATTTTAATAAGCATAAAAAGGACTATGCAGACTAGTGATTTAGACATTTTATCTATAATTCTGTGTTTGCAGTTCACGAATGTGCAAAATATAGCAATTAAAAGAAATAATTTCATAATTTTGTAGTGTTGAAAAATTTGAGTAAACATATCAGCTTTGTCATCTTATTGTGTTTGGGCTTTTTCCTAATGCCAAGCATAAGCTATGCTTGTGCCAAAAAAACAGCCAATACAGAACAAAAAAGTTGCTCAAAAGACCAATCTGCAAAAGCAGAACATAAAAGCAGTTGCAAGGACAAGTCCTGTAAAAAATGTAAAGATGGTCACGACTGCGACGGCAATTGTAAGCACAGTTCTTGCGGATGTAGCACTTCTTCATCTTCGGTAAGTTTACAAATCCCCATCGATTTAAAAATAACACACCCTTTTGGCGAAACTAAAAAGCAAAAATTCGGTTTCAAACAAGCCTATTATTCTTCAGGTTACTCTTCCATTTGGCAACCGCCTAAAATAAGCTAAAACGATGGCTTGTTAGCCATACGTGTGCCTTGTCGAAAGCTAAATCCAGTTTTCGCAAATTCTTCGTATATCTTATTAAATTAAAAAAAATCAAAATGAAATCAATTTCAAAAATATTGATGGTAATCACTGTATTACTATCAGCCGTAAACAGTTTTGCACAAATCAAAAATGCAAAAACAGAAACCGTAAAAATATATGGCAACTGCGAAATGTGCAAAACTACCATTGAAAAAGCAGGAAATGTAAAAAATGTTGCCACAGTAGAATGGAATAAAGATACCAAAATGGCTATTCTCAACTATGATGATAAAAAAACAAGCCAGGATGAAATTCTGAAACGTATTGCTTTAGTAGGGTACGACAGTGAAAAATTTTTAGCACCTGATGATGTTTATGCTAAACTATCCGGATGCTGCCAATACAATAGAGAATTAAAACCAGTTGCAAAAACTAAAGATGCCGGTATGGATATGAAAAACGAACACAGCAACCACGGCGAAATGGCTCAAACAAATACCGCTGCAACCCAAAATGCACCACAACTGAAAGCCGTTTTCGATAATTATTTTTCTGTGAAAGATGCTTTGGTGAAAACCGATGCAGGTACTTCATCTGCAAAAGCTTCTGAACTGGTAAAAGCAATTAAAGCAGTAGAAATGACGAAACTTTCTAATGAAGAACATACCGTTTGGATGAAAGTAATGAAGGATTTAACTGCTAATGCAGAAAAAATTGCTGTAGCAAAAGATGTTACCAAACAAAGAGAAATTTTCGCTTTACTGGCTAATAATATGTACGAATTAGCCAAAGTTTCAAAACAAGAAACACCTGTTTATTATCAGCATTGCCCAATGTACAATAATGGTAAAGGAGCAAATTGGCTAAGCAAAGAAGAAGCAATTAAAAACCCGTATTACGGCTCCAAAATGCTTACTTGCGGAAGCGTACAGGAAACTATTAATAACAAATAAAACGCTATTGTTATGGAAAGTATGGAAAACCAACACGAAATGCAACATAACCATAAGAATGAAAAGCATAATACTAATCACTCTTTAGCAATGTACAAACGCTTTGCTGTAATGGCTGTTGCTATGTTCATAGCTATGTACTTCATTATGTATGCTATGATTGACGGCTTACAGAACCTTATCCTGAACATCAATAATTTGTATATGACATTGCTGATGGTTTCTGCAATGTTGATTATAGAACTATTGATAATGAAAGGAATGTATGAAAACAAAAAAATCAACTGGGCAATCATAACGGTTTCCTTTGCGATTGGCATCTTTTCTTGGTTTGGTATTCGGGAGCAATTATTTGTGGGCGATAAGGAGTTTGTAAAAGGTATGATACCACATCACGCAGCAGCAGTATTGATGTCTGAAAAAGCTAAGCTTACCGACCCCGAATTGATACAGTTACAAAAAAACATACTGGAAACACAGGCACAAGAAATCGAATTTATGAAGCGTAAGCTAAATGAATTTGAAAACAAATAAATAAGATAAATTTCTTCAATAATATCAAAAATAAATAAAATGAAAAATATAATTTTCTCAATCATTACATTAGTAACAGTTGCAGTGGCAACAATTTCCTGCAACCAATCGTCAAATAAAAATAGCGACCAGCAAACTAATGATAGCACCATGGTATCAGAAACTAAAGATTTATCATCAGCGGTACAAAATGATACTGTAGTTGCTGTTACTTCAACAGATATGCCTTCTCAGAAAGCGGAAAAGTCCACTGTAAAGGAGCAAGCACAAAACTTTACAATCACACCGATAATCAAAGATTATTTGGCTTTAAAAAATGCACTTGTCGCAGATAATGACAAAGCAGCTGCTAATGCAGGAAAACAATTGTTTACTACCTTAAAAAATGTGGATATGAACGCTATCCCAGCGAATAAACATAAAGAATATATGGAAATAGCGGAAAATGCCAAAGAAAATGCAGAGCATATTAGTGACAATGCTGGTAAAATAGACCACCAGAGAGAGCATTTAGCATCGTTAAGTAAAGACGTTTCTGACCTTATCACATTATTTGGAACTACCCAAAAATTATATCAGGATTATTGCCCAATGTACAATGATGGAAAAGGTGCGGTTTGGATTAGCGAAGCTAAGACTATCAAAAATCCTTATTATGGCAGCAAGATGCTTACCTGTGGCTCTGTAAAAAAAGAGTTCTAAAAATGAAGAGAGTATTAAAGATAATGTTGACAATAGTGCTGTTTATTTTTATTGCTATTCAATTTTATCAGCCTGCCCTTAATGTAGATAAAGGGCAGGTTTACACAACTGATTTTACCCAAGTATATAAAATGCCTATTGAAGTAAAAGCGATGCTTCAAACCTCTTGCTACGATTGTCATAGCAACAATACTAATTATGTTTGGTACGACTATGTACAACCTGCAAGAACATTGGTAGAAAATCACATCAAAAACGCAAAGCAGGATTTGAATTTTAATGAATGGGGTACTTACTCAAATCGGAAACAGGAAAGATTATTAAACTCAATTAAAGAACAAATCGAAACCAAGCAAATGCCTTTATCATCATATACAATAATGCATGAAAATGCAAAACTAAATGATGAGCAAATCAAAGTATTAACCAATTGGTTAAAAAAGCAGGAATAAGTTTCATTAATAAAAATATTAAAATGAATATACCCAGAAATATTACTATCAGATTGCTACAGGCAGTTTTCATACTGTTGTGTTCGCAATCTCTTTTTGCACAAAAGGTAGTCCGTTATGACCTTTATGTAAAAGACACACTTGTAAACTATGCAGACAAAGAAAAAAGAGCCATTGCTGTAAATGGTCAAATACCAATGCCTACCCTAACATTTACGGAGGGAGATACTGCCGAAATTGTAGTACACAACCAATTAAAAGAAAGTACATCATTGCATTGGCACGGTGTGTTCTTGCCCAATAAGGAAGATGGAGTGCCCTGGCTTACACAAAAACCGATTGAGGCAGGTACAACATATACCTATCGTTTTCCTATTATCCAACACGGAACGCACTGGTATCACTCCCATTCTGGTTTGCAGGAGCAAATTGGGATGTATGGAAGTTTCGTAATGAAGAAAAAGGATGATGATAAATCTTTTAGAAAAGGAATTGATGATCTACCTACCATTCCTATTATTTTAAGTGAATGGACAAACCTTAATCCCGATAACATCAACCGTATGTTGCATAATGCCAATGATTGGGCAGCGATTAAAAAAAATGCGACACAATCTTATGCAGAAGCTATCAAAGAAGGTCATTTCAAAACAAAAATTAAGAACGAATGGAAGCGTATGTTGGCAATGGATGTAAGCGATGTTTATTATGACAAAATTTTAATCAACGGAAATCATTCTACTGATTTAAAAACGGTTGATGGCAAAACGTTAAAAGCAGGCGATAAAGTACGGTTACGAGTATCAAACGGTGGTGCTTCTTCTTATTTTTGGTTGAGGTATGCAGGCGGAAAAATCACCGTAGTAGCCAATGATGGTAATGATGTAGAGCCTGTAGAAGTTGATAGATTAATTATTGCAGTTTCTGAAACTTATGATGTGGTGGTAACCATTCCTGAAGATGGTGTTGCCTATGAATTTTTAGCAACTACCGAAGACAGAACACAGTCAGCAAGCTATTTTGTAGGTAATGGCATCAAACAGCTCATTTCACCACTTCCAAAATTGAAATATTTTGAAGGGATGAAAATGATGAATGATATGATGAAGATGAACGGCGATTTGGACGATATGGGAATGAAAATGAGCTTGAACCAAATGGATATGAATGTGGTAATGTATCCCGAAATCACAGGAGATAGTAAGCAGAAAGAAGACCACAGCCAACACAATATGAATATGGAAAATGATCCCAACCGTTACAATGCAAATGCTTTGGGAGAAATCAAAACGCTGAATTATGCAATGCTACAATCTCCTTCCAATACCTCACTTCCTAAAGATGCGCCAGTAAAAGAATTGAAATTTACTCTTACCGGAAATATGAACCGTTATGTGTGGAGTATGGATAATAAAATACTTTCAGAAGTTGATAAAATACCTGTAAAAAAAGGAGAAATTCTACGAATTACCATTCATAATAACTCAATGATGCGCCACCCAATGCATTTGCATGGTTTTGATTTCAGGGTAATCAACGGCAAAGGCGAAAAATCACCACTTAAAAATGTCTTAGATATAATGCCAATGGAAACGGATACCATTGAGTTTTTAGCAAACGAAGAAGGAGATTGGTTTTTCCACTGTCATATCTTATATCATATGATGTCGGGAATGAACAGGGTTTTTGCAGTAGATGATTATCAAAATCCGAATTTACCCAACAAAAAACAAGCCTATAACAAGTTGCAGAGAGAAAGCAATATGCCGCACTTTATGGCGCAGAATGATTTTGCAACTAATGGTAATGATGGTGATGCAATGCTCCAGAACTCAAGATGGTCTTTAGGTACAGAATGGCGTTTAGGCTATAATGATATGCATGGTTATGAAGTAGAAACTCATTTAGGAAGATACATTGGGAAAATGCAATGGTTTATGCCGTTTATTGGTTTTGATTGGCGATACCGAAAAATGGGAATGGATGAACACGAAACAAATTTATTCGGACAGAAAAACGAAAAGGATACCCGCAGAGCCTTTAGTTTAGGTTTTATGTATACTTTGCCAATGTTGGTAAACTTTCAGGCAGAAGTATATCATGATGGAATTGTTCGTTTGTCATTAATGCGGGAAGATATTCCAATTTCCAAAAGAATAAGAGCAGGATTTATGGTTAATACTGATATGGAATATATGGCAGACCTAAAGTACATCATCAACAAAAACATTGGCATCCGTACACATTACGATAGCGATATGGGTTTTGGAGTGGGGCTCGCACTGAATTATTAGTAAACAGTGTATATAATACGAATTAAGGGTTAAAACCATCAATTAATTTGCGGTTTATTACAAAAAATTAAATATTGCAAAACCATAACTATTAAGACCCAACCCTTAATTCGTATTAATAAGAAATTATATTGTAGATTAAATAGCAAAACCGTTAGTTTGAACACCCATTTTAACATAGCCTCTCGATTTTGGAGTAAATGGTAATAGGAATTGATCATTATGAAAAATGAAGAAAATATTTTACAACAAAGAAATATTAAACCCACAGCAATGCGTTTGTTGGTAATAGAAAAATTGTTGAAACTGCAATATGCCATCAGTCATAAGGAATTAGCAGAACAGTTTGAAAATGCAGATAATGTTACGCTATTCAGAACGCTGAAAACTTTTTTAGAGCACAAACTTATCCATACTATTGACGACGGAACAGGAGTTGTAAAATATGCACTTTGTCAATCGGGTTGCAATTGCAAACCTTCAGAACAGCATACGCATTTTCATTGCTCCCAGTGCCAGCGAACTTTTTGTCTTACCGATACCGAAATTCCAAACATCAATATTCCACTAAATTTTAAATTAGAAGGCATCAATTTGGTACTCAAAGGACGGTGTGACAGATGCAACTAAAATACTATGAAACTTTGCAATCCGATTGCAAAGTTTATTTTTCTATATTTGCACTATAAATGAGATGGATAATCACAATATGGACTTTTTACCTAATGGTACTTTTTTCATTGCCTTGTAGCGATGGAAGTAATCAGTGTGAAGATACCATTCCTAAAATTGAAACCGTTCAATCTCACGACCACAACAAAGATAGCGATGACAATTGCGGTCCTTTTTGTTATTGCAATTGTTGTAGTATAAGTATTACTACTTACCATTTCAAACCTTTTGAAATCAAGCAACCTAAACCCACTCTTATTGTTAAAAAAATTACACTTCGTGATTTTACTTTAATTTCCTTCTACTCAGGAAGTATTTGGCATCCTCCCAAATTTACTGTTTAATTTTTTCAGATTTTCTTAATGCTATTGATGGTTTGTTGCAAGCCTCAGTAATTGTATGCCTTTTATTGGCTTTACGGTACTGTTAGCGTGTTCGTGTTATGTGTTTTCTATGAATGTTTGTTTATAGAAATAATTACAGGCATTATCCACTTCATCCAATAGTTATTTGATTATCTGTTGGCTTCTTATGGCAAGAGGCAATAATTTATTTATCAAAAAATTAAACAGATACACGTGTTAGATAACATTATAAAATTTAGTATTCAGAACAAGCTCGTCATTGGGATAATGACCTTGTTACTCATCATTTGGGGAGTGTGGAGTGCCACAAAACTACCCATTGATGCCGTACCCGATATTACTAATAATCAGGTGCAAATAATTACGGTTTGCCCTACATTGGCAGGGCAAGAAGTAGAACAATTAGTAACCTTCCCTATTGAGCAAAGCATTGCCAATATTCCAGATATAGAAGAAACAAGGAGTATTTCAAGATTTGGCTTATCGGTAATTACAGTAGTATTTAAAGATAAAGTAGACATTTATTTTGCCCGTCAGCTTATCAATGAAAAACTAAAAGAAGCAGAGGAAAATATACCTAAAGGTATTGGCAAGCCAGAACTTGCACCAGTAAGTACCGGATTGGGAGAAGTCTATCAATACATCATCCATCCCCAAAAAGGCAGTGAAAATAAATACAATGCAAAGGATCTTCGCACCATGCAGGATTGGATTGTAGCAAGACAATTGTATGGTACACCCGGGATTGCCGAAATAAACAGTTTTGGTGGTGAGCTAAAACAATATGAAGTATCAGTAAACCCAAATCGTTTAAAAGCAATGGGGGTAAGTGTTACCGATATTTTTACTGCATTAGAAAAAAACAATCAGAATACCGGCGGTGCTTACATCGATAAAAAGCCAAATGCGTACTTCATCCGTGGTATTGGCTTGGTAACTTCGTTAGAAGATGTAAAGAATATCAGCATTAAAGATGACACAGGAAGTATTCCTATTTTTATAAAAGATGTTGCAGAGGTAAGGTTCGGGAGTGCGGTAAGGTATGGAGCTATGACCTACAACGGAAAGATCGATGCTGTTGGTGGAGTGGTAATGATGTTAAAAGGCGAAAACAGCAACGAAGTGGTAAACCGAATCAAAGAGAAATTGCCGGTTATTCAAAAATCATTACCCGAAGATATTATTATTGAACCCTATTTAGACCGTACAGATTTGGTTGACAGAGCTATGAGTACCGTTGAAAAGAACCTGATAGAAGGCGCACTGATTGTCATTTTTGTATTGGTGATTTTCTTAGGAAATTTTAGGGCAGGATTGATTGTAGCATCCGCTATTCCTTTGGCGATGTTGTTTGCATTGGCTTTAATGAATGTGTTTGGCGTAAGTGCCAATTTAATGAGTTTGGGAGCAATAGATTTTGGATTAATTGTAGATGGTGCGGTAATTATTGTAGAAGCAACCTTGCATCATCTGGGGCTTCGTAAATCAGTCCATAAACTCACCCAACAGGAAATGGATAATGAAGTATTTGCATCTGCTTCTAAAATTCGTAGCAGTGCCGCTTTCGGAGAAATTATTATCTTGATTGTTTACATTCCTATACTTACATTGGTAGGTGTTGAAGGTAAAATGTTCCGTCCAATGGCTCAAACTGTGGGCTTTGCGATTTTCGGTGCTTTAATATTGTCCCTAACCTATATTCCGATGATGTGCGCTTTATTTCTTTCAAAAAAAGCGTCACACAAAGAAACATTCTCGGACAGAATGATGAATTGGCTGCAAAGAAAATATCAGCCATTATTAGAAAAAGCCATCAATATTAAATATTGGTTAGTTGGCATTACAGTTGCCGTATTTGGCTTTAGTCTTTTCCTGTTTAGCAGAATGGGCGGCGAGTTTATACCACAATTACAGGAAGGCGATTTTGCTTTTCACTGCATTTTACCACAAGGCAGTTCGCTAAGCCAAAGTATTGAAACCTCTATGCAGGCGTCAAGAATAGTAAAACAATTTGACGAAGTAAAAATGGTAGTAGGAAAGACAGGGGCAGCAGAAGTACCTACCGACCCGATGCCACCGGAAGCTACCGATATGATGATATTGCTGAAGCCTCAAAGTGAATGGAAAAGCGGCAGAACTTATAATGAATTGGCAGATGCCATCAATGAAAAATTAGAAGCAATACCGGGCGTGTTTTTTGAGAAAAACCAACCTATACAAATGCGTTTTAATGAACTAATGACAGGTATCAGGCAAGATGTGGCAGTAAAAATATTTGGAGAAAATTTAGACACCCTTGCGCTAAATGCTGAAAAGGTGAGCAAAGTAATCCAAAGTGTAAATGGTGCTACTGCCCCACAGGTGGAACGTGTGAGTGGCTTACCTCAAATTAATATAGAATATGATCGTTTACGTATTGCCAATTACGGGCTTAATGTAGAAGATGTAAACAATGTGGTAAGCACCGCATTTGCGGGTAAAAGTGCAGGGGTAGTTTTTGAAAACGAAAGAAGATTCGATTTGGTAGTACGGCTGGACAGCACCTATCGCAGCAGTATCGATGATGTAAAGAATCTGATGATAGCCACACCAACCGGAAACCAAATTCCGTTATCGCAATTAGCCACAATTGATTACAAATTAGGCCCGGCACAAATAAGCCGTGAAGCAGGAAAACGCAGAATTGTAATCGGGTTCAATGTTTCGGGACGTGATGTGCAAAGTGTAGTGCAGGAAATCCAGCAAAAATTAAGCAAAGAGATTAAACTACCTTCAGGCTACTATTTTACTTACGGCGGACAGTTCGAAAACCTACAGAAAGCTAGTAGCAGGTTAATGATAGCGGTCCCGGTTTCATTGCTTTTGATTTTTGTATTGCTCTATTTTACTTTCCATTCCTTCAAACAGGCAGGCCTTATATTTACAGCCATCCCAATGAGTGCCATTGGTGGCGTATTGGCACTTTTGCTTCGTGGCATGCCCTTTAGCATCAGTGCGGGTATCGGCTTTATTGCCTTATTTGGTGTTGCCGTTTTAAACGGAATAGTCTTGATAGGCACTTTCAACCAGTTGGAAAAAGAAGGTTGGACAGATGTAATAAAACGTGTAATTGAAGGCACTAAAATTCGCTTACGGCCGGTTTTAATGACGGCAACTGTAGCAAGTTTAGGATTTTTACCAATGGCATTAAGTAGCAGTGCCGGTGCAGAAGTGCAAAAACCTTTAGCAACCGTTGTAATTGGTGGTTTGGTTACGGCAACATTCCTTACATTATTTGTATTGCCATTATTGTATATCATTTTCAATTCGAAAATTGATTTAAAAATAAAACCCCAAATGAAACCCGTCGCTATAATTATTTTCTTGTTCCTGTCATCAATAGGCTTTACATCAAATGCCCAGACAAAAAGAACCTTATCTGTAGATGAAGCCATACAAATAGCTCTTGAAAACAATTCACAGGTAAAAGCCGGAGATTTTGAGATCAAGGCAAGCCAGGCTTTGAAAAAAACCGCGGGGGAATTACCCAAACTTGATGTTAATGCACAGTTAGGTCAATACAATAGCATCCAATTCGACCAGTCTTTTCAGGTGGCACAGACCATCCCTTTCCCAAGCCTGTTCGGATCAAAAAAGCAATTGATCAATGCTGAAATAAAAGGAAAGGAAATACAGAAAAATCTTACTGTGCTGGAGTTGAAAACCCAGGTCAGGACCTATTATTATCAAATACTGTACTTACAGCAAAATCAAAAACAATTGCAGCAATTGGATAGCCTTTATAATGATTTCATCAGGATAGCACAGCTACGTTATCAAACAGGCGATATCAAAAAAGTGGAGATCAGCACTGCCGAAGTCAAACAAGGTGAAATTAATTTATTGCTGAAGCAAAATGAGGTGTATTTAACCAACGCCTACACAAATATGCAAACGCTGATGAACACCAAAGAAGATTTTACAATCACAGAAAGCGGAGCATTCCAACCATTACAAATAAGTAATTTAATGGATAGCTCCGTAGTATCTAGTCATCCTGCCATTCGTTCTTTGTATCAGGATGCGCTTATCGCGGAAAAAAGCAAGAAAGTAGAACGTTCACAAGGCCTGCCCGATTTTACCTTTGGCTATACAAATCAGTCTTTAATTGGTTTTCAGAATGTAAATGGGACAGAGAAATATTTTAATGCAGGCAACCGCTTTAGTGCTATAAATATTGGAATTGCAATTCCGATAACATTCGGCGCTACCAAAGCGAGGATACAATCATTAGATTATAAAAAACAGGCAGCAGAAGCCATTGCACGACAGCAGCAGATATCATTAACCACACAAATGCAAAATGCTTTACTACAGTATCAACAGGATAAGCAGCAGTATAATTATTTTCAGCAGAAGGCATTGCCTAATGCCAAACAAATTGTATCAGCGGCACAGTTAGGCTATAAGACAGGCGACATCAGCTATGTAGAATATCTATTTGCATTGCAAACTGCATCCGACATACAATTGAATTACCTGAAAAGCATTCAGCAGGTAAACCAGTCAGTTATCACCATTTATTCATTCATCAATCAATAAGCAAAAATGAAAATCAGTATAAATAAAATCAAGTCTATTGCAGGGATAGTTGTTTTAACGCTTCTGTTTTCCGCCTGCAACAATAATAAACAAGCCGATGAAAAAACGTCTGAAACCAAAGCAGAAGAACAGCATGAGGAAGGACCTTCTAACATCGCTACGCTTACAGCAGAACAAATAAAAACTGTAGGTATACAATTAGGGGCTGTAGAGCATAAGGAATTGACCGCAACCATCAAAGCAAATGGAAATTTACGAGTTCCTAATAATTACAAAGCCAATGCTACCTCTTTGTATGGTGGGGTAATAAAAACGCTTAAAGTGCAAATTGGCGATTATGTAAGAAAAGGTCAGGTCATCGCCACTATTGCCAATCCGCAATTCATACAATTACAGGAAGAATACTTGAGTACAGCCAGTAAAATGACTTTTGCCGATCAGGAATACCGCAGGCAAAAAGAATTGTTTGAAGGAAATGCAGGTGCAAAGAAGAACCTGCAAAATGCGGAAGCTGAATTGAACAATCTACGGACCCGAAGAGCTTCCTTACAACAGCAGATACAATTAATGGGCATCAATCCCGGGTCGGTATCGAATAATAATCTGAAATCGGCATTAGTAGTAACAAGTCCGTTAAACGGAACAGTCAGTAATGTCTTCGCTACAATAGGAAGCTATGTGGACGTTTCTTCTCCTGTAATTGAAGTCGTTGACAACAGTTCATTGCATTTAGATTTACAGGTTTTTGAAAAAGATTTGCCGCAGGTAAAAGTGGGGCAAATCATTCATTTTACATTAACCAATAATCCCACTACAGAGTATGATGCTATGGTTTTCAGTATTGGTTCATCGTTTGAAAACGAGAGTAAAACCATTGCGGTACACTGCCGTGTAAATGGAAATAAAAATGGCTTAATTGATGGAATGAATATCACTGGTATTGTAAGCCTAAACAAGGTAACTACTCCGGCTGTTCCCAATGATGCTATTGTAAACGCTGATGGCAAATACTATGTTTTTGTACAAACCGACAAAGAAGCAGAAGAACACCACCAAGAAGGCGAAGAAGCACACGAGCATAAAGAGGGAGAAGAAACGGAACATAAAAACGGTATGAATTTTGAAAAAGTAGAAGTACTCAAAGGCGTATCTGATATGGGTTACACAGCGGTAACCTTTGTAAACGAAATTCCTGCCGATGCAAAAATTGTGGTAAAAGGAGCATTTTTTGTAAACGCAAAACTGAGCAATACGGGTGGGCACGAACATTAACCATATGTTTACAACTATTTTTTTTCTATAAATATTATGACACCAATTATTAAAACTATTGTATTTTTTGTATTGGCTGGTCTTTGCGAAATTGGCGGAGGCTACCTTGTTTGGATTTGGCTCAAAGAGGGGAAGCCAATCTGGTATGGCATTTTAGGAGCAATAATTCTTGCTCTCTACGGATACGTGATGACTTTGCAATCTGCTACTTTTGGAAAAGCCTACGTTGTATATGGGGGTATTTTTATTGTGATGGCATTATTATGGGCGTGGAAAGTTGACAATTTTAAACCAGATAAGTTTGATATAATAGGTGCAATAATTATATCTATAGGCATAGCGATAATGCTATTTATGCCAAGGAAATTTTAAATATAAGTGCTATAAAAGTTAACAAAATGATGCCGCACAAAGTTGCCTGCATCATCTCCAGAAACTAATGAAAAGGAAAATAAATGCAGTTCCAATTACAAAAAATGTTCTTATAAAAAAATCATTTTTTGTAAACGCAAAACTGAGTAATACAGGCTTTCACAAACATTAAAAAAATAGAAACTATGATTTGGCTAAAATTTTATTTGCCTTTGTATTTGGTGTTGTATATAGCGGTGGCTTTTGTGCTACCGTCATACCGCACCTATAAGCAAACTAGTATCAATCCGATAACATTTGGCAAAACAGACAATGCCCACGATTACATCGGTTTTGTGATGAAAGTATTGATAGCATTACTTTTTATGACAGTATTTATTTATGCATTGGGTGATAGAGCATATCAATATTTAGTGCCAATTTCTTATTTAATGAAAGAGGTATTTTTGATAATAGGGTTAACTCTAATACACCTTTCACTACTCTGGATTTCGGTAGCCCAATATCAAATGAGTAATAGTTGGCGTATCGGTATAGATGAAAATAATAAAACAGAACTGGTAACCAAAGGCTTGTTTTCTTATAGCAGAAACCCGATTTTTTTAGGAATGATAATCAGCGTTACAGGTATATTTTTCATACTGCCAAATGCTGTTACATTTTTCCTGATGCTATCCACTTACTTCGTTATCCAAATTCAGATAAGATTGGAAGAAGAATTTTTAGAAAAACAACACGGAGAAGAATATTTATCTTACAAAAAGACTACTAAAAGATTACTATAATGGAACACAAACATAAATATGATGCACAAGGCAAACAACTTTGCTGCACACCCCAGGAAGAAAAAATATATACCGATGCCAATGCTGTAAAGCTATTGGAAAAACATCACGATGATGATGGGCACAACCACGAACATACCGACGATGATGGTCACAACCACGGAAGTACTGATAAATCTACCTTTCAAATGTTTTTACCCGCCATCATCAGTTTCGCATTATTAATAATCGCTATTGCTTTAGATAATTGGTTTCCTCAATCTTGGTTCACAGGTTTGGTAAGAATTGTTTGGTATGTGGTTGCGTATGCACCTGTTGGACTACCGGTAATCAAAGAAGCCTTCGAAAGCATCCGAAAAGGTGATGTATTTTCAGAGTTTTTATTGATGAGCATTGCCACCATTGGAGCTTTTGCCATTGGCGAATATCCCGAAGGTGTTGCTGTAATGTTGTTTTATGCCGTTGGCGAAGTATTTCAGACATTGGCAGTAACAAGAGCTAAGGCAAATATTAAATCCTTGCTAGACCAAAGACCTGATGAAGTAACTGTTTTAGAAAATAATCAGGCAAAAACGGTAAAAGCAGAAACTGTAAACATTGGCGATATTATCCAGTTAAAACCCGGAGAAAAATTAGGCTTGGATGGAGAATTATTATCCGAAACTTCTTCATTTAACACCGCTGCACTTACCGGAGAAAGCAAGCCCGACACCAAAAATAAAGGCGAAACCGTATTGGCAGGAATGATTAACTTAAATACTGTTGCCCAGGTAAAAGTTACTACGGCTTATACAGATAGCAAGCTTTCTAAAATTCTAGAATTGGTACAAAATGCCACAGCACAAAAAGCACCAACAGAATTATTCATCCGCAAATTTGCTAAAATCTACACACCGATTGTCGTGTTGTTGGCTGTGCTAATTACAATAGTTCCATATTTTTTTGTGAGCGATTATGTATTTAGTCAATGGTTGTACAGAGCATTGGTATTTTTGGTTATTTCTTGTCCCTGTGCTTTGGTCATCAGTATTCCCTTAGGTTATTTTGGAGGAATTGGTGCCGCTTCAAAAAATGGAATTTTGTTTAAAGGAAGCAACTTTTTAGATGTAATTGCCAGTATTCAAAATGTAGTAATGGACAAAACCGGTACAATGACCGAAGGTGTTTTTAAAGTACAGGAAGTTGTAATAAAATCTGAATTTAATAAAGATGAAATTCTTAAAATAGTCAGTGCTTTAGAAAGTCAAAGCACACATCCTGTTGCTACTGCTATTCAACAATATGTGGGCGAAATTGATAATTCCATAAAATTAGAAAATACAGAAGAAATTGCTGGTCATGGCTTAAAAGCTACTGTAAACGGAAAGGAATTATTGGCAGGAAATTTTAAGTTGATGGATAAGTTTGATATTGATTATGATTTAGATCCATCCACAATTGTTTACACTTTAATTGCCATTGCTTACGATGGAAAATTTGCAGGCTATATTACCATAGCTGACAGTATAAAAGAAGATGCACAACTAACCATTGACAAACTACATGCATTAGGCGTAAAAACTACAATGTTAAGCGGGGATAAAAGCACAGTAGTAAAATTTGTTGCCGATAAATTAAGGATTAAAAATTACTTTGGCGACTTATTGCCCGAAGACAAGGTTAATAAAGTAAAAGAGATAAAAGCTAAAAATGAAACAGTAGCATTTGTTGGAGATGGCGTAAATGACGCACCTGTGGTAGCATTAAGTGATGTAGGTATAGCAATGGGTGGTTTGGGTAGCGATGCCACAATTGAAACAGCTGATGTGGTTATACAAGATGACAATCCCAGTAAAATACCAATGGCAATAAATATAGGCAAGCAGACTAAAAAAATTGTTTGGCAAAATATTGCATTGTCATTCGGTGTAAAAGGAATTGTTTTAGTTCTTGGAGCAGGTGGTTTAGCCACAATGTGGGAAGCCGTTTTTGCTGATGTGGGAGTTGCATTATTGGCAATTTTAAACGCTGTACGCATACAACGGATGAAATTTTAAAGAATAGTATGAACAATAAAACCTAACAAATTTAGGTATTTTTATTAGTAACCAAATTTTAAGACTTCAAAATAAAACGAATGAATAAATTTTATACCGAAATCCTTTTAAAATTGGAAACAACAATCAATCAGCTGGAGATTGAAGCTGATTCTTCGATACAGGGGATAGAAACCATTATACATCTTATCGTTGAATGCTTATCTGAAGTAAAGGAACATATTTTAAAAAGTGGATTTCAAAATATTGACGAAGAAATCCACTTTTTCAAACATAAGAAGCCTATTATTGTTTCAAAACTTATTTACTACAATGCCATATATAAAATTGAGGCGAAAAAGCCTTATGGAGCAAAACCAATCAGAAAATATCTTAACAAAGAACTAAAAAAACTCAAAGGGTTCTTTGACAATAACATTGATTTTTATAAATATTACCGCAGTAATAACTCCTTTCTTGACGAAAGATTTTTTGTTCGTGGCAAACACGATATAAAACTATGGTTGGACACAATTTATTTTGAAACGGACCAAAGCTTCTCTACATCTCACGATTATAAAGTAGCTAAAATCATCGCTAATGATTTGATACAAGTTTACATTGAAAACCAATTGAATACTAAAAACTATAATAAGATTTCTCATGAATCTCCTTTAAACTGGACTGGTAACAAAACAGCATTAACCGAATTGATTTACGCATTATATTCATTAGGCGTATTTGAAAACGGAAATGTTGACATAAAGCTTATCTCCAAAACTTTTGAAAGAACCTTTAATATTGACTTAGGTGATTTCTATCATACGTTCATGGAACTTAAATCCCGGAAGATAAACCGAACAAAGTTCCTTGACAGCCTCCGAGATGCATTGATTAAAAAAATGGATGAACAGGACGAAATATAAGCAACGCAGTTACAATATACCTCGTTGTAAATGAATGCCTTTTGTCCGTACAATACTCTCCGAAACTATTGAAGTTTCTTTCCTTTTTTCAATTTGTTCCGCAGGTTCATTTTTAGGTTCTGGAGCAATAGATAACTGTATTTTTCTATCAATAGAAGCCAATTCTGTTTTCAATTCGCTTAATCTATTTTCCTTTGTCCACGTACCTTTAACTATTTCCTGAAGTATAGGTACATCTTTTTTCAGTTCCGTAACTTTCTTTTGTTCTTGCTCGATATAGCCAGGGATTTTTTCCAATGCATTGAGAAAGTTCATTGTTGCCAATTTTGCATCGCTGGCAATGATTCCATTGTTATAAGTGTATTTGATATTGCCTTCGCCCTGCACCAAAAAGCGATTTACTCTTATGTCCACGCCTTCTTTTTCGGATATTTCGGTTTTAACCAACAACGTAAATCCATATAAAGCACCTATTTCTTCATACTGACCTCCTGTACGGGATTTGTCTGCAATCTGATTGAGTTTTGCACCAATCTGTTTTATATCCGCATTGAGCGATAAACCATCCAATAAAACAGGGTTTGCAATTGTATCGTCCGAATTTTTCTGTATGCGTTGTTGCAGATTATTCCAATCGAGACTCATCCGTTCCAAACGAGATTGGGCACTTTCCAACGTAGAAGTAACATCTTCCAGTTTATATTTAGAACTGACTTTGGAACGGTTGAAAGCTTGCTTTTCGCTTTCCAGTCCTGCAACTTGTTTTTCAATTTTCGCTTTATCCAAAAGGTCGGTATTTCCCGAAAGGATAGCTACATATTCCGAAAAGTTCATTCCCGATTTTTCGTCCATACTTCCTTCATCAATAGTACGTTTGCCAAGGTTATTAGTTTTAAGTTGGTCTATAAAAAGTTGTTTGTTGTACAAAAGATTGAACTTATAGCTATCCAACGATTTTTCTGTAGCATAAATAATTACATCCACTTTATTGTTTGCGAAATACTTGGCAATTTCATTACCCTTTCGTATTGCTCTTCCATCCCTTTGGGTAAGGTCGCTTGGTCGCCAAGGCGTATCTAAATGATGAACGGCAACTGCTTTTTTCTGTGCATTTACACCAGTTCCAAGCATACTTGTAGAACCAAAAATCACACGAATTTTACCCTCATTCATATCCTTGATAAGTCCTTTACGCTGGTTATCGTTTTTGGCTTCCTGTATAAAACGGACTTCGTGTGCCGGAATACCGTGATTTTCCACAAGTTTGCGTTTTATTTCAGAATATACATTCCATTCGCCAGGCTTGTAGGTGCCGAGGTCGGAAAAGATAAACTGTGTACCTTTCTGTGCATTGAATTTGTTGTAATATTTCGCAATGTTTGTCGCACAATGGGATGCTTTATTGTCGGGATGGTCATCATATCTACCGCCAACCATTCGCATATCTAAAGACATTTTTCGGGCATAGTCGGTAGCGATAAGCATTTTTGCTTTTTCTTCTCGTTGCGATAAAGGTGCTCTTCCCAGCAAAGTCGCATTACCCGATTTTGCAAAATCCATCAGATTTTGGATAAATGCTGTCTGGTCGGGTGTTGGTGGAATGTTATACAGTATTTCGTTCTTTTCAGGGCGGTCAATACCAATATCTTTTGCCGTTCTGTAATCTGTAATTTCAGAGTAGAATTGTGCCAATTCTGGCACTTTAATAAAGTATCGGAAACGTTCTTTTGCTACAATATTGTTGGCAACCGAGAATTCATAATCCGTAGTTTTTCTTGCATAAATAGCAGACCACGCATCGAAGCAGTTAATTCCTTGCTTTTCCAACGCTCTTGGTCTCAGGTATTTGAACAAAAGGTACAATTCTGTAAGTGAATTACTGATTGTTGTTCCGGAAAGGAAAGTCGCACCCATATCCGCTTGTATTTTGTCTTGAATGGTTCGAATTGCAAAAAGCATGTTCATTGCTTTTTGGCTTCCATCTACATTTCCCAATCCTGCAACCCTTGTGTGGCGTGTGTTGAACATCAAATTTTTGAATTGATGGCTTTCGTCCACAAACAAATGGTCGATGCCCATCATTTTGAAGTCCACTACATCATCCTTTCTGTTATCAATATCGTGTTGCAGGGTTTTCAGTTTTACCTCAAGATTTTCTTTCCGTTTGATAGCACCCGCAAGCATCCCTCGTGTAACTTCACTGCCTTCTGATTTTAGAGCATCGAGATTTCGCTCTACACTGTCTAATTCAATTTCGAGAATTTCCTTTTGCATTTCGGGCGATTGCGGTATCATGCCAAACTGGTCGTGGGTTAATATCACACAATCCCAATCGTTGTTTTTAATATCCCCGAAAATCCGCAAGCGTTTTTTGGGCGTAAAATCTTCTTTGCCAGGGTAGAGAATTTTTGCGTGTGGATAGGCGGATCTGTAAGCTTCTGCAATTTCGTGAACGTTACTTTTTAGCCCGATAATCATCGGTTTGTGTGCCAAACCTAAACGCTTCATTTCTTGTGAAGCCGTACACATTACCAATGTTTTTCCAGCACCAACTTCGTGGTCGCAAATAGCACCGTTGTTCAGCTTTATCATCCAAACAGTATCTTTCTGGCTCGAATACAAGTCTTCAATACCTAATGATTTTCTATCCAAACCCGGAAATTCCTGATGGCTTCCATCATAATTCGGTCGTACAAAACAGTTGAATGTGTTGTTATACTGGTCAGTCAACCTATTTTTAAATTCATCACTTTGGGCGTAAAGCCAATCAGAAAAGGCAGTGCGGATTTCGTCAATCTTGGTATTCGCCACCTGTACGGCTTCCATATCCCTGACCTTGACTTCTTGGTCACCAACCTTGATTTTTTTGGTAATGTCTGGTGTGGTATTTACGAGTGCGTGTTTGAGCAAAGCAATCCCATCAAAGTTTCTACTCTCTGATTTTACGGCATATTTATCCCATATATGCACATTCTTTTGGTTGCACTTTACCGAAAAATCATCCGAACTTTCGGAATAATGGATATTGACTTCCGTATCAAACAAGTGCGAAGCAAAACGGGCATAAATCCCTGTGGGTATCCAGCGTTCGCCGAGATTGAAATCCAGTTCTTCAAACTCAATGCGTCTTGGTTTGGCTTCTTCCAAAACCGTAAGACTTACTTTGGCTTCTGCATCATTGGGACTACTTTCAAGATAGGCTTTGACCTCTTCAGATTTCTCTACTATATTTCCAGCAATCCATCGTTCGGCTATATCATATTCCTTTTGTAAAGGATTATAGAAAATACGCCCGTGTAGAGCTTCTTTCAAAGCATCGGCAGGCATACTGCTGATTTCGGACATATAATACAAATCCACCTTGCCGTATTTGTTCAGTGATGATGCTAAAGCCTCATCGGGATTGTCTGTTGCTAAAATGGTAGTAGAAAAAGTAACGGGACGACTGAATATATCCGCCTTATGCACCACACCACCAACTACACGTTCCAGATAAGGAATTTCTTTCCCTGCACTGTCTGTTTTAATCAATTTGATATTTTCGGCACTGTTCAGATTGCCATATCTTTTTACAAAAACATCATACAAATTATTCAGCGTTTCCCTTTCTACTATATGTTCGTTTTGCTTTTCGGCTTCCTTTTGATACAAATCGAGATAGCTATCTCTTACTGAAATGTAGGCTTCGGCTCTTACTTTCTGCAATGATGGTAATTGCAAGGGATGGAACATTGCCGTTGCTCCATTTTTATCAACATCTTGCAAATGACCAACCCAACCATTATCTATAACAAGACAATCACTTCGATGAAATGATTGTAATCCTTTGCTGTATAGAGCAGGTTCGGGAATGGTACTGACAACGGTTTGCTTTTGAGCCTGACCATTTCCGTTTAAGCCCGAAAACAGGTCGCCGATAACTTCCTCTTTTTTGCTGACAGTTGAAGTATTTCCATTGGTATTTCCATTTGAAATTGGAGGGATATAAGGTGGTTGTATCGCCGAACTGAACAAGTCTGCTTGGCGAACAATATTGGCTCTTCGCTTCTTGGAAGTTTGCCTTTGAGTTTGAGTACCTTTTTTTGGTGGAGCAATAACCGCTACTGGTTCGTCCACATTTTCAAACAAGTCGAAAATGCTTAATTGTTTTAATTCATTTGGATTTTCCTGAATGGTTACAGGTGTTGGTTTAATCGTTATAGGCTCTACAATGGGAGCTGTAACAGTTGTTGTAATTGGAATTTGTATGTTCGGCTCGCCTTTGTATAAACTCAAATTCAGATGATTTTCAAAATCTTCTGAAAGCATTTTTTTAAGGTCTTTGGTAATGCCGGTAACGCCTTCTTTATGCGTATAAATTAAGGCTGGTTTTCCATAAGGGTCGGTGTCTAATTTTCTATCTGTATGAACAATTCTTGTGCTATCCTGAAAAAAAGCATTGTTTGGTGTATTATATTCTGTTGTATTACTTTGGCAAAACAGTTCTTCCACTTCGGTCAAACTTTGTTTTGCCGTATTTTTTTGCAGGATAATCAGGTCGCTTCCAACGTCTGTACCTGCATATTCAGTAAACAGATTATTTGGCAATCTAACAACCGAAACCAGATTACTATTCTGCATCAACCCCCTGCGTATCGGTTCGTTTTTTGGGCTATTTAGAATACCCTGCGAGGTAACAAATGCCAACAAGCCACCATCACGTAGCATATCCGTTCCTTTTAAAAAAAAATAATTGTGGATGCTTCGGGATGCCTGTATTTTTGCTTCGTCCTTACTTCGGGAATACGAAAGATCAAATATGGAAGTATCGCCAAAAGGGATATTACTTGCAATTACATCATAAGTGTTTTGTTCCTTTTCGGGTATTTCCTCAAAACCACTTACACGGATATTGCTTTGTGGATAAAGCTGTTTTAAAATCTTTCCTGTAAGCAAATCCTTTTCATAAGCAGTTACATTGGGTTGCTGGTTTTCGGAAAAGGATTGTATGAAAGAGCCGATACCTGCGGAAGGTTCAAGGAATTTTTGAATGTTCAAACCGCTATCACTCAATGTTGAAGAAATTGCATCTATAACCTGTGGCGGTGTATAAAAAGCCGTCAGCACCGAACTTTTCATACTGTCCACATACCTGCGGTATTGCTTTTCGTCTTCGGAATTTTCTTTTAATAGTTGGTGGAGCTCCTGTGTAAGTGGAAATAAATCATGTTCAGTTTTTCGCCAATTATTGATGTCTATTTCATTTTCTATGGGGTTCAATACGAATTTAAGACCGCCAAATCCGCTGTATTGCATCATTAGCAGTCTTTCGCCTACGGTGGCTTGTTGTTTCTCCTTTTCCAGTTTAAAAGCAATTCGCAGGGCATCAATGTTTTGTTGGAGATGTTGCTTTTTACTGAAGCCCATTTTCCGCTATCCATATTGCGATGGTTCCGGTTATTTCGGTGTAGAGCTGGTCATACTCATAACCATAAGCGAAGTCATCAGTTAGTTCATAGTTGGAGAAAATAGGTTCACAAACACGGAACATTTTTAAAGCAAATGGTCGCAATTCTTCATCTGCCATTATGGTGTCGAACTCATTACAAACCACCTGAAATACGGTATCGAACTTGGAAAAATGTAAACCATCGAAAAGAATATAATTGGCTATTTCGTTACATTTTTCAATATCATTTCCCGATTGAAAAGCACCTTCATAGGCATTGGTAGCCCAAGAGGAACGCTGGTTTATGAATTTTTGGTCGTTTGCTTTTTCGGGGAAACTGGTGTTTAATAATTCTTGTAATCGTAATCTGAAATACGAAAGGTCTTTTTGTGTATCCATACTTTAATTTTGTTTAGAATTTTGCTTGATGTCTAAAATTAAAGAAGGAAGTAAAAGCCATTAAAAAAGTGGTAGGGTTTGGCTTTAGAAGGTAGGATTTGTCGTAATGGACAATAAAAAAACCTCTGAATATTCAGATGTTCGTTCTATGGTTTTTTTAAGATTTGAAGCATCCTGCCGACTTCAATATCCATTCTCGAAAAGGCAAACCATTTTTTGCCCAGGTCTTTTAGTGATGCTCCAATATGGTAAAGCTCCGTATCGTCAATAATTAAAAAGCGGTCGTGGGCATCGGAGAAAATCTCAATTTCAATGGGAGGATATTGGCTGTTGTACCGTTGTAAATCCAGACGTAACTGATTGCTGATGCTTTTGGTATAGATTGTTGCGGTTACATTATTATTCCGTTTGCCCAATAAGATCAATATCGTGTCATCCACATAATTATCAAGCAGGATAATAGAACTTTTGGCACTTCGGATAATATCCGATACAAAAGTATAAGCATCGAAAATTTGACCATCATAGAAAACACCTCTTTCACTTTGCAGTTTGTCGCTTTCCAAAGCCTTAAAAATATCTTCAAATTTTTGGTCAGCTTCTAATTGTTTTAGTTCAATCTTATCCAAACGATGAAAAAGCGAAGCATTGCTGATGAGCATCCTACGCATTTCTACAAAGGCTTCCATAATTTCTACACTGACTTTAACGGCAATATCCGAACGGAGTATGGCAGAAGCCATTGCAATACCTTGTTCAGTAAAAACATAAGGCAAATAACGCCTTCCGCCGTAGCTCAAACTTGAGGTTCCAATTTGGAACCTCAAGTTTTCAACTTCCTCTTCGGTCAGTTGAAAGCAAAAAGAAGCAGGAAATCTTTCAATATTTCTTTTTACGGCTTTGTTAAGGTTCTTTGTTTCCACTTGGTATAAGGAAGCGAGGTCGCTATCCCGCATTACTTGTTTTCCACGTAGGGAATAAATCAGGTTTTTGATTTCCATTGTGCTAATGCTAGGCTTATTTTCCATTACGTTTATAGCTTTTGTTTTTTTCAAATTCAAAAGAGGTTTTGTAATCCTCATTCAACACTATATAAGCATCGAATTTTTTTCCAGCTTTGCTTTTCATCCCTTTAAGCAGAGCCGTTTTGCCTTTATTGACGAGGCTTTCAATATCAGCAATGCTGATTTGTAGGCCACAAACATTGCGGAACTGTACCCAGTTACAAACTTCATCAGGGCATTTAACAATCTTATCTCTAATAATCAGTTGCTGGGTTTTACATTTTGGGCAAATAAGTTGAGGCAGGTTTTCGTGGGCAATGGTAGTTTGCAACAATTCATTCGTAATAGATTTTGCATACGTTTCCATTTCCTTTTGAAATGCTTCGGCATCAGCTTCGTTGTTTTCAATTTTCTGCAAAGCAAGTTCCCATTCGGCAGTCATAGCCACATCCGCAATTTTTTGGTCTTTGACTAACTCATAAACCTGCAATCCTTTTTCAGTCGGGATTAAAGATTTCTTTTCCCGTTGGATATAATTTCGGGTAAACAATGTTTCAATTATTGATGCCCGTGTTGCAGGTGTGCCAATGCCTATATTTTGCAGAGCTTTACGTTCTTCTTCATTTTCTATCCCCTTTCCGGCAGTTTCCATAGCTGATAAAAGCCCAGCTTCAGTATATAATGCAGGCGGTTTAGTTTGTTTTTCCAAAACCGAGGCTTCTTTTATTTTAAGTTCATCGCCCTTTTTCAGTTCGGGTAAATCCTGCAAAGGTTCGGTGTCATCATCTGCGAAACTTCCTTTTATCGAGCGCCAACCTGGTTCGGTTATCTTACAACCTTTTGCAGTAAAATCATAATGTATAGCTCGTAAAGCAACGTCGGTAATCTCTTTCGTACAAGCTTGAGAAATCGCTTCCAACAGTCGAAAAGCAATCATATCGTAAACTGCATTTTCTTTTGCATTTAATGCCGATGGAATTTTTTCGGTAATCAATAATGCGTGATGGTCGGTTACACGCAAATCGTTCACGATGCGTTTATTGAAACGTCCCCATTTTATTTTAGACAAGGCTTGTTTGCAGTTTTCACGGTCCTGTAATGCTCTTACAAGATTGGGGATTTCAGCCCACATATCTTCGGGAATATATTTGCTTCCGGTACGAGGATAAGTGATGAATTTCTTTTCGTAAAGGCTTTGGGCAATGTTCAGCGTTTCTTCGGCAGAAAGGTTTAGCTTTTTATTGGCTTCTTTTTGCAAACCTGTCAAGTCAAAAAGCAAAGGCGGTTGTTCCGTTACGCTTTTGATTTCTATGGACGTGACCGTTACCATATTATTGTTTCTTTCGATGGTTCGCAATGTATCGTCTGCCAGCTTTTTATCTTCCCATTTGGTTGTGGAAACACTTTTAAAACCAATCATTTCTTTGTGATGCAACAATTGTATCTGATAATATTTCTTTATTGAGAATTTCTTGTTGTCGAGATAACGTTTGCAAATCAAGGCAAGTGTTGGTGTTTGCACTCTTCCGAGCGAATAAATCCCATTTCCTGCAACAATGCTCAATGCCTGCGTAGCATTAATTCCTACAAGCCAATCGGCACGGCTTCTGCCTTGTGCAGATTGATACAATCCGTCAAATTCTTTTCCGTTTTTGAGGTTATCAAAACCTTGTTTAATGGCTTTTTCAGTTAATGAACTTATCCATAATCTTTGAAAAGGTTTGTTGCATTTGAGGTATTCGTAAATGTACCGAAAGATGAGTTCGCCTTCACGACCTGCATCAGTAGCTACAATAATACTATCGCACCGATTAAATACTTGCTCAATTATTTTCAATTGCTTTAATGCACCTGTATCAGCTACATAACTTTTGTCCTTTTTTACTTTACGAACGGTTAATAAAAATGGGTTAGGAAGTATCGGAAGCGAAGCTTTCTGAAAACCTGATATTCCGTAATCTTCGGGCATTCCTAATCCAATTAGGTGTCCAAACGCCCACGTAACACAATAGCCGTTGCCTGTCAGATAGCCATCCTTTTTTTCGGAAGCACCCAACAAGCCGGCTATTTCTCTTGCTACGCTTGGTTTTTCTGCAATTATTGCTTTCATAATTTACTACATTTTTCTGCCTTTAGATTTAGCAGGTGCTTGAGGTTTTTCCTGTTGCTCTTGCTGTTTTTTATCTTTTGGCGTTTGTTGTTTCGGTTGCAAAGGCTCTTTGATATTCTTTGTTGCTTCATTGGTTTTACCATCCGAATTAACCGCAGTTTGCGTTTTATGAGCTTCGGTAGGTTTCGCTTGTTCTTTGAGTTTATCGGGATTTTGAAAAGAAAAATTGGTTTTGTTGGTTTCCTTATTCAGCGTGATATAACCTTGATACGGCTTACCTTGCTTATCTGTCAAGCCATTGATGTAAATAGTCTGACCCGCTTTGAACTTATCATATTGCTCATTATCCAATTCCTTACCTCTAAAAGTTCTCGGAACTTCCTGCAAATTATTTTGCTGATTATTTTGTCCGTTGCTTTGCGTTTGCTGATTAATATTGCCTCTATCGAACAGAAATTCAACATAGCGTTTGTCTGCATTGAATTGAACCGTAGCTTCAAACTCAGTTCCCTTCTTAGAAATCATTCCCTCTAAATGAAGTGGTTTGCCGTCCATTAAAGTTTGTTTTTGCTCATCATTCAGTTTTATGCCTTTTATTTCATCGGGTATTTTTATGTATTCTATTTTCAGTGCAATCAATTCATTGGTTAACCTATCCACACTAATAATTGACGGAATGGTTTCGCCTGTTTTGGGGTTTTTCAAATCAACCACACGTCCCATATTTCCTGCATCCAGTAAGTTTTTCTTGTCTTCATCAGTAAACTTGTGTCCAAAGAACTCAAAGTTTAAGTTCGGTTCTTTACGGATACCGTGAATGGCGACCACTACCTTACCTTCGTCATTGTGTTGCAAGGAAAGACGGGCATCCATTCGGGTAACGGCAGTGCCGAGATTTAGGCTTACGGGTACCAATTCATTGGTTTTAAAACCTTTCAATAAAGGTTCAAGTAGGTTCATTTTTTCAAGGCGTTCTTTGCCTAATCCAAGGTTGTTCATTGTTTCCCAATCAATTTGTTCCGGCTTGTAACGGTATTCGTTATTTTCCGGTGCTTTTTGTGTTGTTTCCATATTATTTTGATTTTCTTGTTTATGTTCAGGCTCAACTTTTACTTCGTCTTTTTTCATTTGTTTTTCGCCTTTTGGAGTAGGATGATCTACCTGTTTTTGAAATTCTTTTGCTTTCTCTAAAGCTTTATCGGCTGGTACTTTGAAGAATGTAAATTTGGTAGGATCTTTTAGCTGTCTGTAAAAATTTGAGAAGAAATTAGAAATCAAATCACCCTGTTTGTCCACCCGCATAAATTCGCTTTGGTTCTTTTTTGTGGGATCAACGGTTTCCATTTTCCCGTTTTTGTCGATGCTTTTTACAGCTTGGATTTTCATTTTTTCTTTATCCAGCACCAACAATATGTCCGATAATTGTTCGGGCTCTTCTTGCTTATTTGTAGTTTCTTCGCTCATAATCTGAAAATTTTAAGATTTCAATGCCGAAAATAAAAGAAGCGTTTACTGCATTGCACTAAGTGGCATTCAAAGGCAGTATTTGTCGCTTAATGGCATCTATTTAGGTGTCGGAGGATTAAAACTCTCTCTTATAAATTGATGAACATCAGATAACTTATAATACAATTTTCCGCTTATCGTATAATAAGGTAGTTTCCCGTTGGAGCGGTAACGTTGCAATGAACGATTGCTGATTTTCAGCATTTGAAGTAAATCCTGATTGTCGAGTAATTCCTCACCATCAATATTATTTCGTTTCTTTTGAAAGTCCTCGATATTGTTGCCAAGCATATCAAGTCTGTCCATCAGGCGTTCCATCCACGCCAAAAATTCCATTCTGTCAATATTCATCGGATTATACTTTTAAGGGTTCGTACCTATTTTTTATCGGTCTTTAGTTTCCTGCCTTTTTCGATATAGCTTTTGCCTTTTGCTATAAGTTCCTGTACATACTCATCACTGCTTTGTACAGCATTGGCATTGAGCATATCTTTGATAGCACCAATAGTGTAGAAGTATTGTCCATAGATTTTTGAATAAGCAATCTCACCTTTGGTACGCATACGCCATAAGGTTTTCTCGCTTATGTGTAGGTATTGGCATACCTCGTGGTTGTTGAGCCACAGGTCTTCATAATTGGTCACTTCCAATCTTTTCAGATAGTCAGCGATAGCAGTGATACGATTGTTTAGCTGATCCCACGCTTCTTCTTCAATGGTTATTATTTTCATTGCATAACTTTTAAAGTTTACTATGCAAAGTTGAAAAGAGTGGCAGAATTTGTCTGCCAAGCCTTGCCAATTGGTTTGGCGGTTTTTTGAAAATTTTTATAATTAGGGAAAGCCTTATCAGTAAAGGTTTTTAGGGGATTTTGATAGTTTAATAATAGTGTTTTGCAAATCTTTACCAATTGGCTGATATGGGCAAAAAAAAACAGTACACGATGATGTACTGCTTTGAAATGATAGCTCAATTAAACTAAAGGTCTTTATCCATATATTCTTCAAGAGAAAACTTAAGCTGGTCTAAAAATGAAGTTCTGGAACCACTTCGGGTTTTCATTCTATGGAAAGCGTGGTGCAGGTCGCCGAGAGGAATACGGAAAAGCATTTGAAACATCAGGCTAATTTTTCGGATACCGATTTTTCCGTGAGAAATTACACCCGAAGCATAAAGGGCATATATCAATTCGATTATAGCATTTTTGCTGTCGGTCCAAAATATATCTTTGGAACTTTCCGGCTTTTGCAATATCACATCGGGATTTTCATCGGGATTAATTTTTGTTAGCAGATAGGTGTAGAGCAATTCATTGGAGATAATCCTTGCAGTTTTATAATCGAAGAAAGTCGAGAATTCCGGGTCTATTTCAAATACGATGCTGTTAAGCCCATCGTGGTAGTTAATGTTTCCACGTTTGAAGTAAGTATCATCACGGTCTGTCCGTCCTGAGCGGTAGTATCTGTAAAAATCCGAATTGCAGAGGTGTTCAGTGTATTCTCGCTTTAGATTTGCCAACTGTCCAGAAAAATAACAGTAATACATTTTACCGTTATTGACAGGGCAAGTGGTTTCAATGCGATATATCTTATTATAATAGATCAGCTTACCGAGTATTTGGGGTTTAATAGAACGAAAGAAATGGATTTCTTCCTCATCGTTTTTAAATCCTTCCTCAGCAAGGTATTTCTTAACTGAACCTAAAAGATCTTGAAGATACAGGGTCATTTCGTAAGCCTCATCAATCAACCTTTTGCTTTGTGATAAAATCTTCTCTTCTTTATTGTGTATCTCTAAAAGGATGTTGTCTAAAGAATATTTCATAGCTAATAAATTTTGTGATGCTTGCCAAATTTTAAATTTGGTTTACGCCTAATTAATTCACAAAATTTCAAACATTTAATGATAATAATTCCACAGTTTCACCCCACTGGGGAGAAATTTTTTCTAACGATGAAGACAAAAAAACCATCAAAATTCCTAAAAATTATAATAGTTAGGTCGTGAAAAGGAGTTTTAAATCACATAGATTTATTATATTTGCTACTGATTTACAAGGAAATTGAGTAAAAATGAATGCAATGAGCACCATTACTAAATCGTTACCTGCAACGATTTCCAACAGTGTAAACCCCTCTATTTAAGCTACTTTTTGCTACATTAATCTTTTTTCGGAAAAAAAAGCCGAACGATCTCGTTCGGCTTTTGTCGGGGTGGCAGTGTTTATTCCGAAAACGGAAATTCGAACTTGCGGCCTTCCCGATTTGCAATCGGGACGCGATAACTGCTACTTATTTTGAAATTAGTTCGACAATTTTAGTTTTACTTTTCCATTTTTTAATTTCCTGCTCTCGTGAAATTGCTAAAGATTTTTGGTCAAATAACTCCGAATAAACTATTGCCCAATCTTTGGCTCTTGCTGTAAATCCTTTGTGTGTACTTAAATGTCGTCGCAGTCTCTCTTCTAAAACCATAGAAGTATACCCTACATAATACTTGTCTTGTGATCTAGAAAAAAGAATGTAAACGTGAAACATAATTTTTTTTATATAAAAAAAGCCGAACGATCTCGTTCGGCTTTTGTCGGGGTGGCAGGATTCGAACCTGCGGCCTCCTGCTCCCAAAGCAGGCGCGATAACCGAGCTACGCTACACCCCGAAATCGGGTGCAAAGATACAACTCTTTTTATCTTACACAAGTATTTTTGCAAAATATGAAAAATGTTATTTTGTTAAAAAAAAGAAGATGAATTCTAGAAAAACTTTTTCTGGATGGGAAAACCAAAGCCCAGATGGTAGCGAAAAGCGTTGCGCTAGGTGCATCTTGCTTTTTTTGTCCTAAAAGAGCGACTAAAAGAAGCTCCTTTTAGGACAGTAAAAAAGCAGAGGCAACAGCAAGACCTTGTAGCGAACAGCTGGAATAGCTTTTAAATGAAAAAATTAAACTAAAATTTTAAACACAAGTAAAATCATTCAAATTGTGGTTTCACGATTGTTAACAAAATAGATTTTCAAAAACCATAAATAATCGTATTTTTACGGTTCAAAATTTAGAAAAACAAATGGGCAAAATCATCGCGATTGCTAATCAAAAAGGAGGAGTTGGCAAAACTACAACATCAGTTAATCTTGCAGCTGCATTAGGTGTATTAGAAAAAAAGGTTCTACTTATTGATGCTGATCCTCAAGCTAATGCATCATCAGGACTTGGAATTGATGTTGAATCAGTAGAAATAGGGACGTATCAAATATTAGAGCACAGCCATACTCCGCAAGAAGCAGTTATTAAATGCTCTGCTCCCAATGTTGACGTTATTCCATCTCACATTGACCTTGTTGCTATAGAAATAGAACTAGTTGATAAAGAAAACAGAGAATACATGCTTAAAAAAGCATTGGCCAATGTAAAAGATGAATACGATTTCATTATCATTGACTGTGCACCATCATTAGGATTATTAACTCTTAATGCTTTAACGGCATCAGACTCTGTAGTTATTCCTATTCAATGCGAATATTTTGCACTAGAAGGATTGGGTAAATTACTAAATACCATAAAAAGTATTCAAAAAATACACAATCCAGATTTAGATATTGAGGGACTTTTGTTGACCATGTTTGATTCTCGTTTGCGTTTATCTAATCAAGTTGTTGAGGAAGTTCAAAAACATTTTAACGATATGGTTTTTGAAACTATCATTCAAAGAAATGTAAAATTGAGTGAAGCGCCTAGTTTTGGCGAAAGCATAATTAATTATGATGCAACAAGTAAAGGTGCTGTAAACTACCTTCACCTTGCACAAGAAATCATAAAGAAAAATAGTAAATAATTTTATGGCACAAGCAATTAAAAAACAAGCCTTAGGAAGAGGATTATCCGCGTTATTGAAAGATCCAGAAAACGATATCAAATCTGTTGATGATAAAAATGCCGATAAGGTTGTTGGGAATATTATTGAGCTTGAAATTGCTGCAATCGAAATAAATCCGTTTCAACCCCGAAGTAATTTTAATGAGGAATCATTAAGAGAACTGGCTACTTCTATAAAAGAACTAGGTGTTATACAGCCTATTACCGTACGTAAACTAGATTTTAATAAGTTCCAACTTATATCTGGAGAGCGTCGTCTTAGAGCTTCTACACTTGTAGGACTTACTACAGTTCCTGCTTACATTCGTATTGCAAATGACAATGAATCACTTGTTATGGCACTGGTTGAGAACATTCAACGTCATGACTTAGACCCTATAGAAATTGCCTTGTCTTATCAAAGATTGATAGATGAAATCCAACTTACACAAGAACAAATGAGTGATCGTGTAGGAAAGAAAAGATCTACTATTGCTAATTATTTACGCTTATTAAAACTTGATCCTATTATTCAAACAGGAATTAGAGATGGATTCATAAGCATGGGTCATGGTAGAGCCATCATCAATATTGAAAACCAAGATATTCAAGCTGATATTTATCAAAAAATTGTTAGCCAAAATTTATCGGTGCGCGATACCGAGGCATTAGTAAAAAATTATCAAGAGAGCCTAAAACCAAAACCTGAAGGAAAACCAAAAGCAAATTCTTTTGAGGTTGAGGATGCACACAAAAACACCTTTACCAATTATTTTGGTACCAAAGTAGACGTGAAAGTTACAGGCGGCGGAAAAGGTAAAATAACCATTCCTTTTCACTCTGAAGAAGATTTTAAAAGAATCATTAAACTAATAAACGACTAGTGTTTAAATCATTTTTCATTTCAATTTCCTTATTGCTATTGAGTTGCAGCTCTGTTTTGGCTCAAGCCAAAGAATCTACAGATTTGATAGTTAAGGATACCTTGAAAGTGTCTAACATTGATCCGCTTACACCTGCTAAAGCTGCTTTTTTCTCGGCAGTATTACCTGGTTTAGGTCAAGCTTACAATAAAAAATACTGGAAAATTCCCTTAGTTTACGGAGCTATAGGTACAAGTATATACTTTTATGCGGATAATAATAAAAAGTACAGACAATACAGAACGGCTTATAAAAGACGCCTAGAAGGTGTTGTAACCGAAGATTTAGCCTTTCTTGACAACAACAGATTGATTGCTGGGCAAAAATTTTACCAACGCAATAGAGATTTATCTGCACTTGTAACACTTGCTTTTTATGCTTTAAACATCATTGATGCTAATGTTGATGCAGCACTACTTCAATTTAACGTTGATGAAAACTTATCTCTACGCCCCGCTATTTATCAAAATGATGTAACGTTCAAGACAAATGCAGGACTAACTATTAATTATACTTTTTGAAAGAGTGAATTGATTTAATTTTTCATCAATAAAAAAATAAGTCCGCTTGAATTATAAATAATTAGTGATTCGATTTTACGAAGTTATTGCAGCAAGCAAAAAATAAAATTGTCAAAGTTCATTTGGCTTTAAATTATAAAATATTACAATGAAAATTGCATTACTAGGATACGGAAAAATGGGCCAAGTGATTGAAAAAATTGCTTTGGAACGAGGTCATGAAATCGTATTAAGAAAAGATGAAAAAAGTACTTTTGAAGGACTTTCTAGGGCTGATGTAGGCATTGATTTTAGTGTACCGTCAGCTGCTGTTGAAAATATTTCGACTTGTTTTCACGCCAATGTTCCCGTAATTTCAGGAACAACAGGATGGCTTGAACATTACAAAACTATTGAAGCACTTTGCCTTGAAACAAAAGGTGCCTTGATTTCCAGTTCCAATTTCAGTTTAGGAGTAAACATCTTTTTTGAGTTGAACGAATACCTTGCAAAAATGATGTCAAAATTTGACAGTTACCAAGTAAGCATGGAAGAAATTCACCATACCCAAAAGCTAGATGCACCAAGTGGCACAGCAATTTCTTTAGCCAAAGGAATTATAGAGAATAGCTCATACACTAAATGGACTTTAGACAATCCTAATAAAGGTGAAATACACATTGATGCTAAAAGAATAGGAACCGTTCCTGGAACGCACACCGTACAATATAATTCGACAGTTGACAGTATCGAAATAAAACACACGGCACACAATAGAGATGGATTTGCACTTGGAGCAGTTATCGCGGCTGAGTGGATAGTAGGAAAGCAAGGAGTTTTCTCTATGAAAGATGTATTAGATTTAAAATAAAATAAACATTATTCTCTTTGTGAAATTGCATCACAATAATTAAACAAAAACAAAAGACTATGACTGTATATCAATGGTTTGTATTTTTCTTACTGGTACAAATAATTCACTTTTTAGGAACTTGGAAATTATATGAAAGTGCGGGACGAAAAAAATGGGAAGCAGCTATTCCTGTTTATAACGCAATCGTATTAATGAAAATAATAGGTAGACCTACATGGTGGACCGTTTTACTATTTATTCCGATAATTAACTTAATCTTATTCCCAGTAATATGGATTGAAACCCTGAGAAGTTTTGGTAAAAGATCTTCTTTAGATACTTTTCTAGGAATTGTTACTTTAGGTTTATACATCTACTATATTAATTATACACAAAAATTAAATTACATAGCTGACAGAAGTGTATCCCCTCAAAACAAAACAGCCGATACCATAAGCTCTATATTATTTGCAGTGGTGGTAGCAACTCTTGTTCATACTTATGTTATTCAGCCCTTTACAATACCTACATCATCATTAGAAAAATCATTATTAGTAGGAGACTTTTTGTTTGTAAGTAAAATGAATTATGGTGCAAGAGTACCTATGACAACTGTGGCGTTACCTATGGTTCACGACTCTATACCTTTGACTCAAAGAAAATCATATTCTTCATGGCCTTTATTGCCTTACTTAAGATTACCTGGAATTCAAAATATAAAGCGAACTGATATAGTTGTCTTTAACTGGCCTGTTGACACGGTTTACAAATTTTTTGACACCTCAAAAAGAAGAGCATACAAACCAATTGATAAAAAATCAAATTACGTAAAAAGATGCGTAGGAGTGCCAGGCGACAACCTTTCTATTGTTAATGGAGATGTGTATATTGACGGTAAGATCCTTCAATTACCAGAAAGAGCAAAGCCTCAATTTTCATATAAAATTGCGCTTGATGGAAAAACACCTATTGATCTTGAATATCTTTTTAAAGAATTAGATATTACTGATAGAGCTTTTTTTACAAATGACACCAAAAGAGACACTATTTTCCTTAGTGCCTTAACAGAAGAAGGTGCTCAGGTTTTTAAAAATACTCCCGGTGTAACAGCAGTAGTGAAACAAATTGCCAAAGGCGTTGATCAAGCAAATTTTGGCAAAGGGGTTTTTCCTCACCTAAAAAAATGGAATAGCGATAATTACGGACCTATTTACATCCCAGAGCAAGGAAAAACTGTTGCTTTAACTATTGAAAACCTACCTTTCTACAAAACGATTATAGACGATTACGAGAACAATAAGTTGCAAGTAAACGGCACCGAAATTCGTATCAATGGTAAAATTGCTAAAGAATACACTTTTAAGCAAAATTACTACTGGATGATGGGTGATAACCGCAACAACTCTGAAGATAGTAGATACTGGGGATTTGTTCCAGAAAATCATATTGTAGGTAAACCAATATTTATATGGTTAAGTATCGATCCTAACGGTAAAGGAATCAACAAAATTCGTTGGAATAGAGTTTTCACAACCGTGAGTGGTGAAGGACAACCTCAATCATATTTTCAATTATTCCTAATTGGACTAGTTGTATTTTTCATAGGAGATTATTTTTGGAAAAAAAGAAAAACAAACAAAGTTTAAATAAAAAAACTAGCGTTTAGCAGCACTAAAAACTCTAAACGCTAGTACATTACAACATCATGAATATTATCATACACCCCACCTATTTCCCTTCTATAAGTCATTTTGTAGCCATTGCAAAAGCTGATTCAGTACTTTATGAGGTCGAAGATAATTTTCAAAAGCAAACTAACCGAAATAGAACTTACATTTACAGTCCAAACGGAATTCAACTTTTGAATATCCCTATAAAACATAGTAAAACAACCCATCAAAAAACAAAAGATATCCGAATAGAAAATGATTTTGATTGGCAAAAACAGCATTTCAAATCCTTAGAGGCAGCATATAGAAGCTCTCCTTTTTTTGAGTTTTTTGAAGACGATTTACAACCTATTTTCGAAAAGAAACATGATTTTTTGATGGATCTAAACTTTGAAGTTTTAGAATTGCTATCTAAGTGTATGCGAATGAAAATGGATTATTCTAAAACCGAATCGTATGTCCTAGAGACAGATCCAGCTATTATTACAGATTATAGATCATTAGCAAACGGAAAAAAGGACATCTCAAAATTTGAAACGTATCCTCAAGTTTTTGATGACAAATATGGATTTCTAAATAATTTAAGTATACTAGATTTACTTTTCAATGAAGGTAAGTTTACTGTGGATTATTTGAGAAATCAGACCCTTTAATCTATTAGAACAAACATCCAAAGAAAATAATTCATTTATAACCAAACAAAAACTATTCATAGGACAAACGTGCCATGATTGGGAAATGATCTGAATTTATAAAATTAGAAAAGTTTTCGAATTTTTTCACCTTCATTCTTTCATCAACAAAAATATAGTCAATCCTTGCAGGATAATATCTGAATTTATAAGTCTCTCCAAAACCCTTACCAGCTTCTTCAAAACTGTCTTTCATTTTTCCTTTTATACTTCTATACACATACGAAAATGCACTATTATTCATGTCACCACATATAATGACTGGATAGGTACACTTTAATTTATGCTCTCGAAATTGCTCAGCTTGTTGCTGTTGTTGTTTAAATGCCTTACTGATTCGAATAAAAAGTTTTTGAGATTTATTCTGATTAATTGCATCTATATTTTCATCGATTTCATTTACGTCTGGGGAAATTTTGATAGATTGTAAGTGCATGTTATATACCCTAATAATATCTTTTCCCTTCTTTATATCTGCGTAAATGACATTATTACTGGACTTAGGAAAGATAATATTACCGTGATCAATTATAGGAAATTTTGAAAAAATAGCTTGACCCGTTTTAATTTGGTTTCCTTCGGTAAAAATATAGCGGTGTGGATATACTTTTAAATCTATTCCAGCAGTTGATGAGA